>NZ_JBIVKB010000002.1:0-88159 GCF_044750545.1 Streptomyces sp. NPDC088794 | reverse complement strand
TACGTGATTTCGCCCTGCGCGCTCTGCACGGCTCCCCGACGTTTATTTTCCCCCCGTTCCCCCGTTGGGGGGGGCGCCCCCCCCCCCCCCCCCCCCCGCCACCGCCTTGTCCGCATACGTTCGTCCCGCTGCGAGTCGCCGGGTCAACGGCGGCTCCCCATACGGGAGATCGGGGGTGCACCTGTGCGCATCGGACTGCTTACGGAGGGTGGCTATCCGTATGTGAGCGGTGACGCCAGGCTCTGGTGCGACCGGCTCGTGCGCGGGCTCGGGCAGCACGAGTTCGACATCTACGCGCTCAGCCGCAGCGAGCGCCAGGAGGCCGAGGGCTGGGTCGAGTTGCCGCCCCAGGTCAGCCGGGTGCGGACGGCTCCGCTGTGGGGGGCGGAGGACGACGGGGTGAGCTACGGGCGCCGGGCGCGCCGACGGTTCGCCGAGTACTACGGCGAGTTGGCGGCCGCGCTGTGTGCGGGGGCCGGAGCGGGTGTGGGGGTGGGGAGTGCCGGGGGGCCTTCCGGCGCCTCGGGTTCCGCGGGCGGCGCCTCTTCCGCGGGTGGCTCCTTCGATGCTTCCGGTTCCTCTGCCTCCGGTTCCTCCGAGGAGGCCTCCGCCACTCAGGCGGACCGTTTCGGCAGCGCTCTGTACGGGCTCGCCGAACTCGCCCGCGACGAGGGCGGACTGGTGGGCGCGCTGCGCTCCGAGGCCGCCGTGAGCGCCCTTGAGCGCGCCTGTCGTGCGCCCGGCGCCCTGCGCACGGCGCGTGAGGCGCGCGTACCCGATCTGCTCGCCGTGGCCGCGCAGTTGGAACGCGCCCTGCGCCCCCTCTCGCTCGACTGGTGCGAGGAGGACGGGCTCGGCTCGGTCGACCTGTGCCACGCGGCGTCCGGCGGCCCGGCCGCCCTGCCCGGGCTGCTCGCCCGCCACTTCTTCGGCGTACCCCTGCTGGTGACCGAGTACGGGGTGCGGCTGCGCACGCACTACCTGGCCGCCGCCGAGGCGCCGCCCGCCGTACGGTCCCTGCTCGCCGCCTTCCACGGCAGGCTCGCCGCCGAGATCTACGACCGGGCCACGATCGTCACCCCCGGCAACACGCACGCCCGCCGCTGGCAGGAGCGCTGCGGCGCCGACCGGGTCAAGCTCCGCACGGTCTACCCGGGCATGGACGCCACGCACTTCACCGAGGTGGGGGAGTCCCCGGAGTGCGCGGACCCCGACACGCTGGTGTGGGTCGGGCGGGTCGAGCCCACCAAGGACCTGGTGTCGCTGCTGCACGCCTTCGCGGAGATCCGCAAGGAGGAGCCGAAGACCCGGCTGCGGATCGTCGGCACGCCGGCCGGCGAGGAGGGCGCGGCCTACCTGGGGCACTGCCGGGCGCTCGCCGCGCAGCTCTTCCCCGACGAGGCCGACGGGATGCACGCCGTCGGCGACAACCCCGTGTCCTTCGAGGAGATCGGTGGGCCGGAGGTGCCCTCGCCGGCCGACGCGTACGCCGCCGGTTCGGTGACCGTGCTGTCCAGCGTGGTCGAAGGCTTCCCGATCACTCTGGTCGAGGCCATGTTCTGCGGACGGGCGACGGTGTCCACGGACGTCGGCGCGGTGGTGGAGGTCATCGGGGGCACAGGGCTCGTCGTACCGCCGCGCAACCCCCGGGCGCTCGCCGAGGCGTGCGTAACGCTGCTGCGCGACCCCGAGCGCCGTGCACGCCTGGGTGCCGCCGCCCGCGCGCGGGCGCTCGAACTGTTCACCGTCGAGCAGAACATCACGGCATTTCACGGCATTTACCTGGAGATCGTCTCGCAGACGCCGGTACGCCGGGTCGTCCTCGACGACACCGGGGAGCCGCTGCCGTTCGCCGCCCCCGCCGAGGCTCACGTACCGGGCCGCTGGACGGGCCCCGCCGCCCGCGTCGTCGCCCGCGGCGGACCCGGCTGGGCAGCGGGCGCCCCGGTCCGCGCGACGACGGCGACACCGGCCACGACATCCGCCGCGACGCCTGCCGCGACACCTGCTGCGGAGGGGGCCCGATGAGCGACTTGGGAGAACTGGACCGACCTGGCACGCCGACCAACCCCGGGGCGTGGGACGAACGGTCGGGGGAGTGGGTCGGCGGGGACGCGGATCCCGGGGACGGGGGCGCCGCGCTTGGTGACGCGAGCGTGAGGCGTGGTGACGGGAGCACGGGACATGCGCGCACCGGCGTAGACGCTGCCGCAGCCTCCCGCGCCGCAGTCACCCCCGCCGCATCCGGCACCACAACCTCCGCAGCCTCAATCTCGCCCACCGCGCCGAGCTCCGAAGCCCCCGCCACCCGTCGTCGCGCCACCACCGCTGACCCGGTCAAGGCGCTGATGCACCGTCACCGTGACCTGTGCGAACGGGCCGTGGACCCGCTGGAGATCGCGGCAGGGCTGGAGGCGCACGGCGTCACCGACCGGACCGCGACGCGCTTCCGGCACCGGGACGTGTTCTCGCTCGCGGAGGAGATGTACGCCCGTGCCTCCCACGGCGAGGAGACGCGGCCGACCCCCGAGGCTCCGCCGGCCCCGGGCGCGCGCGCCGGCTGGGCCCTGCTCGCCCTCCTGCCGGGTGCGTTGTGCGCGGCGACGGTGATCGGCCTGCCCTTCACCCATGGTCGGCCCCGCCTGGTCGTGGCCGTCGTCGGCGTTCTCGCCGTGGCTCTCGGCCTGCGCGCGGCGCTCGCCCGCGGCCCGCTGGGCGTACCCGACCGCACGTCTTCGGGACCGGCCCCGCATACCCCCGGCACCGGTCTGTGGGCGTGCTGGCTCGTCGCCTACGCCCTGTTCGGCGACGGGCTCCTGAACGCGGCCGTCGGCGGCGGCCCCGACAGTCTGCCCACCGGCGCGGCCGACGGCCCCTGGCCTGTCGCGACCGCCCCCGTCCTGGCACTCACCCTCGCTTGCGCCCCCGCCGCCTGGAGCGCCCACCTCTTCACCGCGCGCGCCCGGCGAAGACTGACGGCCAGCCGCGGTCTGGCGGACTTCGCCGCCTCCGTACGGCCGCTGCTGCTCGGCACGTTCGCCCTGTTCCTGTGCGCCCTGGCGGCCCTGCTCGCCGTGTGCGCCACCGCACTGGACCAGCCCGCGGCCTACGCCCAGACCCTGACCCTCGGCGCCCTCCTGTTCCTCGCCCGCCTCCTCACCACGCACGGCTTCACCCATGCACCCGCGCTCGTCCTCACCGTCACGGCCACCGCCGAGGCGGCAGCCCTGGTCACGGTCTTCGCGGCCCGCCTTCCCGGCTGCGGTTTCCTCGCCACCCCCGTGGAAGCCCTCGTCGACGCCACCGGCCCGGGCAGCGTCCCGGCCCTGGCCTGCGCGGCGGCCGCCCTGACCCTGCTGGTCCACACGACCCGCACCCTCACCCGGGCCTCGGCCCACGCACCGGCCGACCGGCCGTGCTGACCCGGCACGCCCCGCCCACCGCCCACCGCGCCGCGGGCGCCCGACCCCGAGGCAACGGCACCACCCTCGCTGAAGGAGAACACCAAATGATCACCTCCCGACCCGAACCCTCGGCTCCGGGAGCCGTGCGATGAGAGTCCTGCTGATCGGAGCCAACGGCTACCTGGGCCGCTTCGTCGCCGACCGTCTGCTCGCCGACCCGGCCGTCCAGCTCACCGCGCTCGGCCGCGGCGACGACGCCGACGTCCGCTTCGACCTCGCGTCCGGCAGCCCCGGTGCCCTCACCCGCTTCCTCGACGCGGTCCATCCCGGTGTGGTCGTCAACTGCGCCGGCGCCACCCGAGGCGGCGCCCGTGAACTCGCGCGGCACAACACCGTCGCCGTCGCCACCGTCTGCGAGGCCCTGCGCCGCAGCGGCTGCGGCGCCCGGCTGGTGCAGATCGGCTGCGGCGCCGAGTACGGCCCAAGCCAGCCCGGCTCCTCCACCGCGGAGGACGCCGTGCCGCGCCCGGGTGGCCCGTACGGCGTCAGCAAACTCGCCGCCACCGAACTCGTCCTCGGCTCCGGCCTGGACGCGGTCGTGCTGCGGGTCTTCTCACCGGCCGGCCCGGGTACGCCCGCCGGCTCGCCGCTGGGCCGGCTCGCCGAGGCCATGCGGCGCGCCATGCAGTCCGGCGACGGCGAGCTGAAACTCGCCGGCCTCGGCGCCCAGCGCGACTTCGTCGACGTACGCGACGTGGCGCGCGCCGTGCACGCCGCCTCGCTCTCCGCCGCCCAAGGCGTCATCAACATCGGCTCGGGCCGTGCCGTCCGGCTGCGCGACGCCGCCGCCACGCTCGCGCGGGTGGCCGGATACGGCGGTGCCCTGCACGAACTGGACGGTCCGCCCGGCCCCTTGATGCGGTCGGGCATCGGCCACCCGCGCACCGAGTCCGACCACGCCTCCCCGGTCGCGTACCCGTACCCGGACGGCTGCGGCAGTTGGCAGCAGGCCGATGTGCGCACCGCGCGCGACCGGCTCGGCTGGCGGCCCCGGATCAACCTCGAAGAGTCCCTGGCCGACATCTGGATGGAGGCGGCATGCCGTATCTGACCAGCACCAGGGCAGGCACCGCGAGCACCGACGTCCGCACCGGGCTCGGCATCCCGGGCTACGCCCACCCCCTGGTCGCCCCCACCGAGTGGGCCGAACTCACCCGCCCCGGCACCCCCTTGCACTGGGTCGTCCTCGACGTCGCCGACGGTCCCGGCGCCCGCCCCGACCCACACTGCCTGGAGGCGGCCGGGCGGCTGCGCAACGCGGGCGTGCGGGTCCTCGGCAACCTCGACAGCGCGTACGGGGCCCGCACCTTCGGGGAGCTGATCTCCGACGCGCACCGCTACCGCGACTGGTACCGGGTCGACGGCTTCCTCGTGGACCGCTGCCCGACCGAACGCGCCTCGCTCCCGGAGATCGGCCGCACCGTCGACACGCTCCGTTCGATCTGCGACGACGCGCATGTCGTCCTCGGCCACGGCACCCATCCGCACCCCGGGTACGTCGAGTGCGGGGACCAGTTGGTGACCTTCGCCGGGTCCTGGAGCGACTACCGGTGGTCGCAGGTGGCCGAGTGGACCGCGGACCATCCACCCGAGCGTTTCTGCCACTTCGTCCACGGCGTGCCCGGCCCGCACCTCGAAGAGGCGCTGCGCATCGCCCGCTGGCAGGGCGCCGCGACGATCTACTTCACCGACCGCACGGACCGAGGCGGACGCGCCGATCCCTGGGAGACCCTGCCCGGCTACTGGGACGACATCGTCTCGCGGGTCGGGACGGGTGTCTCGGAATGAAGATGGGCATGGCAGTGTTACAGGGAGAACAACCGTAGTGATTGACCGATCAACGGAGTCCCCGTGTCGCTGCCACCCCTGGTCGAGCCAGCTGCTGAGCTCACCGTAGACGAGGTCCGCAGGTACTCCCGCCACCTGATCATCCCGGACGTCGGGATGGACGGGCAGAAGCGGCTGAAGAACGCCAAGGTGCTGTGTGTGGGCGCCGGCGGCCTGGGCTCGCCGGCGCTGATGTACCTGGCCGCGGCGGGCGTGGGCACGCTCGGCATCGTGGAGTTCGACGAGGTCGACGAGTCGAACCTGCAGCGTCAGATCATCCACAGCCAGGCCGACATCGGCCGCTCCAAGGCCGCGTCCGCGCGCGACTCCGTCCTCGGCATCAACCCGTACGTGAACGTCGTCCTCCACGAAGAGCGGCTCGAGGCCGAGAACGTGATGGACATCTTCAGCCAGTACGACCTGATCGTCGACGGCACGGACAACTTCGCGACCCGCTACCTGGTCAACGACGCCTGCGTGCTGCTGAACAAGCCGTACGTGTGGGGCTCGATCTACCGCTTCGACGGCCAGGCCTCGGTCTTCTGGTCCGAGCACGGTCCCTGCTACCGCTGCCTCTACCCGGAGCCCCCGCCCCCCGGCATGGTCCCCTCCTGCGCCGAGGGCGGCGTCCTGGGCGTGTTGTGCGCGTCCGTCGGCTCCATCCAGGTCACCGAGGCCATCAAGGTCCTCACCGGCATCGGTGAGCCCCTCGTCGGCCGCCTGATGATCTACGACGCCCTGGAAATGCAGTACCGCCAGGTCAAGGTCCGCAAGGACCCCAACTGCGCGGTCTGCGGCGACAACCCGACCGTCACCGAGCTCATCGACTACGAGGCCTTCTGCGGCGTCGTCTCCGAGGAGGCCCAGGAGGCGGCCGCCGGCTCGACGATCACTCCCAAGCAGCTCAAGGAGTGGATCGACGACGGCGAGAACATCGAGATCATCGACGTCCGCGAGATCAACGAGTACGAGATCGTCTCCATCCCGGGCGCCAAGCTGATCCCGAAGAACGAGTTCCTCATGGGCACCGCCCTGGAGACCCTCCCGCAGGACAAGAAGATCGTCCTGCACTGCAAGACGGGTGTCCGCAGTGCCGAGGTCCTCGCGGTCCTGAAGTCCGCGGGCTTCTCCGACGCCGTGCATGTCGGCGGCGGCGTGATCGGCTGGGTCAACCAGATCGAGCCGGACAAGCCGGTCTACTAGGCGAACAGGCTCGTCTACTCGGCGAACGCCTTCTCGGGAGGGGCTCGGCACCGTGGGTGCCGGGCCCCTTTCCGTTGCCCCGACTCGTGCGCGGGCCGCGAGCGTGCGGGCCGCGAGCGAAGGCGCTACGAGGCGCAGACCTTGCCGTCCTTCGGTACCGTCCCCTTCAGTAGATACGCGTTCACCGTGGAGTCGACGCAGTCGCTCCCGCTCCCGTACGCACCGTGCCCCTCGCCCTTCCAGGTGAGCTCCACACCGACGCCCTTGCCCAGCTCGTCGGCCATCTTCCGGGCGCCCTCGTACGGTGTCGCCGGGTCGCCGGTGTTGCCGACCACCAGGATCGGCGCCGCGCCGGGCGCGCTCACCTCCGGGGTGTCGTACTGCCCGGCCACCGGCCAGTCGTGGCACCAGCCGGCCGTGTCCCAGCCGAGGAAGTCCCCGAACACGGGCGAGATCTTCTCGAACGTCGGCAGCAGCTTCTTCGTCTCCTCGGCGGTCGGCCGCTGCTTGTCGTCCAAGCACGATATGACCCGTTGGGAGTGGGTCGTCGTGCCGTAGTGCCCCGAGGTGTCACGTTCGTTGTAGCCGTCGGCGAGGTCCAGCAGCTCCGAACCGTCGCCGCTCTCCGCCGCGTCGAGGGCGCTGGTCAGCGTCGGCCAGCCGGCCTTGCTGTAGAGCGGCAGGACGATGCCGGTGACGGCCAGCGTCTGGGTGAGCTCGCGCCCGGACGACGTCGACAGCGGCTTCGCGTCGAGCCGGTCGAGCAGGTCCGCGATCTTCCGGGTGCCCTGCTTCGGGTCCTGCCCGGTCGACTTGAGGTAGTCGTCGAGGGCGCGCTGGAAGCCCCTGGTCTGGTTCTCCGCGTGGCCCACGGTGTCGGCGCTGGGGTCGACGACCGCGTCGAGGATCAGCCGTCCCACGTTGTTGGGGAACAAGTGGGCGTACACACCGCCGAGTTCGGTGCCGTACGAGATGCCGAAGTAGTGCATCTTCGCGTCGCCGAGGACCTGGCGCATCAGGTCCATGTCGCGCGCGGTGTCCGTCGTCGACACGTGCGCCAGCAGCTTGCCGGTGGCGTTCTTGCAGCCCTTGCCGAAGTCGAGGGCGTCCTGGAAGTACGCCTTCTCCTCGGCCGGGGTGTCCGGGGTGGCATCGATGTCCTCGGCGGCCTCGATCGCCTTGTCGCCGCGGCAGCGCACGCCCTCGCTGCGGTCGACCCCGCGCGGGTCCCAGCTCACCAGGTCGTACCGCTCCCGCAGGGAGGAGGCCGTGGCCGCGTACGACGGCAGGGTGGAGACACCGGAGCCGCCGGGACCGCCGAAGTTGAACAGGAGCGAGCCGATGGGCTTGTCGCCACGGGACTTGCCGCGGATCAGCGCGAGGCCGATCGTCTCGCCGTCCGGCTTCGACCAGTCCAGCGGCACTTTGAGCGTCGCGCACTGCCAGTCGCTGCCCGGCGCGGCGGAGTCGGCGGTGGCCTTGCAGCGTCCCCAGTCGAGCCGCTGCGCGGTCAGGGAGGCGGGCAGGACGGCGCTCGTACCGGCGGAGTCGGAGGAGTCGGCCGACGGCGTGGCCGCCGCGCCCGTGTCTCCGTCTCCCTTGCCGTCGTCGGACGACGAGCCGCCGCTGCAACCCCCCACCAGCAGCGCGGCGGCGGCCCCCAGCGCCGCCCACCGTACGAGTCGCGCCATGTGCGTTCCCCCCTCACGAGCCGTCGGCACATCGGCCGGCCGACGGCGGTCAGGCCATAGTAGGCGGATCACGCCGAGCCTGCGGAGGGCTGTGGATAACCTCTTGACCTGCATGTTTGCCCGGAATTCGAGGGTCGCGGGCGAGGTCGGGTCCAGGAGCAGACGGTGCTTGTTGTGGCTGGGGTCAGGAGCAGGCGGCGCTTGGCGTGGCCGGGGTCAGGAGCAGACGGTGCCCGCCGCCGGGACCTTCCCGTCCAGCAGATAGCCGTTCACCGCACTCTGCACACACTTGTTCTTGCTGTCGTAGGCGCCGTGCCCCTGGCCCTTGTACGTCAGCTCGACGCCGACGCCCTTGCCGAGGGCGTCCACCATCTTGCGCGCGCCCTCGTACGGCGTGGCCGGGTCGCCGGTGTTGCCCACGACGAGGATCGGCGCCGAGCCGGCCGCGCTCACGTCGGGATGGTCGGCCGCGCCCGCCACCGCCCAGTCCGTGCAACTGACCATGCCCCACGCCAGGAAGTCGCCGAACAGCGGCGATGCGGCCCGGAACTCCGGCAGCTTCTCCTGCACGAAGTCCGAGGTGTACCGGGGCTTGTCGTCGGCGCAGTTGATGGCGATGTTGGCCGCCGAGATATTGCTGTACTCGCCGTTCTCGCTGCGCCCGTTCATCGAGTCGGACAGCAGCATCAGGATCCTGCCGTCCCCGTCGTACGCCTGCTCCAGGCCCTCGGTCAGGTACTCCCAGAAGTCCTTCGAGTACAGCGACTGCGCGATGCCGTTGGTCGCGGCGGTCTGGGTCAGCTCGCGCGGGAAGATGCCCGGGATCGGCTTGCTGTCGAGGTCCTTGAGCAGCTTGGCGATGCGGTCCTTGACGTCCTGCGCGGTGTCGCCGACCGGGCAGTCCTCGACCTTCGACGTGCAGTCCTTCGCGAAGTTGTCGAGCGCGAGCTGGAAGCCCTCGGCCTGGCCGAGCGAGCCCTGTTCGGAGTTCTGCGTGGGGTCGACGACTCCGTCGAACACCGCGCGTCCCACGTTCTTGGGGAACAAGTGGGCGTAGACACCGCCGAGTTCGGTGCCGTAGGAGATGCCGAAGTAGTGCAGCTTGGTGTCGCCGAGGACCTGGCGCATCAGGTCCATGTCGCGGGCCGCGTCGGTGGTGCGCACCTGCGGCAGCACCTTCTTGGAGTTCTTCTCGCAGGCCGCGTTGAACTTCTTGGTGTTGTCGAGAAGCGCGGTGCGCTCGGCCGCGTCGTCGGGCGTCGCGTCCTGCTGGAAGTACGCGTCGAGCTGCTGGTCGTTCTCGCACTCCACGGGGGCGCTGCGGCCGACTCCGCGCGGGTCGAAGCTGACCAGGTCGTAGCGGGTGCGCAGCTTCGCGTAGTCCGCGCCGAAGGCGGGCAGCGTGGTGACGCCCGAGCCGCCGGGCCCACCGAAGTTGAAGACGAGCGAGCCGATGCGCTTGCTCTTGTCGCCGCTGGATTTCGCCCGGATCAGTGCCAGGTCGATCGTGTCGCCCTTGGGCTTGTCCCAGTCGAGCGGTGCCTTCAGGGTGGCGCACTGCCACTCGTCGCCGCCCGCCAGGGGCGAGGGGGCACCGCCGCCACCCTCCGCCTGGGACGGCGCCGGGCAGTCCTTCCAGCCGAGCGTCTGGGCCGACAGGTCCTCGTCCTTGGGGTCGTCGTTGCCGCAGCCCGCCAGTACGGACGACAGCAGCACGACGGAGGCGGTCAGGGCAACGGCCCGCAGGCGAGGAGGGTTCGGCATGGTCCCATCCTGCGGTCGCACGCGACGGAGCGCTCGGGGCACGGGCCGTACGAGGTACGGCGCCCACGCGTGCGTACTGCGGGGTGACGCCGAGTGCGTACGCGAGGTGATGACGACTGCGACGTACGCGCGCGTACGTCCTCGTCCTACAGGGAGCCCTTGCGCGAGAGGTGGTTGAAGGCCAGCCAGCCCGGCAGTACCGGCAGCCACAGCGTCAGCAGCCTGAACAGCAGCACGGAGGGGGCGGCGACCTCCTTGGGGAGGCCGACGGCGATCAGACCGACCGTCAGGGTGGCCTCGACGGCGCCCACACCGCCCGGTGTCGGGGCCGCCGAACCGAGCGCGTTGCCGGCGAGGAAGACGACGGCGACGCTCGCGATGCTGATCGAGGTCCCCTCCTGGCCGAACGCGCGGATCGAGGCGTCCAGACACATCACGAAGCAGGCGGTCAGCAGCAACATGCCGCCGATGCCGGTGATGAGCTTCTGCGGCCGCTGGAGCACGTCCAGCATGCGCGGCACGACACCCGCGAAGAGCGACCGCACGCGCGTGACGACGAATTTGCGCAGGAACGGCACCGAGGTGACCACCAGCACGAGCACCGCGACCGTCAGCAGACCCGCGATGACCGTCCGGGACGGCGACAACGACGGTGTCTTCTCGGTACCGGTCAGATAGCCGAAGGACAGCAGCATCAGGATGTGGCAGCCGAGTCCGAACAGCTGCGAGGCGCCGACGCTCGCCACCGCGAGCCCCGGCCGCACCCCCGCGCGCTGCAGGAAGCGCGTGTTGAGGGCGACACCGCCCACGGCGGCCGGCGCGACGATCTTCACGAACGAGCCGGCGACCTGCGCCCCCACGGTCCGCAGGAACGGCACCCGCTCGGGCACGAACCCCAGCAGCGCCATCGCCGCCGCGAAGTAGCTCGCCGCCGAGAACAGCACGGCCGCCGCGACCCAGCCCCACTCGGCGTTGGCCACGAGCGGACCCAGCTCGATGTGGGTGAGCTGCGTCAGCAGGAAGTACGCGCCGATGGCACCGGCGATGAAACTCATCAGCGTGCGCGGCCGCACCCGCTCCAGGCGGGCCGGCTCCACCGGCGCCTGCGGCCTGATCCGCAGCACCTCGTGCCGGATCAGCGTCAGCAGGTCGTCCTCGCGCGCCTCCTCCAGAGCGTCGTCGATGGCCCGCTTCTCGGCCCGCTGCTCCGCGCGCGCGGCCTTCTTGTCGGGCTTTTCGAGTACGGGCGTGGTGTGGTCGTGCCCGGCCGCGGCGAGGCGGGCCTGCTTGTCCCGGTGGGACGCCTCCAGGACCGCCTCGCGCTCACGCTGGGCCCGCTCCCGGGCCAGCCTGCGCAGGGTCGCGCGTGAGGTCCGGCTGAGCGCGATGGGCTGCAGCATCGGCAGGCAGTCGGCGACCGCGTCCGGGCCGAGCACGCTCACCGCGGAGGCCACCGCGCGCTCGGCGCCCACCCGCAGGCCGAGCGTCACCAGCAGCTGCGAGATGTCCATGCGCAGCAGCAGATCGCCGGCCGCGATCTCTCCGACGCGCAGGTCGGTGAGGATCACCGTGCCGGAACGATCCACCAGGATCGCGTCGCCCACCAGCCTGCGGTGCGCGATCCGCCGGGACTGCAGGGCCTGCACCTGGCGCCAGGTGTCGCGCAGCAGCTCGTCGGTGATCTCCTCGTCCGACATCGAGTCCAGGGTGCGCCCGCCGGTGTGCTCGTAGATGAGCATGACGGCGTCGGGGCCCAGTTCGGAGGTCGCGATCAGCTTGGGCGCGTTGGCGCCGGCCGCGATGGCCGCGTACGCGAGCAGCGCCTCCTGCTCCAGGGCCTGGCGCAGCGACTGGAGGCTGCTGCGGGTGGCGAAGCCGCGCAGGGTCAGGTTGCGCCACGCGCGGTAGAAGAAGCCCTGAGCCTGCTGCTCGCGGTCGACCACCGTCACGTCCAGCGGTGGACCGTCCTCCAGGGTGACGAAGTAGCGGCGGCCGCGGTCGCCGGTCTCGGAGGTCTCCGGCACCTCCTCGCGCGCGGCGCTCACCGGGCGGAAGCCCACGTGCCGCAGCCCCGCCATCAGCGTGCGCCCGGTGGGACGCACGTTGGGCGAGCCGACCGCGTACAGCGTCCCGTAGGCGACGGTCCAGCCGATCAGGACCGTCAGGATGATCGAGAACGGCGTCGTGTACCCGGTGACGAGCATCGAGAAGGCGTCCAGGCACAGCACGATCCACAGCACCGCGCGCCAGCGCGGCCGGCGCGACATGCCGACGGCCGTCATGTAGGCGATGACCGGCGCGAGATAGCCGTGCACCGGGTCCGTGAGGGCGTGGATGTCACCGGGCGAGGGCTGGGTGAGCGCCTCCTGGATGGAGCCGGGGGCGGCCTTGGCGACCCAGAGGTCGGTGGCCAGGGTCACACCGTGCGCGAGCACGGCCGCGAGCACACCGTCGGCGATGCGCAGCCCGTCGCGTTTGATCAGGCGTTCGATCGCGAAGGCGACGGGCACCAGGAGGATCGCGATGCTGGAGGCCAGACCGGCGATCTTGATGAGCAGATCGGGCGCCTGTCCGGTGCCCTTGTTGATGTCCTGTTCGAGACCGGAGGTGGTGCCGTGGGCGAACGCGGCGATCGCGAGGAGCACGGCGACGGCCAGCACGCCCACCAGGAGGCGCATCAGGTCGGAGGGGCGGTGCACGCGCGCGGGGAGCAGCGGTTCGTCGCCCTCGACCTCTTCGCTGTGCACCTCGTCGGCGCAGTCGGCGTCCTCCTGGACGCCTCGGTCGACGTCCTTGGTGGCCGTCTCCTTTGCGGTCGTGTCCTCGCCGTCGGCGGTGTCCGGGCGCGACGAAGCGTCAGAGGTGCTTTCCGCATCCTCCGGGTGCGCACCCTGTTGCTTCATCGTCTCTTCTTGATCTCGTATCACCGGTCACCGCCCGCATGATGGTGGCATGCCCCACCGACACACGGGGGCATCAGGGTGCAAATGCGGGGGCGCACAGTCTGCCCGATGCGCCGCCTGGGGGCGAGGGACACCCACCGTGGCGGGCCCGTCGCATTGTCGGTGGCGTGGTGCAGGATGGGCCGGATGAGCGAGGAGAGCCTGCCGCGGGACGTCCACCCCGAGCCCCCGGACGCGCTGCCGGAGTACGCGGAGCGCGTCCTGGAGGTCACCGAACTGATTCCGCCCGGGCGTGTCATGACGTACGGAGACGTGGCCGAGTGGCTGGAGGAGGGCGGCCCCCGGCAGGTCGGCCGGGTGATGGCCCTCTACGGGAGTGCCGTTCCGTGGTGGCGCGTCATGCGCGCGGACGGCGTCCTGCTGCCGGGCCACGAACTGGAGGCCCTCGGCCACTACCGGTCCGAGGGCACGCCTCTCAAAGAGGCGAGCAGGGCCGCGGAGGGCCATCTGCCGCGCGTCGACATGAGGCGGGCGCGGTGGGACGGCGGCGAGCGCGCGGACGGTCACACCTGACAGCTTCCGGCATACGGCGGCCCCGGGTGCGCCGCGTGATCCGTACGGGGGAACGGGGGCACGTCCGTGGCATGACGTACGTTCGTGGAGCAGGGGGCGCACGTGACCCGCGTGCCGTGAGCGTCTTGTGGGAAGAAGCGGAAGCGCTGCTTCCAGGGAATCCGTCGGCGTAGCGTCGGCTGCACGCGTCCCGCTCACCCCGCGATCACCGCCCTGCACGCGCGGTGGCCCGACAACCAGCACAACCACCAGGACCGGCGAACCACGTGAGCTCCTCTTCCTCCACCAGGCGCCTGGCGCACCCCCAGGTGCGTCAGGGGGACCGTGGCGCTTACCGACTGGTGCGTACCCCACCGGACCGACCGGCTCCCCCTCGTCTGGACGCGCCACAGCGCGCCGTGGTTGACCACCGGGCCGGACCACTGCTGGTCCTCGCCGGACCGGGCACCGGAAAGACGACCACGCTCGTCGAGTCGGTGGCCGCCCGGATCGACCGGGGCGCCGACCCCGGACGCATCCTGGTGCTGACGTTCAGCCGCAAGGCGGCCGTCGAACTGCGCGACCGCATGGCGGCCCGCACCGGAGCCGCCCGCGCCCCCCAGGCGACCACCTTCCACTCGTTCTGCTACGCCCTGGTCCGCGCCCACCAGGACACCGATCTGTTCGTGGAGCCGCTGCGGCTGCTCTCCGGTCCCGAACAGGACGTCGCCGTACGCGAACTGCTCGCCGGGCAGCCCGACCTGGAAGGGCTCGGCCTCGCGCACGTGCGCTGGCCCGACGAACTGCGCCCCTGCCTGACCACCCGCGGCTTCGCCGACGAAGTCCGCGCGGTCCTCGCCCGCAGCCGCGAACTCGGCCTGGACGCGGGCGCCCTGGACGCCTTCGCCCGCCGCATCGGCCGCCCCGACTGGCGCGCCGCCGCCGCCTTCCTCGCCGAGTACCTCGACGTGCTCGACCTCCAAGGCGTGCTCGACTACGCCGAACTGGTCCACCGCGCGGTGCTCCTCGCCCGCCGCCCCGAGGTCGCCGCGCAACTGGCCGCGCGGTACGACACCGTCCTGGTCGACGAGTACCAGGACACCGATCCCGCGCAGGTACGGCTGCTGCACGCCCTGGCCGGCGGCGGCCGCACCCTCGTCGCCTTCGGTGACCCCGACCAGTCGATCTACGCGTTCCGGGGCGCCGACGTGAACGGCATCCTGGAGTTCCCGGACGCCTTCCCGCGCGCGGACGGCCGCCCGGCACCCGTCGAGGTCCTGCGCACATCCCGCCGCTCCGGCGCCGGCCTGCTCACCGCGACCCGACTGCTCACTCAGCGCATGCCGCTGACCCGGCTTCCGGCGGAGAAGGTCCGCGCCCACCGCGAACTCGCCCCGGTCCGGGACGGCGGCCGCGTCGAGGTGTACACGTATCCGACGCCCGGTACGGAGCTCGACAACATCGCCGACATCCTGCGCCGGGCCCACCTGGAAGACGGTGTTCCCTGGGGCGAGATGGCCGTCCTGGTGCGCGCCGGGTCCCGCACGATCCCGACGGTCCGCCGCGCGCTCACCGCGGCCGGCGTCCCCCTGGACATCGACGGCGACGACCTGGCCCTGCGCCACGAACCGGCGGTGGCGCCTTTGCTGACGGCTCTTCGGGCGGTGGCGACGGCGGAGGCGGCGCGTCCCGAAGCGGGGGCGGAGGCGGAGAGGGAGGGGGTCCCCGACGCGGAGGCCGAGCAACCTGGACCTGAGCAGGCCTCCCAGCCAGAACAGCCTCCTGGGCCCGAACAACCCCTCTCATGGCTCGACACCGAGACCGCCCTCTCCCTGCTCGCCTCCCCCCTCGCCGGCATGGACGCCGCCGACCTGCGCCGCCTCGGGCGGGCCCTGCGCGACGAGGAGCGGGCCGCCGGCAACGCGCTGCCGCCGCCGTCGGACGTCCTGCTCGCGCGGGCGCTCGCCGAGCCCGAGCGCCTGGTCGCGCACGACCCCGCGTACGCCCGGGGCGCCCAACGCCTCGGCGCGCTGCTGCGCAAGGCACGTGAGCGCCTGGCGGGCGGCGGCAGCGCCGAGGAGGCGCTGTGGGACCTGTGGGAGGGCACTCCGTGGCCCGCGCGCCTGGAGCGTTCCGCGCGGCGCGGTGGCGCGGCCGGACGCAACGCCGACCGCGACCTCGACGCCGTGTGCGCGCTGTTCGCGACCGCCGCCCGCGCGGAGGAGCGCAGCGGTGGCCGGGGCACCCTCAACTTCCTGGCGGAGATCGACGCAGAGGACATCGCCGCCGACACCCTCACGCGGCGTGCCGTACGCCCCGACGCCGTACGCCTGATGACGGCGCACCGCTCCAAGGGCCTCCAGTGGAGCCTGGTCGTCGTCGCGGGCGTCCAGGAGGGTCTGTGGCCCGACCTGCGCCGCCGGGGCTCCCTCCTGGAGGCCGACCGCATCGGCCGCGACGGACTCGCCGAACCGCTCACCCCGGGCGCCCTGCTCGCCGAGGAACGCCGCCTCTTCTACGTCGCCGCCACACGCGCGCGCGAGCGACTCGTCGTCACCGCGGTGAAGGCACCCGCCGACGACGGCGACCAGCCCTCCCGCTTCCTCACCGAACTCGGCGTCGAGCCCAAGGACGTCACCGGCCGCCCGCGCCGCCCCCTGTCCGTCGCCGCGCTCGTCGCCGAACTGCGCGCCACGACGGTCGACCCGCGCGTCTCGGACACCCTCAGGGAGGCAGCCGCCCACCGGCTGGCCCGCCTCGCCGCGCTCGCCGACGACGACGGCCGCCCGCTCGTCCCGTCGGCCCACCCCTACCGCTGGTGGGGCATGTACGAGCCGACCGAGAGCAAGGTGCCGCTGCGCGACCGCGACCACCCCGTCGTGCTCTCCGGAAGCGCCCTCGACCAACTCGCCAACACTTGCGCCCTGCAGTGGTTCCTGGGCCGCGAGGTGAAGGCCGACGCGCCCGCCACCGTCGCCCAGGGCTTCGGCAACGTCGTGCACGTCCTCGCCGACGAGGTCGCCTCCGGACACACCCCGGCCGACCTCGCCGTCCTCATGGAGCGTCTCGACTCCGTGTGGAACGCCCTCGCCTTCGACGCGCCCTGGAAGTCGGCGCAGGAGAAGGAGAACGCGCGCGTGGCGCTCGAACGCTTCCTGAAGTGGCACGTCATGGACCGCACCGGGCGCACGCCCGTGGCCAGCGAGCACGACTTCGACGTCACCATCGGAGCGGGCGACTACGAGGTGCGCATCCGCGGCCAGATGGACCGCGTCGAGGCGGACGGCGAGGGCCGCGCGTACGTCGTCGACTTCAAGACCGGCAAACAGGCCGTCAGCAAGGCCGAGGTCGTCCACCATCCGCAGCTCGCCGTCTACCAGCTCGCCGTCCGCGAGGGAGCGGTCGACGAGGCCTTCGACGGCGTACGGCCCGAGCCGGGCGGGGCCGAACTCGTGCAGCTGCGCCAGGGCGCCGCCCAGCGCGACGGCGGCGAGACCCTGCCCAAGGTGCAGGCGCAGGAGCCGCTGGAGGGGGAGTGGGTCGGCGACCTCCTCGCCACCGCGGCCGGCAAGGTCCTCGACGAACGGTTCACCCCGACCGCCGGACAGCACTGCTCGCACTGCGCGTTCCGGGCGTCGTGCAGCGCGCAGCCCGAGGGGCGGCACGTGGTGGAGTGAGCGCGCGGCCCGAGGGGGTCCTCGGTGGAGTGGACGCGCCGGTGTGACCCGTCGCACCACACGTGCTGACCAGCATCTCTCCCCGCCCGAGGGGCGATTCGTCCGCCACTGTCAGTGCGCGCCGCTAGCCTCTCCGACATGCCCGCCCGTATCACCGATCCCGATCAGCTCAAGGAGCTCCTCGGCATCCCCTTCACCCCGGAGCAGACGGCCTGCATCGTCGCGCCGCCCGCCCCGCAGGTGATCGTGGCCGGAGCCGGGTCGGGCAAGACGACGGTGATGGCGGCCCGCGTGGTGTGGCTGGTCGGCACCGGTCAGGTCGCGCCCGAGCAGGTCCTCGGGCTCACGTTCACCAACAAGGCCGCGGGCGAACTCGCCGAGCGCGTCCGCAAGGCGCTCATCAAGGCGGGTGTCACCGACCCCGACGTCATCGACCCGGACAACCCGCCCGGCGAGCCGGTGATCTCGACCTACCACGCCTTCGCCGGCCGCCTCCTGACCGACCACGGCCTGCGCATAGGGCTGGAGCCGACCTCGCGCCTGCTCGCCGACGCCACCCGCTTCCAGCTCGCCGCGCGCGTGCTGCGCGAGGCCCCGGGCCCCTATCCGGCACTCACCCGCTCCTTCGCCGACCTGGTCAGCGACCTGCTCGCGCTCGACGCCGAACTCGCCGAACACCTCGTACGACCCGAGGCCCTGCGCGCGTACGACGCCGGGCTGCTGCGGTCCCTGGAGAGCGTCAAACTCACCAACGCCGACCTGCGCAAGGTCCCCGAGGCAGCCGCCGCGCGCCGCGAACTCGCCGACCTGGTGGTCCGTTACCGGGCCGCCAAACGCGAGCGCGACCTGCTCGACTTCGGCGACCAGATCGCCCTGTCCGCGCGGCTCGCGGGGATCCCCGAGGTGGGCCGGCTCCTGCGCGAGGAGTTCCGCGTGGTCCTCCTCGACGAGTACCAGGACACCTCGGTGGCCCAACGCATCCTGTTGGCCGGGCTGTTCGGCGGCGGCACCGGCCACCCGGTGACCGCGGTCGGCGACCCCTGCCAGGCGATCTATGGCTGGCGCGGCGCCTCGGTCGCCAACCTGGACGACTTCCCCGAGCACTTCGCGCACCCCGACGGCCGCCTCGCCACCCGCCAGTCGCTCAGCGAGAACCGCCGCAGCGGCGGCCGCCTCCTCGACCTGGCCAACGGCCTCGCCGAGCCCTTGCGCGCCATGCACGCGGGCGTGGAGGCCCTCCGGCCGGCGCCCGGCGCCGAACGCGACGGGACGGTGCGCTGCGCGCTGCTGCCCACCCACGCCGAGGAGATGGACTGGCTGGCCGACTCGATCGCCCACCTCGTCCGCACCGGCAAGGCGCCCGGCGAGATCGCCGTCCTGTGCCGCACCGCGACCGACTTCGCGCAGATCCAGGGCGCGCTCGTCGCCCGGGACGTGCCCGTCGAGGTGGTCGGCCTGTCCGGGCTGCTGCACCTGCCCGAGATCGCCGACCTCGTCGCCGTCTGCGAAGTGCTCCAGGACCCCGGCGCCAACGCCTCCCTGGTGCGCCTGCTCACCGGCCCCCGCTGGCGCATCGGCCCGCGCGACCTCGCCCTCCTGGGGCGTCGCGCCCGGTTCCTCGTCGCGCACGCACGCGTGGATGCCGGCGACGACCGGGACCGCCGGCTCGCCGAGGCCGTCGAGGGGGTCGACCCGTCCGAGGTGATATCGCTGGCGGACGCCCTGGACACCTTCCTGGAGATGCCGCTCGATGCCGAGCGGGACGACGACGGGCTGCCCTTCTCGCCGGACGCGCGCGTGCGCTTCGCCCGCCTCGCCGCCGAACTGCGCGACCTGCGCCGCTCGCTGGCCGACCCGCTGATGGACGTCCTGCACCGCGTCCTCGCCGTCACCGGCCTGGAGGTGGAGCTGTCGGCGTCCCCGCACGCGCTGGCCGCCCGCCGCCGCGAGACCCTCTCCAACTTCCTAGACGTGGCCGCCTCGTTCGCGGCGGGCGACGGCGAGGCCACCCTGCTCGCCTTCCTCGCCTTCCTGCGCACCGCCGCCCAGTACGAGAAGGGCCTCGACAACGCCCTCCCCGGCGGCGAGAACACCGTCAAGGTGCTCACCGCGCACAAGTCCAAGGGCCTGGAGTGGGACGTCGTGGCCGTCCCGGGCCTGGTCACCGACAGCTTCCCCAGCGCCCGGGGCCGCGAGAAGTGGACCGCCCAGGGCAAGGTGCTCCCGCACGAACTGCGCGGCGACGCCGACACCCTGCCCGACATCGACTCCTGGACCTCCCGGGGCCTGAAGGACTTCCAGGAGTCCATGAAGGAGCACCAGCACACCGAGGAACTCCGGCTCGGCTACGTCACCTTCACGCGCCCCCGCTCCCTGCTCCTCGGCTCCGGCCACTGGTGGGGCCCCAGCCAGAAGAAGCCGCGGGGACCCTCCGCGTTCCTCCAGGACCTCTACGAGCACTGCGCGGCCGGCTTCGGCGAGATCGAGGCCTGGGCCGACGAGCCCGCCGAGGACGAGGAGAACCCGGCCCTGCACCAGGAGGGCGCCGACCAGGTGTGGCCCCTGCCCCTGGACGACGCCTCCCTCGCCCGCCGCCGCGCCGCCGCCGAGACCGTCCTCGCCCACCTGGAGGACCTCGCCTCCCACGAGGACGGCCATCCGGCGGCCACGCACGACCCAGACGACCACGGCGACCCGGACTGGCCGCCACCACCGGACGACGACCCGTACGAGAGCTACGAGGGACCGCCCGACCCGGACGGGGAGGAGTACGGCGCCGAGGACGAGGTCCCCTTCCTCGACGAGGAGCCGACCGACTGGGACGCCCTGTCCCCGGACCGCCCGGCCGTCCCCCACCAGGCGACCGCCCCGGACCGCCGCCAGGCCACGGCCCCCGACCGCGCCGAGCACACACGCGTGCCTCCGGAGCACACCCGCGTCAGCACGGAGCGCTCGCGTGCCACCCCTCGCCGTCCCCGCCTCACCCCCGAAGAGGCCCGTGCCATCGCCTCCTGGGACCGTGACCTCGACGCCCTGACCGGAGAGCTCCTGCGCGCCCGTGAGGCCGTCACCGACGTCACCCTGCCCGCATCCCTCACCGCGTCCCAGGTACTGCGCCTGGCCGCCGACCCGGACGGATTCGCACGGGAACTCGCGCGCCCCATGCCGCGCCCCCCACAACCCGCCGCACGCCGAGGCACCCGGTTCCACGCATGGGTGGAGGCCCGTTTCGAGGCGTTGACGCTGCCCATGCTGGAACCGGACGACCTGCCCGGCAGCGAGGCCGAGATCGCCGACGAACGCGACCTGGAGGCCCTCAAGGACGCCTTCGAACGCACCGAGTACGCCCACCGCACGCCCTACCGCGTGGAGGCCCCCTTCCAGCTGGCCATCGCCGGCCGGGTGGTCCGCGGCCGCATCGACGCCGTCTACAAAGAGGGCGACGGCGAGACGGCGACGTACGAGATCGTCGACTGGAAGACCAATCGCACCCGCTCCGCCGACCCCCTCCAGCTCGCTCTGTACCGGCTGGCCTGGGCCGAGCAGCGGGGCGTACCGCTGGAGTCGGTGGGCGCCGCGTTCCTGTACGTGCGCGGCGGCGACGTCGTACGTCCCGAGGGGCTGCCGGACCGGGCCGCCCTGGAACGGCTGCTGCTGGAGGAGCCGGACGGGCAAGCAAACTGTGAGGAACCGCCCACCGAGGATGTCAGCGCGGGCCGATAGGCTCGTGACCATGAGCCAGACCCCGGACAGCGCCGTCCGTACGTACATCGAGCAGCACAGCGCCGCCTTCCTCGACGAACTCGCGGAGTGGCTGCGCATCCCGTCGGTCTCGGCCCAGCCCGACCACGCGCCCGATGTCCGCAAGAGCGCCGACTGGCTCGCCGCCAAGCTCAAGGAGACCGGCTTCCCGACCACCGAGGTCTGGCAGACGCCGGGCGCTCCCGCCGTCTTCGCCGAGTGGCCCTCCGACCTCCCCGAGGCACCCACGGTCCTCGTCTACGGCCATCACGACGTGCAGCCCGCCGCCCGTGAGGACGGCTGGGACAGCGAGCCCTTCGAGCCCGTGGTCCGGGACAACCGCCTCTACGCGCGCGGGGCGGCCGACGACAAGGGCCAGGTGTACTTCCACGCACTCGGCGTCCGCGCCCACCTCGCCGCCACCGGCCGCACCGCCCCCGCCGTCCACCTCAAGCTCCTGATCGAGGGCGAGGAGGAGTCCGGCTCCCCGCACTTCCGCGCCCTCGTCGAGGAGCACGCGGACCGGCTCGCCGCCGACGCCGTGATCGTGTCCGACACCGGCATGTGGTCCGAGGACACCCCCACGGTGTGCACCGGCATGCGCGGCCTCGCCGAGTGCGAGATCCAGCTGCACGGACCCGACCAGGACATCCACTCCGGCTCCTTCGGCGGCGCCGTGCCCAACCCGGCCACCGCCGTGGCCCGTCTGGTCGCCGCGCTCCACGACGAGCACGCACGCGTGGCGATCCCCGGCTTCTACGACGGCATCGTCGAGCTCACCGACCGCGAGCGCGAACTCTTCGCCGAGCTGCCCTTCGACGAGGCGGAGTGGCTGCGCACCGCCAGGTCGCACGCCACCCACGGCGAGGCCGGCCACACCACCCTGGAGCGCGTCTGGGCCCGTCCCACCGCCGAGGTCAACGGCATCGGAGGCGGCTACCAGGGCCCCGGCAGCAAGACGATCATCCCGTCCTCAGCCATGGTGAAGCTCTCCTTCCGCCTGGTCGCGGGACAGGACCCCGACCAAGTCGAGAAGGCCGTCCGTGCCTGGGCCGCCGCGCACCTGCCCACCGGCATCCGGCACGACATCGTCTTCGGCGCCGCCACGCGCCCGTGCCTGACACCGCTGGACCACCCCGCCCTCCAGTCCGTCGCCCGCGCGATGGGCCGCGCCTTCGAGAAACCCGTCCGCTTCACCCGTGAGGGCGGCTCCGGACCCGCCGCCGACCTCCAGGAGGTCCTCGGCGTGCCCGTGCTCTTCCTGGGCATCTCCGTCCCCTCCGACGGCTGGCACGCACCGAACGAGAAGGTCGAACTGGACCTGCTCCTCAAGGGCGTCGAAACCGCCGCGTACCTGTGGGGCGATCTCGCGGAGACCTGGCGCCGTGCGCCCTGACCACCGCGCACCGTCCGGAGTCACAGCATGCGAGGGGCACACTGGAAGAACCGTCCCGAACCGCTCGATCCCGCCGGACCCGGTCGCCTCCCGCCGTACGTCCCGCCGAACCGCCCGCCGAAACAACCCGTTCCCCTGGGGGAGTTGGAAGCACACGTGACCACCTGGACCGACCACACCGCCGACCGCCCCATCTCGCTCACCGCCCCGAGCGGCATCGACCGCGCCGCCCACCACCGGCTCGACGAGGCCTGGCTCGCGGCGGCATGGAGTCACCCCACAACCCGCTGCTTCGTGGTCTCCGGCGGCCAGGTCCTCATAGACGAGACCCCGGACGGACACACCGAGATCGTCATGACCCCCGCGTTCGAGGCGCCCCTGACCGAGGCACACCGCTACTTCCTGGGCACCGACGAGGACGGCGTCAGCTACTTCGCCCTCCAGAAGGACGCCCTGCCCGGCCGTATCGACCAGTCCGCCCGCGCGGCCGGCCTGCGCGAGGCCGGTCTGCTCCTGTCGCCGCGCGACGCGGGCCTCATGGTGCACGCGGTCGGCCTGGAGAACTGGCAGCGCACCCACCGCTTCTGCTCCCGCTGCGGCGAGCGCACCGCCATCGCGGCGGCCGGCCACATCCGCCGCTGCCCGGCCTGCGGCGCCGAGCACTACCCGCGCACCGACCCCGCCGTGATCATGGCCGTCACGGACGACGAGGACCGCATCCTCCTGGGCCGTCAGGTCCACTGGCCCGAGGGGCGCTTCTCGACCCTCGCCGGCTTCGTCGAGCCCGGCGAGTCCATCGAGCAGGCGGTGCGCCGCGAGGTCTTCGAGGAGGCCGGCATCGCCGTCGGTCAGGTCGAGTACGTCGCCAGCCAGCCCTGGCCGTTCCCCTCCAGCCTCATGCTCGGCTTCATGGCCCACGCCACCTCGACCGAGATCGACGTGGACGGCGAGGAGATCCACGAGGCCCGCTGGTTCTCCCGCGACGAACTGGGCGCGGCCTTCGAGTCCGGCGAGGTGCTCCCGCCGTACGGCATCTCCATCGCGGCCCGCCTGATCGAACTCTGGTACGGCAAGCCGCTGCCGACGAGGAGCGTCTGACCGAACGAAGAAGGCGGCCTCCGAGACACACGTGCGTGTCTCGGAGGCCGCCTTCCTTTGCCACGGCAGCGGGAGCGATCAGACGCCGACCTTCTGCTTGACCTGCGCCAACGAAGGGTTGGTCAGCGTCGATCCGTCCGGGAAAAGAACCGTGGGAACCGTCTGGTTGCCGCCGTTCGCCTTCTCCACGAACAGTGCCGACTCCGGGTCCTGCTCGATGTTGATCTCTTCGTACGCGATGCCCTCGCGGTCCATCTGGCTCTTCAACCGGCGGCAGTAGCCACACCACGTGGTGCTGTACATCGTCACAGTGCCCGGCATGTCTCTCGCACTCCTCAGCTGCTCGGGGATCCGTCCTCGCAGAGAGGGAACGTACTTGAAAGGGCCACCATTCCCACACCCGGTGCGGCGCCGGGCGTGATGCCTGCCGCACCGGCGTGACGCCTGCCGCATTAGTACGACTGCGGGGGTCTCCCTGTGGACAACGGGCTCACCTGTCTCCGGCGACCTGGCAGCATGGCCGTGTGACAGCAGCAACGCACTCCACGCTCTTCCCGCAGGTACCGGATTCGGCCGACGCGGTGCTCGAGGGGCTCGACCCCGAGCAGCGCGAGGTGGCCACCGCCCTGCGCGGTCCGGTGTGCGTGCTGGCAGGCGCCGGCACGGGCAAGACACGGGCGATCACCCACCGCATCGCCTACGGAGTGCGCGCCGGGATCCTGCACCCCTCCAGCGTGCTGGCCGTCACCTTCACCAACCGTGCCGCGGGCGAGATGCGCGGCCGGCTGCGCCAGCTCGGCGCCGCCGGCGTCCAGGCCCGCACCTTCCACTCGGCCGCCCTGCGCCAGCTCCAGTACTTCTGGCCGAAGGCGGTCGGCGGGTCCATGCCCCGGCTCGTCGACCGCAAGATCCAGCTCGTCGCCGACGCGGCGGCCGCCTGCCGCATCCGCCTCGACCGGGGCGAACTGCGGGACGTCACCGCCGAGATCGAATGGTCCAAGGTCACCCAGACCGTCCCCGCCGACTACGCCCTCGCGGCGGTCAAGGCGGGCCGCGACGCGCCCAGGGACCCGGCGGAGATCGCCCAGCTCTACTCGGTCTACGAGGACCTGAAGCGGGACCGTGGCGTCATCGACTTCGAGGACGTCCTGCTGCTGACCGTCGCCGTCCTCCAGGACCGGCACGACATCGCCGAGCAGGTCCGCTCCCAGTACCAGCACTTCGTGGTCGACGAGTACCAGGACGTCAGCCCCCTCCAGCAGCGCCTCCTGGAGCTGTGGCTCGGCGAGCGGGACAACCTGTGCGTCGTCGGCGACGCGAGCCAGACGATCTACTCGTTCACCGGAGCGACCCCCGACCACCTCTTGGACTTCCGCACCCGCCACCCCGGAGCCACCGTCGTCAAGCTCGTCCGCGACTACCGCTCCACACCCCAGGTCGTCCACCTCGCCAACGGTCTCCTCGCCCAGGCCCGCGGCCGGGCCGCCGACCACCGCCTGGAGCTGATCTCCCAGCGCGCGGCCGGCCCCGAGCCCGGCTACACCGAGTACACCGACGAACCCGCCGAGGCCGAGGGCGCCGCCCGTCGCATCCGTGAACTCATGGACGCCGGCGTCCCGGCGAGCGAGATCGCCATCCTGTTCCGGACCAACGCCCAGTCCGAGACGTACGAGCAGGCGCTCGCCGACGCCGGTGTCCCCTACCAACTGCGCGGCGCCGAGCGGTTCTTCGACCGCCCCGAGGTGCGCAAGGCGAGCATCGCCCTGCGCGCGGGAGCCCGCTTCGGCGGCAACGACTCCCTCCTCGACGACGTCGTCGACCTGCCCTCCCAGGTGCGTGCCGTGCTGTCGGGGGAGGGCTGGACGTCCCAGCCCCCGGCCGGCTCCGGCGCCGCCAGAGAGCGCTGGGAGTCGCTGGCCGCACTGGTCAACCTCGCCCAGGACTTCGCCGCCGCCAAACCCGGCGCGAGCCTCGCCGACCTCGTCGCGGAGCTGGACGAGCGGGCCAACGCCCAGCACGCCCCCACCGTGCAGGGCGTCACCCTGGCCTCCCTGCACTCGGCCAAGGGCCTGGAGTGGGACGTCGTCTTCCTGGTCGGCGTCGCCGAGGGCATGATGCCGATCACCTACGCGAAGACCGACGAGCAGATCGAGGAGGAGCGCCGCCTCCTCTATGTCGGCGTCACCCGTGCCCGCGAGCGCCTGCACGTCTCCTGGGCGCTCTCCCGCTCGCCCGGCGGCCGTCCGAGCCGCCGCCCGAGCCGCTTCCTGGACGGACTGCGCCCCGGCTCCACCGGCGCGGCCGGTCGCGCGGCCGCGGGCGGTCCGGGCGGCGTCGAGCGCGGCTTCACCACGAGCAGACCCGCTGCTGCCGTGCCGCGGCGCACCCAGCGCACGCCGGCTCGCTGCCGGGTGTGCGGACGCACGCTCACCGATGCCGGCGAGATGAAACTGATGCGCTGCGAGGACTGTCCGTCCGACATGGACGAGGGCCTCTACGAGCGGTTGCGCGAGTGGCGCGCCGTCCAGGCGCAGCGCAGCGGGCAGCCGGCCTTCTGCGTCTTCACCGACAAGACGTTGATGGCGATCGCCGAGGCCGTCCCGGACGACGACGGCGAGTTGGCACGGATCCCCGGCGTCGGCGTGCGCAAGCTGAACCGCTACGGGGCCGAAGTCCTGGCCATCTGCGCAGGCCAGGAGAGCGGGGAGGACGACGAGGAGGACTGATTCAAACTCGTCGAGAAAATAGTTTGCGCATGCCCCGGCAATCCCCATAGGTTCTTATGCACGGGGACGGAGGCCTTCTCGAAGGCCCCGATTCCGTGCTCTACTTACATATCCGTGGACTGGTTCACCCCAGTCCCCCCGAGACGCCGAGAGGAGGCGAGTCCAGTGATCAGCATCAACAGCAGCTACACCAGCGCCGTCAAAATGACCGATCGCTCGGTCGTCGCCTCCCTGTGCATCCTCGACGCCTCGTTCCAGGGCACCGGTCTGTCCGGCATCCGTGCCGCCCAGCCGGCGTCCTCCGTGTCTCTCGCGGGTCTCCCCGTCCTGGGTCTCCCCGTGAATGAGCGCAATGAGCGACCGACTAAGGCACTGGAAGCAGTAGCGGCAAAGGCGCAGGCCTATGCCTTTACGGCGACCGGTGCCGGAAGCCGGAAGAAGACGACGCAGCACCACCTGATGTGGGCCTTCCGTGGGCCAGAACCCTGGAGTGATCCAGCCTGATCGTCGATCAGGCCGGCGCCTTCAGGGCCGCGGAACCCCACCCGGGATCCGCGGCCCTTCTGTTTGTCCCCGAACGGGGACGACGGAGCGAAGGGGCCTCGGGACAGAAGCAGTACCCGGTACCCAGCCGCCACCCGGTCCAACAGGACCGGAACGACCAGACGAGGAAGACCGACCGTGCATCTCGAAGCGCACGCCCCGTCCGTACCGCCTTCCGAAACGATCTCCCCGCCCGGCCTCACGGAGGACTCCACCTTGACCGCGCTCACTCCGCTCACCGCGCTCACCGCGCTTGACGACGCCATCGAGAACCTCGGCGTACCCGTCCCCTGCCGTTCCTACGACCCGGAGGTCTTCTTCGCCGAGTCGCCGGCCGACGTCGAGTACGCCAAGGCCCTGTGCCGCACCTGCCCGCTGATCGAGGCCTGCCTCGCCGGCGCCAAGGAGCGGCGTGAGCCCTGGGGCGTCTGGGGTGGCGAGCTGTTCGTCCAGGGTGTCGTCGTCGCCCGGAAGCGGCCGCGTGGCCGCCCGCGCAAGAACCCGGTCACGGCATGAACATCGCAGGAACGATCGACCGCCCCGTCACGCACGACCCCAAGAAGCAGGCCCCGATGAAGCCGTCCACCAACGAGCCCACTGCCGGCTCCGCGATCGAAGACACCACCACCGGCGCGACCGACTCGCGCCAGAACAGGACCCGCGAGATGCAACTCATCCCAGAAGCCCTGGCTCGTGCGCATATGCACGACCGACTGCAGGAGGCGGAGAGCGAACGCCGGGCAGTGAGCCTGGCGTCCGCCCGCCGGATGCAGCGCCGGGCCGAGCGCGCCTCGAGGCGTGCCCGCCGTGCGCTGGCCATCGCCGTCATGCAGTAACCGATCACACCTGAAGCAGTGGCCTCCCGATCAGGGAGGCGAAAGCTCCCCGCGGGGGCCGGTCCGTCCGAACGGACCGGCCCCCGCGGTCATGCGGTACAGCCACCGGGATCACGCCTCCGCGGCGGACTCCTCCGTCACGTCCGCCACGTGCTCCGTGTCTTCAACGTCCTCCTGGACGAACCCCGGCAGCCACTCCTCCAGTTCGTCGCGCAGACGGACCGTCGCGCCCAGCTGGCACAGGACGCCGATCGTGCTGAGCGTCACCCGGTGTATCAGCAGGTACGCGGGCGGCAGGTTGAGCTGCTTGCCGAGCTGGTGGGCGGGGGAGCGGGGGTCGGCGACACGGGCCGCCTGGCTGCGCATCCAGCCGCGGGTGAAGGTGAACTCGTCGGCCCGGGCGGGCTCGATGATCGGCGCCAGATAGTCGAGAACGGCGCTCGGGTCCAGCTCTATGGAGTCCTTGACGAAGCCCTCCGCGCGCAGGAGTTCGTAGACCGCCTCCGCGTCTCCGTCGAGCGTCATCCGCAGGGAGTCGCCGATCGGGGTCGGCAGGCCGCCCGGAAGGCGGTCGACCGTGCCGAAGTCCAGGACGCCCAGCCGCCAGTCGTCGTCGCCGGCCGGACCGCCGGGCAGCAGACGGAAGTTGCCGGGGTGCGGGTCGGCGTGCAGGAGGCCGGTGCGGGCCGGGCCGGAGAAGAGGAAGCGGGCCAGCAACTGCCCGGCGCGGTCGCGCTGTTCCGGCGTGCCCTCCGAGATGATCTCCGAGAGCGGGATCCCGTCCATCCACTCAGTGATCAGCACCTGCTCGCACTGGTGGACCACACCGGGCACCACGACGTCCGGGTCGTCCAGGAACTCCTCGGCGTGCGTTTCCTGGGCCTGCGCCTCCAGGCCGTAGTCCAGTTCCTCCGAGACGCGATCCTTCAGCTCCGCGATCAGGGGCTTGATGTCCATGCCCGGGATGAGCGGACCCAGGAGACGGGCGAAGCGGCTGAGCTGGTTGAGGTCGGAGAGAAGGGCCTCGCCGGCTCCGGGGTACTGCACCTTGACCGCGACCTCGCGGCCGTCGTGCCACACCCCGTGATGCACCTGTCCGATCGAGGCCGCCGCCGAGGGCTTCTCCTCGAACTCCAGAAACAGTTCCTGCCAGTCCTTCCCGAGCCGCTCCTCCAGCACCGCGTGCACGGTGCGCGTCGGCATCGGCGGTGCCGCCTCCTGCAGTTTGGTCAGGGCCGCCCGGTAGGGGCCCGCGACCTCCTCGGGGAGCGCCGACTCGAACACGGACAGGGCCTGGCCGAACTTCATCGCGCCGCCCTTGAGCTCACCGAGGACCTTGAACAACTGGTCCGCCGTGCGCTGTTGCAGCTCGCGGCCGACGAGCTCCGCCGACTCACCGACGATCCGCTTGCCCAGTCCCCAGGTCGCCCGCCCGGCGAAGCCGAGTGGCAGCGCGGCCAGCTTGGCAGTACGGGTGACCGCCTTGCGGGGAAGATCAGACATGCGCCCTCCAAGTCCCAGCCGGTCGTGCCGTGTCTGCCTTACGGCGGGACTCCTTCGACGACCGATGCCCCTTCATTGTCTCGTGTGACTGCTCGTCCTTAGGTGTGTGTTCCCCCTTACCTTTCTCCGCACCTGTCTCGGCACCTCTCTCCGCGGCCCCGCACGGGCATGCCGGATGCGCCCAGACCGGTCGCGCATGCCAGTTCAGACCCGGTAGGGACACCTCCCAGCGGGCGCTCGTGCTCGAAGGCCGTCGGCCGTCGAGGAAGGTGAGCGCGTGGGCGGCGGCCAGGCCGGCGACGGTCGTGGCCAGCGTCAGGTCGCAGGGCCGCGCCTGACGCGGTGCCCCGGAGCGCCACTGCGCGACCAGGCGTGGCCAGACCGGGTCCCGGTCGGTGCGCCCCTCGTGCAGACAGCCCGCGCAGCCCGTCTCACCGGGCAGGACCAGGGGGCCCACGACACCGGTCGCCTCCACCACACCGGCGTACAGATGCGGGGTGCCCGCGGCGATCAGCGGTTCGGCCTCGGCGGGGGCGGGCGCGTGCACCGCCACATCGTCGCGCGGGGCGAGGATCACCAGGGAGAAAACGGGGTCGTCGTCCATGCGGGTCGACCGCGGACCCCGGCGCGGCGGGCGGTCCGGCGCGGATCGGCGTGCCGACCGCCGGGCGGCCTCGTCCCTGCGGTCACCGACCGACTCGACGGGCAGTCCGCCCGGGGAGACGTCCCATGGCTCGACCCGGCCCACATCGCGCACGTCCACCTCACCGATCCCGGCACCCGCCAGCAGCGCGGCGATGACCGCACCCACCCGGCCCGCACCCCGAATCTGCACGCGCAGTGACCGGCGGGCGGCGAGGCGGCCCATCGCGTTGCCCGGCTCGGCGGTGAGCAGGGACAGGGAGGCGAGGTCCGGGCGCAGCCGGTCGAGGACGTCCTTCTTGCCGCGCAGGGTGTCCGCGGCCGGGCCGCCTCCCCTCGCGTCGTCCAGCAGACCGGCCCTCGCCAACCCGGCCACCAGCGCGTCGACCTGCCTGTCGGGCAGGTCCGTGCGACGGCCCTCCTCGCGCAGCAGCGGCAGGCCGCGGGTGCCGTTGAGCTGGTCCAGGAAGCTGCCGGTCGCCGTGTCCATCGGCCCCAGGGTCAGCGCGTGGGCCGGAGCCATCCCGAACTGCACGGTGTTGAGATCGCGCCAGGCCCGCCTGAACGCGGGCTTCACCACCGGAACCATCCGATCGTCGATCGGGTCCTCGATGCGACCCGCCCGATTCCTCTGATCCACCTCGTTCATCCGGTCCGTCTGATCCATTCGGTCCATCGACTGCATGGCAAGCCCCCGTCGTACGTCCCCGTGAGCCGGTGGAGCCCGTCCTGCTTCCGCCGGCGAGAGTCAGCATGCCCGGACCGGGCGAGGGGGTGCCGAAAGTTGTCCACAGGGGGTGGATATTCGTCGTACAAATCAAACGCTCGGTGGGGGATCGCCACGGAACCGTCCCGGAGTCGGGACTTCCCACGTGTGCAACGGGTAACGTCGGGGCGTGCCCGCCGACCCACTGCACAGCGCCGGAATGCCACAGCGCAGTACGACGAGCCAGCCGCCGAGCGGCTCGGGGGCGAGCGCGATCGAGGTTCGCAGGAGCGCCCGTCGCCGTAGGACGGTCTCCGCGTACCGCGAGGGCGATCGCACCGTCGTACTGATCCCTGCCCGGATGTCCGAGGCGGAGGAGCAACGCTGGGTCACCGTCATGCTCGACAAGCTCGCCGCACAGGAAAGCAAACGGGTGCTCGGCGACGACGAGCTCGCGGAGCGCGCCGCGCGGCTGTCGGCCCAGTACTTCGAAGGGCGGGCCCGGCCCGCCTCGGTGCGCTGGGTCACCAACCAGAACACGCGCTGGGGCTCGTGCACTCCGGCCGAGGGCAGCATCCGGCTGTCGCACCGGCTGCAGGGCATGCCCGAGTACGTCGTCGACTATGTGCTCCTGCACGAGCTGGCACATTTGCTGGTGCCCGGACACGGGCCGCGTTTCTGGCGGCTCCTGGAGGCCTATCCCCGCACCGAGCGGGCCCGGGGCTACCTCGAAGGGGTGGTCGCCGCCGATCGGCTGCCGCATCCGCCCGGAGCCCGCGGCGACTGACGGCTCCTGGTTGGCGCACATGGGTCTTGTGTACCGGGTCTGTACCGACTTCCTCCGGTGTCGGCGTTTGCCGTTAGCCTGACGCGACGCACTCGCATTCGGGATGGGGGACGGTCGTTACGCATGGCCAGGGAATTCCAACGCGGCCACAAGGCCAAGATCAGTGACCTCACTGCGGGCACCGATCTGTACGTAGGTGTGCAGATCGGCGGCCCCGGGCTGACGTTCGACATCAGCTGCTTCGGTCTGGACGCCGAGGAACGGCTCTCGGACGACCAGTACTTCGTCTTCTTCAACCAGCCGAAGACTCCCGAGGAGTCCATCCAGCTGCTGGGCGCCCAGGCGGGCGACACGGAGTCCTTCCGGGTCACGCTCGACCGGATCCCGGCGAAGATCCACAAGCTGTCGTTCACGGCGACGCTCGACGGCGCCGGACAGATGTCGCAGGTCGCCCCCGGATACCTCCGGATCGTCGCGGGCGGCGAGGAGGTGGCCCGGTACTCCTTCAACGGCACGGAGTTCTCCACAGAGCGTGCCGTGATGCTGGGCGACTTCTACCTGAAGGACGTGTGGCGGTTCGCGGCCGTCGGCCAGGGCTTCGACGGCGGTCTGGACGCGCTGCTGAAGAACTTCGGCGGCGAGGTCGCCGAGGAGGAGGCGCCCGCGGCGCCCGCCCCGCAGCAGCCGCAGACCGGCGCCGCTCCCGGCTTCGCCCCGCCCGCGTTCGGCGCCCCGGCGGCCCCGGCACCCGCGCCGGCTCCGTTCTCGCCCCCGCAGCCCGCACCGCAGGCACAGCCCGCACCGCAGGGCTTCACGCCGCCTCCGGCCCCGGCGCCCGCACCGAACATGCACGGCGCGCCGACCGTCATCGCGCCGATGACCCCGCCCGGCGGCGCCCAGGTGCCGCCGCCCGCCCCGGCCCCCGCGCCCTACGGTCAGCCGCCCGGCCAGAGCGCCCCGCCGCCACCCGGATACGGACAGCCCCAGGCACCGCAGGCGCCGCACGCCCCGGGCCCGCCGCCCGGCTACGGGCAGCCGACCCCGCCTCCGGGTTACGGTCAGCAGCCCCCCGCCTTCGGGCAGGTCCCGGGACAGCCGCAGGCGTACGGAGTTCCCCAGGGCGCTCCGCAGGGCGGTGCCGGTGTGACCGCGGCGCTCCAGCAGTTCAAGGAGACGCCCACCGGTCAGCGCTGGACGCAGCAGAACAAGAAGCTCGTCCGCGTCGACCTCGGCATCGGCGGCCAGCCCGTGCTCGCCCGGCAGGGCAGCATGGTGCTCTACCAGGGCAAGGTCGACTTCAGCTACAAGGGCGCCGGGTTCGCCGGCCGGCTCGTGGGCAACGCGACCGGCCAGGAGATGCAGCTGATGCGCTGTACCGGCCAGGGCCAGGTCTTCCTCGCCGAGGAGGCCACCCACCTGCATCCCGTCGAGCTCCAGGGTGACGCGATCTGCGTCTCCGCCGAGAACGTCCTCGCCTTCGACGAGAGCCTCCAGTACGAGGTCCGCCGGATCGAGGGGCACGGCATCCCCGGGGGCGCGCTGTTCACGATGCAGTTCCAGGGCACCGGCACGATCGTCGTCAAGACGCACGGCACGCCCGTGGTGCTGCCGGTCACGCCGACCACCTTCGCCGACTGCAACGCGGTCGTCGCCTGGTCGGCCGCCGCCCAGGTGATCGTCTCCAGCCAGGTCCGCATGCGCCGCAACGCCTACCCGGGCGACACCGGCGAGAGCGTCAACCTGCAGTTCCGGGCCGCCCCCGGCAACTTCGTCGTCGTCCAGCCCTACGAGGTCTGAGGGAGCCCGTCATGAACCAGCCGCTCGCGGGCTTCGCCCCCGCACCCGTCACCGCCCGGATGGAGAACCACGGCAACCACATGCTGAAGGTCGCCATGCAGTCCGGAAGCGACCTCTTCGCGCGCGTGGGCTCGATGGTCGCCTACGAAGGCTTCATCCAGTACGAGCCCAACCCGCCCGCCGTCCGCCAGATCGCCCGCGACTGGATGACCGGCGAGGGCGCTCCGCTGATGAAGTGCTCCGGCGACGGTCTGCTCTACCTCGCCGACTACGGCGCGGACGTCGTCGTCATCAACCTCAACGGCGACGGTATCTCCGTCAACGCCACCAATCTGCTCGCCTTCGACAGCCACCTCACCTGGGGTGTCGAGCGGGTCAAGGGCCTGGCGAAGTTCGCCGGACAGGGCCTGTGGAACACCAAGATCACCGGTTCGGGCTGGGTCGCGCTGACCTCCCGGGGCAAGCCGATCGTCGTCGACTGCGGCGGCGGCGAGGACGAGACGTACGTCGACCCCGACGCGCTCGTCGCCTGGTCCCCGAACCTCAAGGTGAAGGGCAAGCGCAGCTTCAAGGCGCAGTCACTGATCGGCCGCGGCAGCGGGGAGGCCTACCAGATGGCCTTCTCCGGTCAGGGCATCGTCGTCGTCCAGCCCAGCGAGGACAGCACCGACCGCCTCCGGGTCCGGGGCTGAGGGGGAGCCAGAACCGTCATGCAGAGCTCGCTTTTCGCCTACAACGACCAGCAGACCCAGGAACGCTGGAGCCTGCAGAACAAGCAGATGCTGCGCGTCACCCTGGAGGGTCACGACGACATCCTCGCCCGCAAGGGCACGATGGTCGCCTACCAGGGGCTCGTCGAGTTCGACGCCGAGTACCAGAACACCCAGCAGGCGTACGCGCGTGCCGCCACCGGCGAGGGTCTCAACCTGATGCGCTGCCACGGGCAGGGCACGGTCTACCTCGCCAACCTCGCCCAGCACGTCCATGTGATGGACGTCGAGCAGGACGGACTCACCGTCGACAGCAGCTATGTGCTGGCGATGGACTCCTCGCTGCACCACGAGGTCATCGCCGTCGACAGCCAGTACGGCATCTCCGGCTCGGGCAAGTACCAGCTCAACATCACCGGCCGCGGCCGGGTCGCCCTGATGACCTCGGGCGCGCCCCTGCTGATGCAGGTGACGCCCGACAAGTACGTCAACTGCGACGCCGACGCGATCGTCGCCTGGTCGACCGGCCTGCGCGTGCAGATGCAGGCCCAGACGCACTCCTCCGGGGTGTGGCGCCGGCGCGGCAACACCGGTGAGGGCTGGGAGCTCAGCTTCATGGGCAGCGGGTTCGCACTCGTCCAGCCCAGCGAGCTGCTGCCGCCGCAGCACACCCAGATCGGCGGCGGCCTCGCCGCGCAGTACGGCATGGGGCAGCAGGGGGCGCGGGCGCAGAACCAGGGCAACGTCTGGAGCTGAGCCTCCAGGAGTCCGACGCAACAGGAGCACGACGGTAAGGGGCGCCGGCCATCGCGGGCGCCCCTTACCCGTTCACAGCCTGGCGCGGGTCGCCTCCATCAGGCGCACGACCGACTCGTCCGCCACGTCGGCCACCTCGTCGTAGCCGAACCAGCGCAGGTCGAGGGACTCGTCGCTGATCTCCTGCACGGCGCCGGGGGGCGCCAGGACCGCGTACTGCACGTCGAAGTGCCAGTGGCACGGCGCCGGGATCGCGTGGCGGTCCAGCCGGACCGGGCCGCCCGGCAGCAGGGTCAGCCCGGAGATGCCGGACTCCTCCGTGGCCTCGCGCAGGGCGGCCGCCTCCAGGGCGGTGTCCTCCGGCTCGCAGTGGCCACCCATCTGGAGCCACATCCGCAGCTTCTTGTGCAGGGTCAGCAGCACGCGCTCGCGCGAGGGGTCGACCACCAGGGCGCTCGCCGTGATGTGACCCGCGTGGCAGGCCTTCCACAGGCCGTCCGGGTGGGCCTGGAGATGATCCAGATAGGCCTGGCGCAGCTCTTCCTGGCCCTCGTACCCCTTCAGTACGAGGACCGCGTCGTCGTACAGGCTCACTCGCCGTCGTCGCCCTTGACGTCGTCGGTGCCGTCCTTCTCCAGGTTCGGCTTCTCGGCGGAGCCGTCCGCCGCCTCGCCGAGCATCTTGTCGAGCTCGGAGAAGTCCAGCTGCTCGCGGTGCACGAAGCCGTCCGGGTCGTCGAGGTCGGAGGCGGTGGGCAGCATGTCCGGGTGGGCCCACAGGGCGTCCCGGCCGTCGACCCCGCGCGCGTCCGTGAGGGACGCCCACAGGCGGGAGGCGTCGCGCAGCCGGCGCGGGCGCAGCTCCAGGCCGATCAGCGTGGCGAAGGTCTGCTCCGCCGGGCCGCCCGTCGCACGGCGCCGGCGCAGGGTCTCGCGCAGCGCGTCCGCCGACGACAGGCGCGGCTTCGCGGCCGCGTGGACCACCGCGTCCACCCAGCCCTCGACGAGCGCCAGTGCCGTCTCCAGCCGGGCCAGGGCCGCCTTCTGCTCGGGCGAGTCCTCCGGCTGGAACATGCCCTGCTGAAGGGCGTCCTGCAGCTGCTCCGGGTTCTGCGGGTCGAACTGGCCGACCACGTCCTCCAGCTTGGCCGTGTCGACCTTGATCCCGCGCGCGTACCCCTCGACCGCGCCGAACAGGTGCGAGCGCAGCCACGGCACGTGCGCGAAGAGACGCTGGTGGGCGGCCTCGCGCAGGGCGAGATACAGCCGCACCTCCTCCTTGGGCACGCCGAGGTCCTTGCCGAAGGCCTCGATGTTCACCGGCAGCAGCGCGGCCCTGCCCGCCGGGCCCAGCGGCAGCCCGACGTCCGAGGAACCGACGACCTCGCCCGCGAGCACGCCGACGGCCTGCCCGATCTGCGTGCCGAACATGGCGCCGCCCATCGAGCGCATCATGCCGATCAGCGGGCCCGCCATGGCCTGCATCTCCTCCGGCAGGACATCGCCCATCGCCGCGCCGACGCGCTCCGCGACCGGGTCCACGAGCTCCTGCCACGCCGGCAGGGTCGCCTCGACCCACTCCGCGCGGGACCATGCCACCGCGGAGCCGGAGCCCGACGGCAGGGAGGTCGCGTCGTCCAGCCACAGGTCGGCCAGGCGGACGGCCTCCTCGACCGCGGTGCGCTCGGAGGGGCCGACGCTCGCGTCCTTGGTGCCGTCCTCGGTGCCCTGGGCCACGGTCTGGCGGGCGATCTGTTTGGCCATGTCCCAGTTCACCGGGCCGCCCTCGTACGAGAGCATCTGGCCCAGTTGCTGGAAGGCCGCGCCCAGGTCGTTGGGGTTCAGCGAACCGAACATGGCTGCGAGCGGATTGTCCGCACCGGGGCCGCCAAAGCCGCCGGCGCCGGGCAGCCCGCCAAATCCGAACGGGTTGGCCGGGCCCTGACCACCACCGCTCTGCTGGTCCTTCTTCTTGCCCTCGTCGCCGTCGTCCGGCTCCTCCGGCGGAAGGCCGAATCCGAATGGGGTGTCACTCACGGGATTCCTCGGCTGGTAAGGCCACCGGTTGCCTCCGGCGGCACGACTGCCCGATAACACCACCCAGCGTAGACACCGCGGACCGATCGGGCCTCGGTGCTTCGCCGACTCGCGGCCTGCGGCAGGATGGATGCCACCTGGTACGTACGCGTCACTCGCGCTCGTACTGAAGACAACCGCTGGAGACGCCCGGTGAGTTCCCCAGATCCGCAGGTTCGCGCAGCGCGAAACGAATCAACCCCGCCCGCCTTGCGCGGGCCCGTCGTCGCGGTCACCGGCGCCGCGACCGGCATCGGAGCGCTGCTCACCGAGCGGCTGGCCGCCTCGCGGGAGATCAAGCAGGTCATCGCCATCGACGAGCGGCGGGGCGAGTGCGCGGCGGCCCAGTGGCACATCCTGGACGTACGGGATCCGGCCATCGCCGACAAGCTGCGCGGCGCTGACGTCGTCGTGCACCTCGCGCTCGACCTGGACCTGGAGACCGACGCCGCCGCCCGGACGGCGTACAACGTCCGGGGGACGCAGACCGTGCTGACGGCGGCCGCCGCGGCCGGGGTCCACCGGGTCGTGCTGTGCACCTCCGCGATGGTCTACGGGGCGCTGCCGGACAACGAGCTGCCGCTGTCGGAGGACGCCGAGCTGCGCGCGACCGCCGAGGCCACGGGCGTCGGCGACCTGCTGGAGATCGAGCGGCTCGCGCGCCGCGCGCCTAGGGCGCACCCGGGCCTCAATGTCACCGTCGTGCGGCCCGCCGTCCTCGTCGGTGGCACCGACACCGCGCTGACCAGGTACTTCGAGTCGCCCCGGCTGCTCGTGGTGGCCGGTTCACGGCCCGCCTGGCAGTTCTGCCACGTCGAGGACCTGTGCAGTGCCCTGGAGTACGCCGTCCTGGAGAAGGTCGACGGGGAACTCGCCGTGGGCTGCGAGGGCTGGCTGGAGCAGGAGGAGGTCGAGGAGCTCAGCGGGATCCGGCGGATGGAGCTGCCCTCCGCGGTCGCGCTCGGCGCGGCGGCCCGGCTGCACCGCATCGGGCTGACGCCGTCCCCGGCCGGTGACCTGGCCTACACGATGTACCCCTGGGTGGTCAGCGGGAGCCGGCTGCACGACGCGGGCTGGCGGCCGCAGTGGACCAACGAGGAAGTGCTCGCGGAGCTCCTCGAGGAGGTCACCGGGCGGCACACGGTCGTCGGCCGGCGGCTGGGCCGCAAGGACGCGACCGCGGCCGGTGCGGCGGGCGCGACGGTGGCCCTGCTGGGCGCGGCGGCCGTGGTGCGGCGCGCGCGGAAGGCACGGCGGCGGATCTGACCGGCACGCCGCCTGAGGCGTGCGCCCTGTAGGAGGCTCCAAGGCGGCACGCGTGCGTGCCTGGTGAAAGTGCTATTCCGCGTCGTCGCGCGCGTGAGGCACGATGGAGTCATGGCATCCACGAGCGACCACCCCGGTGAGCAGGCCGCGGACGATCCCATCAGGCTGATCGCGATCCGTGACACGGCCCTGTCCGTGGACGAGGTCTTCAAGGCCGTCGGGGACTCCGCCGCCGGCGGGAGCACGTTGTTCGTCGGAACCGTGCGCGACCACGACGGCGGTGCGGACGTCGAGCGGCTCGGGTACTCGTGCCACCCCAGCGCCGAGGCCGAGATGCGGCGGATCGCCGAGAAGGTCGTCGCCGAGTACCCGGTGCGGGCGCTGGCCGCCGTCCACCGCATCGGCGACCTGGAGGTCGGTGACATCGCCGTCGTCGTCGCGGTGTCCTGCCCCCACCGGGGCGAGGCCTTCGCCGCGTCACGGAAGCTGATCGACGACCTCAAGCACGAAGTGCCGATCTGGAAGCACCAGACGTTCTCCGACGGCACCGAGGAGTGGGTCGGCGCCTGCTGACCCCCTTCGGCGCCTGCCGACCGGCGCGCGCCCCCGCGCGAACCACTGCGCGGCCTTCTTGGCGCTCCCTCCGGTTGCGTAACCGGACCCCGGGCATGAGCGTTGTCAGTGCGGCTGGTTAATCTGCTGATCAGTCAGTTCACGCGGACGCTCACCGGGGTTGGGAGGTCGACATGGGAGCGCTTGTCTGGTTGTTGATTCCGTTCATCGCCGCGGTCGGCGCCGGACTGTGGGGCAGTTGGGCCAACCGCACCCGCAGAGTGCGCAGCGACGGCCCCGAGCTGGACGGATACGCGCGGTTCCGCGAGGCCATGGAGAAGTCCGAATCGCACACCTGACGCCCCGGCACCGGGAGCGGGGGTGGGGCTGACGGTGCGCTGACAGTGACGTCCCGTACTGTCATGCCATGCCACGCCGCACCGCGACGATGCTCGCCTCCACCCTGATGCTGATCGCGCTTCTGTGTGCGGGAGTCTTCATCCCCGTGCCGTATTCGGAGATGTCACCGGGGCCGACCGTGAACACGCTCGGGGACCACGACGGCGAGCCGGTGCTGCAGATCTCCGGCCACAAGACCTACGCGGCGACCGGCCACCTGAACATGACGACCGTCCGCGTCACCAGCGCCGACTACCGGATGAACCTCGTCGAGGCCGTGTACGGCTGGCTCGCGCACGACAACAAGGTCGTCCCGCACGACACGCTCTACCCGGACGGCAAGACGGAGGAGCAGTCGACCCAGGAGAACGCCGAGGAGTTCAGCCAGTCCCAGGAGAGCGCCAAGGTCGCCGCCCTGCGGGAGCTGAAGGTCCCGGTGAAGTCCTGGGTGATCGTCTCCACGGTCGTCAAGGACTCCCCGGCCGAGGGCAAGCTGCACGCCGGTGACGTGATCAAGGCCGTCGACGGCACCGCCGTCAAGGAGCCGACCGACGTCGCCGGCCTCGTGACCAAGCATCAGCCGGGCCAGGACGTCGTCTTCACGATCGTGCCGGCCAAGGAGCAGGCCGCCGCCGAGAAGGCGAACAAGACGGCGACCAAGACGCAGGACATCACGCTCACCACCACCGCCTCGGACGACGCCGGTGAGAAGCGCGCGATCGTCGGGATCTCCGCCGGGACCGACCACACGTTCCCGTTCACCATCGACATCAAGCTCGCCGACGTCGGCGGACCGAGCGCCGGTCTGATGTTCTCGCTCGGCATCTACGACAAGCTCACCCCGGGCAACCTCACCGGCGGCAAGTTCGTGGCCGGCACCGGCACCATCGACGACGAGGGCAAGGTCGGCCCGATCGGCGGCATCGAGATGAAGTTGGTGGGCGCGCGCAGCAAGGGCGCCCAGTACTTCCTGACGCCGGCCGACAACTGCAAGGCCGCCGCCAAGGACACCCCCGACGGCCTCACCCTGGTCAAGGTGAAGACCATCGACGACGCCCTCGGCGCGCTGAAGGACATCCGCTCCGGCAAGACCTCCGCCCTGCCGAAGTGCACGACCTCGTAGCCGAACGGACTCCCCGGCACCCCTCGTAGGAGCCGCTAGTCCTCGAACGTGGCCGCCAGTGCCTCCGCGAGGCCCGGTACCAGGTCGCCGCCCGTGAGGACCTCCGCCGGCGTGTCCTTCTCGCGCAGCCGCAGGGCCGAGTCGCGGGCGCCGTCACGCAGCACCGCGACCGTCATCCGGACCTCCTGACGGCTGGGGTGCTCGGCCACCCACTGGGCGAGCTTCTTCTCGTTGAGCCCCTCGGGGACGGACGCCTCGGCGGACGGCGGCAGCATCAAACGCTCCACCGTGAGCGCGCAGCCGACCACCGCGTCGGGCCAGGCGATCGTGCCGAGGAACTCGTCCAGCGGTTTGCCGGCCGGGATCTCCTCCTGCTCGATCGGGGTGAGAGCGGTGACTTCCTGTTCGTCCGTCAGGCCGAGCTGGGCCGCGAGGGCGGGTTCCTGGACCCGCAGCCGTGCGGTGTCTACGAGGGCGAAGAGGCGGGCGGGCTGGTCCCAGCCGAGGCCGGAGACGTACTCGTCGATCTCGAGTACGGCCCGGGTGAGCGGGCTCGCCGCCATGGGAGTGTTGGACATGGTCACAATCCTGCCTCGTTCGTCACCTGAATCGGGAACCGAGTAAACGGTGAGTAAGTTGCATAGGTGTGGGCCCGCGATCACGGGGGGCCACGGAAGGTCCACGAACACGCGGGCCTGACGGATCGACAGCGAACTTCGAGGTGCGCACCTTGGCTTTCCAGATGCCCGACCGCGGCGGAGGCCCGACGGGGCCGCGGATGAGAGTGGGCCGTCCTTCGCGGCGCGTCCGGACCCTGCTCATGACACTGGGGGTGCTGGCCGTCCTCGGCATGGCGTTCACCATGTTCGCGGGCTTCTGGACGGACTGGCTCTGGTATCGGTCCGTGCAGTACTCGTCCGTCTTCACCACCACGCTGTGGACCAAGATCGGCCTGTTCTTCGTCTTCGGCCTGCTGATGGCCCTCGCGGTCGGCTTCAACATCTGGCTCGCGCACCGGCTGCGGCCGCCGCTGAGCGCCATGTCGATGGAGCAGCAGAGCCTGGACCGCTACCGGATGGGCATCGCGCCCTACAAGAGGTGGCTGCTGCTCGGCATCACCTCCCTGGTCGGACTGATCGCCGGCGCGTCGGCGTCCAGCCAGTGGCGCACCTGGCTGATGTGGGTCAACGGCGTGTCCTTCCACCAGAAGGACCCGCAGTTCCACCTCGACGTGTCCTTCTACGCGTTCGACCTGCCCTGGTACCGGTTCCTGCTCGGATTCGGCTTCGCCGCCGCGATCCTCTCCGTGATCGCCGCCGCCCTCACCCACTACCTGTACGGCGGGCTGCGGGTCACCTCTCCGGGCGCGCGTGCCACGGCCGCCGCGACCGGGCACCTGTCGGTGCTGCTCGGCATCTTCGTCGCCCTCAAGGCGGTCGCGTACTGGCTCGACCGGTACGGCCTCGCGGTGAAGTCCAGCGACTTCAAGGCGACGGACAACTGGACCGGCCTGCGGTACGTCGACGCGAACGCCTATCTGCCGGCCAAGACGATCCTGTTCTGCATCGCCGTCATCTGCGCGCTGCTGTTCTTCGCCACCCTGTGGCGGCGCACCTGGCAGCTCCCGGTGATCGGCTTCGGCCTGATGGTGCTCTCGGCGATCCTCATCGGCGGGCTCTACCCGGCGATCGTCCAGAAGTTCCAGGTCCAGCCGAACGAGCAGGCCAAGGAAGCGCCGTACGTCGAGAAGAACCTCAAGGCGACGCGCGAGGCGTACGGCATCGACGACGCCAAGGTCACCGAGTACTCGGGCACCAGCAACACCGCGGACAAGACCAAGCTGCGCGACGACGTCGACTCCACGGCGAGCATCCGCATCCTGGACCCGAACATCGTCTCGCCGACTTTCCAGCAGCTCCAGCAGATCAGGAACTACTACGCGTTCCCGACCAACCTGGATGTCGACCGCTACAGCAAGGACGGCAAGGACCAGGACACGGTCATCGGTCTGCGTGAGCTGAACCTCAACGGCATTCCGAAGAACAACTGGATCAACGACCACTTCCGCTACACCCACGGCTACGGCGTGGTCGCCGCCAAGGGCACCACGGCCGACGCCGAGGGCCGCCCGGTCTTCACCGAGTCCGACCTGCCCTCCAAGGGCGACCTGGGCTCGTACGAGCAGCAGATCTACTACGGCGAGAAGACCACCACGTACTCGATCGTCGGCGGTCCCCAGAAGGAGATCGACTACTCCGACGACAGCGGTGAGAAGACCACCAGCTACACCGGCAAGAGCGGGGTCAACCTCTCCAACCCGATCAACCGGGCCGCGTACGCGGTGGCGTTCAGCGAGCCGCAGATGCTCTACTCCGGCGCGATCGGCGAGGGTTCGCGGATCCTGTACAACCGCACGCCCAAGGAGCGCGTCGAGGCGGTCGCCCCGTGGCTGACCATCGACGGCGACGCCTATCCGGCGGTGGTGGACGGCCGTATCCAGTGGATCGTCGACGCGTACACCACGACCAACGGATACCCGTACGCCTCCCGAACGACCCTCGGTGACACGACGGCGGACTCGCTGACCGCGACGAACAACTCGCGCGCGGTGGTGGCCCAGCAGAACCAGGTCAACTACATCCGCAACTCGGTGAAGGCGACCGTCGACGCGTACACCGGCCAGGTCAAGCTCTACCAGTGGGACACCGAGGACCCGGTCCTGAAGACCTGGATGAAGGCGTTCCCGAACACGGTGAAGGCGAAGTCCTCGATCTCGCCCGAGCTGATGGCCCATCTGCGGTATCCGCAGGACCTGTTCAAGGTCCAGCGCGAGCTGCTCACCCGCTACCACGTCAAGGACGCGCAGACGTTCCTGTCCGGCAGCGAGGTGTGGCAGGTGCCCGACGACCCGACCAACAAGTCGGGCAACGCGGTGCCGCCGTACTACCTCAGTATGAAGATGCCCGACCAGGCGTCCCAGGCGTTCTCGCTGACGACGACCTTCACGCCCAACGGCCGGGACAACCTGAGTGCGTTCATGACGGTCGACGCCGAGGCGGGCAGTACCGACTACGGCAAGATCAGAGTGCTGAAACTGCCGACCAGTACGACCGTCAACGGGCCTAAACAGGTGCAGAGCCAGTTCAACTCCGAACAGGACATCGCCGAGTCGATCAAGCTGCTCAAGGGCGGCGACTCCGAGGTCGAGTACGGCAACCTGCTCACGGTCCCGTTGGACGGCGGACTGCTGTACGTGGAGCCCGTCTATGTGCGCGGTGGCGGGCTCAAGTACCCGCTGCTGAGAAAGGTGTTGGTGACCTACGGAGGCAACACCGCCTTCGAGGACACCCTCGACGAGGCCCTCAACAAGGTCTTCGGAGCGGAGGGTCCGGTCACCACACCACCGGACGACACCACCACCAACCCGCCACCGACGTCCAACAACCCCACGGTCCAAGAGGCGTTGAACGACGCCCAGAAGGCCTTCGACGCCGGCCAGGCGGCCCTGAAGAAGGGCGACTGGGAGGCGTACGGCAAGGCGCAGAAGGATCTGGAGGAAGCGCTGCAGCGGGCCGAGGACGCGCAGTCCAAGGCCGACAAGACCAGCGGCAGCGGTGGTGGGAAGAGCAGCGCCGGTCCCAGCACCAGTCCCAAACCGAGCACCAGTCCCAGCGCCACGAGCAGACCGAGCAGCAGTCCCGGCAGCACCTGACCGGGGCCGCACGGCACTTGACCGGCCGGATGACCGGTCAAGTGCCCACCTCGCACCGTGGTACGGTTGCCACACAACGGCGCGGGGTGGAGCAGCTCGGTAGCTCGCTGGGCTCATAACCCAGAGGTCGCAGGTTCAAATCCTGTCCCCGCTACTGCAGTTCGAAGGCCCGGATCCTTTACGGATCCGGGCCTTCGACGTGTGCGAACGCATGTACCGAGCCCGAGTTGGCCGTGCCGCTGCGGGGAGTTGAGGGAACTGTGTTTGACTTGTCTCTCTGTGGGCATGTCGACAAAACGCTGAAGTGACCTCACTGGCTGCGGTATACCAGGTGTACCCAGGTTGCAGGTGGTGCGACGATGGACGTTATGGGGGACAAGGCAACTCTGTTCGAGACAGGGCGATTTGTGCAGCCCTCCGGGCAGGACGATGCCGTGGAGGCCGCCGAGGAGGCTGCCGAGGAGCTTCGTCAGCGGCTCGCGGCCGAGGCCGGCGACGCCGAGGCGAAGAGTGTCCTCGGGGCCATGTTGCTGCGCCGTGGCGACCTCGACGGTGCCGAGCCCCATCTGCGTGCCGCCACCGCGGCCGGTGACCGTGCCGCCGCCAACAACCTGGGAGTCCTGCTCCACCAGCGGGGATACGCCGACGAGGCCGCCGGCTGGTGGCGGATCGCCGCCGTCGCCGGCTCGGCCGCCGCCGCGCACGCCCTCGGGCGCCACCACCGCGAGCGCGGGGACGAGCCCGCCGCCGAGTACTGGCTGCGCCAGTCCGCCGAGCAGGGCCACCCCCTGGGCGCCTACGCGCTCGCCGATCTGCTGGAGCACCGCGGCGACGCGGGCGCCGAGGACTGGATGCGGGCCGCCGCCGAGCGAGGGCACCGGGAGGCGGCGTACCGACTGGCGCGCGCGATCGACCGCCGGGCCGCGCACGAGAGCGAGACCGGGACCGGGTCCGACAACGGTGCCGCGCTGCTTGCCGAGGCCGAGCGGTTCTACCGGCAGTCCGCCGCGCGCGGGCACCGGCGGGCCGCCCTCCAGCTCGGCGCGATCCTGGAGCGGCGCGGCGAGCTCAAGGAGGCCGGGCGCTGGTACCTGACGTCCGCCAAGGACGGTGAGGCGCGGGCCGCCTGTGCCCTGGGCTTCCTGCTGCGCGACGCCGGCGACACCGAGAGCGCCGCCGTGTGGTGGCTGCGCGCTGCCCAGGACGGCGACGGAAACGCCGCCAACGCGCTGGGCGCCCTGCACGCCGAGCGCGGCGAGACCCAGACCGCCGAGCGCTGGTACCGCGCGGCGATGGACGCGGGCGACGACAACGGCGCGTACAACCTCGGGCTGCTCTGCGCCGAGCAGAGCCGCACCGCACAGGCCGAGCAGTGGTACCGGCGCGCCGCCTACGCCGGACACCGCGAGGCGGCGAACGCGCTGGCCATCCTGCTCCTCCAGGGCGGCGACACGGCAGGCGCCGAGCCCTGGTTCTCCAAGGCCGCGGAGGCCGGCAGCGTGGACGCGGCCTTCAACCTGGGCATCCTGTTCGCGGGCCGCGACGAGGACGAGGTCGCGCTGCGCTGGTACGAGCGTGCCGCGGCGGCCGGACACACCGAGGCGGCGCTGCAGGTCGGCATCGCCCGGCTGCGCGACGGCGACGAGCGCGCGGCCGAGCGGCATCTGCGGTGCGCGGCCGGCGGCGGCAGCCCCGAGGCGGCGTACCGGCTGGCCACCGTGCTGGACGCGCGGCGCCCGCCGGAGCCGGCGCACGAGCTGGGCGAGACGGTGCACGAGAAGACCGAGTGCGAGGAGTGGTACGAGCGCGCGGCCTCCCAGGGGCACCGGCGTGCCCAGGTGCGCGTCGGCATGATGGCCGCGGCCCGCGGCGACGTCGTCGAGGCGGCCCACTGGTACCGGGCGGCGGCCGAGGCCGGCTCCCGCAACGGCGCCTTCAACCTCGGGCTGCTGCTCGTCCGGGAGGGCAGCGAGCCGGAGGCGGCGGTGTGGTGGACCCGCGCCGCCGACGCCGGGCACGGCCGTGCCGCGCTGCGCCTGGCCCTGGTCTACGCGCGGCGCGGCGAGCTGGCCGAGGGACAGCGCTGGGCCGACCGCGCGGTGACGCTGGGGCCGGCCGAGGTGAGCAAGCGGGCGGCCCGGCTGCGGGACGCCCTGGGCCAGGAGCTGTCGGCCTGAACGGCGTAAGCCCTGGTCAGAGGCTTACCTGGGGCTGCCTGTTAATCGATTTGCTTCTGCTCGCGTGGCTGACGTAATGTTGCGTTTACCGACGCGGGGTGGAGCAGCTCGGTAGCTCGCTGGGCTCATAACCCAGAGGTCGCAGGTTCAAATCCTGTCCCCGCTACTGAAGGCCGAAGGCCGGAACTCATCAGGGTTCCGGCCTTCGGTGCGTTCCCGGATGCTCACGGCACGTGGCCGACCGCCTCCTCGTACAGCGACCGGTCCACCGTCTTCGACTCCGGCAGCGGATCGCCCGTCGCGACGCCCTGTGCCCGGTAGGCGGACTGGAGGCGGGTGGTGGTGCCCTCGCGGATCTCCCAGTCCATGCGGAGCGACGGGGTGGACTTCAGGACCGCCTCGTCGGTCTTCAGGAGCTTCGCGAGATAGGCGACGAAGCCGGCGTCCTTCTTGTAGTCGTTCGCGAAGTACGTGTTCACCGTGCGGATGTACGCCCGCAGCAGGGCCACCCCGGCGTCCACGTCGTCGTGCAGCAGGCTGCGGCCGTACAGCATGCCCCCGAGGGGCTCGCCGAGCGGCTGGCCGCCCAGGAAGGCGTATCCGGGCTTTCCGTCGACCTTGCGCCAGATCGGGTCGAGCAGCCAGGCCGAGTCGACGCCGCCGTTCTGGAGGGCGGTGAGGACGTCGGCGGAGCCCAGCTGGCGGTACTGGATCTTGTCGAGGCCGCCGCCGTGCCCCTCCAGGGTCTTCTCCATGGGGTACGCGATCACGGAGCCCTTGCCGATCATCGTGCCGAGGCTGCGGCCCGCGAGCCGGACCCGGTCCGCCGTCTCGCCGTCCTTCAGCCGTGCCCACAGACCGCTCTTCGACTTCGCGGCGGGCGAGAAGTTCCCCGCGACCCACTTGATGTCGAAGCCGCCCTTGACGCCGTTCATCACGGCCGCCTCCGGCGCCGCCCACATCGCGTCGATGTCCCCCTTGGCCAGCAGCGGCAGCGCGTCCGGCGTCGGCAGGACCTTCAGCGTGACGTCCAGGCCCTCCTTCTTGAACTCGCCCTTGTCCAGGGCGACTTCCAGCGGCGCCACGTACTCGGCGCTCAGCGTGCCCGTCGCGATCGTCACCTTCCGCGTCTTGGCGAGGGGTTGCGGGCCGGGCGCCAGCGGCATGCAGCGGGCCGGCAGGCGGTCGGTCGCCAGGTTCGCCGGGTCGGTCCAGGACGTCTTGCCGCAGCCGTCGACGGGCCGGATCGTCCGCCCGCCCGCGCTCGCCGGTGCTCCGGAGTCGTCCGAGTACGGCGTCGACGAGCAGGCCGCCGACGCGAGCAGCGCGGCCACGGTCGCCACGACGCCGTACGCACGAGCCTGCCGACCGTGCACATGCCTTCTCATGACTGTCCCCTTCCCCGGTCCCGAGGTGCCCATGGCGTCAGCAACCGGCCCGCGATCCGGACCAGTTCGGAGAAGAGGACCCCGAGGACGGCCACGCAGACGATGCCGACGAACATCACGTCGTTCTGGAACAGCGCGCGCGAGTCGAAGATCAGGTGGCCCAGGCCGTCGCTCGCGGCGATCTGCTCCGAGGCGACGATGACCAGGACCGCCACGCCCGCCGCGATCCGCGCGCCGACCAGGACCGCCGGCAGCGAGGCCGGCAGCAGGACGTGCCGGAACATCTGCCAGGGCGAGGCGCCGAAGACCCGGCCCGCGTCGAGGTGGCCCGACGGGATCGCGATCACCGCGGACATCGTGGAGATCCAGACGAAGAAGAACACCGTCGCCGCCACCAACGCCACCTGCGGGCCCTCGCCGAGGCCGAACATGTTCAGGAAGACCGGCAGCAGCGCCAGCTTCGGGACGACGTACAGGGCGTCCAGGAGGGGCTCGAGTGCCGCTCTGATCAAGGGCAGTGAGCCCATCAGGAGGCCCAGGGCGTAACCCGCCGCGGTGCCGATCGCGTAGCCGCCCAGCACACGCTTCAGGGTCGCCCACACGTCCGGCCACAGGTCACCGGCGGCGGCCCGGTCCCAGCCGTCGGCCAGGATCGTGGAGGGCGCGGGGTAGACGCGGGCGTCGATCCACCGCTGATCCGCGGCCAGTTGCCACCACAGGATCAGTACGAGGGGTACGGCCACCGCCAGCGACAGCTCCAGGGCGCGCCGGCGGCGGTGGGTGCGTACGGGGTGGAGTTCCTCGGGGCCCGGGCGGCGGACCAGGACCGATTCGGGCTGTCTGCCGGGGGCGATCGTCGTCATGCCGGCACCGCCTCTTTCCGCAGCAGTTCCCACAGTCGGCTCTTGAGGGCCGTGAACTCGGGCGCCGAGCGGATGTCGCCGGTGCGCGGGCGGGGGAACGGCGGGCGGTGCTCGGCGATGATCCGGCCCGGGCGGGCCGACATCACCAGGACGCGGTCGCCCAGGACGATCGCCTCCTCCAGGCTGTGCGTGATGAACAGCGTGGTGGTGCGCAGCGCTTGGGTGATCTCCAGCAGCTCGTCCTGGAGGATCATGCGGAGTTGGGCGTCCAGGGCGGCGAACGGCTCGTCCATCAGCAGGAGTTCGGGCTCGACGGCGAGGGCCCGGGCGATGGCCACGCGCTGGCGCATGCCGCCGGAGAGGGTCGCCGGGTAGGCGTCGGCGAACTCCGCGAGGCCCATGCGTGCCAGCCAGTCGGCCGCGCGGGCGTTCGCCTCACGGCGCGGGACGCGCTGGACGTCGAGGCCGAAGCGGACGTTGGCCTGGACCGTCTTCCAGTCGTAGATGCCGTAGTCCTGGAAGATCATCGCGGCCGGGCGGGGTGACGAGGCGCGGATCGCCAATGTGCCGGTGCTCGGGCGCAGCAGGCCCGCGGCGATCCGCAGCAGCGTGGACTTGCCGCAGCCGGAGGGGCCGACGACGCAGACGAACTCGCCGGGGGCGACGGTGAGTTCGAGCGGGCCGAGGGCGTCGACCGCGTGCGGGGCGCGGCCGAAGACGCGGGTCAGGTCGGTGGCGTGGAGTTTGGGGTGCGGGTCTCCCACGGTTGCTCCTTGCGGAGTTCGTTACGGAGTGGAGGGTGACGGAGTGGAGGGTGCCGCACGACGATATGACGGGTCGTCAGATTGAGGAAGCCTGTAGACGACAACAGAAACCCGGCATCCATGGAGGACGCCGGGGCTTCGAGGGGGCTTGGGTGCGGCTAGGCCGCCGAGCAGTTCGGGCAGACGCCTCGGTACGTCACCTCGACGTCCGAGACCTTGAAGCCGAAGCGCTCCGAGTCGGGGAGGTCGGCCAGCGGGTTGCCGCTCGGGTGGACGTCCTTGATCGTGCCGCACTGGGCGCAGACCAGATGGTGGTGCGGCTGGTGCGCGTTCGGGTCGTACCGCTTGGCGCGCTTGTCGGTGGAGACCTCGAGGACCTCGCCGAGGGAGACCAGCTCGCCCAGCGTGTTGTACACCGTCGCCCGGGAGATCTCGGGGAGCTTCGCGACAGCGCGCGCGTGCACCTCGTCGGCGGTCAGGTGGACGTGCTGGCCGTCCAGGACCTCGGCCACGACACGCCGCTGTGCGGTCATCCGCCATCCGCGTCCGCGCAGCCGCTCCAGAAGGTCACTCATGCAGGTCAGTTTAACAGCGGGAGGCCCAGAAGCCGAACAGGTGTGACTTTGGAGCCTGACCGGTCTTGGACTTTGTCCACGGTGGCGCCCGCGAGGACGCCACCGCGCGATCAAGCCGGTACGTGCTGCCGGGCCGGAACCCAGCAGCGGATGATGTCGCGGACCGAGACGATGCCGACGGCGTCGCCGCGGTCGAGGACGACGAGGTGGCGGAAGCCGCCGTGGGTCATGGCCGCGGCCGCCTCTTCCAGCGTCCAGGACGGGGCGGCGAAGACGACGTCGGTGGTGGTGTGGGCATGGGCGCGTTCGGAGTCCGGGTCCTGGCCGAGGCCGATGGAGTTGAGGATGTCGCGTTCGGTGAGGATGCCGATGCCACCGGCGTCGGGGTCGAGGACCACGGCGGCGCCGATTCGGCGGGCTGACATCAGGGCGGCTGCCTGGCGGAGGGTGTGGGCGGGACCGATCGTGAGCACCACGGTGCTCATGGCTTCGCGGACGAGCATGGGCTGCGAGTCACCTCCCGGGAACCCCTGATAGTTCAGGGATTCACAAGTTCACAAATTGAGGGTGCCATCAGAGTCCCAGGTAAAGCAACGGTCAACAAGAGGGCGCGCACGGCCAATTGAGGGCGTGCGTGCTCATGCGTGCTCGCCGCTGGTGTCGACGCGCCCCTCAGTAACGCAGCTCAGTAGCGCTGGTTGAGGTATCCCAGCAACTCGTCGTGCAGCAGCCCGTTCGACGCCGCCGCGTTGCCGCTGTGCGGGCCGGGGCGGCCGTCGAGACCGGTGAACTCGCCGCCGGCCTCCGTCACGATGATCGCGTTGGCGGCCATGTCCCAGAGGGACAGCTCCGGTTCGGCGCAGATGTCCACCGCGCCCTCGGCGACCAGCATGTACGGCCAGAAGTCGCCGTACGCGCGCGTGCGCCACACCTCGCGGGTCAGGTCCAGGAAGCCGTTGAGGCGGCCCTGCTCCTCCCAGCCGGAGAGCGAGGAGTACGCGAAGGAGGCGTCCGTCAGTTTCGAGACGCGGGAGACGCGCAGCCGGGAGGCCGAGGAGAGGCTGCGGCCTGTGAAGGCGCCGTGGCCCTTGGCGGCCCACCAGCGGCGGCCGAGGGCGGGGGCGGAGACGACGCCGACGACGGGCCGGTAACCGCCCTCGGCGGCCTCCATGAGGGCGATCAGCGTGGCCCACACGGGGACCCCGCGGACGTAGTTCTTGGTGCCGTCGATCGGGTCGACCACCCAGCGCCGGGGGCCCGTGCCCTGGACGCCGAACTCCTCGCCGAGGAACGCGTCGCGCGGGCGGCCGCGCTGGAGCTGGCCGCGGATGATCTCCTCCGCCGCCTTGTCCGCCTCGGTCACGGGAGTCATGTCCGGTTTCGTCTCGACCTTCAGGTCGAGCGCCTTGAAACGGCCCATGGTGGCCGAGTCGGCGGCGTCCGCGAGGACGTGGGCGAAACGGAGGTCATCCTGGTAGTCCGGCATGGAACGCACGCTATCCGTCGGCGTCGCGCCGGTGCCAGCGTCCCCACCTCACGGTTTGGCGGCACATTGACGGGCCGCGGCCGATCGGTCCACGGGGTGTGACGGCACGTAGTGTCCGACGGGCGCCCCCCAGTGCGCTCGCGAACCCTTGACAGTGCTCCCTCGCGCGTCAAATCTGGGCGCAGAGTGCTCCGCCCGAGGGAGGCGATGATGCCTGCAGCGCGGGAATCCCTACTGGACGCCGCCTATACGGCGTTGGCCCGTCGGCCGTGGTCCACGGTGCGGATGGTGGACGTCGCCGCCGCGGCCGGTGTGTCCCGGCAGACGCTCTACAACGAGTTCGGCAGCAAGGAGGGGCTCGCCCGGGCCCTGGTCAGACGAGAGGCGGACGGCTATCTCGCCGGCGTCGAACGGGCGCTGGCCACCCACGCCGACGCCCGCGACCGGCTCACCGCGACCGCCGAGTGGACGGTGTCCTCGGCCCGCGAGAACGCGCTCGTACGGGCCATGCTGACCGGTTGCTGGAGCGAGCGGCTGCCCTCGCCGACGCTGTCCGCGGTGCCGTCCTCCTCGGCCGTACCGGCGCAGCGGCGGGCCGACGGTCCGCTGCCCTCGCCCGGCGACTTCGTGGCGATCGTCCGGGACCGGGCCGTGATCCAGCTCTCCGCCCCCGGCACCCCCAAGTCGGAGACCGCCGACCTGACCCGCTCCTGCGAACTGGTCACCCGTCTCGCCCTGTCCTGCGTCTCGGCGCCGCCGGGGGAGGGAGGCGTGTCCGACCTGATCCGCACGGCCCTGTCCCGCCAGCCGGCCTGACGGGTCCCGGGGGCCGTGCGGCGGAGAGTCGCAGGCGTCGCGAGCGGCCGGACGCGCTCACCCACCGCCTCGACGGCGTGAGAACCCCGGCCGCGCTGTCGTCTCGCCGGCCGCCGGCTCGGCCTTCCCCTGCCGCGCTCGTGCGCGGAGTAAGCGGAGTAAGCGGAGGAATCCGCCGCGTCGCCGCCGCGGCGGAGGTTCACGGCAATGCTCCTGCGCCGCGCGACCGCGCCTGCCGGGTCCCGCCCGATCCGGCCAGGGCGCCCGGCACCCGCAGCCGACCTGATCCGCCGGACGGCCCTAGTGCGCCGAGCCCGACAGCTGGAGGCCGATCACGCCCACGATGACGAAGCTGATCGAGATGAGCTTCAGGGTGGAGACCAGGTCGCCCAGGAAGATCATTCCGTAGATCGCGGTGCCGGCCGCGCCGATGCCGGTCCAGACGGCGTACGCGGGGCCGACGTCGAGTTTCTTCAGGGACAGGGTGAGCAGGCCGAAACTGCCGAGTGCGAAGACACAGAACGCGATCGTGGGCCACAGTCGCGTGAAACCGTGCGAGAGCTTGAGGCACACGGCGAATCCTGTCTCCAGCAACCCGGCCACCACCACCAGCAGCCACGCCATGTGCTTGTCCTCCCGTATGCGGCTCGGTGCGATTATGCACTTGCCGCACACAGGTAGCGCCAAACAACGCGGAGGTCAGTCGCCTTCCTTCCGCTCCCGGGTGGAGAGCAGCCGGCGCAGCGAGTACAGCCGGGCCGGGTCCGCGTGCCCCTCGGCCACCCACGCGTCCAGCGCGCAGTCCGGCTCGTCGTGACTGCACGCGCGCGGGCAGTCCGCGGTGCCGGGCTCCAGGTCGGGGAACGCCTTGATGACCCGGGACGGGTCCACGTGGTGCAGGCCGAAGGAACGGACGCCGGGTGTGTCGACGACCCAGCCCGAGTCGTCCGGCAGCGGGATCGCGCGCGCCGACGTCGTGGTGTGCCGGCCGCGTCCGGTGACGGCGTTGACGATTCCGGTGCTGCGCCGCCGCTCCAGCGAGACCAGCGCGTTGACGAGGGTCGTCTTGCCGACCCCGGAGTGCCCGACGAACGCCGTGATCTTGCCGTCCAGCTGCTTGCGCACCCGCTCCACCGCGCTGCCGTTCTCCAGCTCCTCGCGGCTCGTGACGACGTAGGGGACGCCCAACGCGCCGTACATCTCCAGGAGTTCGTCGGGCGGGGCCAGGTCCGACTTGGTCAGGACGAGCAGCGGGTCGAGGCCGCCGTCGTAGGCCGCGACCAGGCAGCGGTCGATCAGGCGCGGCCGGGGTTCGGGGTCCGCCAGGGCCGTGACGATGGCCAGCTGGTCGGCGTTGGCGACGACCACGCGCTCGTAGGGGTCGTCGTCGTCGGCCGTGCGGCGCAGCACCGAGGTGCGCGGCTCGATGCGGACGATCCGGGCGAGGGTGTCCTTGTCGCCGGACAGATCGCCGATGATCGCGACCCGGTCGCCGACCACCGCGGCCTTCCGGCCCAGTTCGCGGGCCTTGATCGCCATCACGACCCGGTCCTCGACCAGACAGGTCAGCCGGCCCCGGTCCACGGTGAGGACCATGCCCTCGACCGCTTCCTCGTGCTTGGGCCGGATGTTCGTACGCGGCCGGTTGCCCTTGCGGTTGGGGCGCTGACGGATGTCGTCCTCGTCCGTGTTCTTGCCGTAGCGGCGCATGACTGGTTCCCGTGCCCCTACGCCCCGAGCATCCCGGTCCACAGGTCGGGGAAGTCCGGCAGGGTCTTCGCCGTGGTCGCCACGTTCTCGATCTGCACGCCCTCGACCGCGAGGCCGATGATCGCGCCGGCCGTCGCCATGCGGTGGTCCTCGTAGGTGTGGAAGATCCCGCCGTGCAGCCGGCGCGGGCGGATGTGCAGGCCGTCGGCGGTCTCGCTGACGTCACCGCCGAGTTCGTTGATCTCCTTGGTGAGCGCGGCCAGCCGGTCCGTCTCGTGCAGGCGCAGATGGGAGACACCGCGCAGGGTCGAGGGGGAGTCCGCGAGGGCGGCGACCGCCGCGATGCCCGGGGTCAGCTCGCCGACCTCGCTCAGGTCCACGTCGATGCCATGGATCGCGCCGGATCCGGTGAACTCGAGCCCGTACTCGGTGAGTTCGCAGGAACCGCCCATCTCGGTGAAGATCTCGCGCAGCTTGTCGCCCGGCTGGGTGGTGCGGGCCGGCCAGTCCGGGACGACCACCTTGCCGCCGGTCACCAGGGCCGCCGCCAGGAACGGCTGCGCGTTCGACAGGTCCGGCTCCACCGTCAGGTCCCGGCCGAGCAGCGCGCCCGGCGTCACCCGCCACACGTTCGGCTCGCCGCCCGACTCCGGGGTGTCCACCTGGGCGCCGACCGCGCGCAGCATGTCGACCGTCATCCGGATGTGCGGCAGCGAGGGCAGCGAGGAACCGATGTGCCGCACCTCGACGCCCTGGTTGAACCGCGGCCCGGACAGCAGCAGCGCCGACACGAACTGCGAGGACGAGGAGGCGTCGATCTCGACCGGCCCGCCGTCCAGCGCCCCGCCCCCGTGCACCGTCAGCGGCAGCGTGCCGCGCCCGTCGTCGTCGATCCGCGCACCGAGCACGCGCAGCGCGTCGATCACGCCGTGCAGCGGACGCTCGTACGACCTCGGGTCGCCGTCGAAGCGGACCGGGCCGTCGGCAAGGGCGGCGACCGGGGGCAGGAAGCGCATGACCGTGCCCGCGTTGCCCACATCCACCGTCGCCGGGCCGTGCAGGCCGGTCGGGAGCACCCGCCAGGTCTCGCCCGTGCCGTCGGGGCCGACCCCCTCCTCGATGTCCACACCCATCGCCCGCAGGGCGGCCGCCATCAGCAGCGTGTCCCGCGAGCGCAGCGGGCGGCGCAGCCAGCCGGGCTCCGAGGCCAGTGCGGCGAGGACCAGGGCCCGGTTGGTGACCGACTTGGACCCCGGCACGTGGACCGTCGCGCGGACGGCTCCGCTCGCGTGCGGGGCGGGCCAGAGTGAGGTGTGTGCGGGGTTTACGGTCATGCGCTCCACCTTAGTGGCTGTCGGTGACCGGAGATCTTGATCAAATGCGGTGAAACCACGGCGAAACAACGGCATGGGAAGTGCCGTGCATATATGCGCTCACCCGGCCCCGCCCGGCCGGCCGGGGCCGTCGCCGCTCAGACGTCGAGCAGCCAGCGCCCGCCGCCGATGAGCGCGCACAGTGACACCGCGTGGAACAGGAAGAACCACAGCCCCGCCGGTACGTGGGTCAGCCGCGAGAGCTGGTCCGCGTCCGAGTCGCCCGCGCCGCCGCGGCTCCGCTTGGCCTGCAGCTCGAACGCCGGGCGCACCCCGCCCACCAGCAGGAACCACACCACCGCGTACGCGAACGCCGCCTGCACCTGCGGCCCCGCCAGCCACGACACCAGCAGGAACGTGCCGCCGGTCACGACGACCGTCAGCGCGCCGTACGCGTTGCGGATCATCACCAGCATCGCCACGAGCAGCGCCGTCGCCAGCCACAGCAGCAGCGTGATGTGCCCGGCGGCCAGTAGCGCGGCGCCGCCGAGGCCGAGCAGCGGGGGAGCGGTGTAGCCGGCCGCCGCCGTGAGGATCATGCCGAGGCCGTGCGGCTTGCCCCGGCTGACGGTCAGGCCGCTGGTGTCCGAGTGCAGTCGTATGCCGTTGAGCTGCCGGCCGGTCAGCAGCGCGACCAGTCCGTGGCCGCCCTCGTGGGCGATCGTGATGGCGTTGCGCGACAGCCGCCACAGGCCGTGCGGGACGATCACCGCGAGCGCGGCGACCAGGGTCGCGATCACCACCCACAGATCAGGATCGGGCTGGGTGCCGAAGACCCGGTCCCAGAGGTCGGGCAGCGAGGTGGCGGCGAGGCTGTCCATGTTCGGCGGTGGCTCCCTCTGGTGACGCGGAATCTGGCAGTGTTGCACGTATGTGCGGACGGTATGCAGCGAGTCGTGGACCCGAGGATCTCGCAGGAATCTTTGAGATCGAGAAGTGGGAGCCCGAGGAGACGCTGCCTCCCGACTACAACGTGGCCCCGACCAAGGAGGTCTACGCAGTCCTGGACCGTCCTCTTAAGGACGTGCCCGATCCGCGACCGGTTCGCCAGCTGCGCAAGCTGAAGTGGGGCCTGGTCCCGTCCTGGTCGAAGACGCCCGAGGGCGCCGCCCGGATGATCAACGCCCGCGCCGAGACGGTCCACGAGAAGCCGTCGTACAAGCGGGCCTTCGCCACCCGCCGCTGCATCATCCCGGCCGACGGCTACTTCGAGTGGGTCACCGGCACCCAGGAGCGGGATCTCGAGGTCGAGGGGAAGAAGAAGCGGCCGCGCAAGCAGCCCTACTTCGTGCTGCCCGCCGACGGCTCGGTCTTCGCGATGGCCGGGCTCTACGAGTTCTGGCGGGACCGGACCCTGCCCGACGACCACCCGCTGGCCTGGTGGGCGACCTGCTCGGTGATCACCACCGAGGCGGAGACCACCCCGCTCGCCGTCGCCCCCGAGGACGGCCCGCACGCCCTCGCCGACATCCACCCCCGGATGCCGCTCATGCTCACCCCCGACCGCTGGGACTCCTGGCTCGACCCGTCCCGCACGGACGTCGAGGACCTCCGCTCCCTGCTGGTGCCCCCGCCCACCGGCCTGATGCGCGCCTACCCGGTCTCCACGATGGTCAGCAACGTCCGCAACAACGGCCCGGAGCTGCTGAAGGAGCTGGAGGGGCCCGAAGAGGGCACACTCTTCTGATGTGACGACGAAGATCATCAAGACCGGGATCGCGACGGAGATCGTGACCGAGATCGTGACCACGGACGCGGGGGACGCCCGTGTCACCTGGCACCCGGCGAAGAAGCCCCGGCTGGTGCTGGCCGTGAGCCACGGCGCCGGCGGCGGCATCGAGGCGCGGGACCTCCAGGCCCTGGCCGCCGTCCTGCCCGGGCACGGAGTGAGCGTCGCGCTCGTCGAGCAGCCCTGGCGGGTGGCCGGCAAGAAGGTCGCGCCCGCGCCCAAGACCCTCGACGTCGGCTGGCGGGGCCTGTGGCCCGCGCTGAGCGCCCCCGGGCTCCCGGTGGTCTCCGGCGGGCGCAGTGCCGGCGCCCGGGTCGCCTGCCGTACGGCGACCGAGCTCGGCGCGCATGCCGTCCTCGCCCTCGGCTTCCCGCTGCATCCGCCGGGCCGCCCGGAGAAGTCACGCGCCGGGGAACTGCTCGGATCCGGGGTGCCCACCCTCGTCGTACAGGGCGGCAACGACCCCTTCGGCAGGCCCGAGGAGTTTCCCGACGGGGAGTTCGAGCTGGTCGAGGTGCCCTTCGGGGATCACGGGTTCGCGGTGCCCAAACGGGCGGACATCGGCCAGGACGAGGCACTGGGGATCATCACGGACGGTGTCGTCCGGTGGATCACGTCACTCGGGTAAAGAGCGGGAATGTGCGGCGGCGGCCCACTGTTGAGCGGGACAGAAGTGCTGAACAAGCAGCACTTGAAGCAGTGGGAGAGGAAGTCCGCCGTATGGGTTCGACCATCTGCCCGAGCCGTGACAGCCGCACTGACCTGGACTGGACGGTGCTGACTGCGGCCAAGACCACCCCGATTCGAGGGGCGGCGGGGACGGGTCGTCGTCTATCCTCCGAAGCTGGTGGGGCCGGTCTCGGTGCCACCCGCAATCTTGAGGAGGTGGGTCCGGTCACTGGGATCGACGCAGGGACCGACAACGGCCAGGCGGAGCTGCCCGAGGGCCAGGGCGTCAGCGCGGAGTCGACGACGGAGCGCCGTGCGCGCTTCGAGCGTGACGCGCTCGAATTCCTCGACCAGATGTACTCGGCGGCGCTGCGCATGACGCGCAACCCGGCCGATGCGGAGGACCTGGTGCAGGAGACGTACGCGAAGGCGTACGCGTCCTTCCACCAGTTCCGCGAAGGCACCAACCTCAAGGCGTGGCTGTACCGGATCCTCACGAACACGTTCATCAACTCGTACCGCAAGAAGCAGCGCGAACCCCAGCGCTCCGCGGCCGAGGAGATCGAGGACTGGCAGCTCGCCCGTGCCGAGTCGCACATGTCGACGGGTCTGCGCTCCGCGGAGTCGCAGGCGCTCGACCATCTGCCGGACTCGGACGTGAAGGAAGCGCTCCAGGCGATCCCCGAGGAGTTCCGCATCGCCGTCTATCTCGCCGATGTAGAGGGCTTTGCGTACAAGGAGATCGCGGACATCATGGGGACACCCATCGGAACGGTGATGTCCCGGCTGCACCGGGGCCGCCGTCAACTGCGCGGCATGCTGGAGGACTACGCCCGTGAGCGCGGGCTCGTCCCGGCCGGTGCCGGAGAGTCGAACGAAGCGAAAGGCTCGGGCTCATGAGCTGCGGAGAGCCGCACGAAACGGACTGCAGTGAGGTCCTCGACCATCTCTACGAGTTCCTCGACAGCGAGATGCCGGACGTCGACCGCGCCAAGTTCAAGCAGCACTTCACCGAGTGCTCGCCGTGTCTGGAGAAGTACGGCCTCGAAGAGGCCGTGAAGAAGCTGGTCAAGCGGTGCTGCGGTCACGACGACGTGCCCACCGACCTGCGCGCCAAGGTCCTGGGGCGGCTCGATCTGATCCGCTCCGGGCAGGCGGTGCCGGACCACGACGTCGCCGCGGCCCCGCAGGAGTCGTAGCCTCCCGCAGGAGTTGCAGCCTCCCCGGACCCCGGGTTGAACGGGCTGTCGTCACTCGAACGTGCTAATCGGCGGGTCATCGGCCCGCGGACTCCCCCTGTGCCGCCCTAGGCTCCTGAAGTCTGGGCAGGCTCGGCCGGGGAGGGGCGTGATGGAGGCGGTTCCGGCACGGGCTCGTGCGTACGTCGCCTGTGCGGTCCTCGGTGCCCTGTCCTGTCTGCTGCCGCTCCCCACGGTGGAGACGCCGTGGTGGGCCGTCGGGTTGCTCGCCCTGGTGTACGCCGGGTGCGAGCAGGCCGCGGCACGGTGGCGGTTCGCCGGCACCTTCTACCCCGTCCTGCTCGCCGGCGCGTTCCTGCTGCCGCCGCCCGCCGCCGCCCTGGTCGCGCTGCCGGGGGCGCTGCTCTCCCGCGTCGACCAGCGCCAGCCCTGGCTGCGCCGCCTGTGGCGTGCCGCCCAACTGGCCCTCGCCGTATGGGCGGCGGCCCGCGTGCACTGGGCGCTGGGCGGCCGGGACGCGGTCGTCGGCTCCGACTTCCCGTACGCGCTGGTCCCCGCCGGGGCCGCGGTCCTCGCCTTCTGTCTGGCGCTGACCGTGCTCGACGGCGGGATCCGCGCGTTCGCCGAGCGGGTGCCCGTACGGCGGGCCTGGCGGGGGCTGTTCCTGCGTTCCCTCGCGCCGATCGCCGTGCACGGGCTGGCCGGGCTGATGATGGCCGTGCTGTGGCGCAGCCGGTACGGGCCCGTCGCCGCGCTGCTCGTGCTGCTGCCGATGTGCGTGTCCTGGTGGGTCTTCGCGCAGTACCACCGCGAGCGCGCCGCCCACCAGGCGACCATCCGGGCGCTGGTGCAGGCCGTCGACATCAAGGACGGCTACACCCGCGGACACAGCGAGCGGGTCGGCCAGGCCTCGATGATGATCGCGCGCGAACTGGGCATGGACGACGCCCGAGTTGAGGTACTGCGCTTCGCCGGCATCCTGCACGACGTCGGCAAACTCGGCGTCCCCACAAGGCTGTTGCGCAAGGACGGTCCGCTCACCCCCGAGGAACGGCGGGTGATCGAACTGCACCCCGAGTACGGACACGAGATGGTGCGCGGCATCGGCTTCCTCGGCGAGGCCCGGGCCGCGGTGCTCCACCATCACGAACGGCTCGACGGCAGCGGCTATCCCTACGGGCTGATGGGTGGTCAAATCCCCGAGCCCGCAAGGGTGGTGGCCGTCGCCGACGCCTTCGACGCGATGACGTCCACCCGCTCCTACCGCAGGGCCCGCCCGGTCGCCGCCGCACTGGAGGAGCTCCAGCGGTGCGCGGGCGCCCAGTTCGACCCCCGGATGGTCACCGCGCTGACGCGCGCGCTGGCCAGGGACGGCTGGCACCCGGCGGTCACGGCCGACGAGGAACGGGACGCGTACGTCGTCCCGGGCTCGCCGGTCCCCGGTCGGTCGGGGGTGGGGTGATGCCGGCAAGGGGCATGCCGATGACCGCTCCTCCCTCGCTGAAGCAGCTCATCCACGCCGCCGCCGCGCTCCTGGCCGCCGGTTTCCTCGGCGTCACCCTCTGGACCGGCCTCGACGAGCGGCCGGCCGCCCTCGCCTTCGGGGTGCTCATCACCGTCGGCGAGCTGACCCGGTGGACCGGTGCCCGGGTGCGGGAGGCCGCACCCCTCGGGGCCGCCGGGGCACTGTCGTACGCGCTGCTCGGCGCGGACGCCGGACGGCCCACCGAGCACGGGGTCGCCCAGATCGTCACCGTCGTGTGCGCCGCCTCGCTCCTGGGCAGCGTGCCGCACATCGCCCGCGGACAGGGACCGGTCCTCGACCATCTGGCCCGCCGGGTGCTGACCGTCGCGTTCGCCGCCGTCTGCTTCCAACCCCTCTACAACCGGGGCGTGTTCGGCGAGTGGGTCGGCCCCGCCTACGCACTCCTCCTGCTCGCCCTGCTCTCCCTCACCGCCCTGTGCGACTGCGTGCTCGCCGCCGCGCTCGCCCGCTCCCGCACCGGCTGGCCCTTCGGCCCGCTGCTCCGCGACGAACTGCGGGCCCTGCTCGGCATCGGCTCCGCCGTGTGCGCCACGGGCGCGGTGATGGCGCTCGCGGTGGCCGTCGTAGGACTGTGGGCGCTCCCGGTGTTCTCGCTGCCCCTGCTGCTCACCCAGCTCTCCTTCAAGCGGTACGCGGCCGTGCGCACCACCTACCGGCAGACCATCGCCTCCCTGGCCCGCGCCACCGAGATAGCCGGATACACCCCCGCGGGGCACGCCCGCCGGGTGGCCGAACTCAGCCGGGCCGTCGGCCGCGACCTGGGGCTGACCCGGCCCGAGCTCACCGTCCTGGAGTACGCGGCCCTCATGCACGACATCGGCCAGCTCAGCCTCGTCGACCCGGTACCGGCCGGCGCCACCGCCGTCCTGCCCGCCGCCGAACAGCGGAGGATCGCGCTGCTGGGCGGGGCCGTCGTCCGCCAGACCGGGGTGGACGCGGCGGTCGCCGTGGTCGTGGAGCGGCAGGCCGACCCCTGTCGGGAGCAACCCGTCGCCGCCAGGATCGTGCGGGCCGTGAACGCGTACGAGGAGAAGGTGCAGGGCGCCGGTCCCGGCGGGCCCCTCACCGCCCTGGAGGAGCTGCGTCTGGCCACCGCCGGGGACTACGCGCCCGAGGTGGTGGAGTCGCTGGCCCGCGTCCTGGCACGGGACTGTCTGACCCTGCCCATGGCGGGGTAACCCATGGGTAATGAGCGGCCTCCCAGACCTACGTGGTTGGATGCGAAAGAGAATGAGAAGGTGTCCGGGGGCAGCACTGGCCAGCCCACAGAACGGAACTGGCAGGCGGGAATCGTGAGGATCTTCGGCAAGGGACGGCACCGGCCCTCCGCCTCCTGGCGGCAGGCCACCGATCGCGCCTTCACGCTGATCGGCGACGGCCGCTACGAGGACGCGGGCGCGCTGCTGACACGTGCCGCCGATCTGGAACCCTGGCTGTCCGAGTCCTGGTTCAACCTCGCCCTGCTGCACAAGTTCCGGCACGACTGGGAGCAGGCCCGGGCCGCGGGCCTGCGGGCCGTCGCCCTCCTCGACCGCGAGACGGGTGCACCTGACTGGTGGAACGTCGGCATCGCGGCCACCGCCCTCCAGGACTGGCCGCTCGCCCGACGGGCGTGGCAGGCGTACGGGCTGCGGGTACCGGGCGGTGCGACGAACTCCGGCGAGCCGGTCGGGATGGACCTCGGCAGCGCGGCCGTACGACTGTCCCCCGAAGGGGAGGCCGAGGTCGTCTGGGGCCGACGCCTGGACCCCGCCCGGATCGAGGTCCTGTCGATTCCGCTGCCGTCCTCCGGGCGGCGCTGGGGCGAGGTAGTCCTGCACGACGGGGTGCCGCACGGCGAGCGGACCACGACCGCCGGGCACGCCTACCCGGTCTTCGACGAGATCGAGCTGTGGGCGCCGTCGCCCGTGCCGACGTGGGTGGTCCTCCTCGAGGCCGCGAGCGAGGCGGACCGGGACGCGCTGGAGCAGTTGGCGGCGGACGCGGGATTCGCCGCGGAGGACTGGTCGTCGTCGGTGCGGTTGCTCTGTCGGACGTGTTCCGAGTCGCGGATGCCGTCCGACGAGGGGGACGGGGAGCATCTCGATCCGCACGATCACAGTGAGCCGGGGCATCCCGGGCCGCTGGGGCATCGCACGGACGGGCAGATGTGGGTGCCGGAGCGGGAGTGTGGGGTGGCGGCGCCTGCCTCGCTGGTGCGGGGGTTGCTGGACGGGTGGGTTGCGGACAGTCCTGACTCCCGGGACTGGCGGGATCTCGAAGAAGTTTGCTGAGACCGGGTTTCGGCTGCGAGCCGTGTGTGGCTGGTCGCGCAGTTCCCCGCGCCCCTACGGGGCGCAGCCCCGATTACGCTGTACTCGCAGAATCTCTCAGGTTGCAGGAAGGCATACGTCGGCATGGCGCAGCAGGACACCGATCAGCAGCACGTGGGCGTGCTTCCCGTGGGCGACGAGGGCTTCGTCATCGACGTCGAGGAGGCGGAGGAGCGGGAGAACGCCTGGCGGGAGCGGGGTGTCTCGCGGCCGATCACCGTCGTCGGGAATCCGGTGCTGCACAAGGAGTGCAGGGACGTCACCGAGTTCGGCGACGAGCTGGCGCAGCTGGTCGCGGACATGTTCGCCTCGCAGCGCACCGCCGAGGGCGTGGGCCTGGCCGCCAACCAGATCGGCGTCGACCTGAAGGTCTTCGTCTACGACTGCCAGGACGACGAGGGCAAGCGGCACGTGGGCGTGGTCTGCAACCCCAGGCTGGTCGATCTGCCCGCCGACAAGCGGCACCTGGACGAGAGCAACGAGGGCTGTCTGTCGGTGCCCACCGCGTACGCGCCGCTCGCCCGCCCCGACTACGCCGAGGTGACCGGGCAGGACGAACAGGGCAACCCGATCAAGGTCCGCGGCACCGGCTACTTCGCGCGGTGTTTGCAGCACGAGACCGATCACCTCTACGGCTACCTCTACATCGACCGGCTCTCCAAGCGTGAACGCAAGGACGCGCTGCGGCAGATGGCCGAGAACGAGCCGCGCTACCCGGTCGTCGCGAACGACTGACACCCCACAGGACCCGTCCGTACGGCGTCTGTTCAGGCATCCCTGCCGGAACAGGCGCCGTTCGTGTGTGCGTCGCACGTTCGATCGCGTATGCGCCTCTAGTGATCCAGATTCGGTCACGCAAGGGGGTGTTCTAGGCATCGTGGGGTAGTGAAGGGAGCAAATCCGTTCCCAGAACGGTCAGTTGTGGTGCTGAATAGTAAGTGCGGGGATGCGCAACGGCGTGCGCCCGGCACGGCGGGAGGGGCGTACGCCGACTTGGCGGCTGAGAGGGGTTTGTTCGTGCCTGCTTTCCCACACAGCACCACATCGACAGCGATCGCGGTTCCACCGTCACTTGCTCTTCCGGTGATCGAGGCGGCGTTTCCCCGGGAACTGCATCCGTATTGGCCTCGACTCCAGGAGAAGACCAGGACCTGGCTGCTGGAAAAGCGCCTGATGCCGGCGGACAAGGTCGAGGAATATGCCGACGGTCTGTGCTATACGGACTTGATGGCCGGGTACTACCTGGGTGCCCCCGACGAGGTACTCCAGGCGATAGCGGACTACAGCGCGTGGTTCTTCGTCTGGGACGACCGACATGACCGAGACATCGTCCACCGGCGACCCGTCGAGTGGCGGCGGTTGAGGTTCCGTTTGCATGCGGCGCTGGATGCTCCCGAGAAGCATCTGCATCACAAGGACTCCCTGGTCGCGGGGCTCGCGGACAGCGTGGCGCGGCTCTACTCGTTCCTTCCCGGAACGTGGAACGCCCGTTTCGCGCGTCACTTCCACGAAGTGATCGAGGCGTACGACCGGGAGTTCCACAACCGTATCGAAGGGATCATCCCGACGGTCGATGAATACCTCGCACTGCGTCGGCTCACCTTCGCACACTGGATCTGGACCGACCTCCTGGAACCGAGCGCGGGCGTGGAACTCCCGGACTCGGTAAGGAAACACCCCGCATTCCGGCGTCCCGCGCTGCTCAGCCAGGAATTCGCCGCGTGGTACAACGACCTCTGCTCGCTCCCCAAGGAAATAGCGGGCGCCGAGGTCCACAATCTCGGAATCAGTCTCGTCACCCACGAGGGACTGACACTCGAAGAGGCGGTCGCCGAAGTAAGGCGACGCGTCGAGGAATGCATATCCGAATTCGTCGTCGCGGAACGCGAAGCATTACGGTTCGCCGACGAACTCGACGACGGCACGGTGCACGGAAAAGAACTCGGCACCGCCGTCAGGGCCTGCGTCGCCAATATGCGGAACTGGTTCAGTTCCGTCTACTGGTTCCACCACGAGTCCGGCCGTTACATGGTCGACAGCTGGGACGACCGGTCCACACCCCCGTACGTCACCAACGAAGCGGCAGGTGAGAAATGACCGTCGAGTCTGTGAAGCCCGCGGCCGTCCGGGCCCCGGAGCTGCGCGAACCGCCCCTCGCGGGCGGCGGTGTCCCGGTCCTCGGCCACGGCCTGAAACTGGTCCGCGACCCGCTGGCCTTCATGTCCCGGCTGCGCGAGCACGGCGACGTCGTCCGGCTGAGGCTCGGCCCCAAGACGGTGTACGCGGTCACCACCCCCGCCCTCACCGGAGCCATGGCGCTCAGCACCGACTACAAGATCGACGGCCCGCTCTGGGAGTCCCTGGAGGGCCTGCTCGGCAAGGAGGGGGTCGCGACCGCCAACGGCCCGCGCCACCGGCGCCAGCGCCGCACCATCCAGCCCGCCTTCCGGCTGGACGCCATCCCCGCCTACGGCCCGATCATGGAGGAGGAGGCCCACGCGCTCACCCGGCGCTGGCGGCCCGGCGAGACCGTCGACTGCACCTCCGAGTCCTTCCGGGTCGCCGTGCGCATCGCGGCCCGCTGCCTGCTGCGCGGCGACTTCATGGACGAGCGGGCGGAGCGGCTGTGCGTCGCGCTCGCCACCGTCTTCCGCGGCATGTACCGCCGGATGGTCGTCCCGCTCGGGCCGCTGTACCGGCTGCCCCTGCCGGCCAACCGGGAATTCAACCGGGCGCTGGCCGATTTGCACCTGCTCGTCGACGAGATCGTCGCCGAACGCCGGGCATCTGGTCAAAAGCCGGACGATTTGCTGACGGCATTGCTGGCGGCGAAGGACGACAATGGCGACCCCATCGGGGAACAGGAGATCCACGACCAGGTCGTCGCGATACTCACCCCCGGCAGCGAAACCGTCGCCTCCACGATCATGTGGCTGCTCCAGGTCCTCGCGGAACACCCGGAACACGCGGACCGAGTGCGCGACGAAGTCGAATCCGTCACCGGCGGCCGTCCGGTCGCATTCGCCGACGTCCGCAAGCTCACGCACACCAACAATGTCGTCGTCGAGGCCATGCGTTTGCGCCCCGCCGTATGGATATTGACGCGACGGGCGGTCGTGGACACCGAGCTCGGTGGCTATCGCATTCCGGCCGGGGCCGACATCGTGTACAGCCCGTACGCGATCCAGCGCGACGCGAAGTCGTACGCCGACAACCTGGAGTTCGACCCCGACCGCTGGCTGCCGGAGCGGGCGGGGGACGTGCCCAAATACGCCATGAGCCCGTTCAGCGTCGGCAACCGCAAGTGCCCCAGCGACCACTTCTCGATGGCCCAGCTCAGCCTGATCACGGCGGCGGTGGCGAGCGCGTTCCGCTTCGAGCAGGTGGCCGGGTCCAACGACACCACCCGGGTGGGCATCACCCTGCGCCCGCACAGCCTGTTGCTGAAACCCGTGCCGAGGTGAGGGGTGGGGGTCAGGCGGCCTCCTCGGAGCCCGAACCCCGGAAGGTGCGTCGGTAGGCGTTGGGGGTGGTCCCCAGCGCCCGGACGAAGTGATGGCGCAGCGCGGCCGCGGTGCCGAACCCCGTTCGGCCCGCGATCGCGTCCATCGTCTCGTCCGTCCCCTCCAGCAACCGCTGCGCCAGCAGCACCCGTTGACGCAGGATCCAGCGGTAGGGAGTCGTCCCGGTCTCCTGCTGGAAGCGGCGGGCGAAGGTGCGCGGCGACATCTGGGCGCGCTCGGCCAGCTGCTCCACGGTGACCTCCTCGTCCAGGTGCCGCTCCATCCACACCAGCACCTCGGCGACCGTGTCGACCTGGGAGCGGGGCAGCGGCCGCTCGATGTACTGCGCCTGACCGCCGTCCCGGTGCGGCGGGACCACCATCCGCCGGGCGATCTTGTTGGCGACCTCGGGGCCCTGCTCCTTGCGCACGATGTGCAGACAGGCGTCGATGCCGGCGGCGGTCCCCGCCGAGGTGATCACCGAACCCTCGTCGACGTACAGGACGTCGGGCTCCACGCTCAGCCCCGGGTACGCCAGCGCCAGCTCGTCCGCGTGCCGCCAGTGCACCGTGCAGCGCCGGCCGTCCAGCAGTCCGGCCGCGGCCAGCACGAAGACGCCGGAGCAGACGCTGAGCACGCGCGCCCCGCGGTCCACCGCGCGGCGCAGCGCCTCCAGCAGCTCGGGCGGGAACTCCCGGCTCTCGTAGCAGGACCCGGCCGGTACGGCGATCAGGTCCGCCGACTCCAGACGCTCCAGGCCGTGCTCGATGTTCATGGTGAAGCCCGCGTGGGAGTTCAGCCGCGGGCCCTCGGCCGAGGCCACCGCGAAGTCGTACACCGGCAGTCCGTCGTCACTGCGGTCGGTGCCGAACACCTCGCAGACGACGCCCAACTCGAAGGGGTTCACACCGTCCAGGACGATGGCGGCCACGTTTTTCAGCATGTCTCCACTGTGCCTCGGCATTGGCAGGAAGTCGAGGGTCTACGGCAGTCCTGCCACTGACGGTAAGGAGTCAAACGCGCGAGAGTGGTGTCCATGGATACCGCACAGATAGAAGGACTGATCGGAATGCTTGCTGTACTCGCCCTCCTCGTCCTGCTGGTGCTCCCGTCCGCCATCGGCATCGCGCACGACCGCCGCATCGACCGGCAGATCCGCGAGGCCGAGCTGGCCCGCCAGGAGCACCCGGAGCCGGCCCGCCCCGCACGGCGGCACGGCTACCTCACCACCACGGCGACCCACCACTCCTGAATGCCCTTGCAGGAGATCCGGCCGGACCCGGCGCCGCACAGCGGACGCGTCGAGCTCAGCCGGATCTTTCCTGTCGAGACGGCCTTGTAGGCGCCGCTCGCGTCACCGGGTTGCAGCACAATGCCGCTGTTGGTGGCCTCCAGACCGGCGCCCTCGGCGGACACCGCCTTCCACGGCCGATCGGCGGTGCCGTCCAGTTCCACCCGGACCACCTGTCCGGTCGTGAGGCACACGGTACGACCGCTGTCGTCGGCGCCGAGCGAACCGGAGACGGTCGCGCACTGCGAGGGATCGGCGGTCGGAGGCTCGGTCGTCGGGGACTGGGGCGTCGGAGACTGGCCGGCCGACGGACTGTTCGTTGTGGGACCGGCGGTCGTGGGACTGGCCGACGTGGACGGCGACACACCGCCCGCGGAACCTTCGTCGCCGCCGGAGTCGCTGCCGCAGCCGGCGAGCACGAGCGTCAGGATGGTCAGGGCCGTCAGGGCGAGAGCGGGGGTCGTGCGGTGAACACGCATGGGGCCTCCTCTGCCATTGGACGTATGACCCGTACGCCTGGATCCACGCCGGAGCCTTCTCGTACGCACGCCGGAGCCCCGGCCGCGAAGGCGGCGACCGGGGCCCGGGGTCTCGTGGCGGTCGTGGAGGTCAGCTGGTCGTGACGGCGGTGTCGTCGACGACGAAGCTGGTCTGGAGCGAGGAGTCCTCGACACCGCTGAACTTCAGGGTGACGGTGGAGCCGGCGAACGAGGACAGGTCGAAGGACTTCTGGGCGTAGCCGGTCGCCTTGTTGAGGTTGGAGTAGGTGGCCAGGGTCGTCGACCCGGCGGTGACCGTCAGCTTGTCGTACGCGCTGCTGGTGGAGGTCTCCGCGGTGTCGACGTGCAGGTAGAAGGTGAAGGTGGCCTTGCAGCCGGTCGGCACGGTCACCGACTGGGAGAGCGAGTCGGTGTGCGTGGAGCCGTACCCGTCGAGCCACGCGAAGTAGGAACCGGCGTGCGCGCTCTCACCGCTGTCGTTGGTGATGACCCCGCTGGACGAGGTCCAGGTGGTGGCACCCGACTCGAAACCGGCGTTGCCGAGCAACTGGGCCGAGGTGCAGGTCCCGCCACCGGAGCCGACGGTCCAGGTGAAGGACGTCGAGCCGGTCGCGCCCGTGGAGTCCTTCGCGGTCACGGTGACCTGGTACGTGCCCGCGGTGGACGCCGTACCCGAGATCAGGCCGGTCGAACTGCCGATGGACAGCCCGGTCGGCAGCCCCGAGGCGCTGTAGGTGAGCGTGGCACCGGCGCTGTCGCTCGCGCTGATCTGGAGGCTGACCGAGCTGCCGGTCGTCGTCGACCGGCTGCCCGGGTTGGTGACGGTCACCGTGTTGCCGGTGGTGGTGCCCGAGGTGAAGGCGGTGGTGCCGTTCGGGGTGCCCCAGCCGGTCGGACCGTCGTAGCCGGTGGCCGCGGTGCAGAAGTAACTCGTGGAGCAGGAGCCGTTGTTGCCGCTGGTCACGTCGTACAGGTTGCTGGTGTGGCTGTACGGGTACTTCGCCGGGTAGTCACTCGAACCCGGGGTGCCGGCGAGCGCGTACACGCCCGCGATGATCGGCGCCGAGGCACTCGTACCGCCGTAGACCGCCCAGCCGGAGCCGCCGTAGGTGTCGTACACGGCCACGCCGGTGGCCGGGTCGGCGACCGCGGAGACGTCCGCCTCCATGCGCTTGCTGCACCCGGTGTCGGTCTGCCAACTCGGCTTCGCGTCATAGGCGGAGCAGCCGGACCCCGTCCCCTCGCTGCTGCTGGTCTTCCACACGGACTCGGTCCAGCCGCGGGAATTGGAGGACGTGGACAGCGCGGTGCCGCCGACTGCCGTCACGTACTGGGACGTTGCCGGGTACTCGGCGCCGTACGCCTCGTCGCCCGAACTCACCGTGATGGCGACGCCCGGGTGCTTGAAGTACGCGGTGTCCTCGCTGGTCTGGGAGGAGGCCTCGTCGCCACCCCAGCTGTTGGACACGAACTTCGCGCCGAGCGCGACGGCCTCGTTCTCGGCGGTGCCGAGGTCGGAGTCGTTCGCCGAATTCGCCTCTACGAGCGTGATGTTGCAGTTGGGGCAGACCGCGCTGACCATGTCGATGTCCAGCGCCTCCTCACCCGCCCAACCGGTGTCGTTCGAGGGCAGCGAGGTGGTGGAACCGGTCTGACTGACCTGCTTGAAGCAGCCGTTGGCCTTCGTGCACGCCGACAGGCCGTACTGCGAGCGGTAAGTGGCCAGGTCCGACGCGGCGTTGGGGTCGTTGTAGGCGTCCACGACCGCGACGGTCAGACCGGAACCGCCGGTCGAGGGCAGGTTGTAGGCGCTGTGAAGATTGGCCGGGCTGAGCCCCGAGGGCGCGGCGGCGAGCGCGGCGGCCAGGCTCTGCTTGATGTCGGTACGCCGCTGCGCGAAGCAGGACGCGTGTCCCGGGGCCGCGGTGGCGCACAGGTGCGTGGTCGGCACCTTCTGGCCGGCCTTGCCGGTGGAGTGGAAGGTCTGGCGGGAGGGGGAGGTGAGGGCGGTCGTGTTCTGGGTGACGCGGGAGGTGTGGGGAGTGGCGGACGAGGTGGCCGGGGCGGTCTGCGCCCCGGCGGCCGGTGCCGCCATCAGGCCCGCGACGGTGAGGGCGAAGGCGGGAACGGACAGGGCCAGAAGTCTTCGCAGACTCCGGCGGCGCTTGCTCGGGCGTGACTCACGCATGGGGTACTGCCTCCAACGGTGGGGTTTCGGCAGGCCCGTGACGCGCGTAGCGGCGGCAGAGTGCGCAGTCATGAGCATGACATCTCGAACACCCTGTGCTGCCGCTATGCATGGCATGAACAGGACGGCCAGAACGTAACCGGGGGTGTGGAGGCGGAACCAGATGCGCCGGGAGAACTTTGCCGCCGCATAGGAACACCTTGGACGGTCGATGGAGGGTCTATGTACGGTCCATGGACGAGCCGCGCGAGGCCGCGCCGTCACGCTCGTCGAACTCTTCCGAGAGCTGTGAGATGAATTCCAGGGATTGTTGCGACGGCAGGGCGGACGAGCGAATCGTGTCGAGGAGCAGGCGGTGGCTCTCGACCTGTCCGGGCTCGTCCGCATAGCGACTGCCTGTCCAGTGGTCCGTCTCAACTACGTTCAAGGCTGCGGGAGGTGAGCTGTACAGCACCCGGAAGGACCCGTACATGCCGGGATAGACGGCCTGCTCGGTCGGTACGACTTGAATCGTGGTCCCGGGGCGGTGACTCATCTCGACCAGTCTGCGCAACTGCCGTGCCATGGTCCCGGAGCCGCCCACGGGGCGTCGGAGCAACGCCTCATCCAGTACGGCGACGAACCGGGGCGGATCGCCACGGTTGAGGACGTGCTGTCGCCGGATGCGCAACTGGACGAAGAACTCCACCTGCGCGTCCGGGAGATGAGGGTCGAGGCCGCCGATCAGGGCCCTCGCGTACTCGTCCGTCTGCAGGAGATCGGGCAGCGCCATGTTGCAGTACTGGAGGATCTGCTCGCATTCCGCCTCCAGCGAGATGACGTCGAGCGAATCCGTGCGCAGCGCGTTGCCGTACTCGTGCCACCAGCCCGGCCTGCTGCTTTTGCGGAGCAGGGACACCAGTACTTCGCGCAACTCCGGGTCCGCTACTCCGTAGAGATCGAGCAGGGCCAGGAGCTCCAGCCGCCGGATGTTCTGGCGACCCGTCTCGATCTTCGAGAGTTTGGCCTGTCCTCCGTCGATATGTGCACCGGCATCACGCTGCGAGACCTTTGCCTCTGCGCGGAGCCTGCGCAGTTCCGAGCCCAGACGCCGTTGCCGGATGCCTGCGCCCGGGTGAGCGGACATGCCGTCTCCTCTGTTCGTGGCGCCCCGCGTCTCCGAGGGGGCCTGCGTAGCCGAGCCGACACGATACGCGCCATCGTCGAGGCAGGTCACTCGATCGAATGTATTCGATGAAGCATGTTGCGTGCGGTGTTGCAGTGCCTTCACAGTGAAGCCGCAAGTAGCCAACTGCAGCTCAAGGACTGATTTTTGACGGACCGGAAGCCGCATGTCATCGCTGAGGAGGACCGTTGGGATCGGCATCGCACTGGGCCCCGCATCCAGCGCTTGTGGATGCTCTCGCCCTCGGGCGCAGTTTCGAGAGATGGCTCGCGGGGCGGATTCCCGTGGTCTCCTACGCCAGGGTCAGCCGTGACGCCGAGGGCGACGGACGGGGTGTCGGTCGGCAGCACCTCAACAACGACGATGCGGCGGCCGGACTCGGCTGGGCCGTCGTCTTCCGGTTCACGGACAACGCGCTGACCGCCTCTGATCCCGGCGTGGAACGGCCTGCGTTCCGACAGATGCTCCGCGTCATACGCGCTGGTCGGACGGAGCAAGGTTTCCGAGTACACGGCGTTGTCGCCGTCGAGGAGGAGCGCCTTGTCCGACTCCAAAGCGACCACTCACTCCTGCTCCGAGCCCTGGGACTGGTCGAGAACGGCTTCCTCTACCTGGTGGACAAGAACCAACTCATTGACATGACAGTTGAGATGGCACCCCACAGCGGTACGTCAGTCATGGGTGGGAAGCGAGAGACGGAGCGGATGAGCAGTCGCCGACTGCGTTCCGTGCGGGACCACGCCCGGGAAGGGCGGGTGACGGGAGGATGCCGCCGCTTCGGTTGGTACGGACCCGACGCGGTCACCGGCCGGCCCACCAACTCCGTGCTCGATCCGCACGAGTCGGCCTACCTCCGTGGGGCCATCGACATGGCATTGGCAGGAACGTCGTGGACGGCGATCACCGACTGGCTGACCGAGGAGGGAGTTCAGACGGTGCGAAACAGCCGATGGACCGTCAGTACGGTGCAGTCGATGGTGACGAACCCGGCGATCTGCGGCTACCGCATTGTGGACGGCGACCTGGTCCGCAATCGGGAGACAGTGGCACCTGTCGTCGGAGACTGGCAGACGGTGGCCACCCCCGAGGAGTGGGGGAAGCTCATCGAGCGTTGTGGCCGCTGGCATTCCCCCGGAGGGCGACGCCCCACCTACAAGCAGGAACACGCATCCCGGACAAGGGATCGGGAGATGCCGAGCAACGCGCGGGAGCGCAGGGCTCAGACGGATTCTTGTCGGAAGTATCTGCTCAGTGGGTTCCTGCGCTGCGGCTACCGACGAGACGACGGCACACTGTGCGGTTGCCGCATGGGAGGCCAGCCACCCCGTGGAACGAACCGTCAGTCCTCCTATCGGTGCGACGCGGCAAAGTGCCGAAAGGTGGGACGGCGAGTGGATCTCGTGGACGAGCACGTGATCGGCGTGGCGCTCCATGCGTTGGAGGCGGAGTACGGCGATGCCGTTCCTGACCGGAGCGGCTTCCCGGGAGAAGAGCGACTCGCCCTTCTCAAGGCATGCGAGGCACGCACGCCGCTGATGGATCTACAACTCCGTGACCTGGCAGAAGACCGCGCGGAGTTCTACGCCCAGCAGAACGACCGAAACCTGCTCGTCGGCTTCACACCGGAACGCTGGGCCGCGTTCGACATCAGACAGCAGCGTCTCGCGCTCGATGCCGTGGTGGACGAGGTGGTGATCCGGCCGATCCCGAAGACCCGGACCAGAAACGCTCCATTCGACCCGGGCCTCATCGATGTCGTCCTGAAGAAGAGGGATTGAAGGTGCCGGGCTGCAACATGCAGCCCGGCAACAGTCAGTGACGTACCGTCAGAAATCCTCGTCCAGGTCGACCGACCCCTCCACCGCCACCTGGTACGCCGACGGACGGCGCTCGAAGAAGTTGGTCAGCTCCTGCACGCCCTGCAACTCCATGAAGGAGAAGGGGTTCTCGGAACCGTAGATCGGGGCCAGGCCGAGACGTACGAGACGCTCGTCGGCGACGCACTCCAAGTACTGGCGCATCGACTCGGTGTTCATACCGGGAAGACCGTCTCCGCACAAGTCACGGCCGAACTGCAGCTCGGCCTGGACGGCTTCGCGCATCATGTCGGTGATCTGCTGGTCCAGCTCGTCGTCGAAGAGGTCGGGCTCTTCCTTGCGGACGGTGTCGACCACGGCGAACGCGGCGTTCATGTGGCAGGTCTCGTCTCGGAACACCCAGTTCGTGCCGGTTGCCAGACCATGCAGCAACCCCCGGCTCCGGAACCAGTACACGTAAGCGAAGGCCCCGTAGAAGAACAGGCCCTCGATGCACGCCGCGAAGCAGATCAGATTGAGGAGGAAACGGCGGCGATCGGCCTTGGTCTCCAACCGGTCAAGCTTTTCAACCTCGTTGATCCACCTGAAGCAGAACTCGGCCTTCTCGCGGATGGAGGGGATGTTCTCCACCGCGTCAAAGGCGGCCGCTCTGTCCTCCGGGTCGGGGAGGTAGGTGTCCAGGAGGGTCAAGTAGAACTGGACGTGGACTGCTTCCTCGAAGAGCTGGCGGCTCAAGTAGAGCCGTGCCTCGGGGGAGTTGATGTGCTTGTACAGCGTCAGCACGAGGTTGTTCGCCACGATCGAGTCGCCCGTCGCGAAGAACGCGACCAGCCGGCCGATCATGTGCTGCTCACCCGGCGTCAGCTTCGCGAGATCGGTGACGTCCGAGTGGAGGTCGACCTCCTCGACGGTCCAGGTGTTCTTGATGGCGTCCCGGTAGCGCTCGTAGAAGTCGGGGTAGCGCATGGGGCGGAGGGTCAGCTCGAAGCCGGGGTCGAGCAAGTTTTTGACAGGCGCAGTCTTGGCTTCGGTCGTCATTATTGGCAGGCCTCGCAGGACTCGGGGTTTTCCAGGGAGCAGGCGACCGCGTCGGGGTCAACGGCCTGCTGGACGGGGACAGTTGCTTGGGCCTGGGCGGCGCGGGCGATCCGGGTCGCCGGCCGCGACCGCAGGTAGTACGTCGTCTTCAGGCCCTGCTTCCACGCGTACGCGTACATCGACGAGAGCTTGCCGATGGTCGGGGTTTCCAGGAAGAGGTTGAGGGACTGGGACTGGTCCAGGTACGGGGTGCGGGCCGCGGCCATGTCGATCAGGCCGCGCTGCGGGATCTCCCAGGCCGTGCGGTACAGCGCGCGGACCTCCGCCGGGATCCAGGCGAAGCCCTGCACCGAGCCGTTGGCCTCGCGCAGCGCCTCGCGGGTGCGGGCGTCCCAGACGCCGAGGCGCTTCAACTCGTCGACCAGGTAGGAGTTGACCTGGAGGAACTCGCCGGACAGCGTCTCGCGCTTGAACAGGTTGGAGACCTGCGGCTCGATGCACTCGTAGACGCCGGCGATCGAGGCGATGGTGGCGGTGGGGGCGATCGCGAGCAGGAGGCTGTTGCGCATGCCGACCTTGGCGATACGTTCCCGCAGTGCCGCCCAGCGCTCGGGCCAGGTCAGTTCCACGTCGTAGTGGTCGGGGTGCAGGACGCCTCGGGCGGTGCGGGTCTTCTCCCAGGCGGGGAGGGGGCCGTTGCGCTCGGCCAGGTCCGCCGACGCCTCGTACGCGGCGAGCATGATGCGCTCGGCGATGCGGGTGGAGAGGGCCTTGGCCTCGGGGGAGTCGAAGGGCAGGCGGAGTTTGAAGAAGACGTCCTGGAGGCCCATGGCACCGAGGCCGACGGGACGCCATTTCGCGTTGGAGCGGCCCGCCTGCTCGGTCGGGTAGAAGTTGATGTCGACGACCCGGTCGAGGAAGGTGACGGCCGTGCGGACGGTCTCGTCCAGCCGGTCCCAGTCGATGTCCCGGCCGACCACGAAGGCGCCGAGGCTGACCGAGCCCAGGTTGCAGACCGCGGTCTCGCCGTCGTCCGTGACCTCCAGGATCTCCGTGCAGAGGTTGGAGGAGTGGACCGTGTGGCCCGGCTCGGCGGTCTGGTTGGCGGTGCGGTTGGCGGCGTCCTTGAAGGTCAGCCAGCCATTGCCGGTCTGCGCGAGGGTGCGCATCATGCGGCCGTAGAGGTCGCGGGCCGGGATGGTCTTGCGGGCGAGCCCGGCGGCCTCGGCCTTGCGGTACGCGGCGTCGAACTCCGCGCCCCACAGGTCGACGAGTTCGGGCACGTCGGCGGGGGAGAAGAGCGACCAGACGCCGTCCTCGTTGACCCGGCGCATGAACTCGTCCGGGATCCAGTGCGCGAGGTTCAGGTTGTGCGTACGGCGGGCGTCCTCACCGGTGTTGTCCCGCAGCTCCAGGAACTCCTCGATGTCGGAGTGCCAGGTCTCCAGGTAGACCGCGGCCGCGCCCTTGCGCCGGCCGCCCTGGTTCACGGCGGCGACGGAGGCGTCCAGCGTCTTGAGGAACGGGACGATGCCGTTGGAGTGCCCGTTGGTGCCGCGGATCAGTGAACCCCGGGAGCGGATGCGGGAGTAGGCGATGCCGATGCCGCCGGCGTGCTTGGAGAGGCGGGCGACCTGGTGGTAGCGGTCGTAGATGGAGTCCAGCTCGTCCATCGGGGAGTCGAGGAGGTAGCAGGACGACATCTGGGGGTGCCGGGTGCCGGAGTTGAAGAGCGTGGGGGAGGAGGGGAGGTAGTCCAGCCGGCTCATCAGGCGGTAGAGCGAGGCGACTTCGTCCAGGGCGCGGGTGCTGTCGTCCTCCGCGAGGCCGGCGGCGACGCGCAGCATGAAGTGCTGGGGGGTCTCGACGACCTTGCGGGTGATGGGGTGGCGCAGCAGGTAGCGGCTGTGCAGGGTGCGCAGGCCGAAGTAGCCGAAGCGGTCGTCGGCGGTGCGGTCGATCAGTTCGTCGAGGCGGGCCGCGTGGACGCGGACGAACTCGGCGGTGCGGTCGGCGATGAGGCCCTCGCGGTGGCCGACGAGGACCGACTCGGTGAACGAGGTGACGCCCTGCGAGGCGGCCTCGGCGCGGATCGAGATGGTCAGCAGCCGGGCGGCGACCTGCGAGTAGGCGGGGTCCTCCGAGATGAGACCGGCGGCGGCCTCCGTGGCCAGCTCGCGCAGTTCGGCCTCGTCGGCCTGCGCGGACCGGCCGCGCAACGCGGCGGCGGCGACCCGGCCGGGGTCGGCGTCGGGGAGGTCGGCGGTCAACTCGGTCAGGATCCGCAGCAACGCGGTACCGGGGCCGTCGGTCTCCGGCGCGGTGACTGAAGCCGGGTCGGCTGGCGCGATGGTCACGTGGGGCTCTCCCTCGCTGGGCACGGGGGCCAGGCGGAGGGCAGGGGGCAGCCACGAGCGCACGACGGCGTCGCGTCCCCGGCCCATTCCACGAGGCCCGGACGTCATGGCACCCGACCGGCTTGGTCGGGCGCGCTGTCGGCAGGTCCTCGGACTGACGCCCATACATGTGCGAACACGCATGAGTACACCGTTGCGGGACAGTTCCGGATTCGCACCGGATTCCCCTGCGACGACAGCGAGCATGAGCATACATCTTGTGCTGGGTTGTAGGAGCACCCCTAGATGTTGTGTCGCGCGCCGACTTCGGAGCGTGTCAGAACGTCAACTGATAGGTGAGCAGCACGAAGTCGCCGGCCTCCGGAATGGGGTTCCAGTCCCGTTCCGGGACGCGGACGAAGCCGAGGCGTTCGTAGATGCGGTGGGCGGCGCGCATGGTCGGCTGGGTGGACAGGACGATGCCGGTGCAGTCCTCGGCGGCTCGTGCGCGGTCGACGCAGGCGCGGACGAGTGCCTCGCCCGCGCCCCGGCCGCGGGCCGCCCGGTCGACGGCGAGCATGCGGATCTCGGCCTCGGTGGGGCCGGCCCGCTCGGCCATGTGCGTGCCGGCGGTGACGAAGGTGACCCCGCCGAGGATCCGGTCCCTGTCCGTGGCGACCAGCACGTCGGCGACGGCCGCCCGATTGGCCACGTCTCTGAGCTCGCCGAGGTACCAGTCGCTCTCTCCGAAGGTCAGCAGGTCGTCCTGGAGGTAGGCCTGGGCGGTGATCTCGCCGAGGGTCTCGTATTCGGTGGGGTGCGCTGCCCGGATCACGATGTCCATGCAGGCGAGTGTGCCCGACGGGTACGACAACGGGCCGCCGGATTTTCTCCGGCGGCCCGTTGAGCAGGAGTGCCTAGTGCGAGGTCCCCGCCGTGGCCGGCGGCAGTTCCACCTCCACGCCCGGGTCGCCCGCGTCCGCCGTGTAGTCGCCCGGCTGCGTCTCGTCGACGCCCTCCGGGGCCTTCAGTGCCTTCAGGACGAAGGTCAGGACCACCGTGACGACGACGTTCAGGACGAACGCGGTGAGGCCGATGTAGCCGATCTCGCCGATGCCGGGGATCTCCTTGGAGGAGCCGCCGAAGTGCTTCTGGGTCGGGGAGGCGACGCCGTACGCGGCGGCCGTGCCGTAGATCATGCCGACCGCCCAGCCGGCGAGCAGGGCCCAGCGGTGGAACCAGCGGGTGAACAGGCCGCCGACCAGGGCCGGGAAGGTCTGGAGGATCCAGATGCCGCCGAGGAGCTGGAAGTTGATGGCGACCGTCTTGTCCATCGTCAGGACGAAGACCAGGGCGCCGACCTTCACCAGCAGGGACACCAGCTTGGAGACCTTGGTCTCCTGTTCCGGTGTGGCGTCCGGCTTGATGAAGTCCTTGTAGATGTTGCGGGTGAAGAGGTTCGCGGCCGCGATGGACATGATGGCCGCGGGCACCAGCGCGCCGATGCCGATCGCCGCGAAGGCCACGCCCGCGAACCAGTCCGGGAACATGTCCTCGAACAGCTGCGGGATCGCCAACTGCCCGTTGCTGACCTTCACTCCGGCCGCGATGGCCATGAACCCGAGCAGCGCCAGCAGGCCGAGCATCAGTGAATACAGCGGCAGGATCGTGGTGTTGCGGCGGATCACCTCACGGCTCCTGGAGGAGAGCGTCGCGGTGATCGAGTGCGGGTACATGAAGAGCGCGAGCGCGGAGCCCAACGCCAGGGTGGCGTACGTCCATTGACCCGCCTCGGCCGGTGCGAGGGCGCCGCGCGGCTTGCCGGTCGCCGGGTTGGTCTGCGCGAACGCCTCGCCGGCCTTGGCGAAGATGTCGTCGAAACCGCCCAGTTTGATCGGGATGTAGATGATCGCCACCGCGATGACGATGTAGATCAGCGTGTCCTTCACGAACGCGATCAGCGCGGGCGCGCGCAGTCCCGAGGAGTAGGTGTACGCCGCGAGTACGCCGAAGGCGATCAGCAGCGGGAGGTCCTTCACGAACCAGTTGGTGTCGTCACCGCCGCCGACGCCCATCACGTCCAGCACTGCCTGGATGCCGACGAGTTGGAGCGCGATGTACGGCATCGTCGCGAGGATGCCGGTGACGGCCACCGCGAGCGAGAGGCCCTTCGAGCCGAACCGGCCGCGCACGAAGTCGGACGTCGTCACATAGCCGTGCTTGTGCGAGACCGACCAGAGGCGGGGCAGGAAGGTGAAGATCAGCGGGTAGACGAGGATCGTGTACGGCACCGCGAAGAAGCCGGCCGCGCCGGCCGCGTAGATCGCCGCCGGGACCGCCACGAACGTATACGCCGTGTAGAGGTCGCCGCCGAGCAGGAACCAGGTGACCCAGGTGCCGAACGACCGTCCGCCCAGGCCCCATTCGTCGAGGCTGGCCTCGTTCTCGGCCCGGCGCCAGCGGGCCGCCAGGAAGCCGACGACCGTGACGGCCACGAAGAAGAAGATGAAGACGGCGAGCGCTACGCCGTTCACGCCGTCGTTCACTTGGCGGCACCCTTCGTGCGGGCGCGCTGGTCACGCTGCCACAGCTGGTACGCGGTCATGGTCAGCGCGGTGGAGATCAGCACCCACAGCATCTGGTACCAGTAGAAGAAGGGGATGCCGATGAACGTCGGGTCGGTCTTGGCGTAGGAGCCGACCCAGAGCATCGCCACGAACGGGGCGATCAGGCAGAGGGCGATCACCACGCGGACCGGTGTCACCACCGGTGGTTTCACTTCGGGCACTTCTGACATTCCGCGGCTCCGTCCCCTCACTGGCTACCAGGGATCGCCTGTGATCACCTGGGTAACGCGCAGGCAATGTAGGTCACGGTGTCACGGATGCGGAAGACCTCGTCCGCATATCGGTATGTCGATTCTGTGAAGGCCCGACAGATGGCCCAACAGGGGGCCTTACGAGGCCCGCGGAGGCCCCTCAGCAGCAGCGGAAGCCCTGCCGGGGGTCCGCCTCCTGACGGTCCGTGCGCATTCGCTCGAACTCGCGCCGGGACGGCACCGCCGCGTCCGGATGGTCCTTGCGGACGTGCGTGACGTACCGGTCGTAGGCCGACTCGTCGGTCAGCTCACGCACGTACCAGCGCACTCCTCTAATCGCCCGGCGCAGCGGTACCGACGGCCGCACGGCGTTCCTCCTCCTTCTCGGTCCGGGTCGGGAACAGGCCGGCCGGCGCGGTGAGCTTGGACTCGACGTACGGGGACTCGCTCAGCGTGGACAGGGCCGGGCGGCGGACATGGCGGACGCAGACGCGGGCCGCGTCCGCGATCACGACGATGATCAGGACCGCGAGGACGGCGGTGAGGACGCCGTCCACCGTGGAGTTGGTGACCACGGTGTGCATGTCGTCCATGGTCTTGGCGGGCGGCAGCACCTTGCCGGAGTCGATGGCGTCCTGGAAGACCTGGCGCTGCTTGAAGAAGCCGACCCGCGGGTCGCTGGAGAAGACCTTCTGCCAGCTCGCCGTCAGCGTGACCGTGGCGTCCCAGGCGAGCGGGATCCCGGTGATCCAGGCCCACTTGAGGCGGCCGGACTTGACCAGGAGGGTCGTGCAGACGGCGAGGGCGACCGCGGCCAGGAGCTGGTTGGAGATGCCGAAGATCGGGAAGAGCTGGTTGATCCCGCCGAGGGGTTCGTGGACGCCGACCCACAGGAAGTAGCCCCACAGCGCGCACACGATCGCGCTGGTGATGGCCAGGCCGGGCTTCCAACTCACGTTCTTGAAGGGCCTGATGACGTTGCCGAGCATGTCCTGGAGCATGAACCGGCCGACCCGGGTGCCGGCGTCGAGCGCGGTCAGGATGAACAGCGCCTCGAACATGATCGCGAAGTGGTACCAGAAGGCCCGCAGGCTCCCGCCGGTGACCTTGGAGAAGATCTCCGAGACACCGACGGCCAGCGTGGGCGCGCCGCCCGTGCGGGAGAGCAGGCTCGACTCCTCGACCCGCTGCGCCGCCTGCGCGAGCGCGTCCGGCGAGATCTGGTAGCCCCAACTCCCCACCACCTGCGAGGCGTTCTGCACGGTGGTGCCGATGACCCCGGCCGGCGCGTTCATCGCGAAGTACAGACCGGGGTCGATGATGCTCGCCGCGAGCAGCGCCATGATCGCGACCGAGGACTCCATCAGCATGGAGCCGTAGCCGATCATGCGGACCTGCGTCTCCTTCTGGATCATCTTCGGCGTCGTACCGCTGGAGATCAGCGCGTGGAAGCCGGACAGCGCCCCGCAGGCGATGGTGATGAAGACGAAGGGGAAGAGCGAGCCGGCGAAGACCGGGCCGTTGCCGTGCCGGGCGAAGTCGGTGACCGCGTCCATCTTCAGCGTCGGCAGGGCGATGACCACCCCGAGGGCGAGCAGCGCGATGGTGCCGATCTTCATGAAGGTGGAGAGGTAGTCGCGGGGCGCGAGCAGCATCCAGACCGGCAGGATCGAGGCGATGAAGCCGTACGCGACCAGCCAGACCACCAGCGTCGAGGGCGCGAGGGTGAAGGTGTCGGCCCAGGAGGACTCGGCGACCCAGCGGCCCGCGACCAGGGCGAGCAGCAGCAGGCCCACGCCGATGAGGGAGACCTCGGCGATCCGGCCGGGGCGCAGGACCCGCAGGTAGAAGCCCATGAACAGGGCGATGGGGATGGTCATCCCGATGGAGAAGGTGCCCCACGGGGAGGCGGCGAGGGCGTTGACGATGACCAGGGCCAGTACGCCGAGCAGGATGATCATGATGGCGAAGGCGGCGATCAGGGCCGCCGCGCCGCCGAAGGGGCCGATCTCCTCGCGGGCCATCTGCCCCAGCGACCTGCCGTCGCGGCGGGTGGAGAAGAACAGCACCACCATGTCCTGGACCGCGCCGGCGAAGACCACCCCGGCGATGATCCAGATCGTGCCGGGCAGATAGCCCATCTGCGCGGCCAGTACCGGCCCGACCAGGGGGCCCGCGCCGGCGATCGCGGCGAAGTGGTGGCCGAGCAGGACGCGCCGGTCGGTGGGGTGGAAGTCGATGCCGTTGTCGAGGCGTTCGGCCGGGGTGGCCCGGGTGCCGTCGACCTTGAGCACCTTCTGCGCGATGAATTTCGCGTAGAAGCGGTAGGCGATGGCGTAGGTGCCGAGGGCGGCGGCGACCATCCAGGCGGCCGAGACGTCCTCGCCCCGGGAGAGCGCTAGCACGGACCAACCGGTCGCGCCGATCAGCGCGACAAGGGTCCAGATGGCGATGGAGCGGACGTTCGCGGTACGCACTGGGATGTCCTCCCGTCCATGCGGCGACGGGAGGAACGTAGAGCAGGAAAGGGAGTTGCGCTACACCGCGTGCGTGACGCGGTGTGCGCTGTCGAAAGTCGCGACCGGCTCAGTGGCGCGAGTTGTCGAGTTCCCCGGTTCGATTGGGCGAGTTACCGATTCAGTCCTGCGGGCGCTTGAGGCGGGCCACGAACTTGTAGCGGTCGCCGCGGTACACCGACCGTACCCACTCCACCGGCTGCTCGTCCCGGTCCAGCGAGTGGCGGGACAGCATCAGCATCGGCAGGCCGACGTCGGTGCCGAGCAGGCCGGCCTCGCGCGGGGTGGCCAGCGAGGTCTCGATGGTCTCCTCGGCCTCGGCCAGGTGGACGTCGTAGACCTCGGCCAACGCCGTGTAGAGGGACGTGTACTTGACCAGCGACCTGCGCAGGGCCGGGAAGCGCTTGGCGCTGAGGTGGGTGGTCTCTATGGCCATCGGCTCACCGTTGGCCATGCGCAGCCGCTCGATGCGCAGCACCCGGCCGCCGGTGGTGATGTCCAGCAGGTCGGCGAGCCGGTCGTCGGCGGTGATGTAGCCGATGTCCAGGAGCTGCGAGGTGGGTTCGAGGCCCTGGGCGCGCATGTCCTCGGTGTACGAGGTGAGTTGGAGCGCCTGCGAGACCTTGGGCTTGGCGACGAACGTGCCCTTGCCCTGGATCCGTTCCAGGCGTCCCTCGACCACCAGTTCCTGAAGCGCCTGGCGGACCGTGGTGCGCGAGGTGTCGAACTCGGCCGCGAGGGTCCGCTCGGGCGGCACCGGCGTACCGGGCGTCTGCGTCTCCGTCATGTCGAGCAGGTGTTTCTTCAGGCGGTAGTACTTGGGCACGCGCGCGGTACGGACGGTCGCCCCACCCTCGTTCTCCGCACTGCTGACGTCGGTGCTCATGGTCTGCCTTCCCGCTCCGGATGCGGCTCGTTTCGTGATCCCCTCTGTATACCGTCGCCACCAGTTTTGGTCTAGTCCACAGAGCCAAGTGGTCTAGCGGAGGAGCGTACTCCGGGGCCAGGGTTTTCGCTGCCTTCTTACTTAAAGGTTCCTGCATATGTAGGTCCCATAACGGCTGGTCAGGGCGGTTTCGAGCACCCTTGACAGGGCATCTGGTCTGGTCCAAGCTCCCGGTACTGGTCTACACCACTGGTCCAGGTCCCGGCCTAACGCGATGCGGGGAGGCCAGGGGGGTTTGTGGCATCCCTGAGGAGGGTGGCGTGAAGCGCAAGCTGATAGCCGCGATCGGAATCGCGGGAATGATGGTCTCCATCGCGGCATGCGGGGACAGCGACAGCAAGGACAAGGGGTCGGACAGCGCGGACGTCAAGTCGCTGACCGTCTGGCTCACCGTCGACGCGCAGAACAACTGGCCCGAGCTGGTGAAGGCCGCCGACGCCGCGATCGTGAAGAAGCACCCCGGCATCAAGATCAAGCACGAGTACTACGGCTGGCCGGACAAGAACACCAAGCTCGACGCGGTCCTGGCCACCGACAAGGTGCCGGACGTGGTCGAGATGGGCAACACCGAGATGCTGGCCTACATGGTCAAGGGCGCCTTCGCCCCGCTGGACGCGGCGAAGTTCGACAACTCCTCCGCGTGGCTGGACGGCCTCAAGGCCTCGGTGGAGTACGACGGCAAGACCTACGGCGTGCCGTACTACGCGGGTGGCCGCGTCGGCAACTGGCGCAAGGACCTGTTCGCCTCGGTGGGCGTCAAGACCCCGCCGAAGACGTACGCGGAGCTGACCTCCGCGCTGGACAAGGTGCAGAAGAAGGAGGGCGACAAGTTCTCCGCCTGGTACCAGCCCACCCGTGACTGGTACGCGGCCATGTCCTACGTCTACGACGCCGGCGGCTCCATCGCCAAGGAGGACGGCGGCCAGTGGAAGGCCAACCTCTCCTCGCCGGAGTCCGTCAAGGGCCTCACCGAGTTCAAGAACGTCATCGACAAGTACATGCACGGTGACAAGACCAAGGACGAGTCCGACCGTTACATCGTCTACGGCCAGGGCAAGTCCGGCATGATCTTCGGTGCGGCCTGGGAGGGCGCGACCGCCGCCGACCCGAAGAACGACAAGACCGGCAAGCTCAAGGACAACCTCGAGAACTTCGTGATGCCCGGTCCGTCCGGCAAGAACATGCCGGTCTTCCTGGGCGGTTCCGACCTCGCCGTCCCGGTGAAGTCGAAGGCCCAGGCCGTCGCCGCCGAGTGGATCAACGCCTTCACCGGCACCACCGGCCAGAAGGGCCTGATCGCCAAGGGCAACCTGCCCAACAACAAGACCGACCTCGCCCCCCTGAAGTCCGACCCCGCCACCGAGGTCCCGGCCACCGCGGCCGAGTCCAGCTGGTTCGTGCCCATGGCACCCGGCTGGGGTCAGGTCGAGAAGGCCCAGGTCCTGCAGACCATGCTGCAGAGCATCGGCACCGGCAAGAAGTCGGTCGAGGACGCCGCGAAGGAAGCGGACGCCGCGATCGACAAGGTCATCAACACCAAGTGACCTGAGAAGCAGGGCCTCGCCCGGGGGGCGGGGCCCTGCTCCTCGTACGACCTGAGGGACCGCTGAGGAGCGCGCGATGAGTGCCGCAGACACGACCACCCCTGCCAAGGTGCCGACCCCGCGCCAGGCACCACCACCGGACGTTCCGGACCGGCCGAGGAGAAAGCGGACCAACGGCGGAGCCGGGACGCCCTGGCTGCTGCTCGCGCCCTGCCTGCTGATCCTCGTCCTGGTCATGGGCTATCCGCTGGTCCGCCTGGTCACCCTGTCGTTCCAGAAGTTCGGGCAGTCCCAGCTGTGGGGCTTCCAGCCGGCCGAGTCGGTCGGGTTCGACAACTTCACCAACGTGCTGGGCGACGGCGAGTTCTGGCAGGTCGTCATCCGCACGGTGATCTTCGCGGCCGGCTGCGTCATCTTCACGATGGTCGCCGGCATGCTGATCGCGCTGCTCCTGCAGAAGGTCTCCGGCTGGGTGAAGACCCTCGTCAACATCGCCCTGGTGGCCAGCTGGGGCATGCCGATCATCGTCGCCACCACCGTCTTCAAGTGGCTCTTCGACGCCGACTACGGCGTCCTGAACGCGGTGCTCAGCAAGCTGCCCGGGGTCGAGCTGATCGGCCACAACTGGTTCGCCAGCGGACCGCAGGGCCTCGCCGTGATCATGCTCCTGGTGGTCTGGGGAGCCGTCCCCTTCGTCGTCATCACGCTCAGCGCCGGTCTGACCCAGGTCCCCAAGGAACTGGAGGAGGCCGCCCGCCTCGACGGCTCGGGCGCGTTCAGCGTCTTCCGCTACGTCACCCTGCCGATCCTCAAGCCGATCATCGTGATGCTCACGACCCTGTCGGTCATCTGGGACATGGGCGTCTTCCCGCAGGTCTTCGTGATGCGCAACGGCCACCCCGAGCAGGAGTTCCAGATCCTGACCACCTACTCCTACGACCGTGCCTTCGTCGTCAACGACTACGGGCAGGGCTCGGCGATCGCCCTGATCACCGTCGTGCTGCTGCTGGGTGTGGTCGCCGTGTACATGCGCCAGATGCTCAAGATCGGAGAGGTCGAATGAGCGCCATCGCTTCGCTGGGCCGCCGTCGCAACCGCCAGGGCCGGTCGAAGGCCGGCTGGAACCTCCTCGGTCTGCTGGTCTTCCTCGTCGCGGGCTTCCCCGTCTACTGGATGATCAACACGGCGATCAAGCCGGCCAAGGACGCCATCGACCCGGACCCCAGCCTGCTGCCCACCGGCTTCACCCTGTCCAACTTCGACCGCGCGCTGGAGATCGCCGACTTCTGGGGCCCGGTCGGCCGCAGCCTCATCGTCTCCCTGACGGTCGTCGCGATCGGCATCGTCGTCGGCCTGCTGGCCGCGCTCGCCATCTCCCGGTTCGCCTTCCGCGGCCGGAAGATCGTGATCGTCGGCATCCTCGCGGTGCAGATGGTCCCGCTGGTCGCCATGATCATCCCGGTCTTCCTGCTGCTGAACGACCTGGGTCAGTACGACAAGCTCTCGGGCCTGATCCTGACCTACCTGACGTTCATCCTCCCCTTCACGGTGTGGACGCTGCGCGGTTTCATCGTCAACATCCCCAAGGAGCTGGAGGAGGCCGCGATGGTCGACGGCTGCTCCCGCACCGGCGCCTTCGTCAGGGTCGTCTTCCCGCTCCTGGCCCCCGGCCTGGTCGCCACCTCGGTCTACGGCTTCATCCAGGCCTGGAACGAGTACCTGTACGCCCTGATGCTGCTCAGCCAGGAGAAGCAGACGGCGACCGTCTGGCTCGGCAACTTCACCACGAAGCACGGCACCGAATACGCGCCGATGATGGCCGGCGCCACCATGATGGCCGTGCCGATCGTGGTCCTCTTCCTCCTCGTCCAGCGCAAGATGGCCGCGGGTCTGACCGCCGGCGCCGTGAAGGGATAACGCCCCCTGATGACGACTCTCGCCCACGGCGCGGACACCCTGACGCGCGACGCCCTGACGGTCCTGCAACCCGGCTTCACCGGCACCACCGCGCCCGACTGGGTGCTGCGCAGGCTCGGCGAAGGACTCGCCTCCGTCGGTCTGTTCGGCCGCAACATCGCCACCCCCGAGCAAGTCACCGCGCTGACCGCCCAGTTGCGGGCTGAACGCGACGACGTCCTGGTGGCGATCGACGAGGAGGGCGGTGACGTCACCCGCCTCGAAGTGCGCACCGGATCCTCCTACCCCGGCAACCTCGCGCTCGGCGCGGTGGACGACGTCACGCTGACCCGGGAGGTGGCCTACGACATGGGCCGCCGGCTCGCGGCCTGCGGGGTCAACCTCGACTGGGCCCCGTCGGCCGACGTCAACTCCAACCCGTCCAACCCGGTGATCGGCGTACGTGCCTTCGGCGCCGACACCGCCCTGGTCGCCCGGCACACCGCGGCCTACGTCACCGGCCTCCAGGCCGCCGGCGTCGCCGCCTGCACCAAGCACTTCCCCGGCCACGGAGACACGGCCGTCGACTCCCACCACGCGATGCCGAGGGTGGACGTGTCGGCGGACGTCCTGGCGGACCGCGACCTCTCCCCGTTCCGAGCCGCGATCGCAGCCGGCTCGCGGGCGATCATGAGCGCCCACATCCTGGTCCCGGCCCTGGACGCGGACCTCCCCGCGACCCTCTCCCGCCGCATCCTGACCGACCTGCTGCGCACCGAGCTCGGCTACACCGGCCTGATCGTCACCGACGGCATCGAGATGCAGGCCATCGCCGCCGCCTACGGCATCGAACGCGGCAGCGTCCTGGCCATCGCGGCCGGCGCCGACGCGATCTGCGTGGGCGGCGGCCACAGCGACGAGGAGACGGTGAGCCGCCTGCGCGACGCCCTGGTCGCGGCCGTACGCTCCGGCGAACTCCCCGAGGAACGCCTGGCGGACGCGGCGGAACGGGTACGCGAACTGGCCCACTGGACTGCCACAACGGCGAGCAAGGAGCCGTACGCCTCCGACGCGGACGAGGTCGGCCTGGTCGCCGCCCGCCGAGCGGTACGCGTCACCGCCGCCCCGGACACCGCGTTCACCCCGCTCACCGAGGCGCCCTACGTGGCCCTCCTCACCCCGGTCCCGAACATCGCGGTCGGCGACCACACCCCGTGGGGCGTGGCGGCACAACTGGCCGCGCTTCTCCCCGGTACGGAGACGGACAGCTACTCCGGCGAGAACGCGGCCCAGACGATCCTGACGACGGCCGGCACCCGCCGCATCGTCGCGGTGGTCCGCGACGAACACCGCCACGACTGGATGGCGTCCACCCTCGACACGCTGCTCGCGGCCCGCCCCGACACGGTCGTCGTGGAAATGGGCGTCCCCATGTCCCCACCGCGAGGCGCCCTGCACGTGGCAACCCACGGAGCGGCAAGGGTCTGTGGCCAGGCGGCAGCGGAGATCATCGCGGGCGCATAAAGGTTTCTGGTCTTTGGCCGCTTGCCGTCGGGCGAGCATGGCTGAGGCCTGACGCTCGGGTCGGGTGCTCCAGTTCTTCGGGTCGTGGGTGAGCGGGGGACGGCGTGCCGGTCAGGTCGCCGGCCGTGGCAGGGTGGCGAGGCGGGCGAACGCTCTGACGAGCTCGTCTCGCCAGGGCCAGGGCCAAGGCAGCGTCCAGGACTGCGATGTGGTCGGCGGCGGTGTCGGCGCCGGCATTGCCCCGGCCGCAGTACCCCGGCCAGGGCTTCGCCGGTGTTGTCCAGGAAGCACAGCAGCGGGTGGTAGCCGTAGCCGCGTTTGTAGGTCGCGGCCACCGGCGCGGGCTGAGGGTATGCCCCCGGTGGTCTCGGCGGCCTGGAGCCAGACGATCTCCCGGGCGACGGCTCTCGCCGAGCGCAGGCGAGTGAGTGCGGCCGGACCGATGTCCGCGAGTAGGCGCCAGGCGGTCGCAGTGGAGGCGACCGGGCCGAAAACCTCTATCTGGTCCCGCAGCAGGGCCAGGTCCGCTATTGCTTCGCCACCGTCGGCGAGCATTACCGCCAGATCGACCGCGATCCGCCCGGGGTCGTGCCCCCTACCGCGCGGTCGCAGCCTGCGCAGCCCGTCCGTGAACTCGCCGGTCAGGCCGATGCCATCGGCGAGATCGGCCAGCAGGCGGGATCCAGCATGGCTGACCACCCCGCGGCCGTCGGCCGAGACGACAAGCTTGGGACGCGACCCGGTAGTGTGCACGCAGAAGTGCCTTCTCGCTGTGGTGACAGAAGCCCTGGGCAAGCCTCATCATCCCAGCTCAGGAGGCACTTTCGCGTTTCCGATCAAGATCCGGACGCCACCGCAAGTGAAACGCGGAGGCTCATGCCGAGGTACACGTGATGGTGCGCGCCCTCGCCGGGCTACGGCACCGGATCTGACGGCCCGCGGCACGTATCAGGTGGTCGGGGCAATTGCTCGGGTGACGGCCGTGATCGCCGGGGTGGGGCGGCCGGGAAGCCGCGCCACG
>NZ_JBIVKB010000001.1:498988-1012513 GCF_044750545.1 Streptomyces sp. NPDC088794 | reverse complement strand
TGGGCCTCGCCGGTGATGTCGTACCCGTCGATCCGCGCCTGTCCGCCGTCCGCGGAGATCAGCGTCGACAGGATGTTGACCACGGTCGTCTTGCCCGCGCCGTTCGGCCCGAGCAGCGAGAAGATCGTGCCGGCCGGCACAGTGAGGTCGATGCCGTCGAGGACGGTCTTGTCGCCGTACGTCTTGCGCAGGCCGACGGTGGAGACAGCGACGGAGGTCGGGTGATCGTCGTTGCGGTTGGATGTGGACATGACAGGCGAAGGCATGAGGCCCTCCATTTGAAGGCTGAAGTGACCGGGGGAGTGATGAGAGTTGGGTCTGGTCCGGATGGCGGGCCGAACGGCGGTGCCGGTCAGCGGTGGCCCCTCAGGCCTTGGCGCGCAGGACGTCGATGTTGCCCCAGTTGGTCCGGGCGTGGATCTTGACGGTGTCCTCGGTCTGCTCGGGGGCATCGGAGGAGGCGAGTGTGTTGCGTACCTGCCCGTGGTTGGAGTTCACGTCGAGCCAGGCTGCGGTGTCCTCGCGGATGCCGACCTCGATGGCACCGTTGGAGGTCTCCAACTGCACAGTGCCGCGGGCGACTTCGGCGATACGGAGAGAGCCGTTGGTGGTGGTGCCGGTGACCGACGCTTCGGCGCGCGTGATGTCGATGGGGCCGTTGGCGCCGTTCACCCGCAGGTCGCCGGTCACGGCGCCGACGGTCATGGTGCCGTGCGAGTTCTTGAGGACGGCGGGGCCGTCGACGAGACCGATGCGGATGTTGCCTGTGCTGCTGGTGATCTCGGCCGGGCCCTCGACCCGGTTGACGGTGCTGGCGCCGTGCGACGCCTTCAACTGCAGCGAGCCGGTGGTGTCGAGGCGGACGTCGCCGGCCGAGGACTTCACCCGGACGTCGTCGAGCCGGCCCTCGCCGATCACGTTGACGGCGGCGCCGGTCACGTCGATGTTCGAGCCCGTGGGTACCTCCACCGTCACGTCGACGGTGCCGCCGCGCCCGAGCAGGTTGGCCTTGGGGGTCCTGACGGTCAGGATGCCGCCCGTGCAGGTGACCTCGGTCTGTTCTGCGGTCCGCACGTCCAGGTCCTTCTTCGGGTCGCGGGGCCGTACCTCGACGACGGTGTCGAGGCGGTCGCCCGCGGTGAAGCGGATGGAACCGGAGTAGACGTAGGCGGTGGTCGAGATCGGTTCGGGGGTTTCGAAAGTAGGCATGGCTGTCCCGTCTCTGTGGGTCAGTGAGCCGTCCCTGCAGGTGGGACGGGGTGCGAGTGAATTGGTGCGGGTGCGGGTGCGAAGCGGACTGCGGCGCGGCTAGCGGACCCAGCCCGTGAAGCTCTGTCCTATGGTGTGGGTTCTCTCCGTCGGACGCGGGCGTGAGCCGCCGTCGGCCGCGGCCGACACGGCTCGCACCAGCCACGCGTTGACCGAAAGGCCCTCGCGGTTCGCAGCCTCCTCGGCGCGTGCCTTGAGGTTGGCCGGCAGGCGCAGGTTGATTCGGGCGGTGCCACCCTCATCGCCTTCAGCCGACGCCTGCGCCTTGAAGGGTTCGCTGGGAGTGGTCTGCTCCGTGGGAGCTCCTTCGTACGTGGGCGGTGGTGTCACCACGAAGTCGGGGTCGAGCCCACGCAGGCGTACGTCGACCGAGCCGGGGGCCAGGTCGCGGGTGATCTCGTCCATCGCGGCGGAGAGCACGTTGAGCATGGTCAGCCGGGTTGCCGACTCCAGGGGAGCGGTGAGCCTCTCGGCCAGCTCGCGGGCTTCGTCGCCACCGGCTTCGGCAGCCACCGCGAGCTCGCGGCGTAGGGAGTCGACATACGGGGTGAGGTCCATGGCGCCATAGTGGCACCGTTGTGATGCCAATGGCAACCCTGAATGGTGCCTATGTGGGGCAGATTCAAGTGCAAAGTGGTCTGAGCTGCGGAAATCTGACGGAAGTGCTACGCGTAACCACGGCTCGTTGCTCGCTCTGGTGCTCCTGATGGTGCAGGAGTGATGCCACTCTGCATCTCGTGGGGCCACTTGGTGTCATGCAGTGCCGTGTGATGCCAAGCAGTGCCAAGCGATGCCACTCGGAGTAAGGGCCATCTCCCTCGTCGCCCCCGTCCGCGCCGGAGCCCGCTTCGCACGCGGTCAACTCGTCGAACGCCCCGAACAACTCGCAGCACGACAAGCCCGCCAACCAAGGCCTCCTTGCCCGCAGGCCGTCGATCCGGCTTCAGGCGTAGCGCGCGAAGAGGGCGTGAAGATACTCCTCCAGTCGCCTGGTCAGCTGGGTGGGAGTCAGATCGGCACGGCCCATCTCGCGCCACGGGACGGCGACTTTCTCGGCGTCCGGAGCGAAGGCCAAGGCGTCCAGCAGACGCCAGTAGAGGTGGGCGGCGCGATCTTCGGCCAGCGTCCCTCCTGCCGCCACGTAGCGGTCGGCGAAGCGCATGCCCGCGGAAACCCCGTGCAGCAGAGCCAGGGCCGTCGAGCAGTGGGCCACGTCCAGATCGGCCGGCCCCCAGGAGGTCTCCACCCAGTCGACGACGCCGCTGATCTGCAGGCCGTCGCCGTCGTCCGTGAAGAGGACATTGCCGGGATGGAAGTCCCGGTGCAGGAGGCACGCTCGGTATTCCGGGGGTTCGCGGCGGATCACGTCCACGGCCCGTTGCCACAGCTCAGGTTGATCGGTGTCTTCGGGCGAGCTCACCCGCTCGGGAGAGGTCCACGCCTGATACGCGCGCGGCCGTGCCTCGGCGGTCACGGGCAGTCGGTGGATGTGCAACAACTGGTGGGCCAGCAGTTCGGCACGCCGGTCGGCCCCCTCATCGCTCACGCGCACAGTCCCGGGCAACAGAGACATCAGCAAGGACGGATGGTCGCAGTACTGCGCTGTCGCGTCCACGGCCACCAGTCTGGCCGCGGGCACATCCGTGCCGCCGAGCAGGCGCAGAACGGCTGCCTCGCGAGTCAGCAGGCCCTCCGCGTGGCGAACGTAGAATGGCTTGACGAAAGACCGCAGGACCAGCGACCGTCGACCGCCCCGTCCGCAGATGTTCAGACGGCGCATCTCCGACGTCCAACCGCCACGCAACCGCACGACATCCTCGATGCGTTCTGCCTCAGACAGCTCCTTCTCCACCCAGGCACGCGTCGCGCTCCAACCCTGGTCCTCAAGATGGGTACTGATGTACTCGGCCCCCTCGTCCGCGACCATGGAGGCAGGCTATCGATCTCTCTCATCGACGGACCCCCACCCACAACTGTTGACGATTACTCCCCGACCGAGATAGACGAGCGCATACGGGTCGCCGAGGAGACCGGCCTCCTCCTCACCCTCCGGTGGACGTGATCACGTCGGAATGGGACTGTCCAGCCGCCCTGTACCCACCAAGGGGTGCAGAAGCCGGTCCGGTCTGCGCACGCTTCCTCGCCCCTGGTACACCTTCCCTCTGTACCGGGAAGAGTGGTTCGAACTGAGCGAGTTGATGGGCGTCGCACTGACGCCTCCTCAGACGCGGCGTAGAGCGAGTGGCTTCACCGTGCCCAACACTGCGTAGACGCCGAGCTGGCGGGCGAGCGGTGCGGTCACGGGGAGCAGCGCCCGCGCCCGTACACGATTCACGGAACCGTCTGGGCAACGTAGCCGCGGTGGCCAAGGCGATTGCTGCGGGCCTGGCCGAGACTCGGCGTCGAGGACTCCGCACGGAGGCGGCGGCGTGCAGTCGTCAGCGTGGGTTGGTGTAGCAGAGTAGGCCGAGCGACGCCGGTGCGAGGCATCAGTCTCGTGGCTTGGCCATGCGCCCACCCGGAGTGGCATCGCTGACAGAGCTCACTGACACTGAAGACACCGATGAGACAGTGCCCTGGCCCTCATCCTGCCCGACAAACTGCCAGGGCCCGCCGGACAAACCGGCGAGCCCTCGCAGACGATTTGGATCTAGACCTAGGCCACGCCCGAGCCGTACCCCGGGTGGGCAGTGTTACTGCCCCAGTACTCGTACACAGTCACGCTGACGGCCGTCTCCTCCAGGAAGAAGTTGCCGATCGCCGACTCGCACTCCCCGTTGTTGTTCGGATCGGACACGACGTAAGCGACAGCGCCGTCACCGTCATAGCCCTGCACCACGGCCTCGGTACCGCGGCCGTCGGTCGTGTTGTCGCAGACCGTGATCTTCTCGTAGCCCGGGTAGCCGTTCAGATCGGCGTCGAAGTACACGGCACCGCTCGAATTGCTCGTGTACACCCAGCCGCTGTTGGACGACGCCTGTGCCTGGGTGACGAGGCCGATCGTCGACATCACCACGATCCCGGCCACCATCGAGGCTCTTCGCAAAGTTCGCATGATTCCCTCCCGTTTCCACTTCGCCTCCATCGGAGGCACCGCCGATTCAGCTACTGAAGACCCTTCGTCCGTGCGATAGCCCCTAGCAAGGTGGTGGCAGGGGTTGTGGACTCTGCGGTAACCAACTGTGAACTCTCCGCCAACACTGACTGGCTGTTCTCTATCCGCTCGTGTTGTCAGGAAGGCTCGAACAAGGGCCTGGTCCGGGTGAGTTGGCCGGCATGGGTGCACGGAAGAAGGGCCTCTTGGTAGCTCGCGGATGTCGAGTCCAGCGAGAAGCAAGAGGCCCTGTTGTCGAAGTGTGGCGTGGTCGCGGTTGCCGGGTCCAGTTCGTCCACACTCGGGTGTGACTGTCTCGCTCACAGGTTCGGGAGCGCGGTCGATCGGCCGGAACGGCGGCCCCGGTACGACTCGGACATGAGCGATAGCGAGTGGGCGGTCCTGCGGGATCTGCTGCCGGTGCCGGTGCCGGTGCCGGTGCCGGGATGGCTGGCGGGCCGGGGTGGGCGGCCGGAGGGCTACTGCCACCGGCAGATGATCGACGCGGTGCGCTACCTCGTCGACAACGGCATCAAGTGGCGGGCGATGCCCGCGGCTTCCACGTCCAACCCCGCCGCTGGGTCATCGAACGCACCCTCGGCTGGCTCATGCACCACCGCCGTCTCGCCCGCGACTACGAAACCCACCCCCACCGCTCAGCCGCCATGATCCAACTGGCCGCCATCAACCTCATGACCTGCCGCCTCACCACGAGGCCACCCCCAACTGGCGCCACAACCAAACCAAATGAAACAGACAACGGAGAACCAAACGCTCACTAAGTCGGTCCCTGGTCCGGCCGTCTCGCGCCCAGGACGCATCGGCGCCCGGGGCGGGAGACGTTCATGCTGCGTGGTCCTGCTCCAGTTCCCGCTTGAGGTTGTGCAGGGTCTTGGCGATGTTTCGGGCCTGGTAGTCGGCGAACGTCTTGCCAGAGGTGGCGATTCGGTCGAAGGCGTTGGCCACGAAGGTGGGCCAGGCCCGCCGGTCGTCCGTCCAGGTCTCCGTCACCCGCGTGCCCTCGTCGGCCGGCTCGAAGCGGTACTCCCAGGTGGCGATCGGACCACGCAGACGCGGGCGGGTGCGCCCGATCGCGTGGACACGGAACGCGAAACGGCGGCCCGGATCGGCCGCCGTGACCGTGCAGCGCGTCACCCAGCGGAACCCGCCCCGTTTGTTGCGCCCGACGAAGGTGGTGCCCAGCGTGGCGTTCCCGTCCGGTCCCGATGTCGTGCCCAGGTTCTCCGGACTCCACCGACCCATGTCTCCGGGGCGGCTCACGGCCTGGTAGGCGGCATCGGGCGAGATGCCGATGACGATGCTGTCGCTCACGGTGAACACCCTGGTCACTGTGTCGCCTCCCGCCGAGAACACAAATTACTGCCGAGTAGCAATCATGGCATGCGACCGGGCGAAGCCGAAGAGGCGGCCTGGCGGAGGAACCTCAGGGGGACAGTGCGGACCACGCCTGCCAGGCGGCCTGGAGGTCGGTGTGCCAGTGCAGGCGTGCGTCGTCGGCCGTGCGGGAGTGCAGCAGGCTCGGAGCCAGCAGGTGGATGGTGTGCGGGCCGTCCGGCCACGGCGCCAACGGCAGGAACTCGTCCACGGACAGCTGCAGTTGCAGCTGGCGCAGGTCGAGTACGACCACCGTCGCCTCACCGCACCGGGCGGTCAGCTCCGCGTGCAGCACACCGCTCGTGACCGTGGTCAGCCGGCCTGCCGCGGCGCACCACACCTGCGTACCCGAGACCGCGAGGACGCGGACGCGGAAGAGTGCCGACATGTACTCCGTCCTCTCTCGACTGCGTACAGCACGGGGGCGACACCGCGGGCAGCACAGAGGGGCGGGGCAAGTGCCCCGCCCCTCGGCGTCTCCCCGTAACAGGAGTTCGGTGGTCCGTCAGCTGGTGGGCATCAGGACGGTGTCGATGATGTAGACGTTGGCGTTGGCGGTCTTGACGTTGCCGCAGACGACCTTGGCGGAGTCGTTGACGGTGTAGGACTCGCCGGAGCCGGCGGTGGTGAGCTTGGACTTCTCCAGCGTGTCGAAGGAGCCCTTCTCCAGGTCGGCGGGGGCGAGCTTCTGGCCGACGACGTGGTAGGTGAGGATCTTCGTCAGCTGCGCCTTGTCGGCCAGGACCTTGTCCAGCGTCGCCTTCGGGATCTTGGCGAAGGCGTCGTTGGTGGGCGCGAACACGGTGATGTTCTGGGCGTTGTTGAGGGTGTCGACCAGGCCGGCCTTCTTGACCGCGGTGACCAGGGTGGACAGGGCCGGGTTGTTGGAGGCGGCGGTGGCGACCGGGTCCTTGGCCATGCCGTCGAAGGAGCCCGCTCCGCTCTTCGGGACACCCGAACAGGCCGTACCGAAGGGCTGGTCGGACGTCGTCGCGCCGGCACCGGCCATGCTGTCGTCCGAGGAGGACGTGGGGGCCGACGCCTTGCTGGAGGTGTCGGACTTCGCGGAGTCGGAGTCGCTGCCGCTGTCGCCGCAGGCACTGAGGGCGAACGGGAGGACGGCCGCCGCGGCGAGGACGACGGCAGTACGGCGAATACGGGTGTCCATGACGGTTCTCCTGTTGCTCATGCGGCGAGTGCCGCATGCAGACGGGGATGAGAAAGATCGTTCGAGATCGGCTGGACCGGCTGGAGGCAGTCGAGAATTCCCCGGGAATTCCGGAGAGTTCGCACTTCCTTCTCGTCGTCGGTCACGTGGGGAATCCGGTCCCGAAGGCCTGCCGGATTGGCCGTTTGCTCGATCGGATGAATCTTTTTCTCGGACCAATCCGCGGCCGGACCTGCTACGGATATTGGGTCCCGGATTTTCCGGTTGCTCGAATTCTCAACCCGTCCGCTGTGCCGCCTGCAACGGATTACCCGTGAGAGTTGGAGGAGCTGATGCGCCATGGAGAGCTCTTACGTGAGCTTCGCTCCCGCCCCGGAGAACGGTCTGTGCTCCGTGCGGGGTGACGTGCGCGGACAACTGGTGCGATGGGGGCGCAGCGAACTGGCCGAGGACGCCGCGCTTGTTGTCAGCGAGTTGCTGGGCAACGCCTTCGGGCACTGCAGGGCGCCGGTGCGTCTGTCGCTCGCTCTGCACGGGCGGCCGGGTTGTCAGTCGCTGATGATCCAGGTCAGCGACATGAGCCCCGGCTTCGACATGAAGGCGATCCGGGCGAGGTGGATGCGTCCGTCCGCTGTTCTGAGCGGCGGCGGCCGTGGGCTTTTGCTGGTCGAGGCGCTCTCCCGCGCGTGGGGCGACCGGCATCACCGCCGGGGTCACACAGTCTGGGCCGACCTGCCACGAGGCGTCGTTTGAGCGGACGTGGCCGGGCCCAACCGCGGGGCCGTGTCCGCTCAGGCGGGGAAGCGGGTCAGGGCGAGCGGTGCGGATGTGGGCTGCGATCCACCCGGAGGTTCGACAGTGATGCCCGAGGCCGCGTCGACGGCACCTTGGAGGAGGACGGTCTGGTTGGTGCGGTCGGGGTCCATCAGGTCGGCCGGGCGCATGGAGCCGGCATCGTCTAACCAGAGTTGGTAGGTCTTCCCGGCCGGCGCCTGGGCCAATCCGGAGACTACGAACACTGCCTGGTCCCTGCCGCGGGAGACCACCACGGTGCCGGTGGCGCCCTCGGGCAACGTCATGGCCTGCGTCTGAGCGTCCGGTGCGGCAAGCACAGCGCTGATCTGTGCTGTTCCCTGTTCGGCCCGCTGCGCCTGGGCGAGCGCGTTCTCGACCCTTTGGTGCTGCTGCCATACTGCGGTTTCGCCGAGCGCGGCGGCTGCGGCGAGGCAGGCGGCCAGCGCCCATCGCGACAGCAGGTGTGCCCGCAGCACCCCACGACCGGAACGAGTCACGGGGACCTCGCTCGGCGCCATCCGGCGGACAGTCGTGATGTGGTGCAGCACTCGCCCGCGCAGCTCCTGGCCGGGTTCCACGGACATCGCCAGGCCCAACCGGGCTGCGGTGGCGGACAGTTCGGCGGCTTCCTGCGTGCACGCCTCGCAGGGCGGGTCAGGATCCAGTTCATGGCGGTCCGGCTGTCGGGCCGGTAGCGCGGTGCGCCACACCTTCATCAGGACCTCCTGGGCGCCCTCCTCCGACTGCGCGTGGTCGCGCAGGACGGGACGGGCGACCCCAAGCACCGACGCCGAACACGGCGCGCTGTCCGCGCCCCCCGGCTCGCGGCAACCGTGTCTTCGGCCTCCGCCGTACGGTGAGATCAGCTGGCCAGTGCCTGTCGAAGTGTGGGATAGCAGGCGATAACGGTGTCGATGCCGACGAGTTGTATTACGCGCAGGACCTGCGGCTGGGGCCCGGCGATGCGCAGCCAGCCCTGAGCGTCCTGGACGGCTCGGTGAGCGGCGATGAGGGCATTGACGCCACTTGAGTCCATGAAGGTCACGCGAGTGAAGTCGGCCACTGTGCGGGACGGCTCGGCGTCGGTCGGCGGACTCAGTACCTTCGTCATGTGGTCGCGGACCGTGTGGTCCAGTTCGCCACTCAGGGCGATGACGCGGATGTCGCCGACCATGGACTGGCTGACCATCAGATCGCCGAGCCGGGTTGGCAGTGCGTCCGTCACCGTGTCCTCGCCTGCGCTCGCTGATGCGCTCGGGCCCGAGCACGTACAAGAATCCTGCCCAGGAAGCAGGGAAAGGGAGACTTGTACGGCCAACCAATTCCAGCCTGAGGAGCGTGTGCCCATCCGCAACGGGTAGCCGAGTGAACAAGCGGAACGAAGGGGACAAAAAGTGGAGTCTGTTGACGCAGATGATGGACAGACGCCGCGCGCACGCTCCCTGTGGACCACTGTGCCGCTGAGTGGCGAAGGCGCCTGCATTGCCCAGGCGCGCGAACTCGCGGCCGATTTCCTCACCAGCGCCCGCGCGGATCACGGTGTGCCCGTCTCCGCCCGCGCCCTGGCCCTCACGCGACTCGTGGTCAGCGAACTGGTCACCAACGCCCACAAATACGCCCCCGGGCCCGCGCGGATGGATCTGCGCATCACGGATACCCAGGTGGAAGTGACCGTACGGGACAGCGCCCGTGTTCGACCGGGCGGCCGCTCCCTCGACCCGCACCGGGTCGGCCAGCACGGCTTGGAGATCGTCGTGGCCGTCGCCGAGCGATTTCACGTGGACCTTGAGCCGTCCGGTAAACGCGTAACCGCCTGGATCTCCCTGCTCGAGTCTCCGGCTGTCGGCCCCGATCACTCGGCCTCGGCGCGCCGCACCTGATGATGCGCGCCTCTCCCCGGCACCCGTCCTTCAGTGGCCATGGAGTTCAACGGTCCCGCCGGTTCGCGGATGAATCCGGTGTCGACGCCGTTCGTCGCTGTGGATGTCAGCCCGAGCACGGTGTGCTTGAGGTCGACCGCCTCACGCCGTAGTCATCTGTCGGCGGCCCAGCCCGCACGCCTCGTCGGCCTCCGGGCGTGGAACGGACGGTGCACACGACCGGTGTGGAAGCAGGCGTCGTAGGCCAGGCGGCCATGTACGGAACTGCCAGAAGGATGGCGTTTGGCCTGCGAAGTACCCGTTTTCATTCCAGAGATCTGGTCGCGGAGAGTGACGGATGCTGGCTGGAGTTCACCCCGTCCGGCACGAACCTGCGCGACGCATAGGCGCCAGACACCCCCACTCGCGCGGAGACGACGAACTGCGCGATGCGTTCCGGGCGTCGCCGTGTGTCTGATCCTCCATCACTGTGTCCAACGTTTCGAACATTATTGAAATCTTTGCCGGTCGTGGACCGGTCACGCGAGTATCTCAAGGCGATACCAGAGTGACGTGTTCATGCCGGGACGGGTGGCCGACCGGGATATGGCAAAGGAGGCAATGGTGGCCGTATTCCGGCGAACTCCCGACGCGAGAAACCGTTTTGTCGTGGTCGGTGTCGCGTGCGTGACCTTGGTCTTGACAGGGGGCATTCTTATGTTTGCTGTTTCCCCGTCGACCTCCTCTACTGCTGCGGCTGGAAGAGAGCCGCGTGAGCCGTCACGGCAGGAGTTGAGTCTTCTGCACGAAGCCGGCCAGATTTTGCTGCGTGACTGCATGCAGCGGAAGGGCTTCGAATACCAGCCGGTCAAAGAGAACCCGGTTCCAGAGGCTCGGGACTTTCCTTACGTGCTCGACGACTTGGCGTGGGCCAAAGAACACGGTTACGGCACGGATATACAGCAAGATCTGTCCGAGCTGAGGAAAACAGATGCCAATCAGCGGTACTTTCGTGGGCTCCCGGCCAAACGGCAGGCAGCGGCTCTGACCGCAGCCAACGGTTCTCGCCCCCTGACGGTGACGGCCAAGACCCCCGACGGCATGCAGTACCAACGCAGCCCCAAGGGCTGCCAGTCGGAGGCCGATGCGACGCTCTACGGCGATCTGGAGAAATGGTTCCAGGCGAAAGTCACCGCCGACGCGGTCACGGAGATCCGGCATGCCAGGGTCACCGAGGATCCGCGGTTCGCCGAGGCGGTCAAGCCCTGGTCCGCGTGCATGCGGGCAGCCGGCCATCCGTACACGAGTCCGGCCGACCTGCGAACGGCGACCGGCTCGCGCAGGCCTCCCCTTCCCAGGAGCGAGGAAATCGCACTTGCCGTCACCGAGGCGCGGTGCGCCCGCACGTCAGGGTTGGCCAAGACTGCACAGGATTTGGACCGGCACTACGCCCGCAGCCTTGCCCGGCAATACAGGGACGTGCGTACCTACCGGGAAATGCAACTGAACGCACTCTCCCGTGCCCGCCAGCTCACACGGAAAGCCGGCACATCCTCCTGAACCCGAAATCCGCAACGAGAGGAAAGAACATGGGCAAAGTGCGCACAACGCTGATCGGCGCGGCTCTCGCCGTTGTGACGGTGGCAGCCACTCCGCTCGCCGCTCAGGCATCGGAACCCGTTCCCGTGCCTGCGAAGAGCCAGCTCGCCGACGGTTATCTCCACGTCTACTACAACACCGGCTATTCGGGATGGTGCGACGACTGGTCGGGAGAAGCCCCGGACTGGGGCAGCTGCCGCAACCAAGTGAGCTCGCTCTGGAACAACGGTTACCCCGGCAGCCTGGACGACATCTGGGTGTACTGGGGCCTGAACTACACAGGTGCACGCCGGGGCGTCTACAACGGCGTAGGACTCAGTGACCTACGCCAGTGGACCTTCGACGCGAACACGGGTCCCGGTTCAGGGGAGTGGCTCAACGACAACATCTCCTCGCATCGATGGACGAACCTGCCCTGAGGCATCCAGAGTTCGACGAGATCGTCGCGCGGGAGGACTGAGCGCCGCCTAGTTCGCTTCGGCAAGGTCCGAACAGCAGGCGGTGAACTGCCTGCGCGTGTGGAGAGTTGTTCTTTGAGGCTGAGCAGGTTGGCGGGGCTGCAGTGCGGGCCCCCGCAGCCCCGCATCGTCCTGGTCACTCAGTCCTCGAAGAGTTGATGAGCTCGGACGACTGTGGAGTCCACCGGCACCGTCCAGTCGATGGCGTCGCCGGCGTCCGCCGCCGCCAGGACGGCGGCGAGAATCATCTCGCAGTGCCGTCGACGGCCCATCTGATCAGCCTCTCGGCGTGCGCGTCCCCACGGCCACCGCGGATCCCGCCCACCTGCGAAGCGGCTGCGCCTCTGCCCCGGCAACCCTCCAGCTGTGCCTCCCAGTTGTCCGCTTTCGGCGCCGCGGTCCTCGACGGCGGTCCGATCCTCACCTCGGCCCGGACACCGTCGTGACCATGGGGATCATCGACGACATCTACCGTGCGGCCGGACTGCCACCGCGCGGTGAGTCCGGCCTGTGACCGCGCTCTTCCCTCGGACGAACCGCACAGCTTGCTCGCGGTGTCTTCCTGACAGATGTCAGGAAGACACCGCGAGACAGCCCGCATACGTTCTCCCAAGTTCCTTGTTGTTCATGGCTCGTCAGGAGGGGAAAGGCATGTCCACATTGAAGCGCTACGCGTCTCTCGCGGCTGCGGCCGTGGCTGTGTTGTCCATGGGCTTGGCGGGACCGGCATCCGCGCAGCCGACCCACACCCAGGGAGCCTTCGCCGAACAGGCCCGCACCGCCGGCCTCGGCCGAGGCGATGCCGAAGCTCTCCAGACGAAGGTGGACCGCTACCTCGCTCGTCACGACGGGCGGCAGGTCGCGGCGAACGAGATCGCCCTGGCCGACGGTGCCGTCCTGACAGTCACCGTTCCCGGCGAGAAGTACGTGCGTGAGTTGAACACGTCGGCCAAGAACCGTGCCGCGGCGCAGTGGGACTGCGACCAGGACTACTTCTGCATGTACCGCCAGGAGTTGGGCATGGGCGACCGACTTTCCCTCTACTTCTGCCAGGACTACGCCCTACAGGACTGGACCGGCCGAGGCTCGTACTACAACCTCCAGACCCGTGGCACCCAGGCCCTGATGAAGAACCAGAACCGTGCGGTCATCGAACCCACGCCTGCCGCTCCCTTCAGCAACGCGAGCTACGACTGGACCCCCGTCTGGTACGTCCGGCCCTGCTGACATCACCCAGTGGCCTTCACGTCGACGGTCGCCGTACCGGCCGCCGGATGGGTGCGTTCTTCCAGGACGGGCGCCGACCGGGTGTCATTCATCAGGTAGCAGCGGAAGTACGCAGCCACGTACAGGGCACCGGTCTGCCAGAGCTTTCATAACGGCAACCACGTGTGGCCAGTGGGACCTGGGGCCCAGGATGGAGCCAGCCGTCAACGACTCGTACCGGCAAAGCAGGTCTCCGCTGTTCCACTCGAGGTAACGGTTGCCTCCTTCCAGTTCCTGTGGGGGTGGACCCACCGCAGCAACCAACTCCGGGGACCATTCAGCCGGAGCAGTTGCTGGATCCAGTCCCGCGATCTCAGCCCAGGTAGCCCCAGCCAGGTGGCCGTCTGCCACCCAAGGCTGAAGGCGCTCGCGTAGCCCACTCGACAGGTCGTCGGACCCAGCTGGTGTCGAAGAAGAACGACCTGAAGAGCGGCGCCCGCATCAGGGCGCGAGGGCGCGCAACAGCATCGGCAGTGAGTGGTGCAACTCCCGTTCTCCGTAGGCCGGATGGTGGGTACCGGTGTGGAAATGCCTGGTCACCGGAGCGCCGATCTCGCGCAGCCGGGTGTCCAGGGACCGGGTCAGCTCGTGGATGACGGCTTCCGCCGGGTCGTACGCGCTGTCCGGCGGATCGAGCGGTCCCGGGGTGCCGTCCCCGGTCGAGAGGTAGACCGACGTGTGCCGCAGGCGTTCGGCCAGGTGGTGCGGGTCGTGCGCCTGCCAGACGGCACGCTGGGTGAACCGGTCTCCCCACAGGGCGTCCAGGTCGCCGCCGTACGCCTCCTCCATCTGCGGCCACACCTCGCGCATCCGCGGGTGGAGGAGATGGACGGGGCCGCTGTAGCTCGCGGCCGCGCGGAACATGCCGGGGCGCCGGGCCGCGTAGGACACGGCGCCGAAGCCGCCCATCGACAGCCCGGCCGCCGCTCGGCGGCTCCCGGCTCCGTAGCCGCCTTCCAACAGCGGGCGCAGTTCGTCCAGATGGAAGGTCTCCCAGGCCGGCGGGCCACCGGCGCCGTGGTTCCACCAGTTGCTGTAGAAGCCGATCCGGCCTCCCTCGGGCATCACCACCAGGACATTCCGGAGCTGAGGCAGCTCCTCGACGTCGGACTCGCGGGTCCAGGTCTTGTATGTCGCCGGTTCGAAGCCGCCGTGCAGGAGGTACAGGACGGGCCACCGGTCGCCGGGCCGTCGCTCCCGCCAGCCGTCCGGGGTCAGCAGCCGGACCTTCGCGGCGCGGCCCAGGGCCGGTGATTCGACCGTGAGGTCGACGAGACGTCCACTCACCCGTTCCTCGGCGGTGACCCGGACACCGTGCGGCGCGGGCGGAACGGTGTCGGCCTCCGCGCGGGAGACACCGGCCGGCAGCAGGAGGCCGACGACGGCCAGGGCGAGAAGCAGCCGTAAGCGGCCAGCACTCCACGGCATGGTCAATCCCCTTTCATGAGAGGGCTGTTGTGTCATGCGTCCCGCCTGTTCAACGTCACGGAGGCGAGCACGAGCAGGGCCGCCGTGCAGCCGGCGACCAGCAGCAGGGACGGCCAGGCGCCGAGGCTGCCGGCGGTCTGAGCGGTCGCGTCCGAGGTCTGTGTGAGCTTCTGCAGGGCGGCCGTCGGGGAGGCGCCGGCGACCCAGCGCCGGGCGTCACCGAAGAGTGGCCCGAGGAGGGAGGGCAGGAGCAGCACGCCGATCACGGTGGCGACCGCGCCCGCGGAGTGCCGTAGGAGGGTGCCGACCGCCAGGCCGAGCAGCGCGGCCACGGCGAAGGACGCGGCGATCCCGAACAGGGCGGGCCACGGCTCCCCTTGGGCGTACCGGCCGTCCGCGAGCATCGCGTCGCCGGCGAGGTGGGCGAGCGTGCAGGAGGGCAGGGCGAGGCCGTACGTCCCTCCCGCGGCCAGGGTCGCCTTCGCGGCCAGCACGGTGGTGCGGCGCGGGGTGGCGGCGAAGGTGGTGCGCAGACCGCCGGTGCCGTACTCGCCGGTGATCAGCAGGGCGCCCAGCACGGCGGCCAGGACCTGGGCCGCGACGGTGAGGCTGAGGCTGCCGCCGAGCACCGTGTCGTCGGGTCGCAGACTGCCGGTCGCCGCGACGAACGCCGCGCCCGCCACCGGTACGACGGCGACCGCGCACGCCGTCCACACCAGGGAACGCACGCCGCGGAACTTGATCCACTCGTGGGCGAGGGCCTGCGGGAACCCGGCCCGCACATCCATGAAGGCGGTCGTCATCGCACGGCCTCCTGAGGTGTGCGGTATTCGGCGGACTCGTGGGAGAGGGCTGTGTAGACCTCTTCCAACGAGGAGCGGGCGGAGGCGAGTTCATGGACGGCGAGGCCGTGGTCGCGGGCGAGGTCGCCGATGGCGGCGGCGTCGAGACCGTCCACCCGCCAGCCGCCCCGCGCGTCCAGTCGTACGGCCGCGCCCCTGGCCTCCATCAGCTCCCGCAGTCTCTCCGGCTCCGGGGAGCGGACGAGCGTATGGGCGCGGGAGTTGGTCTCGATGAAGTCGCGCACGCTGGTGTCGGCCAGCAGTCTGCCCCGGCCGATCACGATCACATGGTCGGCGGTCAGCTCCAGTTCGCTCATCAGATGGCTGGAGAGGAAGACCGTACGGCCTTGTGCGGCAAGGGACTTCAGGAGCGTGCGGATCCAGCGGACGCCCTCGGTGTCCAGGCCGTTGACCGGCTCGTCGAGGATCAGCACCTCGGGGTCACCGAGCAGGGCGGCGGCGATGCCGAGCCGCTGGCTCATGCCGAGCGAGAAACCCTTCACCCGTCGGCCCGCCGCCTCGGTCAGGCCGGTCAGGTCGAGGACGTCGGCGACCCGGTGGCGCGGGAGGCGGTTGCTCGCGGCCAGGCCGGTCAGGTACGAGCGGGCGGTACGGCCGCCGTGCACGCCCCTGGCATCCAGCAATGCGCCGACCGTGCGCAGGGGCGCGGGCAGTTCGGCGTACCGGTGGCCCGCCACCGTTACCGTGCCCGAAGTGGGGGTGTCCAGGCCGAGAGCCAGGCGCATGGTGGTCGATTTGCCGGCGCCGTTGGGTCCGAGGAAGCCGGTGACCCGGCCGGGCCGGACGCTGAAGGTCAGCCGGTCGACGGCGGTCCGGCTGCCGTAGCGTTTCGTGAGGTCACGTGCTTCGATCATGCCGACGACGGTAGGAAGCGGGGCCGATTCGGGCATCCGCCGAGGGGAGTCGGCGGCTACTCCCGCGGGAGTAGCGTCATCGCTCGCCCGCCCTGACCAGCCCGGTCTCGTACGCGAGCACCACCAGCTGCGCCCGGTCCCGCGCTCCCAGCTTGGTCATCGCCCGGCTCACGTGCGTCTTCGCGGTCAGCGGGCTCATGACCAGTTCGCGGCCGATCTCCTCGTTGCTCAGCCCGGCCGCGACCAGCGCCATGACCTCCCGCTCCCGCTCGGTGAGCACGGCAAGACGCTCGGCACCCGTCGCCTCGGGGGCCTTCAGCCGGGCGAACTCCTCCACGACCGCGCGGGTGACGGCCGGGGCGAGGAGACTCTGTCCGGCCGCCACCGTACGGATCGCCTCCCGCAGTTCGTCCGGCTCGATGTCCTTCAGCAGAAAGCCCGCCGCACCGTGCCGCAGTGCCTCGAAGACGTACGCGTCGACCTGGTACGTGGTGAGCACGATCACACGTACGCCGTCCAGCGCGGCGTTGGCGGCGATGCGCCGGGTGGCCTCGATGCCGTCGACGCCGGGCATGCGGATGTCCATCAGGACGACGTCGGGCCGGGTCATCCGCACCACCTCGACGGCCTGCGCTCCGTCGGCCGCCTCCGCGACCACGACCAGGTCGTCGGTCAGGTCCAACAGGGCGCGAAAGCCCGCCCGTACGACGGTCTGGTCGTCCGCGAGCACTACGCGCACGGTCACGGTCGCTCCACTCCACGGTCCTCGCAGGCCGGGAGTTCGGCCCGGACCCGGAAGCCCCCGGCGGGCAGCGGCCCGTAGTCGATCGTGCCCCCGGCCGCCGTGGCCCGCTCCCGCATCCCGACCAGCCCGAAGCCACCGGCCGCGGGCGCCCCGGACAGCGGTCCGTCGTCGACGACCTCCACCGCCAGCAGGCCGTCCCTCCGGACGACGGAGACCGCCGCGTGCCGGGCGCCGGAGTGCTTGACGATGTTGGTGAGCCCCTCCTGCACGATCCGGTACGCGGTCAGCCCGACCACCGGTGACAGCCCCTCGGGGGTCCCCTCCTGCCGGAGCGTGATCTCGACGCCGCCGCCCGCGAACCGCCCGACCAGGGAGGGGAGTTGACCGATCCCCGGTGCCGACTCGACCGGCCCGTCCGCCGGCTCCCGCAGCACGGTGACCGTGGCCCGCAGTTCCCGTACCGCTTCCTTGCCCGCCTCCCGCACGTGCCGCATCGCTCGTCGCGCGACCTCCGGCCGCACGTCGAACGCGTCCAGGGCCACACCCGCCTGCACGGTCATCGCCGTCACCGTGTGCGCGACGACGTCGTGCACCTCGCGGGCCATCCGCACCCGCTCCTCGCCGATCCGGCGCATCGCCTCCCGCTCCCGGTCCACCTCGGCGCGCGCGGCCCGGGCGGCGTACTCGGCGAGCAACTGCCGCCGTGTGCGCACCACTTCGCCCAGCAGCAGAGGCACCAGCGGCCACAGCATCTCCAGCACCGGCAAGCCCTGCGGGTTCACCACGTCCTTGCCGACCCGCAGGGCGACCACACCCGACGTGAGGGAGGCGACGAGCCCGGTCCACGGGGTCCGCCGCCGGTCGCCCTGGACCGCGACCGTGTACAGCGCGACGATCACCGGCAGGTTCAGCAACTCCCCGATGTGCCCGTACAGCGCCCAGCCCGCACACGCCGCCCCCGTCACCACCGCGACCGGCACCGGCCGGCGCCGCCGCCACACCAGCGCCACCAGCGAGATGGCCAGCAGCAGCCAGGTGAACCAGTCCGCCTGCCGGTACGGCGGCTCGTTCACCGCCGCGTCCGACCCGGTGAACATCCCGACCACCGCCACCACCAGCAGATCCACGGCACCCGGCGGCAACGCCCGCAGCCGGGCGGACACACGGTCGAAGGTCGTCACCTCCCCACCGTAGGAGCGGGAATGCCCGCGCGCATACGCCGACGGGAGTACCGGCCGGCTACGTGCTCAGCGGTATGCGAATGCGCGCTGCATCGGCCGCTGGGTGCTGGTGTGGTAAGCCGGGGACGCCGAGGCGGGCGGCCAGGACCCAGACCTCATCCCGCGTTCAGTCCCTCACGAGCGCCCCGGCTCTCTCCGTATGTGAGACCGACCTCTCCGTCGCGCTCGTGCGCGTAATCGTGCACGAGCGCGCATCCTGGACACCGTAGAGGATCTCTGGAGGACGGGCCTTCGGGCGTGGACCTCCCGGTGGGAAAGGATCTTTCGATGGGTCAGCAGGACGCGCAGGACTCGCAGGACGAGCGGTTCGATGTCGTCGTACTCGGCGCGGGTCCTGGCGGATACGTCGCCGCCATTCGTGCCGCCCAGCTCGGCAAGCGGGTCGCGGTGGTCGAGGAGAAGTACTGGGGCGGTGTCTGTCTGAACGTGGGCTGCATCCCGACCAAGGCGCTGTTGCGCAACGCGGAGTTGGCGCACATCTTCACCCGCGAGGCGAAGACCTTCGGGATCAAGGTCGAGGGGGAGGTCTCCTTCGACTACGGGGAGGCGTTCCGCCGTAGCCGCAGGGTCGCGGACGGCCGGGTCAAGGGCGTCCACTACCTGATGAAGAAGAACAAGATCACGGAGATCGACGGCCGCGGCACCTTCCTCGACCCGCACACGCTCCAGGTGGCGGGCTACGACGGCGAGACCCGCACGATCGGGTTCGAGCACTGCATCATCGCGACCGGCGCCACGCCCAGGCTGCTGCCCGGCACCAAGCGCAGTGCGCGCGTGGTGACGTACGAGGAGCTGATCCTCGCCGAGGAGCTCCCGCAGTCGATCGTGATCGCGGGCGCCGGCGCCATCGGCATCGAGTTCGCCTACGTCCTGCACAACTACGGCGTGAAGGTCACGATCGTCGAGTTCCTGGACCGGGTCGCGCCCCTGGAGGACGTCGAGGTATCCGCCGAACTCGCCAAGCAATACCGCAAGTTGGGCATCGACGTGCTCACCTCCACCCGCGTCGAGTCGATCGACGAGTCGGGACCGCAGGTCCGCGTCACGGTCACCGGCAAGGACGGTGCCCAGCAGGTCCTGGAGGCCGACAAGGTGCTCCAGGCGATCGGGTTCGCGCCCAACGTCACCGGTTTCGGGCTGGAGAACACGGGCGTGGCGGTGACCGACCGCGGTGCGATCGACGTCGACGGGCGGTGCCGTACGTCCGTGCCGCACCTGTACGCCATCGGTGATGTCACCGCGAAGCTGATGCTCGCGCACGCCGCCGAGGCGATGGGTGTGATCGCCGCCGAGACCCTCGCGGACGCGGAGACGATGGAGCTGGACTACGCGATGATCCCGCGCGCCACCTACTGCCAGCCCCAGATCGCCAGCTTCGGCTACACCGAGGCGCAGGCACGGGAGTTGGGCCATGACGTCAAGGTCGCGAAGTTCCCGTTCACCGCGAACGGCAAGTCGCACGGCCTCGGCGACACCACCGGGTTCGTGAAGCTGATCAGCGACGCGAAGTACGGCGAACTCCTCGGCGGCCATCTCATCGGCCCCGACGTCACCGAACTCCTCCCCGAACTCACCCTCGCCCAGCAGTGGGACCTCACCGTCCACGAGGTCGCCCGCAATGTGCACGCCCACCCGACCCTGGGCGAGGCGGTGAAGGAAGCGGTGCACGGGCTCGCCGGACACATGATCAACATGTGACGCGCCGCCACAGGGCGGAACCGGCCGCGCCCCCTTCCCCGGTCATCCCGTCGGTGAGGGGGAGGGGGTCCCGGCCGGTCCCGTCGGTACCCCGTCCGTCGCCAGTCCCGGGGGCACCGTGAGGGTGACCAGGGGTGCGCCCGGTTGCGGCACCGGTGGTGTCACCTGTGCGGCGGGGAGCTTGGGCGGGGCGGTCTCCTGGAAGTTGACCTGGTTGAAGTCGACCAGGCCGGTCTTCTCCATCTGGGTGATGTGGTCCAGGACCACGTCGTTGGCCTGGTCGGCGAGCGCGCGCACCAGGGTGTTCTCCGTGGTGGAGCGGATCTTGGCGATGACGTTGAAGATCGAACCGTGGGTCATCCGCAGGGTGTTGGCGAAGTCGGAGTCGAACTGCTTGCCCTTGTCCGAGCGGAAGTTGGCCAGGAAGCCCTGCTGTTGCGGCGTGGGCTGGTCGGGGAGGGTGATGTTCAGTTCGGGCGCGATCGTGCGGCAGCTGGCGTCGAGCGCGGCATGGCCGACGACCAGGTGCCGTCCGGCCTCGCGTACGGCCGGCGTCGTGCCCTTCTGCATGGCCAGGGATCCGGAGGGGCTCTCCCAGAGACCGGCGGAGCGCACGAAGACGACGAAGTTGCGGTCGGCCTCGGTGAGTGGTCCCCACTGCGTGTTGGCGATGATTCGGGCCTGGTTGGAGGCCGTGGTCTGGATGCCGAGCATGCTGGGGTAGGCGAGGGCGGCCAGCGTGGTGGCGAGCGCCCCGCCGACGGCGAGGGATCCGAGCGTGCTGCGCGAGAGGGGCATGGGGCCTCCGGATACGGGCGGTGCGGCTGACAGGTCGTACGCGGAGTGCAGGGAAAGGAGACCCTTGCGCGAGGTAAAGATTGCTTGACGCGGGACGGGGTCCGAGTGCCGGGCGAGATCATCCACCGGTCAGCCGGTCAGCCGGTCAGCCGGTCAGCCGGTCAGCCGGTCAGCCGGTGCGCCGCATGCGTCGCTCGTCGGTCACCCGCTCTCCTCCCGCCCTGAACCTCCGATTCCATTTCAGGGAGAGTCAAAAAGCTCGCGGCCCGCTCCGCGGTCGGGGAAAACCGAGTACGTGCTTCGCACACCCACGAGGCCGACGGTCCGACTCGTCCGAGACGCCACCGGTAGGCGCGGCCGCCTCCGCAGCCGGAACAGAGAAACCGCAACGGAGAGAACCGCCGTCACCGATGAAGTTCCACGAGGCGCGCATCCCATAGGCGAGCATTTTCCGGGCCAGTACCCGGCCCGTCCGTATGCCCGCGCCTCGCATCCCCGGAACGCTCCGGCGACATCGCCGCGCGGATTTGCTGCCGCCATCGGCGGACCGCTCGCCGCACGGATGACCCGCGAGAAGCTCAAGGCCAACTCGGTCCGGGCGAAGCTCGACCGGCAGGAGCTGACGGCTCAGACACTGTCGGGTCTCGTCACCGCGAGCGGGGCGGGCGCGGTCGTCATCTGGGCGGTGCTGGCGGCACTGAGCGGGCGGATCTCCCTGGGTGACGTGTCGCTGATGATCGCGTCCGTGGCCGGAGTCCAGTCCGCGGGCGCCGGCCTCATGCGGGACATCGCCAAGTCCCATCAGCAACTGCTCATGTTCCGCCACTACTTGTCCGTCGTCGACGGTGAGACGGACCTTCCGGTGCCGCAGAAACCCTTGCCGGTACCGGAGTTGTCCTCGGGCATCGAGTTCCGGGATGTGTGGTTCCGTTACTCGCCGGACCATCCCTGGGCGCTGCGGGGCGTCAGTTTCCGCGTCGGCCAAGGCCGTTCACTCGGACTGGTCGGACGCAACGGCGCGGGCAAGAGCACGATCGTGAAGCTGCTCTGCCGCATGTACGACCCGGAGCGGGGCGCGGTCCTGTGGGACGGCGTGGACCTGCGGGACATGAACCCGGCGGAGCTGCGGCGCCGGATCGGCGCGGTGTTCCAGGACTACATGACGTACGACCTGAGCGCCTACGAGAACATCGCGCTGGGCGATCTGCCGAACGCGTCGATCGAGCGGGTGGTCGAGGCGGCACAGCGGTCGGGCGCGGACGCCTTCGTCCGTGAACTGCCGCGCGGGTACGACACCTTGCTGTCCCGGATCTTCTTCCAGGGCGACGAGGAGGACGGCGACAGCGACCGGGGCGTGACGCTGTCGGGCGGGCAGTGGCAGCGGCTGGCCATCGCACGGGCGTATCTGCGCGGGCGTCAGGATCTGCTGATCCTCGACGAACCCAGCTCCGGCCTGGACGCCGAGACCGAGGACCGGATCCATCGTGAGCTGCGCGAATACCGCGGGAGCCGGACGAGCGTGCTGATCTCTCACCGACTGGGCTCGGTACGGGAGGCGGACGAACTGCTGGTCGTCGACGCCGGCGAGGTGGCCGAGCACGGGACGCACGACGAACTGATCGCGCAGGGAGGGCTGTACGCGGGGATGTTCGCGGCGCAGGCCGAGGGCTACCGGTCCGAGGCCGTCGGGCCGCGGGACGGGTCCGAGACTATCGGGCCGGGGGAGAACGTTCCGGGACAGCCCGTGGAGGCGAGAACGTGACCTGGCTCCTCGTCGCCGCGGCGGTGACCGTGCTGTTCCTCGCTGCCACTCGGATGGTCCTGGCCCGGGTCCGCCGGACCGTCGTCCTGGTGCTGGTGCACGGCCGGAGCATGAGTCCGGCCTATCTGCGGGGCGACTGGGTGGTGGGCCGGCGCGTGGCGGCGAAGGACCTGTGCCGTGGCGACGTGGTGATCGTGGACATGCCGCCGACCGGGCAGGCGCCCGAGGGCAGGACGATGGTGGGCCGGCTGACGATCAAGCGGATCGCGGCTCTGCCGGGCGATGCCCTGCCCGCCGGCGTGCCGAGCAGGGAGCCGGGCGCGGCGGTGCCCGCCGGCCATGTGGTCGTCCTGGGTGACAATCAGGCCCTGAGCACGGACTCCCGGCATCACGGCCCCGTGCCGTCGGCGTGGGTCGTCGGCAGGGCGGTGCGCAAGGCGAGCCTGCCCGGGATGAGGACGGTTCAGCCTCGGGACACACCTCTCGCGCACCGCTCCGGCGCCGGAAGCGCGTCTGCCGCGCCACCGGAGCGACCGCCGGGGTGACCGGTCCCCTCACGGTCAACTGGTCGCCGTAGAAGGCGCGTTCGCGGGAACCGGTGAGGACCGTCCTACGGCGACGTGGGTGCCTGCGGGGAGCGGAGTACGAGGAGGGTGATCTCGCTGGGGGCGAAGACGCGGAAGGGCGGGCCCCAGAAGCCGGTGCCGCGGCTGGTGTAGAGGAGGGTGCGGGCGCCGTGCCGGCTGAGGCCGGCCAGGGCGGGCTGGTCGATGCGGACCAGGTGGTGGAAGGGCCAGATCTGGCCGCCGTGGGTGTGGCCGGAGAGCTGGAGGTCGATGCCGGCGGCCGCCGCCTTGTCCACGAACTTGGGCTGGTGCGCCAGGAGCAGGACGGGCAGGTCGGGGTCGGCGCCGTCGAGGGCTCCGTCGAGGTGGGCGCGGTGGCCCGGCAGGCCGGAGGACTCGGCGGTGACGTCGTCCACGCCGGCCACCACGAGGGTGTCGCCGCCGCGTTCGAGCAGCACATGGCGGTTGCGCAGCGGCTCCCAGCCCAGCTCGCCCATCAGGTCGACCCAGCCCTGGGCCTCGCTGTAGTACTCGTGGTTGCCGGTGACGTAGACCCGGGCCTCGGTGGCCCGCACGGTACCGAGCGGGACGGCCTGGGCACGGCGGCGTTCTGCCGTGCCGTCCGCGATGTCACCGGTGTGGCAGACCACGTCGGCTTCCAGGGTGTTCACCGTCTCGCACACCCGCGCCGACCAGCGTGCACGGTCGAGCGGGCCGTAGTGGGTGTCGGTGATGAGGGCGACCCGAGTGCCGTCCAACCCGGCGCCCAGCCGCGGGAGTTGGACGTCGAGGCGGCGCACGCGGGGCACGCGGCGGGCTTCGGCGTACCCCCAGGCCAGGAGGGCGGCGGTGGTGCCGAGGACGGCCCAGGCGACGATCCGGGCCCGGTCCTGGCTCTCGCCGACGCCAGCCAAGGTCAGGGCGAGCCGCAGCAGGACACCGAGCAGCACGGACCAGGTGAACAGCACCCAACTGGCGCCTAGCATGCTGTCACCGACGATCGCGGCCCAGTCCTGCTGGCGCCGGCCGTGGCCGCGCCCCATCGCGAGCGGCATACCGACGAGGCCGAGGACGAACAGGGCCGTGCCGACCAGAGTGACGGGCAGCGGCCAGTGCTGGCCGGTGTACAGGAGCACCCAGCAGGGCACGGTCCACAGCAGCACGGGCGCGATCAGCGGGAGGTAGCGCATCAGGCGCAGCAGCCGGCTCCGCCGTGGAGCCTGCGCCACGCTGTCGGCGGGTCGAGTGTCGCTGGTGTCGGTCACGCTTCACCTCTCTGACCAGGCTGCCCTCCCGCGAACTGTATCCGGTCGCCCTCGGGCCGGTCGGAGGGGTGTTCATGAGGGCGGCCCGAGGAGCGGCGAAGAAGACGACCGGGTCACGCCACCGGCCGGTTCTCTGGTACTACCGACGCATGGGGATCGAGCGGTTCATCGGCGTCGACCTCGCCTGGGCGCAGTCGCAGGAGGGAGCCCGCACCAAGGTCAACGAGACCGGTGTGGCCGCCGTCGACGGTCGTGGCGTGGTGATCGACTGCGGCTGGACCTCGGGGCTCGACGAGACGATGGCCTGGATCGCCAGGACGGCCGTGGACGGATCGACCCTCGCCTTCGTCGACGCGCCGCTGGTCGTCGACAATCCGGCCGGCCAGCGGCCCTGCGAGCGGGAGGTCGGCCGGCGGTACGGCCGCTGGAAGGTGAGCGCGAACAGCACCAACCAGAGCTCTCCCCGTCGGGGCGGAGTGCTCTTGAGGGCGTTGTTGCAGGAGTCCGGCTGGGTCTACGACGACGGCAGGGGCGGCCCGCCGACGGGCGGACTGGTCGTCTCCGAGTGCTACCCGTACACGACCTTGGTCGGCGCGTCCGAGCTGGGCTACGACCAGGAGCGCCCCGCCTACAAGCGTCCGCCCGCCCGAGTGCCGAGGGCGCGGTGGCGAGCGGTCCGGGCGGAGGTGTGCGACCAACTGATCGCGCGTATGGCGGCTCTGGCCACCGCCGATCCGCCCCTTCTGCTCGACTCCCACGCGGAGTCCCGTCGCCTGATCGAGGAGCCCTCACCTCAGCTCGACGCCGACTACAAGCACCGGGAAGACCTCATCGACGCGCTGCTCTGCGCGTGGACGGCCGCACTGTGGTCCCGGCACGGACTGGCGCGCTGCCAAGTCCTGGGAGCGGACACCCCCGTACCCCGAGGATCCGCTCCCACCATCATCGCGCCCGCCCGGCCCGCGCAGATGCGCGGCCGGGCGAACTGACGGGACGGGGTCAGCCCGCGTAGGTCGCGAACAGTTTGGAGAACTGGTACGGGGTCTGCGGGATGTTCGTGCACTGGCTCAGGGCGCCGGTGCAGGCGTTCCGGTCGCGGGTGACGTCCCAGAAGCCCAGTTCGCCCAGGTGGTTCTGCTTGGCGAAGGTGAGCACCTGCTGCGCGTCGGCGAAGGTGAACACCTCGCCGGCGGTGTCGTTCTGGCCGAGCATCGGGGTGAGCCCGACCATCGCCCAGGTCTGGGCGGTGGTGAGGCTGGGCCACACCGAGGCGATCTGGGCGCGGGTCGAGGTCGCGGCCTGGATGGCGTACGTGCCCATCTTCCCGGACGGGTTGGGCGCGGCGCTGTCGCCGTAGTCCATGGCCATCAGGTTGACGGTGTCGACGTTCAGGTTGTGCGACTTGGCGGAGCTGAGGATGTAGACGCCGTCCGCGGTCAGGCCGCTGGGCAGGACCGGGAGGGTGAGCGTGACCTTCAGGTCGCGGCCCTTGGCACGCTGGGCGGCCTGGACGGCGGCGACGGCCGTCGAGCGCCGGTCGATCGAGGCGTGGTCGACCGCCGCGGCGCCCTCGATGTCGAAGTCCACGCGGTCCAGGGCGTAGGCGTCCACGACCTTCTGGTACTGCGCCTGGAGCGCGGTCGTGCTGGTGCAGGCGAGGGCCAGTTCGGTGCCCGACGCGCCACCGAAGGACGGCCGGACGTCACCGCCCATCGCGCGCAGCGAGTCGAAGTCCGCCCGGTTCCAACCCGCCCCGGGGTCGAAGGAGTTGAACCAGCTCGCGTTGCAGCCGGTCGACCCGGCGGTGATGAAGCCGAGCGAGAACTGCCGCAGCCCGGTGTCCGTGGCGATCTGCGTGAGGTTCGGCGTCGGGTAGGACCCGAGGTCGACAAAGGGGGCCGCCACGCCGGGAGTTGTGCCACTGCCCGCGGTCGCGGTGAGGGTCGCCGAGCGCGCCGACTGGTTGTTGGAGTCGTCGAGCGCGGTCACCGAGAAGCTGTGGCTGCTGCCGGGGAGCAGGCCGATCACCTTGAAGGTGGTGCCGGTGCCGGAGGTCGTGGCGATGACCTCGTTGCCCTCGTAGACCCGGTAGCCGACCACGCCGATGTTGTCGGTCGAGGCGTTCCAGCCCAGCGTGACGCTGCCGGGCCCTGTGGCCCGGACGGCGAGGCCGGAGGGGACCGAGGGCGCGGCGGTGTCGGCGGGGACACCGGCGCAGGGGCCGTTGTTGATCAGGCAGGAGCTCGGCAGGACGACCGAGCCGGTGTAGCTGAAGTCCATGCCGACGACGGGCGCGGACTCACCGGGGGCGAGCGAGGCCTCCCAGCTGGGGGAGGTGATGGTGTACTGCGTCCCGCTGTGGGTGACCGTGCCGTTCCACGAGCTGGTGACGGCCTCGGTGGCGGGCAGGGTGAAGGTGATGGTCCATGAATTGACCGTGTGGGTCGACCTGTTGGTGACCGTGTAACCGCCCTCGAAGCCGGCACCCCACGTGGAGGTGACGCCGAAGGAGGCGATCAGACCGGTGTTGTCGGCCGCGTGGGAGGCAGGGGCGGCGATCGTGGTCAAGCCGCCGACCGCCAGGGCGGCGGCCAGAACGGCGCGCAGCGACGCACGTCTCATGGGGGACTCCTCTGTGGGGCGAGGTCGCGTACGGCGCCTGGCCGAAAGGCATGGAAACCGAACCGGTAAGCCGTGAACTTAATCGGAAACTTTCCTTACATCTGCCTGCGTAGGGAAGGGTGACCGGCCGCGCCTGACGGCGTCAAGAGATTCGGGAAAGATTCGTCTAGACCAATTCCGGGTCCGCGGGCGCCAGTTGCCGCTGCAAGCGGTCACGGATGACGCTCTCGGCGTCCGCCACGATCGTGCGGACCACCGTCTCGCAGCTCTCCACGCTGTCGATGAGGCCCTGGGCCTGACCGGCCCACCACATTCCGCCCTCGACATCGCCCTCACTCAGCACCCGCTGCCTGCCACGCTTCCCGGAGGCGAGGTCGGCGACGTCGGAGAAGACGGCCCCGGGGAGCGCGCCGAGGCGGGCGATGGCCTCCGAGACCGAATTGCGCGCCACCCGGGCGGTGTTGCCGAACTCCCGGAACACGATCTGGGTGCCGCGCTCGTCGTTCGCGACGATCCGCGCCTTCACGTTCGGGTGGACCGGCGCCTCCTCGGTCGCCTCGAACCGGGTCCCCATGTTGATCGCGCACGCCCCGAGCGCCAGCGCCGCGACAAGACCGGCACCGGTGGCGAAGCCGCCGGACGCGATGATCGGGATGCGCAGCCGGCGGGCGGCGGCCGGGATCAGGACGAGACCGGGGACGTCGTCCTGACCCGGGTGCCCCGCACACTCGAACCCGTCGATGCTCACCGCGTCGACGCCCAACGCCTCGGCTTTGAGCGCGTGCCGGACGGCGACGGCCTTGTGTACGACCTTCACCCCGGCCGCCTTGAACGCCGGCAGATGCGGCGCGGGGTTGCTGCCCGCCGTCTCCACGACCTTCACGCCCGAGTCGACGATGACCGCCCGGTAGTCCTCGTACGGCACCGGTTCGATGGTGGGCAGGATGGTGAGGTTGACGCCGAACGGCTTGTCGGTCAGGTCACGGCAGCGTGCGATCTCCTTCGCGAGTGCCTCCGGGGTGGGCTGCGTCAGCGCGCTGAGGAACCCCAGCGCACCCGCGTTCGCGACGGCCGAGATCAGCTCCGCGGTGCCCACCGCGAGCATTCCGCCGCACACGATGGGGTGTTCGACCCCGAACATCTCCGTGAACTCGTTCCGGAAGGTCATGTCACTCCACTTGCTGAGACAGGGGCAGAGACGTCACAGGTCCCAGAGACGTCCAAGGGGTTAGAGGCGTCCACGGCGTCCAAGGTGCCAAGAGGTGTCAGAGACGTCGCGAGATGATCAGCCGCATGATGTCCGAGGTGCCCTCCTCGATCTCCTCCAACTTGGCGTCACGCATCCACTGTTCGACCGGGAACTCGCGCGAGTAGCCCCATCCGCCGAGGGTCTGGACGGCGCCCCAGGTCACCGCCATCGCGGTCTCGGAAGCCTGGAGCTTGGCCATGGCCGCGACCTTCGTGGCATCCGCTCCCGCGTCCATCTGCCGGGCCGCGTGCAGGGTGAGCAGCCATGCGGACTCGATCCGGGTCGCCATGTCGGCCAGCCGGAACGCGACGGCCTGGTGCTCGACGATCGGCTTCCCGAACTGCTTGCGCTCCCGGGCGTACTTGAGCGCGTACTCGTAGGCCGCGCGGGCCGCTCCGGTCGCCGCGGCGGCGAGCACGATCCGCGAGATGTCGAACGTCTTCATCAACCCGCGGAAGCCCTGCCCCTCGTCCCCGAGCCGGTCGGACTCGGGCACGAACACCTCGTCGAAGAAGATCTCCCGGCAGACGATCGCGCGCTGGCCCATCTTCCGCATGGGCTCACCGAACCGCATCCCTTCGGCGCCCTTGCGCAGCAGGAAGGCGGTGACCCCGGAAGACCCCCGGGTCGGGTCGGTCTTCGCGAAGACCACGTACTGGTCGGCCAGACCCGCGTTGGAGATCCACGCCTTCTGCCCGCTGATCGCGTAACCGCCCTCGACCCGCACGGCGGTGGTGACGATGGACGCGGCATCGGAACCCGATTCCGGCTCGGTCGTCGCCAACGCCGTGTAGAGCGGGTTCGGACCGGCGAGCGGACGCAACCACTCGGCCTTCTGCTCCTCGGTGCCGAGTGCGAGCAGCGGGTCGGCGAAGAACCCGTTGGAACAGACGAAGTTGCCGATGCCCGGGTCGCCCCAGCACATCTGCTCCTGGACCAGGCACTGGGTCACGACATCGGTGAATCCGCCGCCGCCGTACTCCTCGGGCAGCATGAAATCGGTGATGCCGACCTTGGCCGCGGCCCGGAAGATGTCCAGCGGCGACTCGATGTCCCGCTCGTCGACCTCGCGTCCGCGCGGCCGGATCTCGTTCGCGGCGAACTCCCGGCACAGTTCGACGATCGCCCGCTGCTCATCGGTCAGCGGCCAGGGCTCAGTGGACGTGCTCACGCGATATCTCCTGTTCCTCGGTGGATTTCCGGCGGCCGTTCACCCCGGTTGCTGCACATGCGGTCTTCGGTACGACGTCCGCGCCACGAGGGACGACGAGCGCGTCCACCGCCAGGGCGCCGTCGGGCCCGACCCGGATCGGGTTGACCTCGATGTCCGCCACGCCGGTGGTGCCCGCGATCGCCTCGGACACGGCGACGATCGCGTCGATCAGCGCGTCGACGTCGACTGCCGGCTGTCCCCGCCAGCCGTCCAGCAGCCGGCGCGAACGCAGGCGGTCGAGCATCCCGGCCGCCGTCCGCCGGTCGACCGGCGCCAGTTCCACGGACACGTCACGCCAGAGTTCGGTGTGGACTCCGCCGTGGCCCACGGTCACGGTCGGACCGAAGTCACGGTCCCGGCGGGCGCCGATCACCAGCTCGACGACGCCCGGCCGGGTGTCCTGCTCCTCGACGACGTACTCGCCCGGTCCGAGCCGTTCGTACATCTCGCGGAACACCGCGCCGGCGGTCTCCGGGCCCAACCCGGTTCTGACGGCCTGGTGTTCGCTCTTGTGCTCGATCCAGCCGGCCTTGAGCACGAGCGGTGGGTGGAGGGATGCGCAGGCTTCCGCGAACTCGGCCGCGTCGGTGACCCGTTGCGCCTTGGGCGTCGCGATGCCGAGGGTCGACAGGAACGTACGAGCAGCCCAGTAGCCGGGCTCAGGGACGGCCGCTTCGATCCTCACGGTCACCGGAGTCGGGCGGGGCTGTCCGCCCAGTCGGGTCACGTGGCCCAGTGCGCCCAGGGCCGCGTCGATGGTGTCGAAGACCGGGACGCGGTGCTCCCGAAGGCGGGCGATCGCCGGCGAACCGGCGCTCATGCTGTGCACGACCAGGGGCACGTGCGCCGCGTGCGTCCGCTGGAGGTCGCCGAGGCGGTCGATCACGGCGGACTCGGCGTCCACGAGGCTCGGCGCGTCCTCGCCGTAGCAACCGAGGTACCCGGACAGGACGATCGAGTCGACCTCGCCGGAGGCGGCCACCAACTCGGCGACCCGCGTGTAGACCTGGAGATCCGCTTCCCCCGCGCCCGCGAGGTCCACCGGATTGGACACCGCCGCGGCAGCGGGGAGGAGGTCACGCAGACCGGACTGCAACCGGTCGGTGAAGACCGGCGCACGAAGGCCCCTTTCCGTGGCGAGGTCGGCGGCGATCCCGCCCTGTCCGCCGCTGTCGCTGATGATCGCGACCCGGCGTCCGTCCGGGGGAGCGGCCGCGTCCAACACCCCTGCCGTGTCCACGAGTTCGCGCGGAGACGTGACCCGAAGGGCTCCGGCGGCGCGGCACGCCGCGTCGACGACGTCGAGCGCCGAGGTCATCGAACCGGTGTGGGACCGCGCGAGCCGACGGCTGCCCTCGCTGGCACCGGTGGTGAGCACCAGCGCGTGCTTGCCGGCTCGGCGGAGTGCCTGGAGGGCGGTGACGACCCGCGGTCCGTCCGCGAAGCTCTCCAGATAGAGCGCCACCGTGGTGGTGTGTTCGTCGGAGACGAGGGATTCGAGTACGTCGACGGCTCCCACGTCGAGCTGGTTGCCGACCGAGTAGAAGCGCGACACACCCAGCCCGGCCCGTGCGCCGAGGCCGGCGATCTCGGAACCGAGCTGACCGCTCTGCGAGACGATCGCCAGGCTCCCGGGGGTGAAGTTCCCCCAGGCGAGCCTGAGTTCCGTGGCGGCGTTGAACAACCCGAGGCTGTTCGGCCCGATCATCCGAGCGCCCGACTCGCGCAGCAGCGCGGCGAGTCGGGCCTCGTCGGCGCCGAGTCCCGCGGTGATCGAGAGGAAGGCGCGGCACCCCTTGGCGAGGGCGTCCCGGACGACGGGGAGAACGTGTTGCGGGGGCACGCACAGGGCGACGAGATCGGGGGCCTGGGGCAGGTCGCCCACCGTCGGACGGCAGGGTCGGCCGAGGACCTGTGCGGCACGGCGGTTGACCAGCCACACCGTCCGTCGGTCGGCTCCCGCGAGGGCGCCGGTGGCGAGCCAGTAGCCCCATTTGGCGCGGTCCTCGGTGGCGCCGACGACGGCGATGGACGAGGGGTCGACGAAGGCCTGGGGAAAGGACACGGATGATCTCCCGGTTTCGGGGGAGGGGGAGGGGGTGGAGAGGAGGCGAAGGAGAGGAGGCGAAGGAGAGCGGGTGCAGAAGTCCCGGGCGGACGGCGGAAGTTGGGCAGACGACCGGGCGGCAGCAGGCCCGGCCCGGACTCAGCTCTGGGCCGCGGCGGTCGGCCGACGTTCGAAGAATGCGGGATACAGGCGCCGGCAGACCAGTAGCGCGAGCAGACCGAGCACGACCGTCCCGATGCCGATCACGAACGCGCCGCCGACGCGGGATCCCGAGGAGAACGGGAGGGTCCAACTCGTACCGCTGTTGATCGGATCCCACGCCTGCACCAGACTCCAGGCGCCCGCGGCGAGCAGGACGACCCCGCCGATCGCGGGCAGGACGACGGTCAGCCAGACGTCCGAGGCCTTGGCGCGCGGCCCGGCGCGGTGCACCCAGGCGGAGGTGAGCCCGGTGAGCCCGTAGTAGAACGCGATCAGCACTCCGCAGGCGGACACCGCGTCGCCGAGGACGAGACCGTGGCCGAGGAAGTTCAACGCCACGTACACCACCGCGCCGATGACCCCGACCGCGATCGTGCCCACGTGCGGGATGCGGAAGCGCGGGTGCACCTTGGCCAGTGCGCGGGGGAGCGCGCCCTGGTCGCCCATCGACAGCATCGTGCGGCTCAGGGTCAGTACGGTCGTCTCCGTCGAGGCGGCGGCCGAGGTGAGGACCATGAGGATCAGCAGGTGCCACAGGACCGAGCCGAAACCGCTCGACCCGAACACCGCGGTGCCGAAGCCGTAGAGGACGTCTCCGGAGTTGTCCGGGTTGTTCAGGCCGATCCCGGAGTCGCCGATGCCGGCGAAGGAGATCGCGGCGAATGTGGCGAGGAGGTACAGCGCCACCAGGAGCACCGTGGACCAGGTCGCGGCGCGGCCCGGGACGCGGTGCCGGTCGGTGGTCTCCTCGTTGACGGTGAGCGCCGTCTCCCAACCCCAGTAGATGAACAGCATCAGCACCAGCGCGCTGACGAACGCGCTCAGTGAGGCGCCCTCGAAGGGGTTGAGCCAGGACAGGCTCGGCCGCCGGGTCCCGGTCGGCGCGCTGCCCGCGTACACCTTGACGAGTGCGACGACCGACAGGGCCACCAGCATGCCGAACTCCAGGAAGAGCAGGGCGCGTTGGACCGCTGCCGCGATCTCGATACCGCGGTAGCAGACCAGGGTCATCAGCGCGAGCCAGCCCAGACCGGCCAACAGCACACGCCAGTTCGCCGGATCGGAACCGATGTTCTCCGCGCCGAACAGCAGGAACACGTACTGCCCGGCGACCTGCGCGAGGCTGCCGATCACGAGGACGAAGGACGCGATGATCGCCCAGCCGCCGAGGAAGCCGAGGCTCGGGTTCAGGGAGCGGGTGGCCCAGGTGAAGATCGTGCCGCAGTCCGGGTCGCGGCGGTTGAGCGCGGCGTAGCCGAAGGAGACGAACAGGATCGGGACGAAGGCGAGCACCACGACGGCCGGGGCCTGGAAGCCGACGTATCCGACGACGAAGGCCAGGGTCGCGGTGAGGCTGTAGGCGGGCGCCGCGGAGGCCACGGCGAGGATCAGGCTGGTGGCCATGGAGAGCGCGCCGGAGCGCAGGCCCTTGTCCGTCTGGGCCTCTCGCACTTGGAGTTGCGAATCAGAGGTCATTGCCACTCCCGATCTACTGGTCTACGGGTATCGACAAGAAAACGCAATGACTGATTGGTGAGTCAGGCTGGCTGTGGCGGAGGGTGCTGTCAAGGCTTCGATCGCAATTTTGTGGAGTGTCTTGACTGGTGAGTCAATGTTGCGGCACGGTGACCGGCGTGACACCACTCGAAACTTCTGCCGTGGAGACCGAGGTCGTGGTCGTGGGCGCCGGATACGCGGGGCTCACCACCGCGTGGCGGCTGGCCGACGCCGGGGTCGACGTCGTCGTGCTGGAGGCCGCCGACCGCGTGGGCGGCCGTGTGTTCAGCGAGGTGAGCCCGTCGGGCGTGCGCGTCGACCACGGAGGGCAGTGGATCGGGCCGAGCCAGCGACGGTTCCACGCGCTGGCGGACCGCTTCGGCTGCCGGAGGTTCCCGACCTGGGAGACCGGACGGCACGTCGAGATCCGCCCCGACGGCACCCGCGTCGACTACGCGGGCGGCGCACCGGACGCCGGACCGGGCATCGAGGAGTACGAACGCGTCACCGCCCTGCTCGACGATCTCGCCCGTACCGTCGACCTCGAACTGCCGTGGTCCACCCCGCGGTTCGCCGAGTTCGACGCCCTGTCGGCCGAGGACTTCTTCCGCGCGCGGACCGACGACGAGGACGCCCTGGCGCGGCTGGCGCTCGCGATCCAGGGCGTGTGGTGCGCCGAACCGCGCGAGATCTCCTTCTTCCACGTGCTGTTCTACCTGGCCTCGGGCGGCGGCTACGAACAGCTGATGGAGACCCGCGGCTGCGCCCAGGACGCCCGCTTCTCCGACGGGGCGGACGCCGTGGCCCACGCGGTCGCGAAGTCGCTGGGCGGACGGGTCAGGCTGGGCGAACCGGTGCTGTCCCTGCGACAGACCGCGCACGGCGTGGAGGCGTACACAGGCCACACCGTCGTCCGCGCCCGACGAGCCGTGGTCGCCGTGCCGCCGGCGGCGGTCGAGCGGATCGCGTTCCACCCGGTGCTGCCCGTCGGCCGGCGCGGCTGGGTGCGCCACTCGCCGATGGGACGGGTCGCCAAGGTGCACGCCGTGTACGAGCAACCTTTCTGGCGCGCGGCAGGACACTCCGGGATCGCGACGCTGTACGGCGACAGCCCGGTCGGCGTGGTCTTCGACAACTCCCCGGAGGACGCCTCGCGCGGTGTGCTCGTCGCGTTCGTCTACGGCGACCGGCTCGACCGCTGGTCCGCCGGAACCGACGCCGAGCGCCGCCACGAGGTGCTGGCCGCACTGTCCGCGGTGGCCGGACCCGAGGCCGGACGGCCCGTCGACTACGTCGAGAGGATCTGGCCCCGGACGGGCTGGACCATCGGCGGCTACGAGTGCTTCGTGACCCCGGGCGGCTGGACCCGGCACGGCAGGGACGGCTGGCGGGAACCGTCCGGGCTCGTCCACTGGGCGGGCACCGAGACCGCCTCGGTGTGGAACGGCTACATCGACGGGGCGATCTCCTCGGGCGAGCGTGCCGCGGCCGAGGTGATCAGCGCCCTCGCGGCCGTCGGGTACCTGGGGTGAACCGCCTTGGCTGACATACTGACCGGGTTATGACCAGCACCGAAGAGCGGCCGGCCGGGACCGCCGCCGATCTGCCGGAACGCGTCCGTACGGCGATCCGCGCCGCCGCCGTCTCCCAGCGCGAACTCGCCCACCGGATCGGCATGGACCCGACCGCCCTGTCCAAGGCGCTGCGCGGGACCCGGCGGCTGCGCGACGAGGAGATCGCCGCCATCGCGAAGGCCTGCGGGGTGTCCACGGCGTATCTGGTCGAGGGAGCCGGTCCGGAGCCCGTCCTCCCGCCCGAGACCGGACGGGACCGGGCGCAGGCGGTGACGGCACAGGAGCGGCGCCAGCAGATCCTGGAGGCCGCGACCGTCCTCATCGCCCGCCGCGGCTACCACAACGTGCGGGTATCGGACATCGCCCGCTACTGCGGGACCAGCACGGCGACGGTGCACTACCACTTCCCCAGCAAGGAAGCGACGCTGCACGCGGCGCTCGAGTACTACGCCCAGCGGTTCCGCACCCGGCTCGACGAGGAGTTCGGCCGGGCGACCTCCGCGCGGGACAAGCTGCGCCGCCTGATCGAGGTCCAACTCCCGCTCACCGACGACGACATCGACGAATGGTCGGTGTGGATCCAGTTCTGGAACCAGGCGATGCTCGAACCCCGTCTGCGGCCCGCGCAGCGGCGGATCTACTCGGGTTGGTACCGGGTCGTGGTGGACGTACTGACCGAGTGCCGGTCGGAGGGTCTGGCACCGGAGGCGGACGTCGAAGCCCTCGCCGACCGGTTCACCGCGATGGTCGACGGACTGGCGATCCAGATCCTCGCCAGCTCGACCGAGATGCGACCGGACCGCATGCGCGCGCTCCTGCTGCGGGCCTTCGAACCGCACCTCGACCTGACGGACCACTCCAGTGCTTCCAGCGTCGACTCCGGTCACGCGGGGCCAAGTTGATATGCGAAGCTGTCGTCAACCGATCACGGGTCCGTTGGCCGTGGCGGGTGGAGAGGGGAGCACAGGGTGGGCAAGGACGGCTTCCGCGCCGAGGAGATCGACACCAGCAGGCCGCATCCTGCGCGGATCTACGACTACCTGCTGGGCGGCAAGGACCACTACGAGGTGGACCGCCAGGCCGGTGACGCACTCGCCGCCGCGGCGCCCGAGGCACGGATCGGCGTACGGGCCAACCGGGACTTCATGCGCCGCGCCGTCCGTCACGTCGTCGAGGCCGGCGTCCACCAGATCCTCGACATCGGCACCGGACTGCCCACCTCGCCGAACGTGCACGAGACCGCGCAGGCGGCCGCGCCGGACGTGCGCGTCGCCTACGTCGACAACGACCCGATCGTGAAGGTCCACGGTGACGCGCTGCTCAGCGACACCAGCGCGACCAGCATCGTGCTCGGCGACCTGCGCGACCCGCGGGCCGTCGTGGACCACCCCGACGTACGCAAGGTCATCGATTTCGATCAGCCGGTGGCCGTACTCCTCGTCGCCGTCGTCCACTTCCTCACCGAGGCGGACAAGCCCGAGCAGATCGTGGCCACCCTGCGCGACGCGCTGCCGGCCGGCAGCTACCTGGTCCTCTCGCACGCCACCGGCGACTTCGCCGACCGCCGCGAGGCGCAGGCCGTCTACAAGAACGCCAGCGCCAGCCTGAACCTGCGCTCCCGCGCCGAGGTCGAGCGGTTCTTCGACGGCTTCGACCTGGTCGAGCCGGGCCTTGCCCAGGTGCCCTTCTGGCGCCCGGACGTCCCGCCGCCGGCGCGCTCCGGGGAGATCGGCTTCTACGGGGGCGTGGCGCGCAAGCGGGACTGAACTCGCCCGTGGGCGGGGCCGGTTGGTACGACCGCGGCCGTCGGCCGAGGCACCCGCCACAGGTGGACGGCGAGCAGGGAGGCGGCCAAGGTGAGGGCGCCCAGGGCGAATACGGCTCCCTGTAGCCCAATTCCCGCGCCCAGCAGGCCCGCCAGCGGATACGTCAGCAACCAGCAGCCGTGCGACAGGGAGAACTGCGCGGCGAACGCCGCCGTCCGTTCCCGCGCAGGGGCCGCGCGGCGGATCAGCCGGGCGGTCGGCGTGAGGATCGTCGAGCAGCCCGCGCCGAACGCGGCCCACAGGACCAGCAACGCGGGCGCCCGCCAACTCCCGTACCGCGCGGCCGTGACGGCGCCGAGCCCGGCGAAGACGACGCCGAGCAGCAGCGCCCCGCACAGCATCACCGTCCGGTCCGTCACCCGGTCCAGCACACGCGGCAGCGCCAGCGCGACGGCCATCGAGCCCGCGCCGTACGCGCCGAGCGCCAGCGCCACGGCACCGGCCGACAGTCCGAGGAAGTCGCGTACGTAGACGACGGAGTTGACGGTCACCATCGCGCTCGCGCAGGCCACCGCGAGGTTCAGCGCGAGCAGGGCGCGCAGTTGCGGGACGGCGAGGAAGAGGCGGGTGCCCGCCGTCGCCTTGGCGTACGCGCCGGCCGCCGGCCGCGTCCAGGCCGGCCTCGGCAGCGGTGTCGAGAGCACCAGCGCGGCCGAGGCGAGGAAGCCCAACACCGTTCCGGTGAAGAGCCAGTTGTACGTGATCACGGACAGCAGCGCGGCGGCCAGGGCGGGCGAGAACAGGCTCTCCAGGTCGTAGGCCAGCCGGGACATGGACAGGGCCCGTGTGTAGTCGCGCTCCGCCGGCAGCACGTCCGGGATCACGGCCTGGAACGTCGGGGTGAACGCGGCCGACGCGGACTGGAGCAGGAAGACCAGGACGTAGACCTGCCAGACCTGGTCCACGAAGGGGAGCGCGGAAGCGACGCCGGCCCTTATGAGGTCGGAGCTCACCATCAGCGTCCGGCGCGGCACGCGGTCGGCCACGGCACCGACGAGCGGCGCGATCGCCACGTACGCCACCATCTTGATCGCGAGCGCGGTGCCGAGCACCGAACCGGCGTCGGCGCCCGCGATGTCGTAGGCCAGCAGACCGAGCGCCACGGTGGCCAGACCGGTGCCGACCAGGGCGACGACCTGGGCGGTGAAGAGCCGGCGATAGGTGCGGTTGCGCAGGACGGCGAGCATGCGGACGGCTCCCTGGGGCGGGGCGGTCGGGTCGACGCCGTCAGCATAGTCGTCATGTGCGCATCTGCGCACATGACGATCAGGTTTTTGATGCGGGCTTCGTACCGGCCTGGCTCTAGGCTGACCCCATGCCCTCACGCGAGCCAGTGCCACCTGCGGCCGATACGCATCTGCGGGCCCCGGACGGCGCGCGGCTGGCCGAGGCGACCGAGGTCTTCGCGCTGCTCTCCGACGCGACCCGGCTGCATCTGCTGTGGCTGCTCGCGCAGGGCGAGTCGGACGTCGGGTCACTGGCCGAGCGCTGCGAGGCGTCCCGGACCGCGGTCAGCCAGCATCTGGCCAAGCTGCGGCTCGCGGGTCTGGTGGAGACGCGGCGCGAAGGACGGCACGTCCACTACAGCCTGCGCGACGGGCATCTGCGCCGGCTGGTCATGGAGGCGCTCAGCCATGCGGACCACCGGGTCACCGGCAAGGCACCGCACGACTGAGACGACTCGGGCGAGCGAGGCGGTCGAGGCGGGCGGCGTTCAGATCACGAGCGTGACCTGAACGCCCACTCCATCCTCGGCTCCATGGCGAAGCGGAAGATCCGTCGGACCGGCGGTGTGCACAGCAGGGTCACGGTCACCGCGGCGAAGAGGGTGACGACGACCTCGCCGACCGGCCGGTAGATCCAGTCGGGGGAGTACCAACCCCAGGGCTTCGAGCCCTGGGCGATGAAACCGTGCAGCAGATAGCCGTACAGCGTGCCCGCGCCCAGCACGGTGAACCACGTCCGGCGCCCCGGCACCCAGGACAGGAAGCAGGCGACCAGCACGGTCGAGCAGCCGAAGATGGCCAGCGTCATCAGCGGCCCCGTCCAGCTGGGCGACCCCAACTGCTCGGCGCTGTCCCGGTGGAAGAACCACGCGCCGGTCATCCGGGGCGCCGTCCAGTACGCCACGGCGAGCCCGCACAGGGCCACCGGTACGGCGAGCAGGCGCACCTTCCACTGGCGCAGCAGCCGGAAGTGCTCGGGCCGCAGGCACAGGCCGAGCACGAAGTACGGCAGGAACTGCAACAGGCGCTGCATGTCGAGGTCCTCGCCGATGGACGGTGACATGGTCGCCAGCATCGCGATGACCAGCGCGATCGGCAGCGGCCACCGCAGTTGCCGCCAGATCGGGGTGGTCAGCCGCCAGACGAACAGGGCGGCGAGGAACCAGGTCAGATACAGCGGGTCCAGCAGGCTGATCGCGCGGTCCGGCTCGTTGTCGGTCCAGCGGGTGAACAGGGTGTACGCCGTCTCGAAGAGGACGTAGGGGACGGCGACGCCCGTCACCAGGCGCCGGATCCGCTGCGGGCTCGCGTCGAAGGAGCGCGAGAAGTAGCCCGAGATCACGATGAACGCGGGCATGTGGAAGGCGTAGACGAACGTGTAGACCGCGGTGACGGTGCGGCTGCCGTCCCGCAGCGGCTCCCACGCGTGGCCCATCGCGACCAGCAGGATCGCCAGGTACTTGGCGTTGTCGAAGTAGGAGTCGCGGGCCTTCGGGGGGCGGGGAGCGGCGGTGCCCGGCTGCTCGGTGCCGGTCTCGGGCCTGGTCCGCGTGGGGGCAGACGCAGGGGTGGGGACAGGGGCGGGCTCGGTGCGTGTGGTCTGGCTCACCACATCACCTGCAAACGGTGTGGAGGGGATGACACATCCCACGCGCCTCACCGGTTCTGCGCGACGTAAACCCGGCCCGGGAAAATCCGGGCCGGGTCAGCGGCACAGCCGCCCGTCAGGGCGGGACGCTCAGAGGTCGAACTCGTGCGGGGGCAGGTCGAGCGCGAAACACGCCTCCCGTACGACGGCCTGTTCCGTCTTGTCGAAGTCGCCGTCGGCGCCTCCGATGACGATGCCGATCTGGATGACGGCGCGGGCCTCGGCGGGCTTTTTCTTGGCCTTGGCGATCTCCTGCAACACGGTGACCTTCCCGAAGGCGAAGTCGGCCGTCAGCTTGTTCAGGTTCTCCTCGAAGCGGCGACGCAGGTCGTCCGCGGGGAAGTTCTGCAGGACCTCGTTGGTGGAGATGAGCTGGGCCACGCGCTGGCGCTCGGCCGGGTCGATGGTGCCGTCCGCCGCCGCGACGAGCGCGCACATCGCCATGCTGGCGTCACGGAACGCACCGCTCTTGAGGTCGTTCTTCTTCGACACCAGCTGGGTCTGCATCGTCGATGCGGATTCCTTGATGCGGTCCCACAGAGCCATGCGCACTCCTGGTATTCGGGTCGGATAACTGTCGGACATCTACAGCATCGTGGAAACTGCCGGACCGATGGATAAGTTCCCAGCGTTCCACCGATGTTCACGGCGGTCGTGCCGGCCCTGCGCGACGCATTGGCCGGTGCCTTGTGCGACGCATTGACGGGAGATGGCCCGGCCGTTAGCTTGCGGCAGATTCTCGACGGGGGAGGACGCGTGAACTCTGCGATGCGGGCTGCCGTGGCGCTGGTGAGTACGGGGATGCTGGCGCTCGTCGCGTGCGGCGGCGACGGAGACGGAGGCAAGGCCGGTCCGTCCACGACACCGGAGGCCGAGGCCACCGCCAACGACTTCGGCTGTCTGTCGGGCAAGCAGCTCAAGAAGTCGATCACCTTCAAGGACAGCGAGGGCGCCGACGTCGACGGCTACGAGACGGGCACCGGCACCACCGGCGTCGTCCTGTCCCATCAGTCCGACAACAACATCTGCTCCTGGGTCGTCGGCGCCGAGGAACTCGCGTCCGACGGCTACCGCGTGATCGCCGTCGACAGCAACGGCTCCGAGGTGGAGGAGATCCAGGGGGCCGCCGAGCGGCTGCGCGGCGAAGGGGCCGGGAAGATCGTCCTGATGGGCGCGTCCAAGGGCGGTACCGCCTCGCTGGTCGCCGCGGCGGAGGTGCGGCCGGCGGTCTCGGCGGTGGTGTCGGTGTCCGGTCCCGGGTTGTACCAGAACATGGACGCGACCGCCGCCGTACCGAAGTTGACCATGCCGGTGTATTTCATCGCGGCGAACGGAGACGGTGAATTCGCCGCCGATGCGAAGGAGTTGGCGAAGCTGGCAAAGAAGTCCCCGGGGAAGAAGCTGGAGTTGGTGGACGGCGCCGCGCACGGCAACGACCTGCTGAATCAGCAGCCTTCCGTGTGGGACGAGGTCAAGGTGTTCATCGCCAAGTACCGCTGAGGTCCCGGGGCTCGAAAAACCCGGTGACCGGCAGGCGTTGATCTCCCTACACTCGGCGGGTCACGTCAGACCAGTCGAGGGGAGCCAGGCCGTGCGTCACCGCGCCGCTGTCGTCGTTCCCCGTTCCCGGTACCAGGTGATCCTGGTGTCTCCGTCCGCCCGGTGCCCGCTGCGCGGCCGGCACCGGATGCCCGTGACGAACGTCTGACACGTTTCTCCCGTCCACCGACGAGCCTTCATGGCGTCCGTCGCCGTGGCGTTCCGTCCGGGAATCGCGCTGCCCTTTTCCGATCGCGAGATCACCAGAAAGGCCCATGGGCCGTGCGCACTCACCTCAACCCCCTGACCCTTGTCCGCAACTTCGGCATCCTCGCCCACGTCGACGCCGGCAAGACCACCGTCACCGAGCGCATCCTGTTCGCCACCGGCACCACGCACCGGCGCGGTGAGGTCCACGACGGCACCACCGTCACCGACTTCGACCCGCAGGAGCGCGACCGCGGGATCACCATCTTCGCGGCGGCGGTGAGTTGCACCTGGGAAGGTCACCGGATCAACCTGATCGACACTCCGGGGCACGTGGACTTCGCCGACGAGGTGGAGCGCGCGCTCCGGGTGCTCGACGGCGCGGTCGCGGTGTTCGACGCCGTCGCGGGCGTGGAACCGCAGAGCGAGTCCGTGTGGCGGCAGGCGGATCGGCACGGCGTGCCCAGGATCGCGTTCGTCAACAAGCTGGACCGTGCGGGCGCGGACCTCGACAGCGCCGTCGACTCGATCCGGGAACGGCTGCACCCGGCGCCACTGGTCGTGCAGTTGCCCATCGGCGTCGAGGGCGGTTTCACCGGCGTGGTCGACCTGCTGCGCATGCGCGCACTGGTGTGGGCGGACGGCGCAGAGGCGGCCGAACTCATGCCGGTGCCCGGGGAGTTGTACGACGAGGCGCACCGGCGTCGACGGCTGCTGGAGGAGGCAGTCGCCGAGCTCCATCCGGCGGCGCTGGAGGAGTTCTGCGCCGACGGGAGGCTGTCCGCCGAGACGCTGGCCGCCGCCCTGCGGGACCTCACCCGCAGCGGGGACGGACTGGTCGTCCTGTGCGGCTCGGCCTACCGCAACCGCGGGATCGAGCCGCTGCTCGACGCCGTCGTGTCCTACCTGCCGTCACCGCTCGACGTGCCCGCCGTACGGGGCACGGCGGAGGGTGCGGAGGAGGTCAGGCCGGCCGACCCGACGGCGCCCTTCGCGGCACTGGCGTTCAAGGTGAACGCCACCCCGACGGGACGGCTGACGTATCTGCGGGTGTACTCGGGAACGATCGAGAAGGGAGACACCGTGTGGGACGCGGTCGCACACCGAACCGAGCGCGTCGGGCGGATCCTGCGCGTCCGGGCCGACCGGCACGCCCAGGTCGACCGCGCGGTCGCCGGGGACATCGTCGCCGTGGCCGGGCTGAAGTCCGCCCGGGCCGGCTCGACGCTGTGCGCGCCCGGCGCCCCGCTGGTCCTTGAACCGCCCGGTGTCGCCGAACCCGTGGTCTCCGTGGCGGTCGAGGCCCGCAGGTCGATCGAGACCGGCCGACTGGCCTCGGCGCTCGCGCGACTGGTCGAGGAGGACCCCTCGCTGGTCGTGCGGACGGATCCCGAGACCGGCCAGACGGTGCTGTCGGGGATGGGCGAACTCCACCTGGAGGTGGCGACGGAGCAGCTGCGGCGCGTCCACGCCCTGGAGGTCAACGTCGGCCGCCCGAGGGTGAGTTACCGCGAGACGGTCGGGCGCGGGGTGTCCGGTCTTGTCTTCCGGCACGTCAAACAGGACGGCGGGGCAGGGCAGTTCGCCCATGTCGTCCTCGATGTCGAACCGGCGGACAGCGGCTTCGAGTTCCGCTCGGCGGTCGTCGGCGGGCGGGTCCCGCAGGAGTACGTCCGCGCGGTCGAGGCCGGCTGCCGGGACGCCCTGGCCGAAGGGCCGCTGGGCGGGCACCCGGTGACCGGGCTGCGCGTCACGCTCACCGACGGGTCGACCCACGTGAAGGACTCCTCCGACACCGCCTTCCGCACGGCGGGCCGGCTCGGACTGCGGGAGGCCCTGCGCGCCTGCGCGATGGTCCTCCTGGAGCCGGTCGTCGAGGTCACGGTCACCGTGCCCGAAGAGGCCGTCGGCGGAGTCCTCGGCGACCTCGCCGCCCGCCGCGGCCGCGTCTCGGCCTCGACCGCGCGAGGCGGCTCGGCGATCGTGACGGCGACCGTGCCGCTGGCCGAACTCTTCGGCTACGCGACGAGGTTGCGCAGCCGAAGCCAGGGTCGCGGCACGTTCACGGCCAGGCCCATTGGGTACGCGCCGGCGCCCGCGGGGATGTCGGCGGGGTGATTCGGTGGGGTCGGGGGTCTGGTGGCCCGGTGGCCCGGTGGCACTGGGGCACCGGCGGCTCGGTGGCCTCGGGGCACTGGCGGCTAGGTGGCCCGGGGCGCCGGCGGCTCGGCGATCGTGACGGCGACCGTGCCGCTGGCCGAACTCTTCGGCTACGCAACGAGGTTGCGCAGCCGAAGCCAGGGCCGCGGCACGTTCACGGCCCGGCCCACCGGGTACGCGCCGGCGCCCGCCGGAACGACGGCGCGGTGACCCGATGAGCCGGGGATCTGATGAGCCGGAGATCCGGTGAGTCGGAACCCGGTGGTTCGGTGACTCGGCGGCTCCGCGACCGAACGGTACGGCGGCCCCGCTCCCCAACGGGCGCGGGGCCGCCCCCGGTTCACGGGTACGACACCACCGTGGACGGGATGGTCGACGTGCCCGAGGTCGGCGAACCGGTCTCGTTGATGACGCGCTCGTACTGGCCCTGGCCGCCGAGCGAGACCACGAGCAGGTCGTGGAACTTCACCCCCGACCGGACCGGCGCCGCGAAGCCGTTGTGCTGCACGATCGCCGGGTTGACGTTGTAGTAGCAGTAGCTGCCCAGACCCCAGCCCTCGTGCACGGTCACGTTGTCGCCGACCTTGTAGGCGGCGTACCCCTTGATCGAACCGTTCTGGATCGCGGCCTGGTTGGGCGCGTCGTACGCCTTCTCGTTCTGGAAGAAGATCGTGCGGCCGCGCTCGCCGTTCCACTGCACGTCGTACTTGTTGAAGTGCTCCACGAACAGGCCGGTCGCGAGGACGTCCGCGCCGTTGACCACCAGGCCGTAGTCCGCCCGGTTGGTGTCCCAGCCGACGCCCGACCCGTGGTCGGCGCGCCACAGCCAGGTGTGGTCGACGATGGTGTGGCGGTTGTTGATGACCATGCTGGTCGTCGCCTTGCCCGCACCCGCGCCGCCGATGCGGACGAACACGTCCTGGACGGTGGTGGGGTTGGCGGAGTGGTCCGTCGTCGTGCCCGCGGGGCCGACCTCCAGCAGGGTGGCCGAGTTGACCGTACCCGCGTCGATCAGGAAGCCCGCGAGCCGCACGCCGTCGACGTCGGCGACCTTCATGGCCGTGACTCCGTTGTCGGGGACCAGAGTCGCGTAACCCAGGCCCAGGACAACGGTGTTGGCGCGGTTCACCTGGATCGGCGCATTCAGGTGGTAGATGCCCGGCGTCAGCAGGAGGTGAAGTCCCTGCGTGAGCGCCTCGTTGAGGGTGGCCGCGGTGACGCCCGGCTTGGCGACGTAGAACTGCGACAGGGACAGCGAGGTGCCCCGCGGTGTCCCGTTGCCCCAGGTCACCCCGCTCGCGTTGGTGCGCTTCTCCGGGAGGAAGATCCGGTACTCGGTGCCGTTCAGGTACAGGAAGGGCTTCTCGCGGGAGATCGGCGTCGTGCCGAGGGTGGTGTACACCGGGTTCGGGAAACCCTGCGGCGGCGCGCCCTGCACGCCCGAGAACACCATGTTCCAGACGCCGTTGAGCCAGCTGCCGATCACGCTGTCCCGCGTGTACCACTGCTGCTGCGAGTACGGCTGGACCTGGCCGTCGATCCGGCTGTCGGCGATGTACCCGCCGGAGGCCCAACCGTAGCCGTTGGGCGAGAGGTTGAGGCTGCCGCGCACGTGCATACGACGGAAGGGGGCCGCCTGAGCCACGGCCCACCTGTTCGTGCCGCTCACGGGGACCAGCGCGAGGTTCTCCGCCGAACGCCAGAAGTTCTGCGTGGCGTTGCCGCTGAACCAGCCGGCGTCGACCGTGATGTCGCCGTTGATGGTGGTGTTGTCGGGGGACAGGCCGAGGCCCGAGATCGAGGTGTAGAAGCCGAGTTGGGCGTTGAGCCCGCTGTAGGTGCCGGGCTTGAAGAGCAGCTGGTAGCGGCCGGTGCCGAACTGCGCCGTCTCCTGCTGCCGGAAGATCTGGTCCAACCGGGTCTGGATGCTCGCGGACGACATCGACGGGTCGAAGACGATCACGTTGGCGCCGAGGTCGCCGCCGCCGGGGAGGGCTGCCGGACCGAGGGCGGCGGAGGCGGCGGAGCGGGACGTGGGGGCGGCTTCCGCGCGGGCGGACAGACCGAGCACCGCCGGAGCGGCCGCGGCGGCCGCGGCACCGAGGACGGTTCTGCGAGGTAGGGCAGGCAAAGACATGGGGCGGCTCTCCTGTTCAGAAAGTGAACACGGTGGGGTTTGGGAGCGCTCTCTTGTCCTTGAATGCTTCAACTGTCTGAACGGATGCGTCAAGAGGCGCGACCGGAGTTCCACGATGGTTGCCGTACCCCTTGACGAGGGCATCTCTTGAGGTTTAACTCACGTCCTAAATTAAGTCATGACTGTAATCCCTGAAGGGACACCGGGAGCCATGCGCAGCATCCGAGCCGCGGCCGTAGGCGCCGTCACCATGTCACTCGCCCTCGCCGCCACGGCCTGCGGAGGCGGTTCGTCGACGGACGGCGGGTCCAACGACTCGCCGAAGACCCTCACGTACTGGGCCTCCAACCAGGGCGCGAGCATCGCCATCGACAAGAAGGTCCTCCAGCCGGAGCTCGACAAGTTCCAGAAGCAGACCGGCATCAAGGTCAAGCTGGAGGTCGTCCCCTGGTCGGACCTGCTCAACCGCATCCTGACCGCGACCACCTCGGGCCAGGGCCCCGACGTCCTGAACATCGGCAACACCTGGAGCGCCTCGCTCCAGGCCACCGGCGCCCTGCTGCCGTGGGACGCGAAGAACTTCGCCAAGATCGGCGGCAAGGACCGCTTCGTCGACTCGGCGCTCGGCTCGACCGGCGCCGAGGGCAAGGACCCGGCCGCGGTCCCGCTGTACTCGATGGCCTACGCCCTCTACTACAACAAGGAGATCTTCGCCGACGCCGGCATCACCAAGCCCCCGGCCACCTGGGCCGAGCTGGTCGCCGACGGCAAGAAGATCCAGGCCAAGGGCAAGTCGGCGCTCGGCGCCGAGGGCGCGAACGTCTCGGAGAACATCCACCACGTCTTCGTCTTCGCCAAGCAGAACGGCGGCGAGTTCTTCACTCCGGACGGCAAGGCCGACTTCACCAACGACAAGGTGGTCGCGGGCGTCAAGCAGTACGTCGACCTGATGGCCAAGGACAAGGTCATCCCGACCGGTGACGCCGAGTACGCGCAGAACCAGTCGGTGAGCGACTTCGCCAAGGGCAAGCAGGCGATGCTGCTGTGGCAGTCCGCCGCCGCCAACCTCAAGTCGCAGGGCATGGACGAGTCCAAGTACGGCATCGCCCCGGTGCCCGTGCAGTCCGGCACCCCCGGCACCGGCGCGCAGGTCAACTCGATGGTGGCGGGCATCAACCTCTCCGTCTTCAAGAACACCGACAACCTCGACGGCGCCACCAAGTTCGTAAAGTTCATGACCAGCGACGCCGAGCAGAAGATCCTCAACACCGCCTACAGCTCGATCCCGCCGGTCAAGGCCGCGCAGGAGGACGCCGCCTTCAACTCCGCGTCGAACTCGGTCCTCAAGAACACTCTCGCCACCAGCGCCGCGGCCCTGCCGCAGGTCGCCGACGAGTCGCAGTTCGAGACCGCGGTCGGCACGGCCGTCAAGGACCTGTTCGCCGACGTCGCCGCCGGCCGCGCGGTGACCACCGCGTCGGTGAAGGCGAAGCTCGAGAAGGCCCAGCAGCAGATGCCGGCGAAGTGAGAGAAACAATGACGACCACTGCACCCGCAGAGGCCGCCGTGCACAAGAACTCTCCCGGGTCGGCGGAGAAAGCGCCCCGCCGCCGCCCCGGGAGGATCCGCCGCATCGCACTGCCGTATCTGCTGCTTCTGCCCGCCCTGCTCCTCGAACTCCTGGTCCACCTCATCCCGATGGTGATCGGCATCGTGATGAGCTTCAAGGAGCTCACCCAGTTCTACATCCGGGACTGGGGGACCGCGCCCTGGTCCGGCTTCGACAACTACAAGGTGTCGGTCGACTTCGACGCCCCCGTCGGCCAGGACCTGCTGCACTCCTTCTTCGTCACCGTCGTCTTCACCATCCTGTCGGTCAGCCTCTGTTGGCTGATCGGCACGGCGGCGGCGGTCTACATGCAGGACAACTTCCGCGGCCGTGGCATTCTGCGCGCCCTGTTCCTGGTCCCGTACGCCCTGCCGGTCTACGCGGCCGTGATCACCTGGGTGTTCATGTTCCAGCACGACAACGGCCTGGTGAACCACGTCCTGCACGACCAGCTGCACATCACCAGCAAGCCGTCGTTCTGGCTGATCGGCGACAACAGCTTCTACGCGCTGCTGATCGTGCACGTGTGGAAGGGCTGGCCGTTCGCCTTCCTCATCGTGATGGCCGGCCTGCAGAACATCCCCAAGGAGCTGTACGAGGCCGCCGCGCTGGACGGCGCCGGGATGGTGCAGCAACTGCGCCGCATCACCCTGCCGTCGCTGCGCCCGGTCAACCAGGTCCTCGTCCTGGTGCTGTTCCTGTGGACGTTCAACGACTTCAACACGCCCTACGTCCTGTTCGGCAAGGCCGCTCCCGAGGCCGCGGACCTCATCTCGGTCCACATCTACCAGGCCTCGTTCGTCACCTGGAACTTCGGCACCGGCTCCGCCATGTCCGTACTGCTGCTGCTGTTCCTGCTGGTGGTGACGGGCGTGTACCTCGTGCTCACCTCGCGCGGACGGAGGACCACCGATGTCTAGCCCCAGCTCGCCGATGGCGCCGCCGCGCTCCTTCATCTGGTCCCGGCGGATCTTCCTGACGCTGCTCACCGGCTTCGTGCTGATCCCGGTGTACGTGATGATCTCCAGCTCGCTGAAGCCGCTGGCCGACGTCACGGGCAAGTTCCGCTGGCTGCCCAGCGGGCTGACCATCCGCCCGTACATCGACATCTGGTCGACCGTGCCGCTCGCCCGGTACTTCATGAACTCGCTGGTCGTGGCGGGTGCGGCGACCGTCCTGTCGGTGGTGATCGCGGTCTTCTCGGCGTACGCCGTCAGCCGCTACAGCTTCCGCGGCAAGCGCGTGTTCACGGTCACCGTGCTGTCCACGCAGATGTTCCCGGGCATCCTCTTCCTGCTCCCGCTCTTCCTCATCTACGTCAACATCGGCAACGCCACCGGCATCGCCCTGTTCGGCTCGCGCGGCGGGCTGATCCTGACGTATCTGACCTTCTCCCTGCCGTTCTCGATCTGGATGCTGATCGGGTACTTCGACTCGGTGCCGCGCGACCTGGACGAGGCCGCCCTGGTGGACGGCTGCGGGCCGCTCGGCGCGCTGTTCCGGGTCGTGGTGCCGGCCGCGATCCCCGGCATCGTCGCGGTCGCCGTCTACGCGTTCATGACCGCGTGGGGCGAGGTGCTGTTCGCGTCGGTGATGACCAACGACACCACGCGGACCCTCGCCGTCGGCCTCCAGGGCTACTCCACGCTCAACGACGTGTACTGGAACCAGATCATGGCCGCCTCGCTGGTCGTCAGCGTGCCCGTGGTCGCCGGCTTCCTGCTCCTCCAGCGCTACCTCGTCGCCGGGCTGACGGCGGGCGCCGTCAAGTGAGCGACTCCCCCCACCTCGAAAGGACCTCTGTGACCATCGACTTCGCCGCACTCCCGCACGACTTCCTGTGGGGCACGGCCACCGCGGCGTACCAGATCGAGGGAGCCGTCGCCGAGGACGGACGAGCGCCGTCGATCTGGGACACCTTCTCGCACACGCCCGGCAAGATCGCGAACAACGACAACGGTGACGTGGCCTGCGACCACTACCACCGCTGGCGCGAGGACATCGGCCTGATGCGCCAACTGGGCACCAACGCCTACCGGTTGTCGATCGCCTGGCCGCGTGTGGTGCCCGGCGGCGACGGCCCGGTCAACGCCAAGGGCCTCGCTTTCTACGACCAGTTGGTGGACGCCCTGCTGGAGGCGGGCATCACCCCGTCGGTCACCCTCTACCACTGGGACCTCCCGCAGGCCCTCCAGGACCGGGGCGGCTGGCCCGAGCGGGCGACCGCCGAGCACTTCGCCTCGTACGCCTCCGTCGTGGCCGAACGCCTCGGCGACCGCGTCTCCCACTGGGCGACCCTGAACGAGCCCTCCTGCTCGTCCTGGATCGGCCACCTGGAAGGCAAGATGGCGCCGGGCTGGACGGACCTGACGGCCGCGGTGCGCACCTCGTACCACCTGCTGCTGGGCCACGGCCTCGCGGTCCAGGCGATTCGTGCCGCCGCCCCGGACGCCCAGATCGGCATCGTCAACAACCTCTCCACCGTGTACCCGGCCACCGACCGCGAGGAGGACATCCAGGCCGCCCGCCGGCACGACGGCCACGTCAACCGCTGGTGGCTGGACCCGATCCACGGCCGCGGCTTCCCGGCCGACATGCAGGAGGTCTACGGCGTCGAACTCCCCGAGCAGCCGGGCGACCTGGAGACCATCGCCGCGCCGCTGGACTGGCTCGGCCTGAACTACTACTTCCCGGCCACCGTCGCCGACGACCCGCGCGGCCAGGCGCCCCGCGTCCGCTCGGTCCGCCGCCTCGGCGTGCCGCGCACGGGGATGGACTGGGAGGTGGACGCGAGCGGCATCGAGACCCTGCTGCTCCGGCTCACCGAGGAGTACGGCGCCCGCAAGCTGTACGTCACCGAGAACGGCTCCGCCTACCCGGACGTCGTACGGCCCGACGGCACCGTCGACGACCCCGAGCGCCAGGACTACCTGGAGCAGCACCTGGCGGCCTGCGCCTCGGCCGCCCGCAAGGGCGCCCCGCTGGCGGGCTACTTCGCCTGGTCGCTGCTGGACAACTTCGAGTGGGCCTACGGCTACGAGAAGCGCTTCGGTCTGATCCACGTCGACTACCAGACGCAGGTACGCACGATCAAGGGCACCGGACACCGGTACGCCGACCTCGTGCGGACGCATCGCAGTCAGGCGCAGCGGGCGGCCTGACGGTCTCGGCGGCGGGCACGGTGGACGTGGGTGCGGGAGCCCACGGCCACCGTGCCGGGTCGGCGGACCTCTTCGGGCGGCCGGAACGACTGATCCACAGGGATGTACGGAGCCCTGAATCTGTCATGAGCACGTCATCAAGATCCCCGCCTCACCCCTGTCTCATCCCCAGCTCAAAGGAGAGCCGCATGAGATCCCGCACCTTGTTGGCGGCCCTGGCCGCCGTCGCCCTGCTGTCCGCGACCCCGGCCTTCGCCACCCCCGCCCCGGACGCCGCCGCGGCCGCGGCCACCTGGGACACCGACCGCGCCGGCACCGCGTACACCGCGAACCCGGCCGGCGTCACCGCCTCCGGCAGCGAGAACGCCGGCACCGCCCCCGGCCTCGCCTTCGACGGCAACGGCGCCACCCGCTGGTCCAGCAACTTCGCCGACGACGCCTGGATCCGCATCGACCTCGGCGCCACCATCCGGGTCGACCGCGTCACCCTGGACTGGGAGGCCGCCTACGGCAAACGCTACGTCCTGGAGGTCTCGAAGAACGGCACCGACTGGACCCCCTTCTACACGGAGACGGCCGGCACCGGCGGTTCGGTCACCGCGAACACGTACCCGCAGGAGGCCACGGGCCGCTACGTCCGCATGCGCGGCCTGGAGCGCGCCACGCCCTACGGCTACTCGCTCTACTCGTTCAGGGTCTACGGCGGCGAACCGGCCCCCGCGTCCACGACCCGCAGCAACCTCGCCCTGAACCACCCCGCGTACTCCAACTACTACCAACACTCCGGCAACTCACCGGCGTTCCTCACCGACGGCGGCTGGCCCGCCAACCTCAAGGACGACGCGACCCGTTGGTCCAGCGACTGGAACGCCGACCGCTGGGTCTCGGTCGACCTCGGCGCCACCTCGACGATCTCCTCCGTCGACTTCTACTGGGAGGCGGCCTACGCCGTCGACTACCAGCTCCAGGTCTCCGACGACAACCGCACCTGGCGCACGGTCTATCAGCCCTCCGCCGCCGACGTGGCAGCCCGCCGCGCGGACATCAAGTCACCGTCGGAGGCCGTGGGCCGCCACGACACGGTCACCCTCTCCACCCCGGCCACCGGCCGCTACGTCCGCATGCTCGGCAAGGAGCGCCGAAGCTTCTACAACCCCGCCCCCGCCACCGCCCAATTCGGCTACTCCCTCTACGAGTTCCAGGTCTGGGGCACGGGCGGCAGCGCGGCGGCGGCCTACCCGGCGCTGCCCGGCGAGCAGTCGGGCACGTACCAGACGACGTTCTTCGACGACTTCACGGGGACGAGCCTGGACCGCTCCAAGTGGCGTGTGGTCAGGACCGGTTACGAGATGGGCCCGGTCAACGGCGAGTCCCAGGCGTACGTCGACTCCACGAACAACATCGTCACGCAGAACGGCAGCCTGCTGCTGAAGTCCCGGTACTGCAACGACTGCACCCAGACACCGGCCGGGACCTACGACTTCACCTCCGGGCGCATCGACACCAACACCAAGTTCGACTTCACCTACGGCCGGGTCAGCGCCCGCATGAAACTCCCGGTCGGGGACGGCTTCTGGCCCGCCTTCTGGCTGCTCGGCAGCAACGTCGACGACACCTCGGTCTCCTGGCCGGCCTCCGGCGAGACCGACATCATGGAGAACATCGGCTACCCGGACTGGACGAGCACCGCCCTGCACGGCCCCGGCTACTCGGCCGACGGCAACATCGGCGCCCGCCAGACCTACCCGAACGGCGGCAGGATCGACCAGTGGCACACGTACGCGGTGGAGTGGACGCCCACCGGGATGCGCTTCTACGTCGATGACGTCCTCGTCCAGGAGACGACCCGCAACAAGCTGGAGTCGACGCGCGGGCAGTGGGTCTTCGACCACAACCAGTACGTCATCCTCAACCTGGCCCTTGGCGGGGCGTATCCGGCGGGTTGGAACCAGGTGACGACCCCCTACTGGGGCCTGCCGCAGTCCAGCGTGGACAAGGTCGCGGCCGGGGGAGTGCAGGCGGAGGTGGACTGGGTGCGGGTGGAGCAGAAGCGGTAGCCCACCGGCCCGTGCACCGACCACTGGAGCACCGGTGGTCGGTGCACCGCTAGCCCGTGTGCCGCGCCCTGGCCTCGTCCATCTCGCCGGCGTGCAGCACCGCCCAGTCCGCCAGTGCCGACAACGGTTCCAACAGCGTGCCGCCGAGCGGGGTCAGGCTGTACTCCACGCTCGGCGGCACGGTCGGATGCACCTGCCGCCGGACCAGACCGTCGCTCTCCAGGCTGCGCAGGGTGCGGGTCAGCATGCGCTGGCTGATGCCCTCGACGGAGCGGTGCAGCTCGTTGTACCGATGCGGGCGTGTGCCCAGCAAGGACAGGAGCAGCAGGCTCCACCGGTCGCCCAGACGTCGGAAGACATCACCGACCGGGCAGCGCGCCACCTCGTCGAGCGGCACCGGGCGAGGCAGCTCGTGCGCGAGCACCGAGGGAACACCGATGTGCGTACCGGACATCAAACTGCCTTCTTTCGGCCGCGGTTGGCACGGACCCACGATGGGACCACCGCCATTCGACCCCAAGGAGGACATCCGTGCCGGGCCAATCACCGAAGACCGTGATCATCAGCGGCGGAACCGACGGCATGGGCCGTGCGACCGCGCTGGCCAGACTGAGCAGAGGCGATGACGTCACGGTCATCGGCAGCAGCCGGGCGAAGGGGGACCGACTGCTGGCCGAGGCGAACAGCCCCCGGCTGCGCTTCCTCCAGGCGGACCTGTCCTCGATCGCCGAGGTCGAACGGGTCGCCGCCCGCATCCAGGAGCGGCACGACACGGTCGACGCGCTGGCGCTGTTCGCCAACCGTCTCAGCCCGAAACGGCGCGAGACGCCCGACGGTCTCGAATACACCTTCGCCCTGTACTACCTGAGCCGCCACCTCCTGGGAAACCTGCTGCGCCCCCAACTCGACGCCGCCGCACACCCGTTGATCATCAACGTCGCGGGCGTCGGCGCCACCGCGGGCGGCATCCTCTGGGAGGACCCCCAACTCACCCACCGCTACGGCCAGATCCGCGCCCAGCTCCAGGCCGGACGGGCGAACGACCTGCTGGGAGTGGCCTTCGCCGACCGGTCCGGAAGCAAGGCGCGCTACGTCCTCTACCACCCCGGCTTCACGCGAAGTGGAGCCGATTCCAACCCGAACCCGGTGACCCGCGCCGTGATCAAATCCCTGGCGCGCTTCTTCGCCCGTCCGGTCGAGGACGCGGTCCGCCCGATCGTGTCCTGGATCGACGCCCCACCGACCGACGCGCTCACCGCGAACGACCGCGGTTGGCCGGTGGACAAGTCGTTGCGGACCCTCGACCCGGAGGCGGCGAAGCGCCTGGCGGCCTATACCGAGGAGTTGCTCGGCAGGGTCAGCAGTCCCTGAACTCCGGTGACTGGTTGAGGATCTGCGAGCGCACGGACGTGAACTTCGCGTACGACTCCCCGTCCAGCGACTCCGGCCGGAACGCCGCCACCCGATGGCAGTTCTGGAAGGCCAGGGCGACCCCGAAGTGACGTTCGAGGCTGCCGCGGATCGCGTCGCTGGCGAGGGCGCGCAGGAGCTGGCCGCGTTCCTTCTCCGACGGGGGAGGCGTCTGGTTGTCGGTGAACTCGGCCGTGCCGTCGCGCAGTTCACCGGCGAGGGACGCGATCAGGTCGTAGGCGTAGGGGAGGGACGTGCGGACCGTGTCCACGAAGTCCGCCTCGCGGATGTCACCGTTCTCGGCTTCGGCGAGGAGCTTCGGGGAGACGTCGAGAGACATGAAAGGGGGTGTCCTGTCCGGTAGTTGGTGAGTGAGGAGAGCACGCGCAGTGGTGGGTCAGGCCAGTGCCGGCGGGCCCGGTACGAAGTCCGGGTCCACCTGGGAGGCGAGGTCCAGGCCCGTCGCCCGGTCCGCCCAGGCCCGGGCGTTGCGCAGGTGGAAGTCGACGGCGTGGCGGTGCAGGGTCGGCCAGTCCTTGGGGCGGGCGTCGACGGCCTCGCGCAGGACGTTCAGGGCGTGGCGGTTGGACGGCTCCAACTCGCCCTGGGTGCGGCCCTGTTCGGCGGCGCGTACCCAGGGGGACTGGACCAGGTGGGTCAGGAGGTCGTCGCCCACCTCCTCCTTGAGGAAGAGCAGGTCGTCCTCGCCCGTCACCTTGTTGCCGACGACCGCGATCCGGATGCCGAACTCCCGGGCGTGGTCGCGGTACTGGCGGTAGACGGAGACGCCCTTGCGGGTGGGTTCGGCCACCAGGAACGTCAGGTCGAAGCGGGTGAACAGGCCCGACGCGAAGGCGTCCGCGCCCGCCGTCATGTCGACGACGACGTACTCGCCGGGGCCGTCGACCAGATGGTTCAAGTACAGCTCCACCGCGCCGAGTTTGGAGTGGTAGCAGGCCACCCCGAGGTCGCTCTCCTCGAACTCGCCCGTGGCCATCAGCGGTACCTCACCCGCGCGGACCACGTGCCGGCCGTGCACCTCGTCGTCGCCGAGCAGGCGCAGCAGGCGTGAGCCGCGCCCCGGCGGGGTCGTCTTGATCATGGCCTCGCGGGAGGCGATGCGGGGATTGGTCCCGCGCAGGAACTCCTTCAGCTCGCCCAGGTGGGCGCCCAGGGGAGGGGCGATGACCGGTTCGGTGTCAGGGGCCAGCGCCGCGGCGAGGTGCTGGTTGATGTCGCCGTCGATGGCGAGCACGGGCGCGCCGGAGCGGGCCAGGTGGCGGGCGAAGAGGGCCGACAGGGTGGTCTTGCCGCTGCCGCCCTTCCCGACGAAGGCGACCCGCACTACCGGACCGCGTTTTTGAAAATGAATGTCATGTGGGTAGGTTTTAGGGGGTGGCCGCGAGGCTGTCAAATCGACGTGATCAAGGTCCAGGGGGTTAATGCATATGATGTGCAAGTGCTTGACTACTGCATCAGGGCGGCGTGCCCGGACGACCTCGACGGTGCGCGAGCCGTGATGCTCGACACCGTCTACCGCGACTTCGGCACCGGTTATGTGCCGCGCTGGCACGGCGACATCATCGACCCGGCCACCGCCTACCTCGCGCCCGCCCGCCACACCCTCCTGGTCGCGCTCGACCCGGCCGACGACACCGTCGTCGCCACCGGCGCCCTCGACTCCCGTGGCCCGGCCCACCCGCCGAACCCGCGCGGCCTCGCCGAGTGCTACCCCTCCGGCGAGACCGCCCAACTGCGCCGGATCTACGTCCGTCCGGACCATCGCCGCCGCGGTCTCGCCCGGCGCCTGGTCGACGACCTGCTCGCGTTCGCCGCCGCCGACGGCCACTACCGCGCCGTGTATCTGCACACGGATCCGGCGGTGCCGGGCGCCGAGCCGTTCTGGCGGTCGCTCGGCAAGGTCGTGCTCGACGAGCGCGCGGAACCGGGCGGCGGCCAGGGGATCATCCACTTCGAGATACCGATGGGTCGGTAGACGCACCGTGCACCGCTTTCGACTTCTGCTCGCACTTCTGCTCGCCCCGGCCCTGACCGGCTGCTTCGCCTCCGGCGGCGCGGGCGACCCGGCCGGCGACGCGAAGAAGGGCTCGCGGCTGCGGGTCGCCCTCGCCTTCCCGCCCGCCGAGAACCTCTCCCCGTACGGCGCCGACGCCACCATCCTCAGCCGCCTCGGCGTCACCGAGAGCCTGACCGCGCTGGACGCCAACGGCGCCGCGGCCCCCGCGCTCGCCGCCTCCTGGCGCCGCGAGGACGACCGCAGGTGGCTGTTCACCCTGCGGGAGGCCACCTTCCAGGACGGCACGGAGGTCACCCCGGCCGCCGTCGCCGCCTCCCTCACCCACGCCGCCGAGGCGAAGCCCGCACCCGCGGCCCTCTCCGGCGTCACCCTCAAGGCCGAGGCCGACGGCGCCACCGGCGTACGGATCACCACGGACGAGCCGGACCCCGTACTGCCCCTGCGCATGTCCAGCCCGAGCCTCGCCGTCCTGTCGACGAAGGCCTACGGCAAGGGGGGCGCCGTCGATCCGGCCGGCACCGCAACCGGCCCCTTCGAACTCACCGACGTCACCGGCGCCACCGCCGCGCGCCTCGACCGCTTCGACGACTACTGGGGCGGGCGGGCCCAAGCCGCGGGCGTGGACGTGAAGTTCATCGCCGACGGCACCGCCCGCGCCGCCGCCCTGCGCACCGGACAGGCCGACCTCGCCGAAGCGATCCCTGTGGCGCAGGCCGCCGGCCTGGACCGGGCGACCCGTAAGGAAACGGCCACCACCCGCACCACCAGCCTGCTCCTCAACAGCGACTCGGGCCCTTTCAAGGACCCGCAACTGCGGGCCGCCGCACGCGAGTCCGTCGACACCGGCGCGCTCGCCGACGGCGTCTACGAAGGACACGCGGACGCCGGAGCCGGCATCTATGGCCCCGCCGTCACCTGGGCCGAGGGCAAGCGGAAGCGGCCGGCGGGGCGGGCCGACGCCACGTCCCCCAAGGGCGCGAAGATCACCCTCGCCACGTACGACAACCGGCCCGAACTCCCCGAAGTCGCCCAGGTGTTGAAGCAGCAGTTGGAGAAGGCCGGGTTCCGGGTCGAGCTGGAGGTGCGCGAGTACTCGCGGCTGGAGAGCGACGCGCTGGACGGAAAGTTCGACGCCTTCGTGCTCGCCCGCAACACCCTGGTCGACACCGGCGACCCCGTCGCCGTGCTGGCGAGCGACTTCACCTGCGACGGCGGTTACAACCTGGCGCTGCTGTGCGACAAGGATGTCGACCGGGCCGTCGCCGAGGCCGAGGGAGCCGCCGACACCGCGAAGCGGCAGGACGCGGCGATGGCCGCCGAGGCGGCGATCCTCGGCACCGATGCCGTCGTCCCCCTGGTCCACCAGCGGATCATCACTGGCGTCGGCACCTCGGTCCGCGGCGCGCTGCTCGACCCGTACGAGCGCACTCTCGTCGGCACCGGCACCCGGCGCTGACGGATGCGGCATCGAGTGATCGCGCTGCTGTGGCGCTCCGGTCTCGCGGCCGCCCTGGTGTGCGGCATCGGTCTGCTGCCCTGGCTCACGCGCACCGACCCCGCGCTCACCGTGCTCAAGGCGCGCTCGGCCGACCGCGACCCCACACCCGAGGTGCTGGCCGACATCCGGGCTCAACTCGGCCTTGCCGAGGGCCCGTTGACGCTTCTCGGGCGGTGGGTCGGCGGGCTGTGGCGTGGGGACGCGGGCCGGTCCTGGATCTCCGGGACCGAGGTCGGGCCCGCTGTGCTCCAGGCGCTCGGTGCGTCCTTGCTGCTGATGGCGGTCGCACTCGCGGTCGCGGCCGTCACGGCCGGGCTGGTCTGCGCGCCCACCCTCAACCGGCAGGGCCGCAGCGGGCGTTCGGCCGGCGGCGGGTCCGCCGTCCTCGCCGCGCTGCCCGAGTTCCTCACCGCGTCGGTCCTCGCGACCGTCGTCGGCGTGCAGTTGGGCTGGCTCCCCGCGCTCGGCTGGTACGGACCCCAGTGGACGGTGCTGCCCGCGCTCGCCCTCGGCCTGCCCGCCGGGGCCGTGCTCGGACGGCTCCTCGACGACCTGCTGCCCAGCGCCTTCGCCGAACCGTGGGCGCTGGCCGCCGCCGCACGCGGACTGCCGAACCGGCGCATCGCGCGGCAGGCCGTACGCCGCTGTCTGCCCGGACTCCTGCCCAACGCGGGTCTGTTCGTGGTCGGCATCACCGGCGGCTCCGTCGCCGTCGAGCAGATCTTCGACATTCCCGGCCTCGGCCGCACCACCCTCCAGGCCGCCCTCGCCCAGGACCTGCCCGTCCTCCAGGCCGGCACCCTGCTCCTCCTCCTGCTCGCCGCCGCCTCCACCGCAGCCGCGAGGCTCGCCGCCCGCCTCCTGATCGGCCCCGCCCTGCGCGACGGCACCCTCCCCTCCCTGCACCGCCCGACCCCACCCGCCCGCACCGTTCAGCCCTTCCTCTACGCCGGTGTCCTGCTCGGTGTCATCGCGCTCGGCCTGCCCCGCGACCCGCTCGCCCTCGACACGAGCCGGCGCCTCCAACCCCCGTCCTGGTCCCACCCGTTCGGTACGGACGCCCTCGGCCGGGACGTGCTCGCGCGGGTCGCCCACGGCGCCCTCGACACCCTCCTGCTCGCCCTCGCGATCGGCGCCGTCGCCCTGCTCACCGGCGTACTGCTCGGGCTCGTGCCCCGCCTGTCCGGGCCGCTCGTCGACACCGTCAACGCCGTGCCGCCGGTCCTCGGCGCGCTCCTCGTCACCGCCGTCGCGGGCAGCGGTGCCGGTACGCCCGCGCTCGCCGTCGGGGTCGTCGCCTGGGCGCCGCTCGCCACGCACACCTCGGCGCTGCTGCGGCAGGAACGGGCCGCGCTGCACATCACCGCGACCAGCGGCCTCGGCGCGGACCGCCGGTATCTGCTCCGGCACGAACTGCTGCCCGCCGTCCTGCCGTCCGTCACCCGGCACGCCCTGCTGCGCCTGCCGGGCATCGCCCTCGCGCTCGCCTCGCTCGCCTTCCTCGGCCTCGGCGCCCAGCCGCCCGACCCGGAGTGGGGCCTCCTCCTCGCCGAGAACCAGCCCTACGCCGAACGCGCCCCCTGGGCCGTCCTCGCACCGGCCGCCGCACTCGCCCTGCTCGGCGCGCTGGCGGTGAGCGCGGCCGGGGGAGTGCGGTGGCGGCGACGAAGTAAAGCGGCCGTTGCCGTTGTAGAACAGCCCGCGCGGGCAAGGGAGTTGGTGGGCGCGGAGTGACCGTGTCCTCGGTCGGACTGCGGAAGGCGAGGAGCGGCGGCGTTCGGCTCACGCCTCTGCTGAGACTCCTGATCCTCACCCAACTCGCCTTCAACATCGGCTTCTTCGCCGTGCTGCCCTTCCTGTCCGAGCATCTGGGGCAGGCGATGGGGATGGCGGGCTGGCTGGTCGGGTTCGTGCTCGGGCTGCGGACCTTCAGCCAGCAGGGGCTGTTCGTGGTGGGCGGGGCGCTGGCGGACCGGTACGGGATACGGCCCGTGGTGCTCGGGGGGTGTGTGCTGCGGATCGCCGGGTTCGGGTGGCTCGGGTACGCCGGGGAGACCTGGTCGGTCGTGGGCGCGGTGCTGCTGATCGGCTTCGCCGCGGCGCTGTTCTCGCCGGCCGTGGAGTCCGAAGTCGCCCGGCAGGCGGTGCTGTTGGAGCGGACGGGTGGTGGTTCACGTACGCGGGTCCTGGCGTTGTTCACGGTCGCCGGACAGGCGGGGGCCTTCGTCGGGCCGTTGCTGGGCGCGCTGTTGCTCGCGGTGGACTTCCGGGCCGTGTGCCTCGCGGGCGCCGGGATCTTCGTGCTCGTCCTCGCCGGCCACGTGTGGCTGTTGCCGCAGCACGTGCCCGGTCACGCGCGGACCCGCCTCAAGGGCGGCCTGCCCCTGCTGCTTCGCAACCGCCGCTTCCTGGCCCTGTGTTGCGCCTACGGCGCCTATCTCCTCGCCTACAACCAGCTCTACCTCGCGCTGCCCGCCGAGGTGGAACGCGTGGCGGGTTCGCAGGCGCCGCTGGCCTGGCTGTTCGCGCTGTCCTCCCTGCTCGTGGTGACGGCCCAACTCCCCGTCACCGGCTGGGCGTCGACGCGTCTCACCCTGCGCCGGTCCATGACGGCGGGACTCGCCCTCATCTCAACCGGCTTCGTCCTCGTGGCCGCGTGCCGCCCCGCCGGCGCGACCGGCACGACGGCCCTGCTCCCCGCCGCCGGCTTCGTCGTCCTGCTCACCCTCGGCCAGATGCTCATCGCACCGGCCGCCCGGGCCTGGGTCCCCGACCTCGCGCAGGACGGCCGACTCGGCCTCTACGACAGGGGCGTTGTCCTCCGTGTCCGGCCTCATCGTGCTGGCCGGGAGCTCGGCCACGGGCCTGCTCCTCGACGCGGGGCTGCCACCGGCGGTGCCGTGGGTGGCGCTGGCGGTGGTACCGGTCGCGGCGATCGGGGTGCTGCCGCGGAGGCAGGGGAGCGGTGGGTGAGTCCGGGGGAGTGGTGGGTGAGTCCGGGGTGCGGGTCGCGTCGATAAGGTCCACCCCATGGACATCGAGGTGGAGATCGCCCGCAAAGCGGACCAGGAACTCGTGGACGCCTTCGGGCGGTTGCTGCCGCAGCTGTCGCGGTCGGCCAAGGTCCTCGACGCCGACGCGGTCGCCCGCATCCTGGCCTGCGCCGCCAACACCGTGCTCGTCGCCCGGGCCGACGGGGAGATCGTCGGCACGCTGACCCTCGTCATGTTCCCCGTGCTCTCCGGGCTGCGGGCCCGTATCGAGGACGTCGTCGTGGACGGAGCGGCGCGGGGCCACGGAGTCGCCGGGCTGTTGACGCGGAGGGCTCTGGAGGTCGCCCGGGAGGCCGGAGCCCGTACCGTCGATCTCACTTCACGGCCAGACCGGGAGGCCGCGAACCGGCTCTACGAGCGGCTCGGGTTCCAGGTCAGGGAGTCGACGGTGTATCGGTTGCCGCTCGACGGGTGAGGGTGGATCAGGGGTGTCGCTGTCGCCGTCCGGCGGCCGGCGTACCTCCGGTCGGTCCGGCGGCTCCGGTCGGGCCCGCCGTCGGTCGGCGCCGACTCGGGCCGGGACCCGGTCGTGCCCCATCGCGGTTGGCAGTGCTCGGGGCGCGTGTCCGGTGGATGTCGGCGTCGGTCGGGACAGTGTGTCTCCGGCCGGGGTGTTTCCGGTCCGGTCCGGCCCGCCGTCGGCCGATTCGGTCCGTGTCCCGGTGGTGCCCCGTCGAGGTCGGCAGTGCTCGGGGGGCTCGCTGAGCCTGAGCGTCTCGGGTGGACCGCCGGCCTTGGGTCGGATGGCATGTCTCCGGCCGACGTCCCGCGTCGATCAGGAGCTGACCGTCTCCCGCTCGCGCTCCGGCTCGCACTCCGCCGCCAGTTCCAGCATCTCCTCGACCTCGCCGTCCTGGACCCGGGAGGTCCGGTGGAGCCAGATGACGTCACGGCCGAAGGACCAGGTCAGCAGGGCCAGGGCGAGGGCCGCGACGGCGAAGGTCGGGGTGTACGGGAGGTAGCCCGAGGCCGCGACCAGGAGGAAGACGCCCTGGAGGGCAGCGACCGTCTTGCGGGCCGTGCTCGGGGGGAGCGGGGCGTTCAGCCAGGGCCAGACGCGCGCCGCGGCCACGAAGACGTAGCGCATGGCGCCGATCAGCATGACCCAGGGGCCCAGGTTCATGGAGACGTAGATGCTGAGCACCAGGATCAGGAACGCGTCGACCTCCATGTCGAAGCGCGCGCCCAGCGGGGTCGAGGTGCCCGTGGCGCGGGCGACCTTGCCGTCCACACCGTCGAGGATCAGCGCGACGGCCGTGAGGCCGACGAAGAGCGTGACCGGCGGCGAGCTCTCGAAGGAGTCCGCGACCAGGGCGGTCACACCGCCCACCAGGGTCGCCCGGCCGAGCGTCACGCGGTTGGCCGGGCCGAAGGACCGCGGCCGGCTGCGATGCAGTGCCCGTGAGAGCACCGCCCAGGTGGCGACGGCGAAGACGAGGCCGGTCAGCCAGCCCGCCGGCCCCATGCCGATCGCCGTACCGAGCAACACCAGCAACAGGATCTGCAGACCCGCTCCCACAGCGGTCTCCTGCTGGACCAGCCTTGCGTCGTAAGTGTTGTTCAGGGCCACCGCATACCCTCCGGCCAAGTGACAAGTGGATCAACGCCGCGTACTGTGCGCGGCCTGTGCACACCTCGGTACGTGCACCACTTCCCGATCGTTCAGGAGGAGGCCGGATGAACCGCATCGGCCGCGCGTTCTGGCTCACCCGTCCGGGTCAAGGAGAGCTGCGGGACGTAGACCTGCCCGTACCCGCGGTAGGGGACGTCGTGGTGCGCTCTCTCTACTCCGGAGTCAGTCGCGGCACGGAGACCCTGGTCTTCCGCGGGGGCGTCCCCGTGAGCCAGCACGCGGTGATGCGGGCCCCCTTCCAGGAGGGCGACTTCCCCGCCCCGGTGAAGTACGGCTACCTGAACGTAGGCGTGGTGGAAGAGGGGCCCGAGGAACTCGTGGGGCGCACGGTGTTCTGTCTGTATCCCCACCAGACGCGGTACGTCGTCCCCGCCACCGCCGTCACCGTCGTACCGGAGACCGTGCCCGCCGAACGCGCCATTCTCGCCGGCACCGTCGAGACCGCCGTCAACGCCCTCTGGGACGCGGGTCCGATGATCGGCGACCGGATCTCCGTGGTCGGCGGCGGCATGGTCGGCTGCTCGGTGGCCGCCCTGCTCGCCAGGTTCCCGGGCGTACGGGTGCAGCTGGTCGACGCCGACCCGGCACGCGCCACGACCGCGAAGGCCCTCGGTGTCGACTTCGCGCTGCCCGCCGACGCGCTCGGCGACCGCGACCTCGTCGTGCACGCCAGCGCCACCGAACAGGGTCTGGCCCGCTCACTGGAACTGCTGGCCGCCGAGGGCACCGTCGTGGAGCTGAGCTGGTACGGCGACCGGAGGGTGAGCCTCCCGCTCGGCGAGGCCTTCCACTCCCGTCGGCTGACCATCCGCGCCAGCCAGGTCGGCACCGTCTCCCCGGCCCGCGCGAGCCGCAGCTACGCCGACCGGCTCGCCCTCGCCCTCGACCTGCTCGCCGACCCGGCGCTCGACGCGCTCATCACAGGGGAAAGCGCGTTCGAGGAGCTGCCGGAGGTGCTGCCGAAGCTGGCAGAGGGAGTCATTCCGGCCCTCTGTCACCGGATCCGGTACCCCTGACCTGAGAAAAGAGTGAGAGTGGGCTGAACGGGGGGAACCGAAGAGCCGTAGTAGACGGTATCCCCGGGCAGCCAACGGCCCGGGGGCCAGACGCGCCGCACCTGGAGGGTCGTCCGTTGTTCAGTGTCACCGTCCGCGATCACATCATGATCGCCCACAGCTTCCGCGGTGAGGTCTTCGGACCCGCACAGCGCCTGCACGGAGCGACGTTCCTGGTGGACGCCACATTCCGGCGCGAGCAGCTGGACGACGACAACATCGTCGTCGACATCGGCCTGGCCACGCAGGAGCTTGGCGCCGTTGTCAGCGAGCTGAACTACAGAAACCTCGACAACGAGCCCGAGTTCGCCGGGATCAACACCTCGACGGAGTTCCTGGCCAAGGTCATCGCCGACCGGCTCGCCGACCGGATCGAGAAGGGCGCGCTGGGCGAGGGCGCCCGGGGCATCGCCGCGATCGCCGTCGCACTGCACGAGTCCCACATCGCGTGGGCGAGTTACGAGCGTGCCCTGTGACCGACATGACCGTGGACCGCGCACGGCTCGGCTACGTGCCCCTGCAGCACTCCGCCCCGAGGAAGAACGTAGAGATCCTGCCCATGTCCTTGCGCTCCGTGCACTTCGTGATGCCGGGCGGGGTCGACGACCCGGCCGTGCCGAGCGGCGGCAACGCCTATGACCGGCGCGTGAGTCTGGACCTGGCCGGCTTCGGCTGGCAGGTCCACAAGCACGCCGTGGACGGCGGCTGGCCCCGGCCCGACGCCGGCGCCCGGGCCGAACTCGCCCGTACGCTGCGGGAGCTGCCCGACGACTCGATCGTCCTGCTGGACGGACTGGTCGCCTGCGGCGTCCCCGAGGTCGTCATCCCGGAGACGGAGCGGCTCCAGCTCGCCGTCCTCGTGCACCTCCCGCTCGGCGACGAGCGCGGGCTCGACCCGGCGGTCGCCGCCGAACTGGACGCCCAGGAACGAGACGTCCTGCGGGCCGTCCCCGCGGTGATCGCCACCAGCGACTGGGCGGTGCGCCGCCTGGTCTCCCACCACGGCCTGGCCCCCGAGCGCGTCCATGTCGCCGCCCCCGGCGCCGACATCGCGCCCATAGCCTCCGGCACCGACGGCGTCTCGCGGCTGCTGTGCGTCGCCTCGGTCACCCCGCGCAAGGGGCAGCACCGACTGGTCGAGGCCCTGGCCGCGGCGGCCGACCTGCCCTGGAGCTGCGTCTGCGTCGGCGGGCTCGCGCAGGACCCCGAGTACGTCGCCCGGCTGCGGACCCTGATCGCCGAACACGGCCTCCAGGACCGCATCCACCTCGCGGGACCGCAGGTCGGCGCCGAACTCGACGCCACCTACGCCGCCGCCGACCTCATGGTCCTCACCTCCTACGCGGAGACCTACGGCATGGCGGTCACCGAAGCACTCGCGCGCGGCATCCCGGTGCTCGCCACCGACGTCGGCGGACTGCCCGAGGCGGTCGGCCGCGCCCCCGACGGCGGGGTGCCCGGCATCCTCGTCCCGCCGGAGGACCCCGCCGCGCTCGCCGTCGAACTGCGCGGCTGGTTCGGCGAGGCCGACGTACGACGCCGGCTGAAGGCCGCTGCCCGGGGCCGGCGGGCCGCCCTGGACGGCTGGGCGACCACCGCCCGTTCTCTCGCCGGAGTACTGGGCCGGCTCCCCAGCGAACCCAGGAGGGCCGCATGAACAGGACGGCACAGGCGAGCGGGAGGATTCCGGCCCAGCCCGGACCCCGACAGGCTCGTATCGCAGGGTCGGCGCGGCAGGAGCGGGGTGTCGGAATGCAGGACATGAACGCTGTGGTGACGGAGGAGGCGCACGCCGTTCCGGTGAACGTGAGCGACGCGGTGACCGGACCCCAGGAGCCGGGCGCCGTGATCCCCGGCGCCGGGCCCAGCGCCCGCCCCGGCGAGCGCGCCACCGTACGGCTGCGGGAGACCGGGCCCGAGGAGCCGGCGCGCTACGCCCCCGAGTGGCTGGAGCTGCGCGAGCCGGCGGACGCCGACGCGCGGGCTCACGACCTGCTCGACCCGCTGCGCATCCGGCTCGCCAACCTGCCGGGCAAGGCAGGCCTGGTCATCCACGACCTCGGCTGCGGCACCGGCTCCATGGGCCGCTGGCTCGCGCCACGGCTGGACGGCGCCCAGCACTGGATCCTGCACGACCGCGACCCCTACCTGCTGCACTTCGCGGCCGTCGCCTCCCCGAGGTCGGCCGCCGACGGCAGCCGGGTCACCGTCGAGACCCGCCGCGGCGACGTCGCCCGGCTCACCCCGGACGCCCTGCGCGGTGCCTCCCTGGTGACGGCCTCCGCACTCCTGGACGTCCTCACCCGCGAGGAGATCGAGACCCTCGCCGAAGCCTGCACCGGCGCCGGCTGCCCGGCCCTGCTCACGCTCTCGGTCGCCGGACGCGTCGAACTCACCCCGTCCCACCCGATGGACGCGGAGATCGCCGAGGCGTTCAACGCCCACCAGCGCCGGGACGGACTGCTCGGCCCGGACTCGGTGACGGTGGCCTGCGAGGCGTTCTCCGAACGCGGCGCGACGGTACGCCTGCACCCCAGCGCCTGGCGTCTTGGCCCCGACGAGTCCCAGCTGACGGCCCAGTGGCTGCGCGGCTGGGTCGGCGCGGCCGTCGAACAGCGCCCCGACCTCGCCGCTCGTGCAGAACGGTATCTGCAGGACCGCCTGGCCGCCTGCGAGGCCGGTGAGTTGCACGCGGTGGTCCACCACAGCGACCTCCTGGCGCTGTCCCGGCCGACCGGGAGCGCGGCATGAGCGTGGAGACGGTACGGGCGCACGTGGTCCGGCGCGAGCCGGTAGAGCGCACGCGACGGATCGGCAAGAGCGCGCCGGGCGGCGAGATCGCCCGCGCGCCGGTCGAGCGCGTCGGGGCCGTGGCGCTCGCCGACCGACCCCGGCTCGTGGCAGGCCCGCCCGCCGGTGCCGCCGTCTCCAAGGACCGTATCGGCGTCATCGTCACCGCCGCCCGGACCGACGCGACAGCGCGGCCGGCCTGGTGGCGGCGGGCGCCGGCACGGGTCAACTCCCGTGCGGTACGGACCCACTTCGGGACCGTCGCAGGGGTCGCCATCCTCGCCGCCCTGCTGTGGAAGCTGGGCACCGGGGTGTTCCTGGACGGGCTGCGGCGGATCGACGGGCCGACGCTGCTCCTGGCACTCGCGATCGGCGTGGCCACGACCGTGCTGAGCGCCTGGCGCTGGGCACTGGTGGCCCGCGGGCTGCGGATCACGCTCCCGCTCGGCGCCGCCGTCGCGGACTACTACCGCTCCCTGTTCCTGAACGCGGCCCTGCCCGGCGGTGTCCTCGGTGACGTGCACCGCGCGGTGCGGCACGGGCAGAGCGCCGGTGACATGGGCCGCGGGGTCCGCTCGGTCGTCCTCGAACGGGCCGCGGGACAGGTCGCGTTGACGGTGATCGGCGGAGTGGTCCTGCTGACCATGCCGTCCCCGGTGCTCGCCGAGACCCGGCACTTCGTGCCGCTGGTCGCGCTGGCGGTGGTCGGCGCGCTCGCCGTCGTCATCGCCCTCCGAATGAACCGGACGTCCTCCGCCGCTCCCTCCCGCCGCGGCCGGGCCGTGCGCGCCACCCTCGCCGAGGCCCGCGAGGCGCTGCTGTCCCGCCGCAACGCGCCGGGCGTCGTCGTCTCCTCCGTCCTCGTCCTGGCCGGCCACATCGCGATGTTCGTGCTCGCCGCCCGGGTCGCCGGCTCCGACGCCTCCGTCGCCGCCCTGCTGCCGATCGCCGTGCTCGCGCTGGTCGTCATGGGCCTCCCGCTGAACGTCGGCGGCTTCGGCCCCCGAGAGGGCGCCACCGCCTGGGCGTTCGGCGCCGCGGGCCTCGGCGCCAGCACCGGGCTCGCCGTCTCCGTCATCTACGGCGTCCTCAGCTTCGTAGCCGCTCTGCCCGGCCTCGCCGTGCTCGTCGCGCGCTGGTACACCGGCCTGCGCTCGGGTTCCGGGACACCCCCCACGGTCCCGGACCCCGCCGCCGACTACCCGCGTCCGTCCGCCGAGGTGAGCAGCGAGAAATACGCGCCGAAGGAATCCGTGAGGCTCGCGAGGAGTTCCTTCCCCTTTTCCGGGGAACCCAGCGAGGGACGTCCGATGACACCCGAATCGGTATAGCCGGACATACCGAGGGTGAGCAGATGACGTCGGTCGTCGGCGACGAAATCGGAGGTCTCGTAACCGGGCCGAAGGAATTCGGGGTGAGTGTGCAGAAGGATGGAGGTCTCGATTTCTCCCGCATGCATGTCGGTCAGCGGCGAGGTGGCCACGCCCGCCCGCCGCAGCGCCTCGTCCCAGTCCTCCACGGCCGGGAAGAGCGCCATCCGCTCGCCGCGGGCGGAGGATTCCTGGACGACGTTGCCCAGTACGTAGTTCCCGCCGTGCCCGTTGACCACCACCAGGGCGTCGACACCGGAGCGGCGGAGCGAGGCCGCGATGTCGCTCACCACCGCGTGCAGGGTGGTCGAGGAGATGCTGACGGTCCCGGGCCAGGCCGCGTGCTCGTGCGAGCAGGCGACCGTCACCGGAGGAAGGAGGTGCACCGGGTACGCCGCGGCGATCTCCCGGGCCACGGCACAGGCGACCAACGTGTCGGTCGCCAGCGGAAGGTAGGGGCCGTGCTGCTCGAAGCTGCCCACGGGAAGGACGGCCACCTGCGTTGAGACACCCGCCGCCCTGGTCCGTACGTCATCCGTAGTGTCCGTCGGCACCAGACCGTATGCCGCCGCATGCGCGCCCGAACCACTCATTTCTTCACGGCCTTTCGTCTCTGTTTAGGAATCAGAATCATGACAGATAAAGTCGGCGTACTCGGCAAGAAGTCACCGCAGCGCACGGGCGTGGAACGTATCGTGAATGCGCCGCTGCCCACTGTGTACGGGCAATTTCGCGCGATCGGTTACATGGATCACGACCGCGGTGACGAGCAAGTGGCCCTGGTACACGGCGAGATAGGTGCCGAACGCGTTCTCGTGCGGCTGCACTCCGAGTGCCTCACCGGCGACGCCTTCGGCTCCCAGCACTGCGAGTGCGGCGACCAACTCGCCTCCGCGCTGCGTGCCGTGGTCGCCGCGGGCAGCGGCATCGTCGTCTACCTGAGGGGCCACGAGGGCCGCGGGATAGGCCTGCTCGGCAAGTTGCGCGCGATGGCACTCCAGGCCGAGGGCCTGGACACGGTCGAGGCGAACCTCGCGCTCGGACTGCCGGTGGACGCCCGCGACTACGGCGTCGCCGCCGACATCCTGCACGACCTGGGCGTGAACTCCGTCCGCCTGCTCTCCAACAACCCGCGCAAGCGCGAGTCGTTGCTCGCGCACGGCATCGACGTGGCAGAGACGGTCCCGCTGCTGATCCCGCCGTGCGAGAGCAACATCACCTACCTGCGCACCAAGCGGGAGCGGCTGGACCACATCCTGCCCCACCTGGACGCGGTGGCCCACCTGTCCTGAATACCGGCGCGGGGGCCCGGACAGGAAGAAGGGGTGACCGACCCCGACGACCCTCTGGAGGCTCGCCCGTGAAGACTCAGGCCAGTGCCGTCGTGATCGGCGGCGGAGTGATGGGCGCGAGCGTCGCCTACCACCTCGCCGCCGCCGGTGTGCCGGACGTCGTCCTCGTCGAACGCGACGAACTCGCCTCCGGGTCCACCTCGAAGGCCGCCGGCGGGGTGCGGGCGCAGTTCTCGGACGAGCTCAACATCCAGCTGGGCGCGCGCAGTCTGGAGGCGTTCGGGCGGTTCGAGGCGGAGACCGGGCACGACATCGATCTGCACCGGGTCGGCTACCTGTTCCTCCTGTCGACGCCGGAGGAGGTCGCCTCCTTCGAGGCGGGCGTGCGGCTGCAGAACTCCCTCGGGGTGCCCAGCCGCATGATCACCCCGAAGGAGGCCCAGCGGCTCTCCCCGCTGATCAGCACGGACGGCCTGCTCGCCGCCGCGTTCTCGCCGGACGACGGCCACTGCACCCCCGAGGCCGTCGTCCAGGGCTACGCCTCCGCCGCCCGCGCCCACGGCGCCCGCATCCTGCGGCACACCGAGGTCACCGGCGTCGAACTGCACGGCGACCGCATCACCGCCGTCTCGACCACCCTCGGCCGCATCGCCACCGACACCGTGATCTGCACGGCGGGACCCTGGTCCCGGGCCGTGGGCGCGATGGTCGGCGTCGACCTGCCCGTACAGCCGCTGCGCCGCCAGATCGCCGTCACGGAACCGGTCCCGGACCTGCCACCGGACCTCCCCATGACCATCGACTTCACCAGCAGCCTCTACTTCCACACCGAGGGACCCGGCCTGCTGCTCGGCATGTCCGACCCGGACGAACGCCCCGGCTTCGCCACCGACACCCACGACCGCTGGATCCCCGCCCTGTACGCGGCCATGGAGCGCCGGGCACCCGCCCTGCTCGACCTGCGCCGCACCGGCGGCTGGGCGGGCCTGTACGAGATCACCCCGGACCACAACGCCCTGATCGGCGAGGCGACTTCGGTCTCCCGCTTCCTCTACGCGACCGGGTTCTCCGGCCACGGCTTCCTCCAGGGACCCGCCGTCGGCGAGGTCGTCCGCGACCTGTACCTCGGCCGCGTACCCTTCGTGGACGTCCGTCCCCTGAGCGCCGGCCGGTTCGCGGCCGACGCCCCGCGCCCGGAGGCCAACCTCGTATGACCGAACTCCACCTGTGGCTGCGCCACGAGGACCGCGGCACCGAACGACGCACGCCGATCGTGCCGGCCGACGCCCGTAAGCTGGTCGACGCCGGAGCGACGCTGACCGTGGAGGAGTCACCGCAGCGGATCTTCCCGATCGAGGAGTACGAGGCGGCCGGCTGCCGGATCGCGCCCACCGGATCGTGGGTCTCCGCGCCGGCGGACGCCGTCGTCATCGGCCTCAAGGAACTCCCGGACGAACCAGCCGAGTTGACCCACCGGCACATTTTCTTCGGCCACGCCTACAAGCGACAGCCGGGCGCCGAGGCCCTGTTGCGGCGCTTCGCCGCCGGCGGCGGCAGTCTCTTCGACCTGGAGTACCTCGTCGACGAGGACGGCCGACGGCTCGCCGCCTTCGGGTTCTGGGCCGGCTACCTGGGTGCCGCCCTCGCCGTGCTCCAGCACCGGGGCCGGCTCAAGGCGCCCCTGACGCCCACGTCCAAGGCGGAGTTGGACGAGACCCTGCGACCCGTCACCGGGGACGAGCGGTTCACCGCGCTGGTGGTCGGCGCCCTGGGCCGCAGCGGCCGGGGCGCGCGCGTCGCCTTCTCCACCGCCGGTGTCGAGCCCACCGCCTGGGACCTGGCCGAGACCCGCGACCTGGACCGAACGGCCCTGCTCGCCCATGACGTGATGGTGAACGCGGTCCTCGCCACCACCCCCGTCCCGCCCTTCCTGCGCGAGACGGACCTCGACGACCCAGGCCGCCGCCTGCGCACCCTGTGCGACGTCACCGTCGACGTCGGCTCGCCCCTGAACGTGCTGCCGGTCTACGACCGCACCACCGAGTGGGCGGACCCGGTCCGCCGCCTGCGCGAGGACCCCCCGCTGGACCTCATCGCCATCGACAACCTGCCGTCCCTGCTGCCGCTGGAGTCCAGCACCGACTTCTCCGCGGCCCTGCTGCCGCAGCTCCTGGAGTTCGGCGCGGGCGGACCATGGGGGCGCGCGTTGGACCGCTTCCACCAGGCGGGCCGTGAACTGGGCATTCAGGAAGGGGAGTTCCGTCATGTCTGACCGGGTTCCGGCAAGCGGCACCGTGCACTGGGTCGGCGCAGGCCTGTCCACGGGCAGCGGTCTCGCCCGCCTCTGCGACACGGCCGAGCGGGTGTTCCTGTGGCACCGCACCGAGGAGCGGGCCGCCGAGGCACTCGACCGGCTGGGCCTCACCGGCCGCGCCGAACCCCGCGCCTACACGCTCCCCACGCTCACCGCCGAACTGGCCCCCGGCGACACCGTCGTGTCGATGCTGCCCGCACCGGAGCACGCGGGCATCCTCGTCGCCTGTATCGGGGCCCAGGCCCACTTCGCCTGCTCCAGCTATGTCTCCGACGCCGTCCTCGAACAGGTCCCCGAGGCCGCGAAGGCTGGCCTGGTCGTCCTCACCGAGGCCGGGCTCGACCCGGGCATCGACCACCTCTTCGCCCACAGCCTGGTCGCCCGCGCCCGGGAGGCGATCGGCGGGAGTACGACAGCCTCGTACGCCTTCACCTCGTACTGCGGCGGGATCCCCGCCGTGCCGAACGACTTCAGGTACCGCTTCAGCTGGGCGCCCGCCGGGGTACTCAACGCGCTGCGCTCGCCCGCCCGTTACATCGAGGGCGGGACCGAGACCGTCGCCGAGCGGCCCTGGGAGGTCACCCGGCGGCACCTGCTCGACGGGGAGGAGTTCGAGGTCTACCCCAACCGGGACAGCGTGCCCTTCGTCGAGCAGTACGGGCTGCCGGCGGGCTGGGAGGCGCGGTCCTTCGTGCGCGGGACGCTGCGGCTTGAGGGATGGCTGACCGCCTGGGCCGAGGTCTTCGAGGAGCTCAAGGGCGGGGACGACGAGCGGATCGCCGCTCTGGCACGGGAGTTGGCGGCCCGCCACCCGACCACGGACGCGGACCGCGACCGGGTCGTCCTCGCCGTGTCGCTCGATGTGCGCGGTGCGGAGGGGCGTACCTGGTCGGGCAGTTACGTCCTCGATCTGGTGGGTGACGCGGAGGAGAGCACCATGGCCCGCTGCGTCTCCCGGCCGCTGGCCCTCGGGGTGCGGCACATCCTGGACGGCACCCTGCCGGCCGGCCTGAACCGCGCCGCCGAGACGGCGGCCCGGTCGGACCAGTGGCTGGGCGAACTGGCTGGTGAGGGAGTGGACTTCACCCTCCGCGTCGACGAGTAGCCGAGCGGACGAATGCGGGTCGGCCGAGCGGCAGGCCCCTGCTCAGCCGGTGACGGCCTCGTGCACGAACTTCTTCAGGTCGAGGATCATCGTGTGCGAGGTCTTCGGCCGCACCTGCGTGTAGAACTGCACGGTGAGATCGCGGTCCGGGTCGACCCAGAACGTCGTGGTCGCCGCCCCGCTCCAGCCGTAGGTGCCGAGCCCGAGGGGTGCCAGGGTGCGGTCCGGGTCGATCACGACCGAGACGCCGAAGCCGAAGCCGATGCCGTCGTTGCCGGGTTCGTCGTGGGCCGGGTGGCTGCCGAAGGCGCGCAGGTCGGCGCCGCCGGGGAGGTGGTTCCTTGTCATCAGGTCCACGGTCTCGGGGGCGAGCAGACGCACCCCGTCGAGTTCGCCGCGGCGGCGCAGCAACTCCATGAAGCGGTGCACGTCGTGCGCCGAGGCGACCATGCCGCCGCTGCCGGACAGGAAGCGGGGCCGGCCGTGCAGCGGCAGACCGGCGATCGGCTCGATCCCGCCGCGGTCGGCCTCGCCGTACAACTCCGAGAGCCTGGGCGCCTGTTGGTCGCTGACGCAGAAACCGGCGTCGGTCATGCCGAGGGGGCCGAAGATCCGCTCCGCGAAGAAGGCGTCCAGTGGTTGCCCGGACACCACCTCGATGACCCGGCCCATGACGTTGCTGGCGACCGAGTAGTTCCACTGCGTGCCCGGCTCGAACTGCAACGGCAGGCTCGCGTACACCTCCATGGTCCGCGGCAGGTCGGCGCCCGACGGCACCGACGACTCGAGACCCGCCTCGCGGTACAGGGCGTCGACCGGATGCGAGTGGTAGAAGGCGAAGGTCAGGCCCGCGGTGTGGGTCAACAGGTGCCGGATCAGCATGGGTTGGGCCGGCGGACGGGTCTTCATGTCGTCCCCGGACCCGCTGTCGTACACCTCGACGTCGGCGAAGACGGGGAGGTGAAGGGCGACCGGGTCGTCGAGCGACAGCCTGCCCTCCTCCACCAGCATCAGCGCGGCGACCGCGGTGACCGGCTTGGTCATGGAGTAGATCCGCCACAACGTGTCGGCCTCGACCGGCAGTCCGGCCGCGATGTCGCGCCGGCCGTGGGTGGTGAGGTGGGCGATGCGTCCGCCACGGGCCACGGACACCAGGTAACCCGGCAGCCGGCCCTCGTCGACGTAGTGGGCGAGGTACTGGTCGAGGCGGTCCAGCGCCTTCGCGTCCAGTCCTACCTCACCCGGGTCGACCTCTTGTCGCAGCTGTGCCATCGCTCTCCTCCGAATACGTTCGTCGAGGCGCGGTCCCGCATACCCCGCCGGACCGCCCTCAGACCTCATGGTCGCGCAGGAACAGGGGCTCGGTCCCCAGGTTGACCGGGATTGATCGCAAAGACGAAACCTTTCGGCAACGCACAGCTCACCATCGCACCCGCCCCAGCCACGCCCGTGAGCACCAGCAGAGCGGGCCCGAGGCCCCCGCCGAGCCCGGTCAGCGTGGTCGCGACGGCCACCCCCAGCGTTGGCCCGATGTTCATCGCGGTCTGCTTGAGCCCGCCCGCCACACCGGCCGACTCCGCGGGGGCCTGCCGGACCACGACATGCGTGATCGCCACCATCACCGTGCCGAACCCGGCGCCCAGGAGCGCGAACGCCGTGCAGATCGCGAGGGTGCCGGACGCCCGCGACAGCAGCAGGATCCCGGCGGCGAGCACGACCGTCGCCGCCACGGTCGTACGCCGGGTGCCCACCCGGCGCAGCAGCAGCGCGCAGCCGGGCGCCGCGAGGATCATCGCCCCGGCGAGCGGCAGACTGAGCACAGCCGTGCGGAACGCGGTGAACCCGAGGTCGTCCTGCAACAGGTAGGCGGCCACGAACACCGTGCCGTTCAGCGCGGCGGACGCGGCCACCAGGACGCCGAGGGCGGGACGGATACCGGGCGCGCGGACGACGTCCGTCGGTATCAACGGGCTTGCCGCGCGCCGCTCGTGGCGCAGGAAGACGGCACCGGCGGCTGCGGCCACGGCCATCGCGAGTCCGGCCGTGGTCATGGCGCTCCGGCCACCGTCCGCCAGCGCGACGAGGGCTTGGACCAGGGCGGCGAGGGCGAGGGCCAGGAGGAGGGCGCCGGGGAGGTCGAGGGGGGTCTTGGGGGAGGGGCGGGGGTCGGTCGTGTCGAGACCGGAGAGGTGGGAGTCGGGTGCGTCCGGATGCGATGGGTGCGGCCGCGCCGTGTCGGTGGGTACGTCGACGAGGGCGGGGCGCGTCTGCTCGGCGCCGGTGCGCGCGGTGGGCGCGAGCGTGCCGAAGGCGAGCGTCGGTAGGACGTTGAGGTAGAACGCGGCTCGCCAGCCGGGGCCGGCCACCAGTGCCCCGCCCAGTACCGGGCCGGCCGCCGCCGCGAGCCCGATCGCGCTCGTCCGGATCGCGATCGGCATCCGCAACTCGTCGGGCGGGTACGCGGTCCGGAGGATGCCGAGCGTGGCCGGTTGCAGCAGCGCCCCGAACACGCCCTGGACGGCGCGCAGTCCGATCACCCAGCCGACGCCGGGCGCGAGCCCGATGGCTGCGGACGTCACTCCGAAGCCCAGCATGCCCAGGGCGAAGGTGCGTCGGTGCCCGTACCGGTCGCCGAGCCGGCCCGAGAACACCAACAGGCTCGCCACCGCGATGAGATACGCCGTGCTGGTCCACTGGACCTCGGCGAAGGAGGCGTGCAGATCGCGCTGGAGGGTCGGTCGCGCCACGCCGAGAACCGTGCCGTCCAGGGCCACGACGGCAGCCCCGGCCACACTGCTCGCCAGCGTCAGCGAGCGGCGCGCCTTCACTCGCCGCTCCCGAGGTGGGCGTCCAGCACCGCGCGCAGCAAGGGCGCGAAGTCCTGCACGCCGGTGGCGAGTTGGAGGCTCCCCCAGTTCCACAGCTGGGCGACGCCGTGCAGGTTCGCCCACAGCGCGCCCGCGACCAGCCGGGCGTCCGCGTCGGGACGGGCGGCGCCGACCAGCTCCACCAGCCCGCCGAAGAGCGGCAGGCTGGTGTCCCGCAGCCCCAAGTGGCCGCTTTCCAGCAGATCGTGACGGAACATCAACTCGTACATGCCACGGCTGTCCCGCGCGAACTCCAGATACGCCCCCGCCAGCGCCGCCAACTGCTCACGCGCGGACCCCGATCCGTCCCCGACCGCTGCCGATGCCCGCTCGGCCAGGTCGGCGAAGCCGCGGCGCGCGATGGTGGAGAGCAGCTCCAGGTGGGTCGGGAAGTAGCGGCGGGGTGCCCCGTGCGAGACGCCGGCCCGGCGCGCGATCTCGCGCAGGGTCAGCGCCTGCGCCCCCTCCTGAGCAACCAGCTCCACACCGACATCGACCAGCCGGGCCCGCAGCCCGGTCTCCGCTTCGTCCACAGCTCCCGATGACATAGACACTGTCTACCAGGGTGTCGTAGACACTGTCTACTCGGCGATGGTGGGTGAGCCTTGATTCGGGAATGTGGAGACCCGTGGCGTGAGTTGACCGGGATATGACTCAGGACACATCGGCTCAGGACGCGCTGCTCGAACTGCTCTCCGACGGCCGCGGCGGGGTGCTGGTCACCCTCAAGCGCGACGGCCGGCCCCAGCTGTCGAACGTCAGCCACCACTACTACCCGGACGAGCGGATCGTCCGGATCTCGGTCACCGACGGCCGCGCCAAGACCGGCAACGCGCGCCGGGACCCGCGGGTGTCGTACCACGTCACCAGCCCCGACCGCCGGGCCTACACCGTCGTCGAGGGCACCGCGGAGCTCACCCCCGTCGCCAAGGACCCGCACGACGACACCGTCGAGGAGCTGATCCGCCTCTACCGGGACGTCCTCGCCGAACACCCTGACTGGGACGACTACCGGGCCGCGATGGTCCGAGACCGGCGGCTGGTGCTGCGGGTGAAGGTGGAGCGGGCGTACGGGATCCCGGCGGGCGCCAACCGGGGCTGACGACTCGGCGGCTAGTACGGCGAGGGCGTCTGCCGCTGCGTCCCTTCCTGCGTGCGGGCCTCGATCGCGCGCAGGACGGCCACCATGTCCTCGCCGCCGTACCCGAGCGACACCGTCTCCCCGAAGAGTGCGTGGCAGACGTCGAGCAGCGGCGAGGCGAGCCCTGTCTTGCGTGCGGCCTCGGCGATGAGCCGGTTGTTCGTCAGGACGTCCGAGGCCGCCGCCTGCACGGCGAAGTCGCGCTCCAGGAGCTTGGGCGCCTTCATCCGGGAGACGGCACTGGCCATCGGGCCCGCGTCCAGGACGTCCAGGAACAACCGGCGGTCCAGGCCCTGGCGTTCGGCGAAGTGGAAGGCTTCGGTGAGTCCGGTGACCTGGGTGATCAGGAACAGGTTCACCGCGAGCTTCATCAACAGGGCGTTGGGCGCGGGGCCGCACACGAAGGTGCTGTGACACATGGGCGTGAGCAGCGGCCGTACGACCTGCACGGCGGACTTCTCCCCGGCCAGCATCGCGACCAACTGCCCGTTCTCCGCCGGGACTCGGGAGCCGGAGACGGGCGCCTCGACGTACCTCCCGTCCGCCGCGCGGATGTCGGCCTCCAGTGCCTGCGAGTACTCCGGCGAGGTCGTGCCCATGTGGACGACCACGCGCCCGGCGACGCGCGCCGCGAATTCCGGGGCGCCGCGACCGAGGACGGCGTCGATCGCGAACTCGTCGGCCAGCATCACGATCACGACGTCCGCCCGCGCGAACACCTCGGCGGGGTCGGCCGCCACGGAGGCACCGGCCGCGCGCAACGGTTCGGTGCGGGCGGCCGTGCGGTTCCAGACGGTGAGGGGCGTGCCGGCGCGGGCCAGGCGCAGTGCCATGGGCTGACCCATGACGCCGAGGCCGAGGAAGCCGACGCGGACCGGACGGCCGTCGGTGTCATCGGCATGGTCGACTTGGCCCGCCTGCTCGCTGTGCACGATCCACCGCCTGTCCCGGAGTGACCAGCCATGACAGTCGTCATAGTAGCCCGCGCTATGACAGCGGTCATAGGGTGGGTGTGGAACGAGGAGGTCGGCTATGCCGAAGTCGGGGTCCGAACGGGGTCCGCGTGAGCGGATGGTCTTCAGCGCGGCCCAGCTCATCCGGCGGCAGGGCGTCGGCGGCACCGGCATGCGGGACGTCGCCGTCCACGCCGGGGCGCCACGCGGTTCGCTCCAGCACTACTTCCCGGGCGGCAAGGAACAGCTGGTCAACGAGGCGGTGGCCTGGGCGGGCCGGTACGCGGGCCGGCGCGTGGCCCGCTTCATGGCGGGGATGCCCGAGCCGACACCCGGCGGCCTGTTCGCGGCGATGGTGCGCCAGTGGACCGACGAGTACGAGACGGCGGGCCGCCTCGCCGGCTGCCCGGTCGCCGCCGCGACGGTCGACTGCGCCGACTCCACCGAGTCGACCCGTGAGGCCGCGGCCGGCGCTTTCGCCACCTGGACCGGTCCGGTGGCCGGCGCCCTGACCGACATGGGCGTACCGACCGACCGCGCCGAGCCCCTCGCCACCCTCATGATCAGCACCCTGGAGGGCGCCCTCCTGATCGCCCGCGCCGAGCACGACACCCGAGCACTGACGACCGTGGCCAGGGAGCTCGCGCCGATGCTGGACGCGGCGGCGACGGGAGCGGCGCGTTCTTGAGCAGGCCCGCCCCTTGACCGGCTGACCTGCTGCCCGATCGCGGGAACGTCCCCGCGATCGGGCGATGAAAGGCAGCGGGGATCACCCCCTCACCAGCCGGCGGAGATCAGGCCATCTCCGGCCGGCAGCAATCAAGCAGTCACCTTCTCCGGCTGTGACGCCTGCGCGGGTGTCCGCTCACCGAGGTGTTCGGTCGGTACCTTGCAGGTCTCGCGGGCGGAGACGGCGGCGATGACCGGGGGGACGCACAGGGCCGCGGTGAACAGGGCCACCGAGGACCAGTCGGTGCCGTCAGGGCCGGCGATCTGCGCGGCGAACGTGACCGCGAAGCCGGCCACCGCGAATCCGATCTGCGTGCCGATCGCCATGCCGGACAGCCGGACCCGGGTCGAGAACATCTCGCCGTAGAAGGAGGGCCACACGCCGTTCGCGGCGCTGTAGACGACACCGAAGGTGATGATGCCGAGGAGCATGATCAGGGGGTAGGAGCCGGTGGAGATGGCCCAGAGGTAGAGGAACATCATGATCGCGCTGCCCACGGCGCCGATCAGGAAGACCGGGCGACGGCCGACGCGGTCCGAGAGCGTGGCCCACAGCGGGATCGCGGCGAGCGCGACGAGGTTGGCGAGGGCGCCGACCCAGAGCATCGAGGTACGGGACATGCCGACCGCGTCGCTGGTCGCGTACGCCAGCGCCCACACCGTGAAGATCGTGGAGACGGAGGCGATCAGCGCGCCCCCGATCACCCGCAGTACATCCGCCCAGTGCTCGCGCAGCAGCACCATCAGCGGCAGCTTCACCACACCGTCCGTGGCCACCTGGCGGGCGAAGGCGGGCGTCTCCTCCAGCCGGCGGCGGATGACGTAGCCGACGACGGCGACCACGATGCTCAGCCAGAACGGCACCCGCCAGCCCCAGGACAGCAGTTGGTCCTCGGGCAGCGAGGCGATCGGGATGAAGACCAGCGTGGCCAGCAGCTGTCCGCCCTGCGTGCCGCCGAGCGTGAAGCTGGTGAAGAAGCCGCGCCGGTGCGGTGGCGCGTGTTCGAGGGTCATCGAGTTGGCGCTGGCCTGCTCGCCCGCCGCCGAGATGCCCTGGAGGACACGGCAGGCGACCAGGAGGACGGGGGCGAGGGTGCCGACCTGGTGACGGCTGGGCAGACAGCCGATCAGGAACGTCGACACGCCCATCAGGATCAGTGTGAAGACCATGATCTTCTTGCGGCCCACGCGGTCGCCGAAGTGACCGAGGAAGAGCGCGCCGACCGGCCTGGCCGCGTACGCCACACCGAACGTGGCCAGCGACAGCAGGGTCGCGGTGGCCGGGTCGGACTCGTCGAAGAAGACCTTGGGGAAGATCAGGGCTGCGGCGCTGCCGTAGATGAAGAAGTCGTAGTACTCCAGGGCGCTGCCGATCCAGGCGGCGGCGGCCGCCTTGTTCGGTTGCCCGACGGCTTCGGCGGGGACGGACACGGCGTGCTCCTTCGGGGAACTCCAAGGTAGAGGAGTGAGCGGGGAGGAGAGGGACGGGGCCGAGGTACCCGAACGTGGGTCGGTTAATTAACCCACTGGATAGTTAGTCTCGGTGGGTAGGGATGTTGCGCTCGCGTTTCCCGGGTGTCAAGAGGTCGCGCGTCGCCGGTTCAGTCGGCGGTACGCTCCGCCGTCAGGTAGGCGATCACCATGTCGCCGAGCATGGCGCGGTAGTGCTCGCGCCGGTCCGGGTCGGTGAGGTCGCGGCCGAACAGGGCGCCGAACGTGTGCCGGTTGGCGACCCGGAAGAAGCAGAACGAACTGATCATCGCGTGCAGGTCGACCGCGTCGACGTCGGCCGTGAACAGGCCCGATTCCTGCCCGACGGCCAGGATGCGGCGGATCACGTCGAGCGCGGGGGAGCCGATCTTGCCCAACTTCTCGGAGGCGGCGATGTGTTCGGCCCCGTGGATGTTCTCGATGCTGACCAGGCGGATGAAGTCCGGGTGCTGTTCGTGGTGGTCGAAGGTGACCTCGGCGAGCTTGCGGATGGCCGCGACCGGGTCGAGGTGCTCGACGTCCAGCCTCTGTTCGGCCTCGCGGATCACGGTGTACGCCCGCTCCAGGACGGCCGTGAAGAGCTGCTCCTTGCCGCCGAAGTAGTAGTAGATCATCCGCTTCGTGGTGCGGGTGCGGGCCGCGATCTCGTCGACGCGGGCGCCGTCGTAGCCGGCCCGCGCGAACTCCTGTGTCGCCACGTCGAGGATCTCGGCCTGGGTGCGGACCGCGTCGCGGATCCGTCCGTTGGGTCGTGCCGGTTCGTCGACGCTGGTCATCGGGTTCCTTGGGTTCCTTCGGGAGTGCGGCCGCTGCGCCAGATTCTAGGCGGGAGATTGCGGAAGGCGGGGGTCGTGGCGGTCCCGGGCCTTCCCTGCGGGGCGGTGCGGCTGATATAGCTAACGTACTGGTTCGTACATTAGTGATCGGCTCAGGAGGTCCGCGTGGCCAAGGACTCGTTTCTCGTCGGACTGATCGGCGCCGGCATCGGGCCGTCGCTCAGCCCGGCGCTGCACGAGCGGGAGGCGGACCGGCAGGGCCTGCGCTACCTGTACCGGCGCATCGACATCGACGAGCTGGGCCTGCGGCCGGAGGCCGTCGGCGATCTGGTGCGGGCCGCGCGGGACCTGGGCTTCGACGGGCTCAATGTCACCCACCCGTGCAAGCAGCTCGTCATCGAGCACCTGGACGCGCTTGCTCCGCAGGCTTCGGCGCTCGGGGCGGTGAACTCCGTGGTTTTCGAGGATGGTTGTGCCGTTGGGTACAACACCGACGTCACGGGGTTCGCTGCGGCGTTCGCTCGTGGGTTGCCGGACGTTCCGGTGGAGCGGGTCGTGCAACTCGGTGCGGGGGGTGCGGGGGCGGCTGTCGCGCACGCCATGCTCAACCTTGGCGCGGAGCGGGTCACTGTCGTGGACGCGTTGGCCGATCGAGCGGTGGATCTGGCCGCGGCGCTCAATCGGCATTTCGGGGTGGGCCGGGCTGCCGCGGCTTCTCCGGAGCGGTTGGGCGAGTTGTTGGCCGGTGCAGACGGGGTTGTGCATGCGACGCCTACCGGGATGGCCGCGCATCCCGGATTGCCGTTCCCCGCGGGGTTGCTCCGCAGGGAGTTGTGGGTTGCCGAGGTGGTGTACCGGCCGCTGGAGACCGAGTTGGTGCGGGTCGCCAGGGCGGTGGGGTGTGCCGTTCTGGACGGGGGCGGGATGGCCGTGTTCCAGGCTGCGGACGCGTTTCGGCTGTTCACGGGGCGTGAGCCGGATGTCGGGCGGATGCTCGCGGATTTTGTGGTGGAGAATTCGGCGGGACAGGTTGTTTGACGGGTGCCGGCTCGTTGTGGCTGGTCGCGCAGTTCCCCGCGCCCCTTAAAAGGGGCGTGGACCAGTACGGCATCTACGAGGAGTGCGATCGTGCGTACGTCTATTGCAACTGTCTCCCTCAGCGGCTCCCTCACCGAGAAACTTGCCGCTGCCTCCCGGGCCGGGTTCGACGGCGTCGAGATATTCGAGAACGACCTGCTCGCCAGTCCGCTCACGCCCGAGGAAATCAGGGGACGGTGCTCCGACCTCGGGCTCACCGTCGACCTCTATCAGCCGATGCGGGACATCGAAGCCGTCCCCGCGGAAGAGTTCGCGCGGAATCTGCGGCGTGCCCGGCACAAGTTCGAGGTGATGCGGCGGCTCGGTGCCGACACTGTGCTCGTCTGCTCCAGCGTGTCCCCGTTCGCGGTGGACGATGACGACTTGGCTGCCGAGCAGTTGAGTCAACTTGCCGATCTTGCGCAGGACTTCGGGATCCGTGTCGCCTATGAGGCGCTTGCCTGGGGTCGGCACGTCAGTACGTATGACCATGCCTGGCAGGTAGTCGAGGCCGCCGGACACCCGGCCCTCGGTACCTGTCTCGACAGTTTTCACATCCTCTCCCGCGGCTCCGATCCCAAGGGCATCGAGGACATCCCGGGGGAGAAGATCTTCTTTCTCCAGCTCGCCGACGCCCCTTTGCTCGCCATGGACGTGCTCCAGTGGAGCCGTCACTATCGCTGCTTCCCGGGGCAGGGTGGCTTCGATGTGGCAGGGCTCGTGGGGCACGTGCTGCGTGCCGGGTACACAGGCCCGCTCTCCCTCGAGGTCTTCAACGACGTCTTCCGTCAGGCCGAGGCCGGTCCGACCGCCGTGGACGCGCACCGCTCGTTGCTCGTCCTTCAGGAGGCCGTCGGGGTGGCGGAGTTGCCCGCGCCCGTCGTCCCCACGGGCATTGCCTTCGCCGAGTTGGTCACCGCCGACGCCGAGCCGGTCTCGGCGGTTCTCGGTGCTCTCGGGTTCGCGCGCGCCGCGCGGCACCGGAGCAAGCCGGTCGATCTGTGGCAGCAGGGGGACGCCCGGGTGCTCGTCAACACCGGGTCGGCCGCCCGCCGCGACGGTACCGGTCTCGCCGCGATCGGTCTCGAGTCGCCGGACCCCGAGGGTGCCGCCCGCCGTGCCGAGGCGCTGCTGGCGCCGGTGCTGCCGCGGCGGCGGGCGCGCGAGGACACGCCCCTCGAAGCCGTCGCCGCTCCCGACGGGACGGAGTTGTTCTTCTGCGCGACGGGCCGGCCCGAACTGTCCGACTGGCGAGCCGACTTCGAGGACGTCCAGCACACTCCACCGGCCTCGGACGTCCGTCGTATCGACCACCTCGCCCTCACCCAGCCCTGGCACCACTTCGACGAGGCCGCGCTCTTCCATCAGGGCGTCCTCGGTCTGGACGCCCAGGAGAGCGTGGACGTGGCCGACCCGTACGGGCTGCTGCGCAGCCGTGCCGTCACCGGCGGCGATGTGCGGATCGCCCTGTCCGTCGGTGCTGCGCCCGCCGACGACACGGTCCACGCCCAGCACATCGCCCTGGACACGCTGGACGTGGTGGCCGCGGCACGCCGGTTCCGCGCGGCGGGCGGGCTGCTGCTGGAGATGCCGGCCAACTACTACGACGACCTGGCCGCCCGGTTCGAGTTCGCCGACGGCGAGTTGGCGACGTACAAGGAGCTGGGCATCCTCTACGACCGTGACGTGTACGGGGAGTTCAGGCACTGTTACACCCGCACCGTCGGCCGTGTCTTCTTCGAGCTGGTCCAGCGGGACGGGGGCTATCGGGGGTACGGCGCGGCGAACGCGCCGGTCCGGCTGGCCGCCCAGCACACTGCTCGGCGGCTCACTGGCGGCTGACGCTCCTGGTCACGCCCGCGATGACCGTCGTGGCGAGGATCCAGCCGGTGATGATGAGGACGTAGGACAGCGCCTGGTAGCCGCCGCGTGGGGCGAAGGCGCTCTCCTGGCCGAAGGAGATCACCGGGAGGAGCAGGTCGAGGGTGTAGAACACCGCGTTGAAGGGAGGGGCCTCGGACGGCTTCAGCGCGGGCGGGTTGTGCAGGCCGTACGCGATCGAGCCCGTGGCGAGCAGGGAGAGCAGCCAGATCGCCGCGCGGAGCGGGCGGAAGCCGTAGCCGACGGTGACTTCCTGGAGGTGGCCCCAAGTGCGCCCGTACCAGGGGAGCGTGGCGCGATGGCGGAGCTGTTTGGCGAGTTGGACCTCACGGGCCGCCCGGTCGTCGCCGATGCGCCGGTAGGCGGCGGTCAACTGCTCGTAGGCGTACGGAACATAGCCTTCGCCGTCCCGTTCCAGCATCGGGAGGCGCTGGTCGGCGGGCAGGTGCGGGGTGAGCGTGGTGAAGCTGAGGTTGTTGAGACGTACCTCGGTCGGCAGCACCTCCGGGCCGAAGCTGAGGACGTCGATGTGCGCCCGGCGGAGGTTGAGGACTCCCTCGACGCGATCGCCGCCGTACAGCCATAGCTCCCCGATGACGCTGCTGCTGGCCCGCAGTGCCGTGCCGCCGGGGTGCGACAGGTGTGAGCGGGACAGGTCGAGGCGGCCGGCTATGCGGGCGCCGCGAAGTTCGATACGGCCGCACGCGCGCAGTCTGCGAGCGTGTACATCGGCGTTCGCGTCGAGTGCCTCGGCGCTGAAGGCGGTGCCGCCGGGGTTGTGGAACTCGGCGTTCTCCAGATTCACCTTGCCGGCGACCGTGGCGCCGTTGAGCCGTGTCTCGCCGTACACGCGCAGCCCTGCGGCCATGAAGTCGTGGCCGATGGCGGCCTGGTTGAGCTGGAGCGCCGGCACCTCGGCGTCCGGAGCCCTGATCTCGGCTTCCTTCAGGAAGACCGCACCCGATGTCTGTATCCCACCCAGCTTCACCGGTCCCCGGGTGCGGCAACGCGTCAGCCGCAGGGGGCTGTCGATCCGTGCGTTGCCGAGGGCGAGGGCCGGGAAGACGGAATCCCTGAGGTTGAGTGCGCGCAGCCGGGAGCTGTGCAGTTCGAGAGGCTCGTCGAAGTGGCAGTGGACCAGCCGGACGGCATGATCGACCACGGCGTGGATGAGGTTCAGCATCCCCGTGACGCGGGCGCCCGAGAGGCTGAGACCCGGGACCTCGCCCTCCTCCTGCGGTGTGCTGAGCAGAAGTGCCTTGAGCACCAGGGCGCGGACCGTGCGTTCCGGTCCCCACTCGGTCCCCGTCGCGGCGTCCTCGTCCGTCGACTCCCGGAAGTCCACGGATTCGCCCCGGGGAAAGGCCCGCCACACCCGCAGTTCGGCCGGTGTCAGATCAGTGATCTCCATCAGCGGTGACTCTGACCCGGCCCGCGTGAGCTGTCAACACCCCGTTGTGAGCGTGGAGTTGTGCAGACGGCCCGGGCCGTGACGCCAACGCGTCGGCCCGGGCCGTTGTCGAGTACAGGGCTACGCCCTGGCGTTCCACTCCGCGATCACCGGGCGGTCGTGCTCGGTCGACAGGCGGCTGACCGTGCCCGTCGACAGTTGGAACAGCCGGCCCTCCGCGGGCGGCAGGCCCAGGCGGCGGGCCGTCAGGACGCGCAGGAAGTGGGCGTGCGCGACGAGGATCACGTCGCCGTCGGCGAGGGCGGGGTCCACGCGGGACAGGACCCGGTCGGCGCGGGCGCCGACCTCGGCCGGGGACTCGCCGGGGTGGCCCTCGGGGCCCGGCGGGACGCCGTCCAGCCACAGGTCCCAGCCGGGGCGGGCGCGGTGGATGTCGACGGTGGTGACGCCCTCGTAGGCGCCGTAGTCCCACTCGTGCAGGTCGGGATCCGGTACGGACCCGGTCAGGCCCGCGAGTTCGGCGGTGCGTATCGCGCGGCCTAGCGGGCTGGTCAGGGCGAGAGCGAAGGTCCGCCGGGAGAGGAGGGGAGCGAGCGCCTTGGCCTGCTCCTCACCGTGCTGGGTGAGGGGCAGGTCGGTCCAGCTGGTGTGCTGGCCCGACACGCTCCACTCCGTCTCGCCGTGGCGGACCAGGAACAGGTCCCCCACGGCGGGCCTACTTCGACTCGACGGCGTGACCGCCGAACTGGTTGCGCAGCGCCGCGATCATCTTCATCTGCGGCGAGTCGTCCTGGCGGGACGCGAACCGCGCGAAGAGCGAGGCCGTGATCGCGGGCAGCGGCACGGCGTGGTCGACGGCCGCCTCGACGGTCCAGCGGCCCTCGCCGGAGTCCTGCGCGAAGCCCTTGAGCTTGTCCAGGTGCTCGTCGTCGTCCAGGGCGTTGACCGCGAGGTCCAGCAGCCAGGACCGGATCACCGTGCCGTCCTGCCAGGAGCGGTACACCTCGCGGACGTTGTCCACCGAGTCGACCTTCTCCAGCAGCTCCCAGCCCTCGGCATAGGCCTGCATCATGGCGTACTCGATGCCGTTGTGGACCATCTTGGAGAAGTGCCCGGCACCGACCTTGCCCGCGTGGACATAGCCGTACGGGCCCTCCGGCTTGAGCGCCTCGAAGATCGGCTGGAGCCGCTCGACGTGCTCCTTGTCGCCGCCGACCATCAGGGCGTAGCCGTTCTCCAGGCCCCACACGCCACCGGAGACACCGGCGTCGACGAAGCCGATGCCCTTGGTCGCCAGCTCCTTCGCGTGCTGCTCGTCGTCCGTCCAGCGGGAGTTGCCGCCGTCCACGACGACGTCACCGGCCTCCAGCAGGCCGCCGAGCTCGTCGACCACCGACTGGGTGGCCGCGCCGGCCGGCACCATCACCCAGATGGTGCGGGGCGCTTCGAGCTTCTCGACCAGTTCGGTGAGACCGCTGACGTCGGAGACCTCCGGGTTGCGGTCGTAGCCGACGACGGTGTGGCCCGCGCGGCGGATGCGCTCGCGCATGTTGCCGCCCATTTTGCCGAGACCAATCAAGCCGAGCTGCATGTCAGTTCACTTCCTTCAGGTCGCGGTAGGCGGCCACGAGTGCGGTGGTGGAGGGGTCGAGGCCGGGGACGTCCGCGCCTTCGGTCAGGGCGGGTTCGACGCGCTTGGCGAGCACCTTGCCGAGCTCCACGCCCCACTGGTCGAAGGAGTTGATGTTCCACACGGCGCCCTGCACGAACACCTTGTGCTCGTAGAGGGCGATCAGCTGGCCGAGCACCGACGGGGTCAGCTCGCGGGCCAGGATCGTGGTCGTGGGGTGGTTGCCCTTGAAGGTGCGGTGCGCGACCTGCGCCTCGGGCACACCCTCCGCGCGGACCTCCTCGGCGGTCTTGCCGAAGGCGAGGGCCTGGGTCTGGGCGAAGAAGTTCGCCATCAACAGGTCGTGCTGCGCCTTGAGTTCGTCGCTCAGCTCGGCCACGGGCCGGGCGAAGCCGATGAAGTCCGCCGGGATCAGCTTGGTGCCCTGGTGGATCAACTGGTAGTACGCGTGCTGCCCGTTGGTCCCGGGCGTGCCCCACACCACCGGGCCGGTCTGCCACTCCACCGGCCGGCCGTCGCGCTGCACCGACTTGCCGTTGGACTCCATGTCCAGCTGCTGGAGGTACGCGGTGAACTTGGAGAGGTAGTGGCTGTAGGGCAGCACCGCGTGCGACTGGGCGTCGTGGAAGTTGCCGTACCAGACACCCAACAGGCCAAGGAGCAGCGGGGCGTTGGACTCGGCGGTCGCGGTGCGGAAGTGGTCGTCGACGATCCGGAAGCCGTCGAGCATCTCCAGGAAGCGGTCGGGACCGACGGCGATCATCAGCGAGAGGCCGATCGCGGAGTCGAACGAGTAGCGCCCGCCGACCCAGTCCCAGAACCCGAACATGTTGTCCGGGTCGATGCCGAACTCGGTGACCTTGCCGGCGTTCGTCGACAGCGCCACGAAGTGCTTGGCCACCGCCTTGTCTCCCCCACTCTCAACTTCGTTCGAGCGGGAGGGGCCCCCATCTCCGAGGCCCGCGAGGAGCCAGGAGCGGGCCGAAGTGGCGTTGGTGATCGTCTCGATCGTGGTGAAGGTCTTGGAGGCGACGATGAACAGCGTTTCCGCCGGGTCGAGGTCGCGGGTGGCCTCGTGGAGGTCGGCGCCGTCCACGTTCGACACGAAGCGGACCGTCAACTCCCGTGCGGTGAACGCCCGCAGGGCCTCGTAGGCCATCGCGGGGCCGAGGTCGGAGCCGCCGATGCCGATGTTGACGACGTTCTTGATGCGCTTGCCGGTGTGCCCGGTCCACTCGCCGGAGCGGACGCGGTGCGCGAAGTCGCTCATCTTGTCGAGGACGGCGTGCACGGCCGGCACGACGTTCTCGCCGTCGACCTCGATCACCGCGTCGCGCGGGGCGCGCAGTGCGGTGTGCAGGACCGCGCGGTCCTCGGTGGAGTTGATGTGGTCGCCGCGGAACATGGCGTCGCGCCGCCCGAACACGTCGGTGGCGGTGGCCAGTTCCTGGAGCAGGGCCAGCGTCTCGTCGGTGATCAGATGCTTGGAGTAGTCGATGCGCAGGTCGCCCACGCGCACGACGTACCGCTCGGCGCGTCCGGGGTCCGTCGCGAACAGCTCGCGCAACTGCGGCTGTCCCTGGGCGCGGTGGTCCTCGAGTGCCGCCCACTCGGGGCGCCGGTCCAGCGTCGGGGAGTCAGACATGAGAGGGGGTCTCCTTGGTGGCCTCGCCCCGCAGGGCGATGGCGTACATCTCGTCGGCGTCGAGGCGCCTGAGCTCCTCGGCGATGAGTTCGGAGGTGGGGCGTACCTTCAGGGCGAGGGTGCGCGGCGGCTGGTCCGGCAGGGTCAGCGTGGCCAGCGGGCCCTCGGGTCGGTCGATGACGATCTCGCCGCTCGTGGTGCCCAGGCGCACGGCCGTGACCACGGGGCCCGCGCTCTCGACCCGGTCGACGGACACCTTCAGGCGGGCCTCCAGCCACCGGGCGAGCAGCTCGGCCGCCGGGTTGTCCGCCTCGCTCTCCACGGCCGCCGAGATGATCGGCATCCGGGCCTGGTCCAGGGCCGCCGCCAGCATCGAGCGCCACGGTGTCAGCCGGGTCCAGGCCAGGTCCGTGTCACCGGGCGTGTAGGCGCGGGCCCGTCCGGCCAGCGCCTCCAGCGGCCGCTCGACCGCGTACAGGTCGGTGATCCGGCGCTGGGCGAGGGCGCCCAGCGGGTCCTTGGCGGGCACCTCGGGCGCGTCCGCCGGCCACCACACGACCACCGGGGCGTCCGGCAGCAGCAGCGGCAGGACGACCGAGTCGGCGTGGTCGGACACCTCGCCGTAGGTGCGCAGCACGACCGTCTCGCCGGTGCCGGCGTCGGCGCCCACCCGGACCTCGGCGTCCAGGCGGGACGTCGTACGGTCGCGGGGCGAGCGGGCGAGCCGCTTGATGACGACCAGGGTGCGCGAGGGGTGCTCGTGCGAGGCCTCCTCGGCCGCCTTGATCGCGTCGTAGGCGTTCTCCTCGTCCGTGACGATGACCATCGTCAGGACCATGCCCACGGCAGGGGTGCCGATGGCGCGGCGACCCTGCACCAACGCCTTGTTGATCTTGCTTGCCGTGGTGTCGGTCAGGTCGATCTTCATGGCCTGCGCCAGCTCCGTCCGTCTCGTGCGAGCATCTCGTCGGCTTCCTTCGGCCCCCAGCTGCCCGAGGGGTACTGAGCGGGTTTACCCTGCTTCGCCCAGTACTCCTCGATCGGGTCGAGGATCTTCCAGGACTCTTCCACTTCCTGGGGACGCGGGAACAGGTTGGCGTCACCCAGCAGCACGTCAAGGATGAGCCGCTCGTACGCCTCCGGGCTGGACTCCGTGAAGGACTCGCCGTACGCGAAGTCCATGGAGACGTCCCGGATCTCCATCGAGGTACCCGGCACCTTGGAGCCGAAGCGGACCGTCATGCCCTCGTCCGGCTGGACGCGGATCACGATGGCGTTGGCGCCCAGTTCCTCGGTGGCCGTGGAGTCGAAGGGGGAGTGCGGGGCGACCTTGAAGACGACCGCGATCTCGGTGACCCGGCGGCCCAGGCGCTTGCCGGTGCGCAGGTAGAAGGGGATGCCCGCCCAGCGGCGGTTGTCCACCTCCAGCTTGACGGCCGCGTAGGTGTCGGTCTTCGACTTGGGGTCGGTGCCCTCCTCCTGGAGGTAGCCGGCCACCTTCTCGCCGCCCTGCCAGCCGGTCGCGTACTGCGCCAGCACGGTGTGCTCGCCCAGGTTCTCCGGCAGCCGCACCTGCTTGAGCACCTTGAGCTTCTCGGTGAGCAGCGACTCGGCGTCGAAGGCGATGGGCTCCTCCATGGCGGTGAGCGCCATGAGCTGCAGCAGGTGGTTCTGGATGACGTCACGGGCGGCGCCGATGCCGTCGTAGTAGCCGGCCCGGCCGCCGATGCCGATGTCCTCGGCCATCGTGATCTGCACGTGGTCGACGTACGAACGGTTCCAGATCGGCTCGTACATCTGGTTGGCGAAGCGCAGCGCCAGGATGTTCTGGACCGTCTCCTTGCCCAGGTAGTGGTCGATGCGGAACACCTGGTCCGGCTCGAACACGTCGTGCACGAGCGCGTTCAGCTCCCGCGCGCTCGCCAGGTCGCGGCCGAACGGCTTCTCGATGACCGCGCGCCGCCAGGACCCCTCGGGCGCGTTCGCCAGACCGTGCTTCTTGAGCTGCTTGACGACCTTGGGGAAGAACTTCGGCGGTACGGAGAGGTAGAAGGCGAAGTTGCCCCCGGTGCCCCGGGAGGCGTCCAGCTCCTCGACGGCCGACTTGAGCTGCTTGAACGCCGTGTCGTCGTCGAAGTCGCCCGGGATGAATCGCATCCCCTCGGCGAGCTGCTGCCACACCTCTTCGCGAAACGGGGTGCGGGAGTGCTCGCGCACGGAGTCGTGCACGATCTGCGCGAAGTCCTCGTCCTCCCAGTCCCGGCGGGCGAACCCGACCAGGGAGAAGCCCGGCGGCAGCATGCCGCGGTTGGCGAGGTCGTAGACGGCCGGCATCAGCTTCTTGCGGGACAGGTCGCCGGTGACGCCGAAGATGACAAGGCCGGACGGGCCGGCGATGGTGGGCAGCCGCCGGTCGCGCGCGTCGCGCAGCGGGTTCGCCCAGTCGATGGCGGGACTCTCGGTCATTCTCCGTCGACCCCTTCGCTGTTCAGGGACTTCGTCACGGCGTCCAGCAGGTCCTGCCAGGCCGCCTCGAACTTGGCCACGCCCTCGTCCTCCAGCTGCTTGACGACCTCCTCGTACGAGATCCCGAGCCGCTCGACGGCCGCGAGATCGGCGCGTGCCTGGGCGTAGCCGCCGGTGACCGTGTCACCGGTGATCACGCCGTGGTCCGCCGTCGCCTTCAAGGTGCCCTCCGGCATCGTGTTGACGGTGCCCGGCGCGACCAGCTCGTCCACGTACAGGGTGTCCTTGTACGCCGGGTCCTTCACCCCGGTCGAGGCCCACAGCGGACGCTGCTTGTTGGCCCTCGCGCCGGCGAGTGCGGTCCAGCGACCGCCCTGGAATACATCTTCGTACGCCTCGTAGGCGAGGCGCGCGTTGGCCAGTGCCGCCCGGCCCTTGAGGGCGAGGGCCTCGTCGGTACCCAGGACGGTCAGGCGCTTGTCGATCTCGGAGTCGACGCGGGAGACGAAGAAGGAGGCCACGGAGTGAATGGTCGAGAGGTCGAGGCCCTTGGCGGCGGCCTTCTCCAGGCCGGCCAGGTAGGCGTCCATGACCTCGCGGTAGCGCTCCAGGGAGAAGATCAGCGTGACGTTGACGCTGATCCCGAGGCCGATGACCTCGGTGATGGCGGGTAGGCCCGCCAGGGTCGCCGGGATCTTGATCATGACGTTCGGGCGGTCGACCAGCCAGGACAGCTGCTTGGCCTCGGCGATCGTGGGCGCCGTCTCGTGGGCCAGACGGGGGTCGACCTCGATGGAGACCCGGCCGTCCCGGCCGCCGGTGGCGTCGTACACGGGCCGCAGCACGTCGGCGGCGGCGCGCACGTCGGCGGTCGTCATCATCCGTACGGCCTCGTCGACCGTCACACCGCGGACGGCGAGGTCGGCGAGCTGCTCCTGGTAACCCTCACCCGTGCCGATCGCGGCCTGGAAGATCGAGGGGTTCGTGGTGACGCCCACGACGTGCTGCTTAGCTACGAGTTCGGCCAGGTTGCCGGACTCGATCCGCTTGCGCGACAGGTCGTCCAGCCAGATGGAGACGCCCTCGTCGGACAGGCGCTTGAGGTTGTCCGCGGACGCGGTTGCATCGGTCACAATGATCATCTTCTTTCTGGCGAACGGATCAACCGCGCGCGGCGGCGAGGGATTCCCGGGCTGCCGTGGCGACGTTCTCGGGGGTGAAACCGAACTCGGCGAAAAGGGTCTTTGCATCGGCGGAGGCGCCGAAGTGCTCGAGGGAGACGATGCGTCCTGCGTCACCTACGAACCGGTACCACGTGAGACCCACACCCGCCTCGACGGCGACACGGGCCTTCACGGCCGGCGGCAGGATCCGCTCGCGGTACTCCCGCGGCTGCTCCTCGAACCACTCCACGGACGGCATCGACACCACGCGCGTGCCGATCCCCTCCGCCTCCAGCCGCTCACGCGCCTCGACCGCGAGGTGGACCTCGGAACCGGTGGCGATGAGGATCACGTCGGGCGTGTCCTTGGAGGACTCGCGCAGGACGTAGCCGCCCTTGGCCGCGTCCGGGTCCGGCGCGTAGGTCGGCACACCCTGCCGGGTGAGGGCGAGGCCGTGCGGGGCCGGGTCGGTGGCGTGCCGCTTCAGGATCTCGGCCCAGGCGATCGCGGTCTCGTTGGCGTCGGCGGGACGGACCACGTTCAGACCCGGGATCGCGCGCAGTGAGGCGAGGTGCTCGACCGGCTGGTGGGTCGGCCCGTCCTCGCCGAGACCGACGGAGTCGTGCGTCCAGACGTAGGTCACCGGGAGCTGCATCAGCGCGGCCATGCGGACGGCGTTGCGCATGTAGTCGGAGAACACCAGGAAGGTGCCGCCGTAGATGCGGGTGTTGCCGTGCAGCGCGATGCCGTTCATCTCGGCCGCCATGGAGAACTCGCGGATGCCGAAGTGGATCGTACGGCCGTACGGGTCGGCGCCGGGCAGCGGGTTGCCCTCGGGCAGGAACGACGACGTCTTGTCGATCGTGGTGTTGTTCGAGCCGGCCAGGTCGGCGGAGCCGCCCCACAGCTCGGGCAGCACCCCGCCGAGCGCCTGGAGCACCTTGCCGGAGGCGGCCCGGGTCGCGACGGAGGCGCCCTCCTCGAAGACGGGCAGGACGTCTTGCCAGCCCTCGGGCAGCTGCCCCGCGACGATCCGGTCGAACAGGGCGGCCCGCTCGGCGTTGGCGCCGCGCCACTTGTCGAGCTGCTTGTCCCAGGCCGCGTGCGCCTCCGCGCCCCGGTCCAGGGCGGTGCGGGTGTGGGCGAGGACGTCGTCGGCGACCTCGAAGGACTGCTCCGGGTCGAAGCCCAGCAGCCGCTTGGTCGCGGCCACCTCGTCGGCGCCGAGCGCGGAACCGTGGGAGGCCTCGGTGTTCTGCGCGTTCGGGGCGGGCCAGGCGATGATCGTGCGCATCGCGATGATCGAGGGCCGCCCGGTCTCGGCCTGCGCGGCCTTCAGTGCCGCGTACAGGGCCGCCGGGTCGATGTCGCCGCCGAGCGCCGGCTCGATCCGCTGGACGTGCCAGCCGTAGGCCTCGTAGCGCTTCAGCACGTCCTCGGAGAACGCGGTGGCGGTGTCGCCCTCGATGGAGATGTGGTTGTCGTCGTAGAGGAAGACCAGGTTGCCGAGCTTCTGGTGGCCGGCCATCGAGGAGGCCTCGGCGGAGACGCCCTCCTCCAGGTCGCCGTCGGAGACGATCGCCCAGATGGTGTGGTCGAACGGGGAGGTGCCCTCGGGGGCCTCGGGATCGAACAGGCCGCGCTCGTAGCGGGCGGCCATCGCCATGCCGACCGCGTTGGCGACGCCCTGGCCGAGCGGGCCCGTGGTGGTCTCGACGCCGGCGGTGTGTCCGTACTCCGGGTGACCCGGGGTCTTGGAGCCGTGCGTGCGGAAGGCCTTGAGGTCGTCGAGACCCACCTCGTATCCGGCGAGGAAGAGCTGGGTGTAGAGCGTCAGCGAGGTGTGGCCGGGGGAGAGGACGAAGCGGTCACGGCCCGTCCACTCCGGATCCGCCGGGTCGTGACGCATCACCTTCTGAAAGATCGTGTATGCGGCGGGGGCCAGGCTCATCGCGGTGCCCGGATGCCCGTTGCCCACCTTCTGCACGGCATCGGCCGCCAGGACCCGGGCCGTGTCGACGGCACGCCGGTCGAGTTCGGTCCATTCGAAGCTGTCCGGTGTCTGCGCGCTCATCGTCCTCATCTTCAAGAAGTCCTCGATCGGAGCGGGGTAGCTGGTCTGACGCGTTCAAAACTAAAAGTCTGACTTTTTAGAGGGAAGGTCCCTGTGTGTCAGCCTGTGGTGAAAGTGGGACACGGACAGCGCGATCGAGGCGGCACGAGAAGGACATGGCGGACAGAACCATCCAAGGTGGCGACGGTGAAGGCGGCGTGGACGCCATCCGAACGTTTCCCTTCCCGGTCGAGCTGAGTGTGTGCGGGGTCGGCATGCAGGTCGGGCCGATGGGCACCGACCGCACCTGGCACGCGGATGCCCCGCTGCACCGCGTCCACCGCATCGACTTCCATGTCGTGATGCTCTTCGACGAGGGACCGGTCCGCCACATGATCGACTTCGACGAGTACGAGGCGACGGCCGGCGACATCCTGTGGATCCGCCCCGGCCAGGTCCACCGCTTCGCACGGGACGACGAGTACCGCGGCACCGTCCTGACCATGCAGCCCGGCTTCCTCCCGCGCGCCACGGTCGAGGCGACCGGCCTCTACCGCTACGACCTGCCGCCCCTGCTCCGCCCCGACGCCCCCCAACTGGCCGCCCTGCGCTCGTCCCTGGCCCAGCTCCAACGCGAGTACGAGGACACGACCACGCTCACGCTGAGCCTGCACACCTCGATCCTGCGCCACTCGCTGACCGCGTTCCTGCTCCGCCTCGCCCATCTCGCGGCCACGTCCGCGGAGGCGGCCCGCGGACAGGCCGACACGACGTTCACCCTCTTCCGGGACGCCGTCGAGCAGGGCTTCGCCACCAACCACAGCGTCAGCGCGTACGCCGACGCCCTCGGCTACTCCCGCCGCACCCTCGTCCGCGCGGTCCGCGCCGCCACCGGCGAGACCCCCAAGGGCTTCATCGACAAACGCGTGGTCCTGGAGGCCAAGCGCCTCCTCGCCCACACGGACCTGCCCATCGGCCGTGTCGGCGCGGCGGTCGGCTTCCCCGACGCGGCGAACTTCTCCAAGTTCTTCCACCAGCACACGGACCTGACGCCGGCGGGGTTCCGGGCGGAGCTGCGGTAGCGGCCGGGCCCGCGGGTGCCCCTTGCGATGCCCCGCGCACGACGATGCCCCCGCGAGCAGGACCGGATCTCACCGGCCTCGCGGGGGCATTGCCAACGGGTGCGTCAGTGCCCGAAGTTGAACCAGTTGACGTTCACGAAGTCGGCCGGCTGGCCGCTGGTGAAGGTCAGATAGACATCGTGCGTCCCCGTGACCGAGCTGATGTTGGCCGGGATCGTCCGCCAGGACTGCCAGCCGCCCGTGTTGGCGAGGGCGAAGCTGCCGATGGGTGTGCTGGTGCGGCTGTCGAGGCGCACCTCGACCAGGCCGCTCACGCCGGAGGCGGCACCGCTGGCCACGCGCGCGACGAACTGGGTGGCCGCCGTGGAGCCGAAGTTGACGCCCTTGTACTGCGCCCAGTCGCCGTTGGCGAGCGAACCGATGTCCTGGCCGCCGCCGGTGTCGGTGGTCGTCTCGGGGACCGTGCCGGACTGGCTGTCGTAGGACTCGGCCTGGATGGCGCTGTAGGCATCCCGGTTGCCGGTCGGCGGAGGCGTGGTACCGCTCCCACTTGCCGACAGGACCTGGACGTAGTCGACGACCATCGGCACGCCGGACTGCGTGTCGCCGTCGAGGCCGCCGCCGAACGCGTCCGGGAAGCCGCCGCCCATCGCCACGTTCAGGATCAGGAAGAAGCCGTGGTTGGTGGCGTTCGCCCAGGTGGTCGCGTCCACCTGACTGGCCGTCACGGTGTGGTAGTTGACGCCGTCGACGTAGAAGCGGATCGCCTCGGGGCTGACCGAGCGGTCCCACTCCATGGAGTAGGTGTGGAAGCCGGACTGGCAGGTCGTGTTGGGGCAGGCGACCGAATTGCCGATGCCCGTCGTCTCGTTGCACGGGCCGCCCGGGCTGGTGCCGCAATGCAGGGTTGCCCAGACCTTGTTGAGGCCCTGGACGTTCTCCATGATGTCCAACTCGCCCACACCGGGCCAGTTCTGGTAGTTGCCGCGGTAGGGGGCGCCCAGGGCCCAGAACGCCGGCCAGTAGCCCTCGGCCGCCGTGCCGGTGACGTTGGGCATCTGGATGCGGGCCTCGACGCGCAGCTTGCCGCCGGCCGGGGGCTGGAAGTCGGTCCGGGTGGTCTCGATGCGGCCCGAGGTCCACTGTCCTGCCGCGTTGCGCACCGGGGTGATGCGCAGGTTGCCGGAGCCGTCGAGCGAGACGTTGGTGGTGCTGTTCGTCATCGTCTCGACCTCGCCGGTGCCCCAGTTGGCGGGGCCGCCCGGATATGAAGTCCCGGTGTCGTACTGCCAGTTGGAGGTGTTCACGCCGGTGCCGGCGGTCCCGTTGAAGTCGTCGAGGAAGACCTGCGACCAGCCCGCCGGGGGCGTGGGCGCGGAGGCGTTCGCGGGGAGGCTGGCGGCCGTGGCGAGAGCGGCCGCCAGACCGATCGTGGAGAGTACGGCGACGAGGGCCCGGCGGCGTCTGGGTATTCCGGAGGGTGCACTCATGGGGGTGCCTCTCGGGTACGGAGTGAGGTGGGGTGCGCGGGTGTCCAAGAGCCTTTGAGAGCGCTCTCAGAGGTGGGGTCAATGTGCCCTCAGGTACTCCGGTCGTCAAGAGTTGAAGCAGGGAAAGTCCTTGCGGACGGGGCGAGTTCACCCGATGAAGGACCGTATGGAAGGTATGGGTGCGAGGCGGCCGCGGGCCGCGGCCGCCTCGGCCCGGGTCAGTTCAGCGGAGCGGGCGCCGGGGTGCCGTAGAACGTGATCGGCGGCCAGCCCTTGGTGGCCGCGAGTTCGTTGAGCGCCTCGGCGATCTCCAGCGGGGAGATGACGTGGGCCGCCGATGCGTCGCTCACTCCGACGCTGAACTTGATCGTGAGGTCCCCGTTCATATCGTCCTGAACCAGTTGGGAGTTCCCGCTGAAGAGCGTCCCGTTGGGGAAGTCGGTCGATGTGGTTTCCGCGGTCTGTTCCGCCTCCGCGGCCTGGGCCGGCTGGGCCGCCGCCGCGCCACCGAGCACGGCGCCGGCGGTGGCCGTACCGGAGTATCCGAGCAGGGAACGTCTTGAGATTCTGGACAAAGTACCCCCTCCTTCACGGCCGCGCGGGTGCCTCCCGGGGCCGTCGGCCGATCGTATGCACGGTCGATCACGGCGAGGGGCTGAACGAGATCGTCCGCTCGTGGATGACCTGGGCGAGACCGGCCTCGTGCGAAGGGCGGGGCCTAAATAGCGCTGCCCGCCTTCCAGTTGGCCCACGACATGTTCCAGCCGTTGAGGCCGTTGGACGGTTCCACCGTCTTCTCGCCGGAGTTCTTGACGATGACGACGTCGCCGAGCATCGAGCTGTCGTAGAACTTGTAGCCGGGCACCGAGGTGTCGTTCGCGCCCTTGGTGTCGTGCAGGCCGACGCAGCCGTGGCTGGTGTTCTGGTGGCCGAACACCCCCGTGGACGCCCAGTAGTTGCCGTGCACGAAGGTGCCGGAGGTGGTCAGGCGCTGGGCGTGCGGGACGTCGGAGATGTCGTACTCGTCACCGAGGCCGACCGTCGAGGACTCCATGCGGGTCTGCTTGAACCGCTCGCTGATCACCATGATCCCGGACCAGGTGGTGTGGTCGGAGTCGCCGCCGGAGACGGGGTAGGTGGCGTGGGTCGCGCCGTCCCGTTTGACCACCATCTCCTTGGTGGACAGGTCGACCGTGCTGATCTGCTCGCGGCCGATGTGGAAGGTGACGTCCTTCGACTGGACGCCGTAGACGCCGTCGGAACCCTCGACGTCCTTCAGGCGCAGGCTGAGCGTGATCGTCGTGCCGGACGCCCAGTACGTCTCGGGGCGGAAGTCGAGCCGGGTGTCGCTGAACCAGTGGCCGACCACCTCGACGGCCGGCTCGGCGGTCACCGTGATCGCCTTCTGGACGGCGGCCCGGTCCGCCACGGCGTGCGTGAAGTTGAGCGACACCGGCATGCCGACGCCGGAGGTGGTGTTCGCCTCGGGCGTGAAGTAGCCGACGAAGGTCTCGCCGGGCGCCTTGGTGGTGAAGGTCGAGGTCTGCTCGGACGCACCCTGGGCCGTCGCCGCGACGGTGTACTTCGTACCCGAGTACGGGTTCTTCGTGGACGTCCACTTGGTCTTGGCGTCGTTGAGCGAGCCGGCCAGCGTGGAACCGTCGTTTCCGGTGACCTCGACCGAGGCGAGGGTGCCGTCGGTCACGGTGACCTCGACCGGGCTCGCGAAGTCGGCCTTCTTGGTGCCGTCGGCCGGGCTGACCGTGATGGTGGGCCGCTTCGTGGCCGAAGCCGAGGCCACGCCCGACGCGGCGGCCTTCGTGGTGTCGTCCTCCGAGGCGCCCGCCGAGCTGCACCCGGTCAGGACGACGGCAGGCACCGCGCCGAGTGCGGTGAGCACCCCGCGGCGGGACCACCTCGCCGACTGCTGCTCGGACCGGTTCGATATGTGCGATGCGCCCACGGCAGGCCTTCCTGAGAAATCCACCTTGCGGGTGCATCCTGCGCCGCGGACATGGGTTGATCCTTTGAATCCCCGGGCCGCTCCCTGAGATTCCTGTGAGGACAGGGTGAGAGAAGGCCTGAAAGCACGGTTGTGGGGGCGGCAGGGTTTGTGAACAGAGTATGAACGGCCCGGCCGGGCCCTGAGTATCCGGTGAGATCCCCGCTCCGGCATGGCTTCCCCACCTTCCCGGTCGGAATAGTTCGAAAGCGAGGAACGACTGAAGGCGGAGTTCCGTTTCCCGCGGCTCCGCCGCCGATCACTGCCGGAGGTACTCGTGACCGAAGTCCGCGAGCGACACACCGTGGCCATCGTCGGAGCGGGCGCGGCGGGCACCCTCACCGCCGTCCAGCTCTGCGAGAGCGCCACGCGCCGCCGGACACCGCTCGACCTCGTGCTCGTCGATCCGGCCCCGGAAGCCGGCCGCGGCACCGCGTACGCCACCCGGGACCCACGTCACCGCCTCAACGTGCCCTCGGGCGGCATGAGTTGCTATCCGGACGACCCGGGCCACTTCACCCGCTGGCTGTGCAGACACGGTGAACCGTCCGTCACCGCCGCCGACTTCGCCACCCGTTACCGCTACGGCGCCTACCTCGCCGACACCCTCGCGCAGGCGATCGTCCGGGCCCAGGGCACGGTCGCGGTACGCCGGCTGCGCACCCGCGCCGAGAGCTGTACCGGCACCCCCGACGGACGGGTGGACCTCCACCTCGCCGACGGGGGACACCTCATCGCGCACAGCGCCGTCCTGGCCACCGGACCCGCGGCCCCCTCCGCAGGCTGGGCACCACCCGCTCTGCGCGCCTCGGCCCGTTTCGTCGCCGAGCCGTGGACCACGGGCGCCATGGACGGTCCGCTGGCCGACCCGGCGGACGTCGCCTTGGGTGGGTCGCGGAGCGGTATCGCGGGTGTCACCTTGGGTGGTCCGCGGAATGGCATTGCGGACGTCGCCTTGGGCGGGCCGAGGAGGGACACCGTTGACGGTGCCTTGGGTGGTCCGCGGAATGGCACTGTTGATGGTGCCTTGGGCGGGGCGCGGAGGGGCATCGCGGACGTCTCCTTGGGTGGTCCGCGGAATGGCACCGCCGATGTCCCTTTGGGCGGGCCGAGGCGGGACACCGCTGCCGGTGCTTTGGGTGGTCCGCGGAATGGCACTGCTGACGGCGCCTTGGGCGGCTCGCGGAGGGACATCGCGGACGTCTCCTTGTATGGTCCGCGGAATGGCACCGCCGATGTCCCATTGGGCAGCCCGCGGAGCGACACCGCTGCCGGTGCCTTGGATGGTCCGCGGAACGGCATCACTGACGGTGCCCTGGGCGGCCCGAGGGGGGACACCGCCGAGGCCGTCTCGGACGGACCCCGGGGCGACACCGCCGACGTCCTCCTCGTCGGTACCGGACTCACCGCCGTGGATCTCGCCCTCGCCCTCGACCGTCCCGGCCGCACGGTGCACGCCCTTTCCCGCAGCGGCCTGCTGCCTCAGCCGCACGCGCTCACCCCGGCCGGCCCGATGGCCCCGCCGGACGGGCTCGACGACACCTCGCTCGGCCGGCTGCGTCGCGCCGTCTACCGGCATATCAGCCGTTCCGTGCGCACCCACGGCGACTGGCGCCCCGCCCTCGACAGCCTGCGCCCGCACACCGCGCGCCTGTGGCACAGCCTGACGCCCGAGGAACGCGCCGAATTCCTGGCCCGCGAGGGCTCGTTGTGGAACACCCACCGCCACCGGATGGCCCCCGCCACCGCCGAGCACGTCTCCCGGGCCCGCACCGCGCGCCGGCTCACCGTCCACACCGGGGTGGTCACGGACGCCGTCGAGCACGACGGCGCGCTCACGGTCACAATCTCCAACGGCCTTACCCTGCGCGTCGGTTGGGTTATCGACTGCACAGGACCCGGCCGCCGCTTCGACGACCCCCTCTGGGGCTCCCTGTTCGCGTCCGGCGCTGCGGTCGCCGGGCCGCTCGGCATGGGCGTGGCCACGGTCGACGGACGGCTGCTCGACGCCGAGGGGCGCGCCGACCGGCCGCTGTTCACATTGGGAGCCCCGCGCCGCGGCGAACTGTGGGAGACCACCGCGATCCCCGAGATCCGGGTCCAAGCGGCGGCCCTGGCACGGCAGTTGCTCGCCCCGCTCGTTCCGGGACACCGATCGAGCCGACGCCCGGCCCGCCGTCCGGTCGACGGACACGACCTCGCCCTCTCCACCCACGCCGAGTCGGCAGCCGCCTACCGCACAGGACTGGACCGGGTCCTCAAGGTCCGGGCCGGCGCCGAGGACGCCTTCGCCCGCGCGGTCGCCCTCGACCCCGGCTTCGCGCTGGGCCACGCGGCCCTCGCCCTGCTCGGCCACGAGTGCGGCGCCGCCGTCGACGTACCCCGGGCCCTGGCCGAGGCGCAGCGCAGCGCCCGCGAACGGGCCGACGAGCGGGAGCGGTCCTTCGTGGACGTCGTGACCCGCAGGGTGCACGGAGCGGAAGGGGACACCGCGCTCGTGCGGCACCTCGACGCGTTCCCCGCCGACGTGCTCGCCCTCGCCGCCGCCGTGCCCACGATCGCCTTCTCCGGCGTCACCGACCTCGACGACGACCAGGCGCTGCGGCTCGTCGAGGCGACCTCCGGCGCACAGGACGGCCACTGGTTCCACACCTCGCTGCTGGCCTTCCTGCGCCAGGGGCAGGGCCGGCTGCGCGAGGGCGGCGAACTCGCCCACCGCGCGCTGGCCGCCGAGCCCGCCTCCGGACACGCCGTGCACGCGCTCGCCCACGTCCACTACGAGTCCGGCGCGCACGAGGCGGGCCGCGACTGGCTGGACGGCTGGGTCGCCGGGCAGGGCCGGGGCGCGGTGCACCGGGCGCACTTCTCCTGGCACATCGCGCTGCACGAACTCGCCCTCGACGATCCGGAAGCCGTGCGCCGACGCTGGTTCGCGCAGCTCGCGCCCGGGCGGGTGGTGACCGGGGTACGGGCCCTGGTCGACTCGGGGTCGCTGCTGTGGCGGGCCCGGCTGAGCGACAACTGGCCGGGCGAGCTGCCCACTTCGGACGTTCTGGAGTCGGTGACGCACGAGGTCCTGGAACGCCCCGCGACCGCCTTCACCGCCCTGCACGCGGCCGTCGCCCTCGCCGCCGCCGGAGACCTCCCGGCCCTGCGGCGGCTGCGCGATCACGCCGCCGGCGAGGACCAGGTGCAGCGCGAGGTGATCGTCCCGCTGTGCGAGGCGTTCGCCGCGCTCGTCGAGGAACGCTTCCAGGAGGCCGCCCGCGGCCTGGACGCCCTGCTCCCGGTCCTGCGTCGGGTCGGCGGCAGCTCGGCCCAACGAGAGGTCGTCGAGGAGACGTTGCTCTACGCCCTGGTGGCGGCGGGCCGGTGCGAGGCGGCACGACGGCTGCTGGACGCACGGCTGGACCGGAAGGAGGCGCCGCGGGACCGGCGGATGCGGGAGGGGCTTGCGGGGGTGGGGAACTGAGCCGACGTCAGCTGCCTTGCCTGGGCGCACTGTTCGTGTGATCGGTTGCTCCGTACGTCGAGCCGCGGTCCGTCCTCCACCCCCGTGGGAGGACGGACCGCGGCTCCGGCGAGCCGGCGGTGGGCCGGAGCGGGATCAGTGGTGGGTCAACTCCCGTTGCTCAGTCGCCTCTTCACGCAGCCCGAACCGGTCGTGCACCCGGCGCAGCGGCCTCGGTGCCCACCAGGCGCGGCGGCCGAGCAGGGCCATCGTCGCCGGGACGAGGAGCATCCGGACGACCGTCGCGTCGATCAGGACGGCCAGGGTGAGACCGAGGCCGATCTGGAGGATGGGGGAGAAGCCGCCGGTCATGAAGGCGCCGAAGACGACGGCGAGGAGCAGCGCGGCGCAGGTGACCACGCGGCCGGAGCGGCGCAGACCGGTCACCACAGCCTCCTGGTCGTCGTGCGTCCGCGCCCGGGCCTCGCGCATCCGGGACAGGATGAACAGCTCGTAGTCCATGGCGAGTCCGAAGGCGATCGCGATGATCAGCGGGGGTGCGGTCAGGCTCAGCGCGCCCAGACCCTGCGCTCCCAGCGCCCCGGCGAGATGCCCGTCCTGGAAGACCCAGACCACCGCACCGAGCGCCGCGCCCAGGCTGAGCAGCGTGGTCAGGATCGTGCGCAGCGGGATCAGCACCGAGCCGGTGAAGGCGAACAGCAGGGCGAAGATGCCGACGAGCACGGTCACCGCGGCCCAGGGCGCCCGGTCGGAGAGCATCGCGCGGAAGTCGACCAGCCGGGCCGCGGGTCCGGTCACCTGGACGGGCGCGTCACCGCGTACGTCCCGGACCCGCTTCACCAGGTCCGTGGCCGCCGTGCCGTCCACACTGCCGGCGGGCTGGATCTCGACGATGCTTGTGCCACCGGGCAGTTGGTGGGTCTCGGCCGTCGGTGAGAGGGCCCGGACACGGTCGGCGGTCGCCGTGTCGGTGCCCGGCTTGAGGACGACGGTGACCGGGGAGACGCCGGTGCCCGGCGGGAAGTGCGCGTCGACGGTGTCGTACAACTGCCGTGCCTCGGTGCTCTTCGGGAGCTGGGTGGCGTCCCCGAGCTGGATCTTCATGCCGGCGACGGGCAGCGCCAGGACGAGCAGGACGGGTACGACGACGGCGACCACGGCGACCCGGTGGCGGGCCGAGAAGCGGGCGAGGCGGGCGAAGACGCGACCCTCCTCGCGGTCCGGACGGACCTTCGCCGGCGGGATCCTGCCGCCGAACTTCGCGAGGAGCGCCGGGAGCAGGGTCAGCGCGGCCAGCATGTCGATGACCACCACGGCGGCCACGGCCAGGCCCATGCTGCGCAGGAAGACGCTCGGGAAGACCAGCAGCCCGGTCAGGCTGACGGCCACCGTGACCCCGGAGAACAGCACGGTCCGCCCGGCCGCGGCGACCGTTCGGTGCACGGCCTCGACGACGTCGTCCGTGTGCCGGCGTTCCTCGCGGAAGCGGACCAGCATCAACAGGGCGTAGTCCACGGCGAGTCCGAGCCCCAGCATCGTCGTCACCTGGATCGCGTACACGGAGATGTCGGTGACCTGGCTGAAGCCGAACAGCGTGAGGAACGCGCCCGCGATCCCGCTGACCGCGATCACCAACGGCAGCGCGGCCGCGCGCAGTCCGCCGAACACGACCAGGAGCAGGGCCAGTACGACCGGCAGGGAGATCAACTCGGCGTTCCGCACGTCCTCCTGGGCCCGCTCGCCGATCTGCGTGCCCAGCAACGGGCCGCCGCTGACGTGGACTTCGGGCGCGTCGATCTCCTTGATCCGGTCGGCCGCCGCGTCCACGGCCCGTTCCTCGGCGTCGTCGTCGAGACCGCCGGTGAGGGTCACCGGGATGAGGAGCGCCTGCCCGTCCTCCGAGGTGAGGCCGCGGGTCGTGTACGGGTCCGGCACGGCGGCGACCCCGGCGATCGCGCGCACGTCGGCGACGGCCCGCTCGACCTGGTCGCGCAGGCCGGGGTCGGTGACCGCGACGCCCTCGACGACGGCGGTGATCGACTCGCCGGTCGGGTCGGTGCGGTCCAGGTACTGCGCGGCGTGCTCGGACTCGGTGCCGGGTACCTCGGGCACGTTGTCGGAGAGTCGTGCGAAGACGCCCGTCCCCAGGCCGAAGCCGAGCAACAGGAAGAGCACCCAGAACAGGATCACGGTGAGCGGACGACGGGTGGCCGTCCGGGCGAGTGCGGAGAGCACGGTCCCTCCCTGCGAGGTGTGCGAGGCATCGATGGACATGCCCCACAGGCTCGTGCGGGAGGGGGTGCCACCGGATCGCCGGAGGGAGCGGTTTCCGGGACTCCGTCGTACGGGGGAGAGGGGGCCGGGACTCACTCCCGCGCGGGAGGAATCCCGTCTTCCGTGACCGGCGCCCCCGCGATGACAAGTCCCGTCTCATAGGCGCAGATCACCGCCTGCACCCGGTCCCTGAGGCCCAACTTGCTGAGCACATTGCTGACATGGGTCTTGACGGTGTGCTCGCTGACGAAGAAGGTCGTGGCGATCTCGGCGTTGGACAGTCCGCGGGCCAGCAGCGTCAGGGTCTCCGTCTCGCGAGTCGTCAGGACGTCGAGCCGCTGCGGGGTGACCGCGGCGGCGGTCTCCTTGCGGCGCCGCCGCACGATGTCCGCGACCAGGCGCCGGGTCACCGTCGGCGCGAGGAGCGAGTCGCCGGCCGCGACCACCCGCACCGCGTGCACGAGGTCGTCCCGGCGGACGTCCTTGAGCAGAAAGCCGCTGGCGCCCGCGTACAGCGCCTCGTAGACGTACTCGTCGAGGTCGAACGTGGTCAGCATGACGACCTTGCAGCTCGACTGCGCGCACACCCGCCGCGCCGCTTCGAGCCCGTCCATCACCGGCATCCGGATGTCGAGGAGCAGCACGTCGGGCGCGTGCAGCCGGACCGCGGCGACCGCCTCCTGCCCGTCCCCGGCCTCGGCGACCACCTCGATGTCCGGCTGGGCTTCCAGGATCATCGTGAACCCGCTGCGCACCAGTTCCTGGTCGTCGGCGACGACCACGCGGATGCTCACCCCAGCGCCGCCTGCCGGCCCGCGGCCACCGGCAGGCGTACGACCACTCGGAAGCCGCCGTCAGGACCGCGCCCCGCCTCGGCGGTGCCGCCGCAGGCCGCCGCCCGCTCGCGGATGCCGATCAGCCCGTGTCCGCCGTCGCCGGGCGCCGACGGGCCCCGGCCGTTGTCCGTCACCGTCAAGGTCAACTCCCTCTCCGTCCAGTCGAGTCGGACCGTCGCGGAGGAAGCGTACGCATGCTTCACGGTGTTGGTCAGGGCTTCCTGGACCACCCGGTAGACGGCGATGCCGGTGTCCGGGGGCAGCGGGCGCGGCTCGCCCGTGGTGCGCAACTCGACGTGCAGGCCGGTGGATTCACCGACCTGGCGGAGCAGGTCGGGCAGTGCGGTCACCCCTGGCTGCGGCGAAGTCCCTTGCCGCTGCTCCTCCTTGAGGACACCGAGGATCCGCCGCAGCTGCCCCATCGCGTCCCGCCCGGCCCCCGCGATCGCCTCGAACGCGGCCTCCGCGCGCGCCGGATCACTGCGCACCACGACCGGTCCCGCCTCCGCCTGCACCACCATCAGGCTGACCGCGTGCGCCAGGATGTCGTGCATGTCGCGGGCGATCCGGGCGCGTTCCTGCGCCGTCGCCCGCGCGGTGTCGGCGGCGTGCTCCCGCTCCAGGCGGCGCGCCCGGTCCTCCAACTCCGCGGTGTAGGCGCGCTGGACGTGGGTGAGCACGCCGAGCGCGTAGGCGCAGACGATGGTCATCAGATGGAAGGCGTACTCGAAGGGCCGGGCACCCTCCTTGTGCTGCATGGTCAGCGTGACCCCGACGATCCAGCCGAACAGCATCACGCGCCGCTGCCAGGGCCGGCCCTGGGCGCCCATCGTGTAGAGGACGACAAGACCGCCGTAGACCACGTCCGGCGGTGGCGCGTGGTAGATCGCCATCGCGGGTGACGTGACCGACACGGCGCACGCGGTGCCGAACGGCGATCGGCGCCGCCACACCAGCGGCACCGCCGTGGCGGCGCCCAGCAGCCAGCCCTGCCAGGTCAGGCGGTCGTCGCCCTCGTCGGGGAAGAGCCACTGGAGCGAGACGGCGAACAGCACCAGGGCGGCGAGGGCGGTGTCGACGACGTAGGGATTCGCGGTGCGCAGGCGGGTGTCGAGCCGCGCGTACCAGGAGTGCGCGACGGAGGACTGCGGGGACATGGGCGGCTCCTCGGGGCAAGGGCCGTTCCAGTATCACGAGGTCAGGGTGGGCCGGTCCTCACCGGTGAGAGGGATATCCGGCGCGCCCCGGCGGACGGCGTCCGCCTCACCGAGCGGCGGGAGTTCACGTCTCCTTCCGTTCCGGCCGCCATCCCAGCGCCCGCGAGATCCCGCGCGCGGCCAGCCGCACCGCGGGCACCAACACCGGTACCTGCGCCTCGACCTGGGGCACCACCACCGACACGGCGGCCACCACCGCACCGCCCGGACCACGCACCGGCGCGGCGACCGAGAGGGCGTCGGACGTCACCTGGCGGCTGCTCACCGCGATCCCGGTGCGCCGCACCTCGGCCAGCATCCGGCGCAACCGTCCCGGATCGGTGACGGTGTACGGCGTGAAGGAGGCGAGCGGCCCGGCGCAGTACTCCTCCTGGAACGCCGGTTCCCCGTGGGCCAGCAGCGCGAGGCCGACTCCGGTGGCGTGCAGTGGCCAGCGCGCCCCGACCCTGATGTGCACGCCCACCGCCGAACGCCCCGACAGCCACTCGGTGTAGACGACCTCGCCGCCGTCCCGGACCGCCAACTGCACGTTCTCGTGCGTCGCTTCGTACAGGTCCTCCAGATACGGCAGCGCGACCTGTCGCAGCGCGAGCCCGCGCGGGGCGAGCGCCGAGATCTCCCACAGCCGCAGCCCGACGTGGTAGACACCCGACTCGTCCCGCTCCAGCGCGCCCCACTCGGTCAGCGCGGCCACCAGCCGGTGCGCGGTGGTGAGGGTGAGACCGGCCCGGCGACTGATGTCGGTCAGGCACAGTCCTGGGTGCTCGTGGTCGAAGGCGGCGAGCACGGCGAGCAGCCGGTCGGGCGCGGAGCGGGCGTCGCTCATGGCGAGCCGAAGCCCTCCTCGGTCATCCGCAGCAGCAGCGCGTGCAGCGTCTCGCGCTCGGCCGGACCGAGCGGGCCCAGCAGCTCGTTCGTGACGCGCAGCCCCGCCTCGTCGGTGTCCCGCAGGAAGGCGCGGCCGTCCTCGGTCAGCACGACGATCCGGCTGCGCCGGTCGTCGGGGGAGGGCCGGCGCTCGGCGAAGCCCTGCTTCTCCAGGTCGTCGACCAGGCCGACGATCGCGCTCGGGTCGTAGCCGAGCCGGGAGCTCAGCTCGCGTTGCAGGGCGCCCTCGGAGGTGGCGAGGAAGCGCAGCACCGCGTAGTGGCGCAGCCGCAGCCCCGACTCCTGGAGGAACGTGTTGAACAACTGACCGGAGCGCAGGCCCAGGCGGTACAGCAGGTAGCCGGTGTCCGCGTGCAGCCCGCGCATCCACGGCTCGTCCGCGTCGATGGGGTTCGGGGTGGCGTGCTGGCGTGCGATGGCGGGCTCCCGGTGCGGCTCGATACGTGCTGAGGGTTCCCAGCATCCCGCACCTTTCGGCAATCAACAACTATTGACGTCAACAACTATTGCTCTTAGCTTCGATCTCGAAGCCGCACCACCCGCACAAGCTCGTGAAGGGACCCACCCGTGCCCAGCATCGATCTCACCGGCAAGGTCGCCGTCGTCACCGGCAGCGGCCGGGGCCTCGGCCTCGCCTATGCCCACGCCCTGGCCGCCCACGGAGCCTCCGTGGTGGTCAACGACGTCGACGAGGCGGTGGCCGAGCAGGCCGTGAAGTCCATCGCCGAGGCGGGCGGCACGGCCGTCGCCGAGGTCGTCCCGGTCGGCACCGCCGAGGCCGCGGACCGGCTGGTGAACCGGGCGGTGACCGAGTTCGGGCGGCTCGACGTGCTGGTCACCAACGCGGGCATCCTGCGCGACAAGGTGCTGTGGAAGATGACCGACGAGGACTTCGACGCCGTGATCGCCACGCACCTCAAGGGCACCTTCACCTGCGCCCGAGCCGCCGCCGTCCGCATGCGCGAGCAGGGCGAGGGCGGCACGCTGATCCTCGTGGGCTCCCCGGCAGGACAGCGCGGCAACTTCGGCCAGACGAACTACGCCGCCGCCAAGGCCGGCATCGCCGCGTTCGCCCGCACCTGGTCGATGGAGCTGGGCCGCGCGGGCATCACGGTCAACGCGATCGTGCCGGTCGCCGCGACCGCGATGACCGAGACGATCCCCGCCTTCGCCCCGTACGTCGAGGCCATGCGGAACGGCGAGCCGCTGCCCGGCTTCCTGCGCAAGGGCGAGGGCTTCGGCACCCCTGAGGACTGCGCGGCCCTCGTCGCCTACCTCGCCTCCGACCGGGCACGCGGAGTGACCGGCCAGGCCATCGGCATCGGCGGCGACAAGGTGGCACTCTGGTCCCATCCGCAGGAGATCAGGACGGCGTACGCCGACGGCGGCTGGACCCCCGACACCCTGGCCGACGCCTTCCCCACCTCGGTCGGCGCCGAACTCCAGTCGGTCGGCATCCCCGCACCGAAGCTGCCGGAGGCGTGATGACACCCCCCACGGGCCCCATGGACATCGGCGAACTCGCCGCCATCGACGTCCACACCCACGCGGAGGTGTCCACCAAGGGCCACTCCTCCCTGGACGACGACCTCCACGACGCCTCCTCCGCCTACTTCAAGGTCGAGGGCAAGCGGAAGCCGACCCTGGAGGAGACCGCCGCGTACTACCGCGAGCGGAAGATGGCCGCCGTGATCTTCACGGTGGACGCCGAGTCCGCGACCGGCACCGCGCCCGTCCCGAACGAGGAGGTCGCCGAGGCCGCCGCCGCCAACGCCGACGTGCTCATCCCCTTCGCGTCCATCGACCCGTTCCGGGGCCGTGCGGGCGTGCAGCAGGCCCGGCGGCTGGTCGAGGAGTACGGGGTCAAGGGCTTCAAGTTCCACCCCAGCATCCAGGGCTTCTTCCCCAACGACCGCTCGGTGGCGTACGAGTTGTACGAGGTGATCGAGGAGACGGGCACCATCGCCCTCTTCCACACCGGCCAGACGGGCATCGGCGCGGGGGTGCCGGGAGGCGGCGGCATCCGCCTCAAGTACTCCAACCCCCTGCACGTGGACGACGTGGCCGCCGACTTCCCGCACCTCAAGATCATCCTGGCGCACCCGTCCTTCCCCTGGCAGGACGAGGCCCTCGCCGTCGCCACGCACAAGCCGGGTGTGCACATCGACCTGTCCGGCTGGTCGCCGAAGTACTTCCCGCCGCAGCTCGTGCAGTACGCGAACACGCTGCTCAAGGACAAGGTCCTCTTCGGCTCCGACTATCCCGTCCTCACCCCGGACCGCTGGCTCGCGGACTTCGAGAAGCTGCCGATCAAGGACGAGGTCAGGCCGAAGATCCTCAAGGAGAACGCCGCCCGACTGCTCGGGCTGACCGCACCGTAGAACCGTAAAGGGGCCCGACATGCGCAACGAGGGACTGGGGTCGTGGCCCGCACGCCGGGCCCGCAAGACCCCGCACCGCACCGCCCTGATCCACGGCGCCACCTCACTCACGTACGCGGACCTGTGCGACCGCACCACCCGCCTCGCCCACGCCCTGCGCGCCCGCGGCGTCCGGCGCGGCGACCGCGTCGCCTACCTCGGCCCCAACCACCCCTCCTATCTGGAGACGTTGTTCGCGGCCGGCACGCTCGGCGCGGTCTTCGTCCCCCTCAACACCCGGCTGACCGGGCCCGAGATCGCCTACCAGCTCGCCGACTCCGGCGCCAAGGCCCTCGTCCACGGCCCCTCGCACACCGGGCTCGTCGCCGGACTCCCGGGCAGCACCGACGTCCGCACCTACGTCGAAGTCGGCGCCGAGTACGAGGAGTTGCTGACGTCGGCCGCGGCCGAGCCGGTCGACGAACCGGTCACCCCCGACGACACCTGCGTCATCATGTACACCTCGGGCACGACAGGCCGCCCCAAGGGCGCGATGCTCACCCACGGCAACCTCACCTGGAACGCGCTCAACGTCCTCGTCGACACCGACCTGATCGCCGACGAACGCGCCCTGGTCTCCGCCCCGTTGTTCCACACGGCGGGTCTGAACATGCTGACGCTCCCGGTCCTGCTCAAGGGCGGCACCTGCGTGCTGGTCGAGGCCTTCGACCCGGGCCGGACCCTCGACCTGATCCAACAACACCGGATCACCTTCATGTTCGGGGTGCCGACGATGTTCGACCAGGTGGCCAGACACCCGCACTGGCCGGCCGCCGACCTGTCCTCGCTGCGCATCCTGACCTGCGGCGGCTCCCCGGTGCCGACCCCGCTGATCGCCGCCTACCAGGAGCGCGGACTGACCTTCCTCCAGGGCTACGGCATGACGGAAGCGTCCCCCGGCACACTCTTCCTGGACGCCGAACACGCGGTGAGCAAGGCGGGTTCGGCCGGTGTGCCGCACTTCTTCAGCGATGTGCGGGTGGTCCGGCCGGACCTGGTCCCCGTCGACCTCGGCGAGACCGGCGAGGTGGTAGTCCGCGGGCCGCACGTCATGCCCGGCTACTGGGGACTGCCCGAGGAGACGGCCGCCTCCTTCACGGACGGCTGGTTCCGCAGCGGGGACGCGGCCCGGGTCGACGAGGACGGGTACGTCCATATCGTCGACCGCATCAAGGACATGATCATCTCCGGCGGCGAGAACATCTACCCCGCCGAGATCGAGGACCTGCTCCTCGGCCACCCCGACATCGTCGAGTGCGCGGTCATCGGCGTGCCGGACGAGAAGTGGGGCGAGGTGCCGCGGGCGGTCGTCGTGCCCAGGGTCGGTGCCTCGCTCGACCCCGACGAGGTGCTCGCCTCGCTGTCCGGCCGGCTCGCCAAGTACAAGATCCCGAAGTCGGTCGTGGTCGCGGACGAACTCCCGCGCACCGCCTCCGGCAAGCTCCTCAAGTCCCGGGTGCGCAAGCGCTTCGGCGACCGGTAACTCCCTTAAGGAACAGGCAACTTATGAGCATCACCGTCAACGGCCTCGACGAACTCAAGAAGCTCGCCGGCAGCGACCTGGGCACCAGCGAGTGGATCGAGGTCACCCAGGAACGGATCGACACCTTCGCCGACGCCACGGGCGACCACCAGTGGATCCACGTGGACCCGGAGCGGGCGGCCCAGGGCCCCTTCGGCGCGCCCATCGCGCACGGCTACCTGACCCTGTCCCTCTTCATCCCTTTGTTCACCGAGCTGTTGGACGTCCAGGGCGTCACCACGAAGGTCAACTACGGCCTGAACAAGGTGCGTTTCCCGGCACCGGTGAAGGTCGGCTCCCGCATCCGTCTGGTCGCGAAGCTGACGTCCGTCGAGGAAGTCCCGGGCGGGGTGCAGATCGCCGTCGACGGCACCATGGAGATCGACGGCGGCGGGAAGCCCGCCGCCGTCCTCCAGAGCCTGTCCAGGTTCTACGCCTGATCATCCCTACCGACCTACCGACTTACGTCCACGAAGACGGGGTTGGAGTAGAACCACGTGTCCGCCCACGGGTCACCGTTGCCGGGCTCGTGCGTGATCGGCCCGTGCGGGTCGACGGAGGCGCCGAGGTAACCGGCCCCGTGCCGGTTGCCGTCGCTGCCGCGCAGCCGGAGGTAGAAGGACTCGTCCCCGGCGGTCAGCGGGATGCGCAGGGTGTACGTCCCCTTGCGGCCCGACACGTCCTTCGTGGAGACGACCCTGGTGTCCGGCGCCTTCCAACCATCCCGGTCGCTCGCCTGGCCGCGCACCGCGCCCCGGATGACGTCGACGTGCGCCAACTCGGGCAGGATTCCCTGCGGGTTGGCCCGGGAGGCGCTCGTCACCGTCACGTACAGCGTGATCCGCTCGCCCCTGCGCACGCGCAGCCGGCTGCCGAGGGTGACACCGCGGCCGGCGTCGCAGTCCCGCTTGACCCGCACGTCGAGCCCGTCGAGGAGATGGCCGTGGTCGAGCCAGACCCGGCCCGCGCGCAGGCCCGCCATCACCGCGGTGTAGCCGTAGCGGGTCACGCCCACGTGGGTGCGGCTGAACTCGCCGGGCCAGAAGTCGCTGCCGGGCTGCGGGGTGTCGGTGTTCACCGGGTCGGGCAGCCTGCCGGTGTTGTCGAAGTTCTGCCCGGCCGGCCAGTCGCCGTTCTTCCAGGTGTCGAAGACCGTGCGGTGGTTGTCGGAGTTGGTGCTGATCGAGAACAGCCTGCCCTCGGCCAGCATCGAGTCCCACAGCCCGCCGACGGTCGCGGTCGCCCAGTCGAAGCCGCCGTAGGTGAGGTAGGCGTCGGCCGGGTAGCCCGCCCAGGACTGCGCGGAGGGCTTGTTCTCGTACTCGCCGCGGATCGACGTGGCGCCGCGCCAGCCGGGGATCGCCGCGCCCTGGGCGCCGGGCGCGCCCTCCATGCCGATCATGATCTCGGGGGCCGCGTCCCGCCAGTTGCGGATCTCGTGCGGGGAGTCGATGCCCAGGCGCAGCGGGTGGTTGGCGAGGACCAGCACGTCGTCGACGTAGCCCGAACGGCGCTGCTCGGCCAGCCACTTGATGGCCTTGACGGCATGCGCCTCGTTGCGGGCGGTGTCGGTCGCGCCGGCCGCGCCCTCGGTGTAGCCCAGCAGCTTGCCGTCGTAGGCCAGCTCGAACTGCGTGAGCAGGTCCACCTCGTGCCGACCCGGGGCGGCGAACACCGTGCAGTGCTCGGCGGCCGGGATGTACCACTCCAGGCCCTGGAAGATCAGCTGACGCGGGTTCTGCGCGCGGGCCTTGAGGATCTCCTTGTGCTCCAGCGCGGCGCCGTAGTCTGCGTGCCCGAAGTTGGAGTGCTCGTTGAACACCATCCAGTCCAGGCCGTACTTGGCGGCGGCCTTGGCCTGCTGGGAGAACGTGTACTTCGCGTCGTGGCTGTAGACGGAGTGCACATGGTGGTCGCCGACCAGGTAGGCCAGGCGCGGGTCGTTGCCGCCGAAGCCGGCGCGGTCGGCGGCGAGGGCGGGCGTCGCGGCCGAACCGAGGGTGAACGCGGCGCCGAACAGGCCGGCGCGACGCAGGAGTTGGCGCCTCGACACGCCCTGGGCGTCGAGGGCGGCGGGGGAGACGGCGGGGTCGGCCCAGTCGGGCAGCTGCTGCTCGGTCATGATCGTGGAAGGTCCTCTTCGAGGGCGTCAGTGGGTCATGAAGGACGTGACGGGCAGCGCCCGCGAGACGATCCGCACATCGCCGAGGCGGCCGTGCAGGATCTGGTCGATCTTGTCGGCGTACGTGTAGCCGCCGAGCAGCCACGGCAGTCCGACCGAGGTGATGCCGACGGCGGCCGCCGTCGGGTTGCGGATGACCGGGCAGCCCTCGACGTACAGCGTCGTGTGCCTGCCGTCGTTGACGACGGCGAGGTGCCACCAGGTCTCCAGCGGGGTCTCCTGACCCCAGTTGGTGGCGATGCCCTGCTGGTTGAGCGGGCGCATCGCCCACTGCGGTTCCCGGTCGTTGGACAGCGACAGCGTGGCGAGGGGCTCGTCCGGATCGTCCGCGGTCTTGCCCGCCGCGCCGCCCGTACCGGTCCGGCCGACCAGGCCCGACCAGGCGTTGTGGTCGGGGTCCCAGTCGGCCGGCAGCCGGTAGAACGCCTCGATGGTGTAACCGTCCCTGAAGGTCGCCGAGTTGAGCGGCGCCTTGTCGACCGTCCGGAGGTACGCCCCCTTCAGCGGGGACTTGAAGCCGCTGAACTCCAGGCTGCCGTGGCCGGGTTGGTCGGGGTGGTGGTCCGCCGACCAGCCGAGCGTGCCGCCGCCCACCGAGACCGTGGTGAGGTCGTTGCCGCGCCCGGAGAGGTCACGGACCGTCCCGGTGGGGGCCGAGTCGAAGCGCCAGTACGCCTGCGTGCCCGGGATCAGCAGGCGAGAGGCGGGCCGGGCCGGGCGAGCCGGCACCGGGGCGAAGCCGGCGAAGCGCTCGGTGAAGTCGATGTCGACGGAGAAGCGGTCCTCGTCACCGCTCAGCTCGATCTCCTGCCGCTCCAGCTCGTTGAGGCCCTTGGCGGCCCGGCCGAGGATCCACGGGGAGACCGTCTCGACGTCGATGACGTTGCGGTCCAGGTCGAAGTGGTAGAGGCGGACCATCGCCGCGCCGCCGAAGTAGCGGTTCTGATAGTTCGTCAGATGCAGGTGGACGTCGTGGCCCGCCGCGTTCTCGCGGACCGCCCGCCCGGCCGGCCAGTAGTGGCCGTTGAGCGTCAGGAAGATCTGGTCGTGGTCCTTGATCAGCTGGTCCCACTGCTGCTGCCCGTACGAGGACAGGGTGTTCTCCTCGACGACCAGCTCGTGCGTGGTCAGGACCACCGGCGTCCTCGGGTGCCGGGCCAGGACGTCCTTCGCCCAGGCGTAGCCCTTCGCCGACAGCCGCCAGTCCAGCGCGAGCACCATCCACTCGCGTCCGCCGGCCGTGAAGAGGTGGTAGGTGTTGTAGCCGTCGTCGGACGCGCCGCCGAAGGTCTTCCGGCCCTTGAACCGCTGCGGTCCGAAGGTGTCCAGGTACGGCGTCGAGCCACGCTGGTCGTCCGTGGAGGAGCTCACGTCGTGGTTGCCGGCCAGGACGCTGTAGCCCACGCCCCGCCGGTCCAGGATCCCGAACGTCTCGCCGATGGCGTCGAATTCGGCCTCGGCGCCGTTCTGCGTGAGGTCGCCGAGATGGCTCAGGAAGACGATGTTGTCGTCCTTGCCGTGCTCCAGGAGATAGCGCAACGAGGCTTCGAGGGGCGCCGGGTGGATGCTCGGCCCGTCGAAGAGGTACTGGGTGTCGGGCATCACGGCGAGCGTGAAGCGCCGGCTGTCCGGGTCGGGCCGCCAACCGCCCTTCTTCTCGGCCGCCTCGGCGACGGTCGGCAGCGCGACCCCGGCCGTGGCGGCGGCGCCGAGCAGTGCGGTGGCGCGCAGGAAGCCGCGTCGGCCGGCCCCGGACGGGACGGCCTCGCACTGGGCGGCCGCGTCCTGGTCGTGGTCATGCGAAGTACACACGGGTGCTCCGTAAGTGACGTGAGAAAGCCTGGGGTTACAGCACGCGCAGGGTCCAGCTCCAGCGGTGGAGGCCCGGTGCGATGCGGTACGAGGGGAAGGTGTCCGGGCCGCACGAGGCGGTGCCCAGACCGCGGTGCGCCGCGTCGATGTGCACCACGCACCCGGCGCGCGGCACCAGTTCGTCGTGGTGGCCGGCTTCGGTCAGGTCGTCGGCGCGGAAGCGGGTGACGGAGACCTGGCGCGGCTCGTCCAGCGCGACCGCGAGGCCGGTGGCGTCCGCGGCCGAGAGCGTGAAGCGCCGCACCCCGTGCCGGCCGCCGCTCTCCTGCGGACGCAGATAGGGGGTGAACAACTCGTCGACGGGGACCGAGTGATGGCCGACCGGCGCGCCCGCGCTGCGGTCGGGGTACGACTCCCAGGGCCCCTGCCCGAACCACTCCAGCAGATCAAGACCGGCCACCGTCTCGAAGACCGAGCCGACCCGGGCCACGTCGTCGAACTCCTCGGGCAGCTCGGCCTCCTCGTCGATCCGGATGCCGCCCTCGACCGGGGTGAGCTGCTGCCGGTGCCGTACGACACCGCCCGTACCGGCGTACTCGGCGAGCACGGTCACGCTCGCACCGGTCTGCCGCACCGACACGACCTTGCGGACCAGTGTGTCGAGCCCCCAGGCCCGCCAACGCAGCGCCATCCCGCCCAGCTCGTCGTTGTCGGTGGGCGCCCGCCACAGGGACAGCGCCGGCGCGGCCGTCAGCAGCGGGTGCATCAACAGTCCCTCGCCGTCGACCTCGACGGGCCGGTCCACCGGGACGCCCTCGGACACGGCGGGCCCGCGCAGCCGCACCTGCGGCGCGCACACCTCGGTGCCGACCGGCGCCCACGGCAACTCCTCGGCCGTGGTCACCCGCAGGGTCAGCCAGGCCTCGCCGCCGTCCCGCGGCACCTCGAAGGGCAGGGGCACCGCGACCGTCTCGCCGGGCACCAGATCGGGCAGCACGGCGGGCGCGGTCAGCGTACGGCCGTCGGCCAGGACCAGTTCCCAGGTGCCGTTCAGCCAGTCCAGGCCCCGGAAATGCTGGTGGTTGCCCAGCACGATGCCCTCGTGCCGGTAGCACTCGATCCGCAGCGGGGCCGCGATCTCCCGGTGCTCGAACAGCACGGGCTTGGGGGTGCGGTCGGGGAAGACCACCCCGTCGGCGATGAACGCGCCGTCGTGGATGGTCTCGCCGAAGTCGCCGCCGTACGCCCAGCGGTGACCGGGCGCGGCGACACCGTTGTCGTACAGCCCGGCGCCCGCGCGCCCGGTGGGTCTTCCGTCGCTCACGCTCTGCAGAATTCCGTGGTCCCAGAACTCCCAGATGAACCCGCCCTGAAGACCGGGCGTGGACTCGATGGCGGCCCAATGGTCGGCGAGTGTGCCGTTGCTGTTGCCCATGGCGTGCGAGTACTCGCACTGGATGAGCGGCCGGGTCTGCAGGCCCGACAGCGCGTGCGCGACGCAGTCCTCCAGTGGCGCGTACATCGGACAGGCGATGTCGGAGGCGTCGTCCGTGGCCGCCCAGTCCAGCTTGGCGGCCCCCTCGTACTGGAGGGGCCGGGTCGGGTCGTGCCGGCGCAGCCAGCCCGCCGCCGCGTCGTGGTTCGCGCCGTAGTCCGACTCGTTGCCCAGCGACCAGATGATGACCGACGGATGGTTCTTGTCGCGCAGCGCCATCCGCGCGACCCGGTCCACGAAGGCGTTGAGATAGCGCGGGTCGTCGGCGATCTCGTGCGCGTGGTCGTGCGACTCGATGTCCGCCTCGTCGACGACGTAGAAACCCAGCTCGTCCGCGAGGTCGTAGAGGGACGGGTCGTTGGGGTAGTGCGCGGTGCGGATCGCGTTGAAGCCGAAGCGTTTCAGCAGCACCAGGTCGGCGCGCATGTCGTCGTACGACACCGTGCGGCCGGTCAGCGGATGGAAGTCGTGCCGGTTCACGCCCCGGATGTACACGCGCTCGCCGTTGACCAGCAGGTCCCGCCCGTCGATCGTGACGTCCCGGAAACCGATGCGGTGGTACGAGGTGTCGGCGACCGTTCCGTCGGCGCGGTGCAGCCGGACGGTGAGGCCGTACAGCTCGGGTGTCTCGGCGTTCCAGGTGCGGACCTCGGGCACGACGGCGTCGAGGCGGGCCTCGCCGAGGAAGTCGGAGACGCGGTCGTCCTCGGCGTTGGCGCGGTCGAACTCCACGTTCTGCGCAAGGAGTCGACCGTCCAGGTCGCCGCTGACCCACCAGCCGTCGGGCAGCGCCCCGCCCGCGTCCCGCACCAGACAGTCCACCCGCAACTCGCCCCCGAAGGACGCCCGCACGCTCACGTCCGCCAGATGCAGCGGATCCGTTGAGTACAGCAGCACCGACCGGGTGATCCCGGCGTGCCACCACTGGTCCTGGTCCTCAAGGTGCGAGGCGTCGGACCACTTGACGACGGTCAGCCGTACGGTGGCCCGCTCGCCGGCGCGCACGACATCGCTCAGCTCGAACTCGGCGGCCAGGTGCGAGTCCTTGGAGACGCCGACGGGCCGCCCGTCCACGTGCACGAGCAGCACGCTCTCGGCGGCGCCGACCTGGAGCACGATCCGGCGATCGGTCCACTCGGCGGGCACGTCCACCTCACGCTCGTACACACCCGTCGGGTTGGCCGCGGGGGAGTGCGGCGGAAACTCCGCGAACGGCATCTGGACGTTGGTGTACTGAGGGAGGTCGTCCGTGTCCTGGACGGTCCAGGCGCCGGGGACGTGCGTCGACGACCAGGTCTCGGTGAGCGACGCGTCCGGGCTCGGCAGCAGCTGGAAGCGCCAGTCGCCGTCGAGGGACACCGCCTCGCGGCGGCGGTCGACGGCGTTCATGGGCAACCGCCCCCAGGAGGTCACCTCGGGTGACTCCCAGGGGCGGAGGGCGAGCAGTGGATCGCTCGTCATCCGCGGACGGCTCCCTTCGCGAGGTCGCCGATGATCTGCTTGGCGCCGATGGCGAACACGATCAGCAGCGGAATGAGGGCGAGCAGCGCACCGGTCATCACGATGCCGTAGTTCGTGGTGCCGTGCGTGCCGTTGAGCTGGGACAGCGCGACCTGGAGGGTGACGTTGTCCGGGTTGGTGAGGGAGATCAGGGGCCAGGCGAAGTCGTTCCACTGGCCCATGAACGTGAAGATGCCCAGGAACGCCAGGCCCGGCCGGACGACCGGGAGCGCCACGTGCCAGTACTGGCGCAGGAAGTTCGCGCCGTCCAGCTTGGCGGCGTCGAGCAGTTCGTCGTGGATGGCCGTCTTCATGTACTGGCGCATCCAGAAGATGCCGAACGCGTTGGCCGCCGCGGGCACGATGAGCGCGGTCATCGAGCCGATCCAGCCGATCTTCGCCATGAGGACGAACTGCGGGATGATCGACAGCTGCGCCGGCACCATGAAGATCACCATGAGCAGGCCGAAGAGCACGTTCTTGCCGGGGAGGTCGAACTTGGCGAAGACGAAGGCCGCCAGCGAGTCGAAGAGCAGGACCAGGAAGGTCACCGACACCGCGACCAGCAGCGAGTTCCACATCGAACCGAAGAAGTCGATGGCGTCGAAGAGATTGCGGACGTTCTCCAGGAAGTGCGTGCCCGGCAGCAGCTTCGGCGGGTAGGAGAAGATCTCCGACGAGCTGTGCGTCGACATGATCACGGCCCAGTAGAACGGGAAGGCCGAGAGCAGGGTGCCGATGATCAGCGGGAGGTGCAGCGCGATCCCTCTGCGGCGGGATCCCTTGATGGAAGACATGATGCGCCCCTCCTACTCGCCCCGGCGCTGCACGAGGCGCCAGTTGATGATCGAGAAGAGCACGACGACGAGGAAGATGCCCCAGGCCACCGCGGCTCCGTACCCGAAGTCGTTGTTGTCGAAGGTCTGCTGGAAGAAGTAGAGGACCATGGTCTGGCCCGAGTGGCCCGGACCGCCCGCGAACGTCGAGTCGTTGGACGAGGTCTGGAGCAGGACCTGTGGTTCGGAGAAGCTCTGCAGACCGGTGACCGTCGAGACGACGAGCACGAACAGCAGCGTGGGCCGCAGCAGCGGGAGCGTGATCCGGAAGAAGGTCTGGATCGGTCCGGCGCCGTCCATCCGCGCCGCCTCGTACAGATCGCTGGGGATGGTCTGGAGTCCGGCGAGGAAGATGATGGCGTTGTAGCCGGTCCACTGCCAGGTCATCAGGGCCGCGATGGTGACCTTGATGCCCCAGGGCGTGTTCAACCAGGCCACCTGGTCGAGCCCCACCCCTTGCAGGACGGCGTTGATCACACCGTTGTTGGTGGAGAAGATCGAGCCGAAGACGATGGCGATCGCGACGACCGAGGTGACGTTCGGCAGGAAGTAGGCGACCCGGTACAGGCTCTTGAAGCGGACCGCGGAGTTCAGCATCACGGCCGTGACCATCGCCAGGAAGATCATGGGGAAGGTGGCCAGCACCCAGATGATGATCGTGTTCCCGATCGAGTTCCAGAAGTCGCTGTCGCTCAGCAGGTACTGGTACTGCGAGAGGCCGGCCCACTCCATGGTGCCGAGCCCGTCCCAGCGGTGGAACGACAGATAGAGCGAGAAGCCGACCGGGAAGAGCCCGAAGGCGAGGAAGAGCAGGTAGAAGGGCGAGATCGCCGCGTACAGGTGCCAGTACTTGCGGAATCCGCTCTTCGGCTGCGACGGGGAGGGCGTGACCACGGCGGGCGGGGTCTGCTGGAGAACAGCCATCAGTAGCTCACCCCCAGGTGCTTCGCGATGCGACGGCACTTGCTCATGGCGTCACTCCAGGCCTTCTTGGGGTCCTTGCCGAGGACGCCGACGTTCTTGATCTCGTCCTTGATGGGCTGCCCGAGCGCGACGTCGAACGGGCTGTTGTAGGCGACCACGATCTTCTGCGCGGCAGGACCGAAGATGTCGGTCGTGACCTGGCCGCCGAAGAAGGGGTCGGGCTCCTGCATCGGCTTCAGTCCGTACGAAGCGGGCGTGGAGGGGAAGAGGCCCGCGTCGACGTAACCCTGCGCCTGGTTGGCGGAGTTGAGGAGCCACGTGATGATCTCGAAGGCCTGCTGGGGCTCCCGGCACGCCTTGGTGATCGACAGGAACGAGCCGCCGTTGTTGGCGGGTCGCACGGGCATCTGGGCGACCCGGTACCTGCCTTTGGCCTTCGGCACACCGTTCTTGATGTCGAAGGCCGCCCAGGACGCGCCCAGTTCGCTGGGCAGCTTGCCGTCCTGCTTGGCCGACAGCTGGTCGGGGGTGCCGCTCACCAGGTCGGAGACGATCCCGCGCCGCTTGGCCTCCACGGCGAGCGCCCAGGCGTCGCGCACGTGCTGTTCGTCGCCGATGAAGTGACGGTTCCTGTCGACGTACCGCTTCGCGCCCTGCTGCACGACGTTCTCGAAGACGGAGTTGACGTCGGTGAGGAGCATGGTCCCCGGGATCCGCTTCTTGAGCTGCTCACCCGCGTCGAAGTACTTGTCCCAGGTGTTCAACTCCGCGGACACGTCGGCCGGTTCGTACGGCAGCCCCGCCTTGCGGAAGATGTCGAACTGGTAGAAGTGCCCGACCGGACCGCAGTCGATGGGGAAGCCGACCATCGTGCCGTCGTCGGCGATGCCCTGGTCCCACTTCCAGGACAGGTACTGGCTCTTGTACTTCTCCGCGCCCAGCGTCCGCAGATCGATGAACTGGTCCGCGTTCGGCAGATAGGCCGCCATGTCCTCGCCCTTGAGTCCCGCGATGTCGGGGATGTGGGCGTTGCCGGTGATCGTGGTGATCAGCTTGGAGCGGTACTGGCCGCCGATCTGGATGGCCTGGAGGTTCACGGAGCTGTCGTAACGCGCCTTGGCGTTCTTGACGACCGTGTCGCTCAGGCCGCCGCTCCAGTACCACAGGACCATGTTCCGGCCGGTGGAACCGGTCGGAACGGCACAGCCGGACGTCAGGCCGCCGAGCGCCGTGGCGGCCGTACCGGCCAGGCCCGCGCGGAGCAGGCCTCTTCGTGAGAGCCGCACAGCTCCCACCGCCTTTCGGATCTTTTCAGGACGTGCGAACGAGGGGCTTGTGGGGGGCGTTGGGGATCAGTGCTGCCGTGCGGTGTCGCGTGGGGGGAAGGGGTCGTGCCGGGCCGGCGGGGTGACCGGGGCGTGGCGCACCGGCGGTCCGACGTCCGTCGGGAGCCGGTCCGCCAGGAAGCCGTAGGCCCGCTTCAGGTCCGGGTCCGTCAGCGAGCGCCACCAGCGGTCGACGCCGTACCACCCGGGTGCCGCGAGCGCCCCGCCGTGCTGCTGGACCGACAGTCCGGCCGACAGCACGGCGAACCGCAGCCGCTCCGCCAGCGGCCAGCCTGCCAGCGAGGCGGTCACGAAGCTCGCACCGAAGACGTCACCGGCGCCCGTCGCGTCGAGGACGTCGACGTCGAGGGCCGGGACCTCCGCGTACTCGCCGGTGTGCTGGTCGACGGCCACCGCGCCGTCGCCGCCGCGCGTGACCACGGCCACCGGGACCAGCTCGGAGAGCGTGCCGAGGGCCGCCACCGCGCTGTCGGTGCGGGTGTAGGCCATCGCCTCGGTCTCGTTGGGGAGGAAGGCGTGGCACAGGGAGAGCTGGTCGAGAAGGTCCGAGGACCACTGCTGGGTGGGGTCCCAGCCGACGTCGGCGTAGATCTGCGTGCCGTTCGCCGCGGCCTTCGCGAGCCAGGCCCGTGGTTCCGCCTCGATGTGCACGAGGGCGGTGCGCGCTTCGGGCGGGTCGCCCATCAGCGCGTCCTGCGAGTACGGCGGTTCCTGGCCGTGGGTGACCAGGGCCCGGTCCTGTCCGTGCGCGAGGGAGACGGTGACGGGGGTGGGCCAGCCGTCCGCGACGCGGGAGAGCGAGAGGTCGACGCCTTCCTGACCGGCGAGGACCTCGTGGCAGTAGGCGCCGTAGAAGTCGTCCCCGAAGACCGTGGCCAGCGAGGTGCGCAGGCCGAACCGGGACGCGGCGACCGCCAGGTTGGCGATCCCGCCGGGGCCGCAGCCCATGCCGGCCGTCCAGATCTCCTCACCGGGCGTCGGGGGCTTGCCGAGGCCGGTCAGGACCAGGTCGTAGAAGAGCAGCCCTGTCAACAACACGTCGGGCCGATCGTGGTCCTCGGACACGAAGGCGGTCCTCTCGTCAGAACTCTTCAAATTCGATGCAGGGAATCGTGCGCCCCGCTGCGAGATTGGTCAATAGTCGAGCAGAACTGAGCATAGAAATGATTGAAGATGACGAGTAGTGTTCAGCGCGTGCTGGCAGAACGACGACATCAACTCATCCTGCGGGCCCTGCGCTCCGGTGGCCCCGCGGCCGTGACCGACCTCTCCGAGCAGCTGGGCGTGAGCCCCGCCACGATCAGGCGGGACCTGCTCAAGCTGGAGGAGGACGGTCTGCTCACCCGGGTCCACGGCGGCGCCGTGGCCGAGGAGGGCGACCAGCCCTTCGCCGAGGTCGCCGAGGTACGGGTGGCCGAGAAGGACGCGATAGCGGCGCGCGGCGCGGCGATGGTCAAGGACGGCCAGTCGGTGCTGCTCGACATCGGCACCACCGCCTACCGCCTGGCCCGGCAGCTGCACGGCCGCCGCCTCACCGTGATCACCAGCAACCTGGTGGTCTACGAGGAACTCGCCGACGACGAGGGCATCGAGCTGGTCCTGCTCGGCGGCATGGTCCGCCGCGAGTACCGCTCCCTGGTCGGTTTCCTCACCGAGGACAACCTGCGCCAGCTGCACGCCGACTGGCTCTTCCTCGGCACCAGTGGAGTACGCCCGGGTGGGCAGGTGATGGACACGACGGTCGTCGAGGTGCCGGTCAAGCGAGCCATGATCCAGGCGAGCGACCGGGTCGTCCTCCTCGCCGACCAGGCGAAGTTCCCGGGCACGGGCATGGCGAAGGTCTGCGGTCCCGAGGACCTGGACGTGGTGGTGACGAACGCGCCGGTCGACGCGGCGACCCGCTCCTCCTTCGAGGAGGCGGGCGTCGAGATCGTGCTGGCAGGAAAGGTGCAGGCGTGAAGCTGACGATTCTGGGCGGCGGCGGATTCCGGGTCCCGCTCGTGTACGGGGCGCTGCTGACGGACCATGCCGAGGGCCGGGTCACCCAGGTGGTGCTGCACGACCTGGACGCGGGACGCCTCTCGGCGGTGACCCGGGTCCTGGCCGAACAGGCCGCGGCCGTGCCGGACGCCCCGGAGGTGACCGCGACGACCGACCTGGACGAGGCGCTGCGCGGCGCCGATTTCGTCTTCTCCGCGATCCGTGTGGGCGGCCTGGAGGGCCGGGCGAACGACGAGCGGGTGGCGCTCGCCGAGGGCGTGCTCGGCCAGGAGACGGTGGGCGCGGGCGGCATCGCCTACGGACTGCGCACCGTCCCGGTCGCCGAGGACATCGCCCGCCGCGTCGCGCGACTCGCACCCGACGCCTGGGTCATCAACTTCACCAACCCCGCGGGCCTGGTCACCGAGGCCATGTCCCGCCACCTCGGCGACCGCGTCATCGGCATCTGCGACTCCCCGGTCGGCCTCGGCCGCCGTATCGCCCGCGTGCTGGGCGGCAACCCGAAGGAGGCGTGGATCGACTACGTCGGTCTCAACCACCTCGGCTGGGTCCGCGGCCTGAAGATCGCCGGGCGCGACGAACTGCCCCGGCTCCTTGCCGACCCCGACCTGCTCGGCTCCTTCGAGGAGGGCAAGCTCTTCGGCGTCGACTGGCTCCAGTCGCTCGGCGCGATCCCGAACGAGTACCTGCACTACTACTACTTCAACCGCGAGGCCGTCCGCTCCTACCAGCAGGTGGAGAAGACCCGCGGCGCCTTCCTGCGCGACCAGCAGGCGAGCTTCTACGAGGGGATGAGCGACCCCGGTGCCCGCGCGCTGGCCGCCTGGGAGTCCACCCGCGCCGAGCGCGAGGCGACCTACATGGCCGAGAACCGGGAGACCGCGGGCGCCGGCGAGCGCGACGCCGACGACCTGTCCGGCGGCTACGAGAAGGTCGCCCTGGCGCTGATGCGGGCCATCGCCCGCGACGAGCGCACCACCCTGATCCTCAACGTCCGCAACGCCGGCACCCTCTCCGCCCTGGACGGGGAAGCCGTCATCGAGGTCCCCTGCCTGGTCGACGCCAACGGCGCCCACCCGGTCGCGGTGGACCCGCTGCCCGACCACGCCACCGGTCTGGTCTGCGCGGTGAAGGCGGTCGAGCGCGAGGTGCTCGCCGCCGCCGAGTCCGGGTCCCGTGCCACCGCCGTGAAGGCGTTCGCGCTGCATCCGCTCGTCGACTCGGTCAACGTGGCCCGTCGGCTCGTCGAGGGCTACACCGGGATCCACCCGGGCCTGGCGTATCTTAAGTAGCCGACCGCCGGAAAGCGCTTTCCATCCTTCTTCTGGAGACTTCCATGCACGACGAACGCCGCCGGATCGAGGAGCGCGTCGAGCGCCTCCACAACCAGCGCATCAAGCCCGCGATCTACGCGGCCTCCGTCCCCTTCGAGGTCGAGGCCTGGCAGGCGCCGGGCGAGCCGGTGCCCTTCGAGGAGGCGTCGGCCGCTCCGTACGAGCCCTTCGCGATGGAGACCCCCTGGGGTCCGCCCTGGGGGACGACCTGGTTCCGGATGCGCGGGCAGGTGCCCGCCGAGTGGGCCGGGAAGCGCGTCGAGTCGGTCATCGACCTCGGCTTCGTGGGCGACTGGCCCGGCAACCAGGCCGAGGCCCTGGTCCATCTGACCGACGGGACCCCGCTGAAGGCGGTCAACCCGCTCAACCAGTACGTGGCGATCGCCAACCCGGCGGTCGGCGGCGAGCAGATCGACTATCTCGTCGAGGCCGCCTCCAACCCCGACATCCTCGCCAACGACTTCGCGGGGCCGACCCCGCTCGGCGACGTCCTCACCGCAGGCGACAAGCCGCTCTACACCTTCAAGCGCGCCGACCTCGCCGTCCTCGACGAGAACGTCTTCCACCTCGACCTCGACATCCAGGTGCTGCGCGAGCTGATGCTGGAGCTGGGCGAGCACGACCCGCGCCGGCACGAGATCATGCACGCCCTCGACCGCGCCATGGACCTGCTCGACCTGGACGACATCGCCGGCTCGGCCGTGGCGGTGCGCGAGGCGCTGGCGCCCGTGCTCGCCAAGCCCGCCAACGCCAGCGCGCACATCGTCTCCGGCGTCGGCCACGCGCACATCGACTCGGCCTGGCTGTGGCCGATCCGCGAGACCAAGCGCAAGACCTCCCGCACCTTCTCCAACGTCACCTCGCTGGCCGACGAGTACGAGGACTTCATCTTCGCCTGCTCGCAGGCCCAGCAGTACGAGTGGGTCCGCGACAACTACCCCCAGGTCTGGGGCCGCATCCAGGAGTCCGTCAAGAAGGGCCAGTGGGCGCCGGTCGGCGGCATGTGGGTCGAGGCCGACGGCAACCTGCCCGGCGGCGAGGCCGTGGCCCGCCAGCTCATCCACGGCAAGCGGTTCTTCATCGAGCACTTCGGCGTGGAGACCAAGGGCGTCTGGCTGCCCGACTCCTTCGGCTACAACGCGGCCTACCCGCAGCTCGCCAAGCTCGCCGGCAACGACTGGTTCCTCACCCAGAAGATCTCCTGGAACCAGACCAACAAGTTCCCCCACCACACCTTCTGGTGGGAGGGCATCGACGGCACCCGCATCTTCACCCACTTCCCGCCCGTCGACACCTACAACGCCCGCTTCAGCGGCGAGGAGATGTCCCGCGCGGTCCGCAACTACCAGGAGAAGGGCAACGCCAACCGCTCCCTGGCTCCCTTCGGCTGGGGCGACGGCGGTGGCGGCCCCACCCGCGAGATCATGGAGCGTGCCCGCCGGCTGAAGGACCTGGAGGGCTCCGCGAAGGTCGAGATCGAGCACCCTGACGCCTTCTTCGCCAAGGCCCGCGAGGAGTACCCGGACGCCCCCGTCTGGGTCGGCGAGCTCTACCTGGAGCTGCACCGCGCCACCTACACCTCGCAGGCCCGCACCAAGCAGGGCAACCGGCGCAGCGAACACAAGCTCCGCGAGGCCGAGTTGTGGGCGACCACGGCCGCCCTGCACGCGCCGGACTACGCCTATCCGTACGAGAAGCTCGACCGCCTGTGGAAGACGGTCCTGCTGCACCAGTTCCACGACATCCTGCCGGGCTCCTCGATCGCCTGGGTGCACCGCGAGGCCGAGGCCGAATACGCCCGTGTGGCGCAGGAGTTGGAGGCGCTGACCGCCGAGGCGGTGGCAGCGATGGGCGCCGACGGGACCCGGGTGTTCAACGCCGGCCCCTTCGACCGCGCCGAGGTCGTGCGGACGGCCGCGGGTGTCGCCGCGTACGTCGAGGTGCCGGGCAGCGGCAGCGCGCCGCTCACCGACGCCGAGCCCCCGCAGCCGGTGACCGTCACGGGTCGCGTCCTCGACAACGGCCTGATCCGCGTCGAGGTGGCCGAGGACGGCACCCTGTCCTCCGTGCGCGACCTGCGCGCGGGCGGCCGTGAAGTCCTCGCCGAGCAGGGCAACTTGCTGCGTCTGCACACCGACCTCCCCAACTACTGGGACGCCTGGGACGTCGACAAGCACTACAAGAACCGCTACACGGACCTGCTGGACGCCGACTCCGTGGAGATCGCCGACGAGGACCCGCTGCTCGGCTCGATCCGCGTCACACGCTCCTTCGGCAAGGGCTCGAAGATCACCCAGACGATCACGGTCCGCGCGGGCAGCCCCCGGATCGACTTCGAGACGGACATCGACTGGCACGAGGCCGAGAAGTTCCTCAAGGCCGGCTTCCCCGTCGACATCCGCGCCCCGCACTCCTCGGCGGAGATCGCGTTCGGTCACGTCCAGCGGCCCACGCACACCAACACCAGCTGGGAGGCGGCCCGTTTCGAGGTCTCCGGCCACCGCTGGGTGCACATCGGCGAGCCCGGCTACGGCGTCGCCGTCATCAACGACTCGACCTACGGCCACGACGTCTCCCGCACGGTCCGCGAGGACGGCGGTACGACCACCACGGTCCGCCTCTCCCTGGTCCGCGCCCCGCGCGTCCCCGACCCCGGGGCCGACCAGGGCCGCCACCGCTTCACCTACGCGCTGCTGCCCGGCGCGAGCATCGAGGACGCGGTCGCCGAGGGCTACGCCCTCAACCTCCCGCTGCGCGTCGCCGATTCGGCGGGCACCCCGGAGCCGGTCGTCTCGGTGACCGGCGAGGGCGTCACCGTCGAGGCGGTCAAGCTCGCCGACGACGAGTCCGGCGATGTCGTGGTGCGGCTCTACGAGTCGCGCGGCGGCCGTGCCCAGGGCGTCCTGCGCACCGGCTTCCCGCTCGCGGGCGCCGAGGTGACCGACCTCCTGGAGCGGCCCCTGGAGACCGCGTCCGTCGACGACGGCGGTGTCCTGGTCGAGCTGCGCCCCTTCCAGATCCTCACGCTGCGCCTGAAGCGGGCCGGGGTGAACTGACCTTGGCCATGCAACCCTGGTTCACCGACGCCAAGTTGGGGATCTTCGTGCACTGGGGCATCTATGCCGTCGACGGCGTCCAGGAGTCCTGGTCGTTCTACGACGACATCGTGCCGCACGACCGGTACATGTCCCAGCTGGAGCGCTTCACCGGTGCCCACTACGACCCGCGCGCCTGGGCGGACCTGTTCGCCCGGGCGGGCGCGAAGTACGCGGTGCTGACGAGCCGTCACCATGACGGAGTCGCCCTGTGGGACACGGAGTTCGGCGACCTCAACCTCGGCCGGGACTACCTGACCGGCTATACCGAGGCGCTGCGCGAGAAGGACCTCAAGGTCGGCTTCTACTACTCGCACTCCGACTGGAACCACCCCGACTACGCCTCCACGCGCAAGCCGGGCCGCCCGCCGGAGCAGGAGGACAACCGCTACTCGGAAGTCGCCGCCGAGGACGAGGACCTGGCGGCCTGGGAACGCTTCCTCGCCTACCGCGACGGCCAGATCCGCGAACTCGCCTCCCGCCACCGGCCCGACCTGATGTGGTTCGACGGCGAGTGGGACCGCAGCGAGGAGCAGTGGCGGATCCCCGAACTGGCCGCGCTCATCCGGTCGTACACGCCGCAGGTCGTCTTCAACGCCCGCATGCTCAGCGAGGGCGACTACGCCACCCCCGAGCAGGGCGCCCCCATCGTGCCGCCGGACGGCCCGTGGGAGCTGTGCCTGACGATCAACGACTCGTGGGGGTACCAGCACCACGACCACAACCACAAGTCGCTCGCGCAGCTCGTCCGCTACTTCACCGAGACCATCGGTGGCGGCGGCAACCTGCTGCTCGACGTCGGCCCGATGGAGGACGGCACCATCCCGCAGCCGCAGGTCGAACGCCTGGAGGGGTTGGGGGAGTGGATCCGCAAGCACTCCGAGGCCGTGTACGGGACCGTGCGCGGGCTGCCGGCCGGGCACCACTACGGGCCCAGCACGCTGTCCGCCGACGGCCGGACCCTCTACCTCACGCTGTTCGACGCCCCGCGCGCCGAGATCGGGGTACGGGGGCTGGCCACCAAGGTCCGCCGGGTGAGTGTGCTCGGCACCGGCACGGAACTCGCCCACCGGGTGGTCGGCGGCCTGCACGAGGCGGTCGGCGTGCTGTGGATCGACCCGCCCGCCGCGGCGGACCTCGATCCGTACGCCACCGTGCTCGCGGTCGAGCTGGACGGGGAGCTGGAGCTGTACCGGGGGGCCGGGCGGTTCTGAAGCCGTACCGGGGCGCCGGGCGGTTCTGATCCTCGCGGCGTCCTGATTCCCATGGAGAATTAAGAGAACGGTAAGTCCCCTGGTCAAGGGCCGCATTTAGGCTCCGCTGACCAGGGGTGTTCCTTTTTTGGACACCTGGAGTTCGCCTGTCGCGCCTGAGATGCGCCGGTAAGGCGAGAGAAAGGTGCGACCGTGCGTGAGCCGCGAATGTCCGCGATAGGGAAGGGCCTCAGGCGCCGGGGACGGCTCATGGCCGAGGCGGTGAGCCCGCCGCGCCGGAGCCTGGACGCGATGCCGTCACCTCGCAGCGCCTCCAAGAACCCGGCGGCCACGAAGAGTTCGGCCACGCCGTCGTACACCGCCCCGGGCGCCCCGCGCCTGGTCGAGTCGCCGGTCTTCGTGCTGTCCTCGGTGCGATCGGGATCGACGCTGCTGCGGGTCCTGCTCAACAGCCACAGCCGGATCCGCGCCCCGCACGAGATGCATCTGCGCACCCTGCACGTCGACTTGAGCCGGACCTTCAGCGCGGACGCGATGCAGGCACTGCAACTCGACAAGGACGAGCTGGAGCACATGCTGTGGGACCGGGTGCTGCACCTGGAACTCACCCGCAGCGGCAAGGACGTCATCGTCGACAAGACCCCGCCCAACACCCTCATCTGGCCGCGCCTGCACCGATGTTGGCCGGACGCCCGCTACATCCTGCTGCTGCGGCACCCGGGCGCGATCGTCGCCTCCCTGACCGACCGCCGCAAGAACCCGGACCAGGAGGACATCCGCGCCGAAGTCCTGCGCTACGCAGAGAAGTTGGAGGAGGCCCGGCTGGGTCTCGGCTCCGTCCACGTGGTCACGTACGAGGAACTCACCGCCGACCCGGAGCGGGTCACGCGCGGCTTGTGCGACCACCTGGGTGTCGCGTGGGAGCCCGCCATGCTGGACTACGGCAGCAAGGACCACGGGACCTTCCGCCCCCAGCTCGGCGACTGGTCCAGCACGATCAAGTCGGGCCGTGTCCAGCCCGCCAGACCCGCCGACGCCACGGCCGAACTGCCGCCCAGGCTCGTGGAGTTGGCGAAGGCGTGGGGGTACCCGACCTGACGGGTGCCCCCACGCCTGCTGTCGCTGACAGTTCAGCCGGTCGAGCCGATGGCTCAGCCGGTGAAGCCGGCCGTGATCGAGGTGAACTGCCAGGTGTTGTGGCTGATGCCGGAGCAGTTGCTCACCACGCCGCCGCCCGGGCACGGCCGGTCACGGTTGACCGCCCAGAACGCGAGACGGGCGATGTGGTGACTGTTCGACCAGTCCTTGATCTGGGTCCAGATCGCGGGCGTGGTGTTCTCCTGCTGGTCGGACAGGCCGTTCATGCCGGAGATGCCGATGTGGGAGTACGCGGTGGCGTCGTCCCAGCCGAACGTCGACTTCAGCTTGGTCTTCAGGCCCTCCGCCGCGTTGACGGTGTTGCCGTACATGTCCGCGCCGCCGCCGAAGTCGAACGGCATGATGGTGAAGACGTCGATGTTCGCGCCGAGCGACTGGGCCTGTTCGATCAGCCGGTTGCCGTAGTAGGTCGGCCCTGTGGTCGACGTCCCGAAGGTGACGATGGTCTTCAGGCCGGGGTTGTTGGCCTTGACCGTCTTCAGGGCGGTGAGGATCTTCGCCTGCGTGGCCTCGTTCTCGAACTCGTCGGTGTTCTCGATGTCCATGTCGACGGCCTTGAGTCCGTAGGCGTCGATCACCTTCTGGATCGCTCCGGCGAGCGCGCTCGCGGAGGAGCAGTTGGCGCCGAGCTTGCTGCCCTGCCAGCCGCCGAACGACGGGACGATGTCACCGCCGGCCGACCGGATCTGGTTGATGGCGGTCTGGTCGACCCCGCCCGTCAGCGCCCGTTGGCCGTCCCACGCGGGGTTGCAGCCGCCGGAGTCGAGGACGAAGGCCATCGTGAACCACTTGACGCCGGTCGCGGCCATCACCGTGGTCGGGCTCGGCGGGTCGCCCCAGCCCTCGAAGAGGTAGGGCGCGGCCTGCTTGAACCCGGTGGGGGTGCCGGTGCCCGCGTCCGTCGTGACGCTCACGGAGTTGGAGGCCGCCGAGGAGTTGCCGGCCGCGTCGCGCGCCCGGACGGTGAAGGTGTAGGCGGTGCTGGGCGAGAGCCCGCTGACCGTCGCCGTCGTACCGGAGACGCTGAGCACCTGGCTGGAACCGGCGTAGATGTCGTAGGCCGTGACGCCCACGTTGTCCGTCGAGGCGTTCCACTTCAGCGACACGCTCGACGAGGTCTTGCCGGTGGAGGAGAGGGCGCCGGGGGTCGTCGGCGCCTGGGTGTCGTTGCTGCCGCCGGGCCCGTCCAGGCTGATGTCGTCGGCGTAGTAGGTGCCCTGCGCGTACCAGCCGTGCGTGTAGATCGTCGCGCTGGTCTGCGAGGCACCGGAGGTGAAGGAGACGCTCAACTGGCTGTACGCCGACGGGGACGTGGTCCACGTCGAGGCGCCGCCGTTCACACCGAGGTAGACGTAGGAGCCGCGGACCCAGCCGGTCAGCGCGTACGTCGTGTTCGGCTGGACCGCGACGGTCTGGCTGCACTGCGCGATGTCGCTCGAACTCACCGCCCCCTGAAGGGCCTTGGTGCCTCCGTGGACGGGGGAGGAGACGACCGAGCCCAGGTTGCCGGTGCAGGTCCAGGGCGAGAGGGCGCCCGACTCGAAGCCGGGGTTGGGCAGGATGTTGGCCGCTTCGGCCGTGGTCGGCAGGGCGACGGCTCCGGCGAGTGCGAGAGCGGCGGTGCCGAGGAGTGCGAGGAGTCGACGTCCGGGACGTCTGAGTGGGTTACGCACGCGATCTCCCTGAAGTAATGGGGATGTTCGGGAGTGCAGACTCGGGAGTACCGAGCAGAGCAGGGTGCGTCACCCAAGTTGGTATGGACCAATCGCGGTGTCAAGGTACTGCGATGCGATTGGTCCAGACCGGTATGAAGTTGTACGTCCGGGCGTGATCCGCCGGGCGTCCAGGGCGTGATCCGCCGCGCGGGGCCTAGGCGGACGCGCCCGCGTGGCTGCCCGCCGACTGCGGGGCGACCCCGACGGATTCGGCCGACTCCGCCGACTGCGCGGGCATCGCCGGCAGGGACAGCTGCTCGTCCTCGTCCGGCCGTTGGTGCGACACCGACAGCGGGCGCAGCTGGCGCGGTCCCGACACCACCGTGTAGTCCTGTCCAAGGAACGGCGGCACGATTTCGCCCGGGTCCTCGCCGAGTGCCAACTGCACAGCCGCCCAAGGGGCGTTGACCCCGCACAGCGACAGCTGGTGCAGCCCGCCGGCGGGCCGCGTGTTGACGTCCATCAGCACCGGGCGGTCACCGAACATCCGGAACTGGATGTTGGACAGATAGTGCAGCCCGAAGCCCTCCGCGATCCGTCGCGCCGGCTCCAGCCACTGCTCGTGCAGCGTGAACCCGCGCCGCCGACCGTTCTTCGTCCGGCCGATCGCCAGCCGCACCCGGTTGTCGGGACCGGTGAGGCAGTCCACCGACACCTCCGGCTCCTCAAGACGCGGCATCACCAGCCAGTCGACCGGCTCGTCGGTCTCCTTGAGTGCGCCGAGGACCAGATCCAGTGGCACATACGAGCTCGGGAACCCGGTCAGATGCATCATCGAGAACGGCGTACGCGTGATGACCCGGAAGCCCACCCCGCCCGCACCGGACGCCGGCTTGAAGCACGCCTTGTGCCCGTCGGCCTCCAACTCCTCGACGGCGGCGAGGAGTTCGTCGGCGTTGCGGACGCGGAACCACGACGGCACGGGCACGCCGATCGCCTGCACGGCCTCGTACGCGATCACCTTGTCGTGGAAGACGGCGACCGCCTCGGGCGGCGGGGCCAGCAGTGCGGTGCCGACCGACTCGAAGTCGGCGCGGTGCGCCACGACCGCCGACTGGTGCAGCCGGGGCACGAAGACATCGATGCCACGGCGCTGGCACTGGTCGAGCGCGTACTCGACGTACGCGGCCGGGGACAGGCCCTCGGGTTCCAGGTCGGCGGTGTCGGCGGCGGCCAGCACGGGAGAGTCCGCGTCCCCGTGCGTCGCATGAATCTCGACGGCGCGATCGCTGGGATTTCGCCGCAGCTGATCCATGAAGAACACGTTCTCCGCGTACGTGCGGTTGAGCCAGACGCGTACGCGAGAGACCATGCAGGCCGCCTTTCATGGTTCGCGGGCAGGGCAAAGCAGGCCCGTGCCCGGGCAGGGTGGAGGGAGGGTCGCCAAACAACCCCTGCTTGAAGGGAAGTTCCTGGCGGTGGTGTTGGGGCGATCATACGGCTTCGCGGAGGCCGGGCGTGCAACGTACGTGTTACGGATTTTCCGATCATGCCCACCCGGATCAGGAGTTCCGCACGCGTCGACGCGGTCCGCGCCGGACCGCCTTGTCGGGGGGCCGTGAATATGTTGTCGTGGTCCCGACCGGTGCGCGTGGGACGTGCCGGTCGTGCGGAGGGGGCGCGAGGTGACGTCGACGGCCGGTGGTGCCGGACAGCTGCTGGCCATCAGTGACCTGCACATCGGGTACGCGGAGAACCGCGCCCTGGTCGAGGAGATGCGGCCGGACACGGACGACGACTGGCTGCTCGTGGCCGGCGACGTCTCCGAGACCGTGGCCGACATCCGCTGGGCGCTGAAGACCCTCGCGAGCCGCTTCCGCAAGGTGATCTGGGCGCCCGGCAACCACGAGCTGTGGACCCACCCCAAGGACCCCGTCACCGCGCGCGGCACCGCCCGCTACGAGCACCTGGTCACCATGTGCCGGGAGCTGGGGGTGACCACTCCGGAGGACCCGTATCCCGTCTGGGAAGGACCTGGCGGCCCGGTCGTCGTGGCCCCGCTCTTCCTGCTCTACGACTACTCGTTCCTCCCGGCCGGCTGCGTCACCAAGGAGCAGGGGCTCGAGTACGCGCACACGACCGGCATCGTCTGCAACGACGAGTACCTCCTGCACCCCGACCCGTACCCGAGCCGCGAGGCCTGGTGCCGGGCCCGGGTCGCGGAGACCGAACGGCGGCTCGCGGAGATCCCCGAGGACCTGCCCACGGTCCTCGTCAACCACTACCCGCTGGACCGGCACCCCACCGACGTCCTGTGGCACCCCGAGTTCGCCATGTGGTGCGGCACCGACCTCACCGCCGACTGGCACCGCCGGTTCCGGGTCGCGACCATGGTCTACGGACACCTGCACATCCCGCGCACCACCTGGCACGAGGGCATCCGCTTCGAAGAGGTGTCCGTCGGCTACCCACGGGAGTGGCGCAAGCGGCCCCAGCCACCGGGCAGACTGAGGCGGATCCTGCCGTACGACCCGGGCGCGTCGGACGTGTCGAAGGAGGTCGGGACCCGGTGATCGAGGAGCTGCTGCCGCCCGAGGTGGTCGCCGTCGAGGTACTCGGCGACGACGGGAGCGAGCCCGCCCCGCTGTACCCGGAGGAGGCGGCGGTGGTCGCGCAGGCCGTCGCCAAGCGCCGCCGCGAGTTCGCCCTGGTCCGGGCCTGCGCGCGCCGGGCCATGGAGAAGCTCGGCGTGCCGCCGGCGCCCCTGCTGCCCGGCGAGCGCGGCGCACCGGGCTGGCCCGCGGGACTGGTCGGCAGCATGACCCACTGCGACGGCTACTGCGCCGCCGTCCTCGTCCGCGCCGGCGAGCTGGCCTCCCTCGGCATCGACGCCGAACCCCACGGACCGCTCCCCGAGGGCGTCCTGGACGCCGTGTCGCTGCCCGTGGAGGCGGTCCGGCTGCGGGCGCTGGCCCAGGAGCGTCCCGGCGTCCACTGGGACCGGCTGCTGTTCAGCGCCAAGGAGTCCGTCTACAAGGCGTGGTTCCCCCTCACCGGGCAGTGGCTGGAGTTCACCGAGGCCGACATCGAGGTCTTCCACGACCCCGGCGAACGGCTGCACGGCGGCTTCCGCGCCGAACTGCTCGTGCCGGGGCCGCTCGTCGGCGGACGGCGCGTCAGCCACTTCGAGGGCCGCTGGACCGTCCAGCGGGGCCTGGTGGCGACGGCGATCAGCGTGCCGCACACCACCACCTGAACCACGGTTACGACGGCTCCTAACCGCCGGGGCACCAGCTCTGGAGCAGTCGGAAGAACTCCTCCTCGTTGCCCCGCAACCCGGCGTCCGCCAGAGCCCGTTCCGCCTCCGCGAGGACGGCGGGCGGGACGACGGGTGGTCGGCGGGTCTCGGGCGGGGCGTCGGCGTCGAAGGCGGCTCGCACGGTGTGCAGCAGTCGCATGTAGGCCTGCACGGCGGTGCGCTCGCGGTCGGTCAGAACGGCGGTGGGCATCATCGGGCGGCTCCTTCTGGATCGGCGTCGTCGGTCGCTCGTCCCAAGCTTGCCGTCCACCACTGACAATCGGGTTTCGCCGCCTTCCGGTTCGCCCGCTTAGCCGAGGCGAAACGTCCCCGAAATCCCTTGTGGGAAAGCGGTCCTACGCTAGGAGAAAGAGCTTTCGGCCGTGTTCCGCACGGCCGGGGAACGGGAGGCGAACGCGTGGTCGACGTCCCGCGTCGGCGTCCGGTGCGCGCCGTACGGCTGCGTTCGGTGGGCGACGACGAACTGGCGCTGCGGTACCGCGTCGTGCACGGCTACCGGCGCGCCTTCCGCATGGCGGGCGAGGGCCCCGCGCTGGTCCTCATCCACGGCATCGGCGACTCCTCGGCCACCTGGACCGAGCTGATCCCCGACCTCGCCCGCACCCATACCGTCATCGCCCCCGACCTGCTCGGGCACGGAGCCTCCGACAAGCCCCGCGCCGACTACTCGGTGGCCGCGTACGCGAACGGCGTGCGGGACCTGCTGACGGCCCTCGGCATCGAGTCGGCCACCCTGGTCGGGCACTCGCTGGGCGGGGGAGTGGCCATGCAGTTCGCCTACCAGTTCCCCGAGCGCACCGAGCGGCTCATCCTGGTCGGCGCCGGAGGCGTGGGGCGCGAGGTCAACCCCCTGCTGCGGTTGGTCTCCCTGCCGGGCGCGCATCTGATGCTGTCGTCGCTGCGGCTGCCGGGGATGCGGCTCCAAGTCGGCCTGACGATACGGCTGATGAAGCTGCTGAACACCGATCTGGGGCAGGACGCGGGCGAGTGGCTGAACCTGGTCGACGCCCTGCCCGACGAGACCGCGCGCAACGCCTTCGTACGGACCCTGCGCGCGGTCGTCGACTGGCGCGGGCAGGTCGTCACCATGCTCGACCGGTGCTATCTGACCGAGGGCATGCCGACCATGCTGCTGTGGGGCGACCGGGACAGCGTGGTGCCCGTGCGGCACGCGTACGGGGCGCACGAGGCGATGCCGGGCAGCCGGCTGGAGATCTTCGAGGGCGCCGGACACTTCCCGTTCCACAGCGATCCCGGGCGATTCGTGTCGCTGGTCGAGGAGTTCACCCGGACCACGGACCCGGCCGACTGGAGCCGCGAGCACTGGCGGGAGCTGCTCTGCGACGGACAGCCGGACATGGACACGGCGTACGGCCGGGCGGCGGAGGCGGAGCTGCGGGAGGCGAGCGAGCGCAGCGCCACGTGACGGTGAGCGGGGTACCGGTGCACGGGGCGAGCGCCGTTCGGTAACGCGTCGCTCCAGCACGGCAGTTGGGCGCGCGCGGCGCACTGTCACCGCGCGTAGCGTTTCAGCCCTGTGGCCCCAGATACCCCAGCGACGCCCCGATCCGGCCCGCCAGGTGGTCGCGCTGCACCGGGCCGCGCAGTCCCGAACCGGCGAGCCACGTACGGCACTTGCTGGCCAGCAGCAGCCCGAAGGCCTCCGCCTCCTGCTCCTCGGCCTGGTCGAAGTGGCTGCGGGCGGCGACCGCGCGCACGGTGGCCAGCAGGTCCGCCCCGTCGTCCAGCAGCCGGGCCGCCACCTTGGCGCCTTCGACGTGATGGCCATGGTGGTCGGCCTGCATGTGCCACAGCTCGTGGCCCAGGATCACCAACTGGTGATCGGGCGCGGTGCGTTCCTCGATGACGACGAGGTCCTGGTCGGTCATGTCGAGCCACAGGCCGCTGGCCGTCGCCGTGGGGAAGGCCGCCGTACGGAAGTGCACCGGGCGACCGCGGCGGCGGCTCATCGCGGAGCACAGGGCGCCGTACAGGTCCGCCGGTGGCGCGGGCGCGGGCAGCGTGAGTTCGGTGACCAACTCGCCGCACAGGCGGCGCATCTGCTTGCCGATGCCCACAGTTCTCCCCCGGCTCACGACTCGGGCCGCTTGACGCTCTCCAGGAGCATGTCCAGCCACTCCGCGACCTTGTCGCGGTGCTGGTCGGTGGGGAGTTGGGCGGCCCGCCAGGCGATCCCGCGCACCCCGTGGTCCTGCAGCAGCCGCTCCAGCGGGTCCTCGCCGGTGCCGTCCGCCTCCCGCTCGGCGAGCTTCTGCAGCAACTCCTGCTCGGTGCTCTGCAGAGCACCGGTGAGGGCCTCGGGGTCCTCGGCGGTGAGGAAGCCCGCGTGCACCCGGAAGAAGCGCTGGATGGCGTCGCAGTGCTCCATGGTGGGGCGCCGGTCGCCGTTGATGAGGGCGCCGGCCTGCTGGCGGGACATACCCGCGCCGTCGGCGATCTCCTGCTGGGTGTACTTGCGGCCGTTGGGCTTCAGGCGGGTGCGGCGCAGCAGGCCCAGGCGCTGGAGGAAGCGGGCCTGGACGTCGGGCTCGCCCGCCGGGCGACCGTTCAACAGGTCCCGCACCACCGGCTGCGGTACTCCGGAGGCGGCGGAGAGGCGGCCGACGTCGAAGACCTCCGTGTGCGCGACGCCCAGGCGGTCGGCGAGCGCGGCGACGCGAGCGACGACGGCCGGCAGCGCAGCGGTCGCCGTGGTGCCCGGACCCTCGAAGCCATCCGTCACCGACAGATCTCCTACGTTTCTCACCGGCTTTTCACAAGCCGTTGCCGTGAACCCGACGGACATTACCCGTAGGTTCGAACTCACATCCAGGTCTCGCCACAACTGTGGCCAATTTAAGCCGTCAACAGGCACGGAATGCCACGATAGTTGACACGGCTCGCGTCGGGACCGCAGGATCAAGGCGCCGCGTGAAGGCCGCATAGGCAAGAGGGGTGACCTCCCGATGGCGTATCAGGCAGGAGGGCAGCGGCCGGCACCGCGGCCCGTCCCCGAGAGCCCCGAGGCTCAGGCGTATCTGCAGGACTACGCCACCCTCGTGGAGGCTGTCCCCTTTCCGTCCGTCGTCTTCGACCACCGCTGGGACGTCGTTCTTTCGAACAGTGCATTCGCGTCACTTTTCCGCGAGATGAGCCCGCATCCGACCGCGATGCCGGGCGACAACCTGCTGCGTTTCGTGCTGTTCCACCCGGACGCGGGCACGGTCCTCGGCGATCACGAGTCCCTGTGGTGCCTGCCGATGCTGGCCCACTTCTCGACCGCCGTGGAGCGGTGCGCCCACGACCATGGACTTCAGGCCATTCGCCGCGAGATCGCCCAGGACCCGATCATGGAGGCCGCGTACCGGCAGGGCCTGCCGCACTGGATGTGCGTGGCCGGGGAGGCCGCCCTCGAACAGGACGGTGTCGTGCGGCCCGTCCTCCATCCCGATCCGCGCTGGGGCGCCACCGACTGCCGGGTGGTGGACGAGACACCGCGGACGCTGCGCGAGCTGGGATACCGGCGGCTGACGCTGGTGCTGCGCGAGACCCGCCGTGAGCGGTCCCGGCCGCGCGGTGCCAGGTCCACGGCCGCTCATCTCAGGGTGGTTCCCACCCCCGAGGCCTGACCGGGCACCGTCGGCGTTCAGGTCGCCGACGGCGCCCAGTCAGTGATCCGGGCGGTTGTCGATCCGGGCTTCAGCGAGCGGTCGTCACCAGCACCAACGGGATGCCGTGGCACGGGAACAGTCGTATGCCGTCGAGGTCCGCGGGGCGCGACCGCTCCAACACCCCCGCGAAATCAGGGCCCTTGGTCAGCGAGCCGGCGAGATGGGCGGGGTCCGCGGAGGCCGCCACCCGGCCGCGCGCGTTCGCCAGGTACGCCGGTCCCGGCAGCCCTCGCAGCAACGGCAGTGCGGCCGCCTCGAAGTGCCGCAGGTACACGTCCGCCGCGGCCACTCCGACGAACCGGCCCGCCACCTCGACGGGTGCGGAGAGCGTGAGGCTGTACTCGTCCGAGCAGAGGTAGTCGACGTAGGGGCCCGCCACCGCCCGCCGGCCGGTGTCGCGGGGCAGCGCGAACCAGTCCCAGTGCGTGTAGTCCGAGTACGCCGAGTGCTGCGGGTCGAGGTCCAACAGAAGGGGTTTCACGTCCCCTTGGGCACCGGTCTGCCACCACTCCAGCCAGGCCGGCACGTCGGTCAGCAGACCCGGGGCGGCGACGAAGCCCACCCCGGAGACCAACTCCTGGCGGGTCAGGCGCAGATGGAGACCGGGGCGGAGCGCGGCCAGGTCGGCGGTCGCGGGGCGGCGCTGCCGGCCGGCCACCCGGGTCAGCAACTCCGTCGCGTCCGTGCGGGTTTCGGCGACCGCGTCGAACACCGCCTCCAGCGCGTCGCCCACCCGCGCCGCCACCTGTTCCTCGGCGGAAGTGTCGAGCGTCGGGGTCGCCGTGCCGACGAGGCCAGGGCTGCTGCTCATGGGGCCCTCCAGCGGACGGGGACCGGCGCGGCGCGGCTACAGGGCGAGGCGTACGGCGATGAGCCGTGCCGTCGACTCCTGGACGCACCGCTCGGCCAGTTCCCTGGCCGAATCCTGGGCCCCATCTTGCACGGCCGAGATTACGGAGCGGTGACGGTCCGCCACCTCTTCACGATATTCGTCGTCGCCGAGCACAAGGCACAGCAGCGCCCCGACCTCCGTCTGCAGCGCGACCTGCTCCCGGGTGAGCCGCGCGGACTGCGCGGCGGCGGCCAGCTCCACATGGAAGCGCCCGTACATCCGGGAACAGGCCGCGGGATCCGGCGCCTCGCTCAACTCGGTTGCGGTGCGGTGCAGTTGGACCAGGTCGTCGGGTTCCGTGCGGTCCGCGGCGAGGCGGGCCGAGGTGCCCGACAGGGCCGCCCAGTGGTCGCCCAGATCGCGCAGCTCCTCCGGGCTCCAGCCGCGCAGCCGGACCCGGAGGCGCTCCTCGCCGGGGTCCTCGGGCAGCGAGACGAAGGAGCCGCCGCCGCGGCCCCTGCGGGTGGTGACCAGGCCCTGCTGGCGCAGCGCCATGAGGGCCTCGCGCAGGGTCACGGTGGACACGCCGAGCTGCCCCGCCAGCTCGCTCTCGCCGGGCAGCTGCTCCCCGTCGGCGAGCAGGCCGAGCTCGATGGCGTCGCCGAGCCGGCGTACCACCGCGTCCACGCGCGCCCGGTTGTCCACGGGCGCGAAGACGGCTCTGCGGGCGCCGCCGTCGGTCGATTGCTTCACGGCCACCACCTTGTGCGTTGACTCAAGCTTTACCCTAAGGGGGCCTTGAGATTTGAACTATGACTTCATATGTTTCCGTGCAACGTATGAGAGCGCCAGAAAGGTTCCCGCCCATGGAGGGAAGTGCGATCCGGCTGCACGAACTGCGGAAGTCGTTCGGTGGGACGACCGCCGTGGCCGGCATCGACCTGGAGATCCGGGACGGGGAGTTCTTCTCGCTGCTCGGTCCCTCCGGCTCCGGCAAGACCACCGTCCTGCGCATGATCGCCGGGTTCGAGACGCCGACCGGCGGCCGGATCGAGCTGGCCGGCCAGGACGTCACCGGGCTCGCGCCCTTCGAGCGCGACGTCCACACCGTCTTCCAGGACTACGCCCTCTTCCCGCACATGACCGTCGAGCAGAACGTCGCCTACGCCCTCAAGGTCCGCAGGGTGCCCAAGGCCGAGCGGCTCGTGCGGGCCCGCAAGGCACTCGCCGAGGTCCGCCTGGACGGGTACGGGAAACGCCGGCCCGGCCAGCTCTCCGGCGGCCAGCGCCAACGCGTCGCCCTCGCCCGCGCGTTGGTCGGCCGCCCCCGTGTCCTGCTGCTCGACGAACCGCTCGGCGCCCTCGACCTCAAGCTGCGCGAGCAGATGCAGGTCGAACTGAAGGCGCTCCAGCGCGAGGTCGGCATCACCTTCGTCTTCGTCACCCACGACCAGGAGGAGGCCCTGACGATGAGCGACCGCATCGCCGTCTTCGACCAGGGCCGGCTCGAACAGGTCGGCACCCCCGCCGAGATCTACGAACGCCCCCTCACCTCGTTCGTCGCGTCCTTCGTCGGCACCTCGAACCTGCTGACCGGCGAGGCGGCCCAGCGCGTCGTCGGCAAGGCCGGCACCTTCAGCATCCGGCCCGAGAAGGTCAGGATCGCCGAGGAGTCCGCCGAGGAGTCCGCCGGGGCCGATTCGCCCGAGCACACGACCGCGATCGGCACCGTCGCCGAGGTGGTCTACCTCGGGGACTCCACCCGCTTCCTGGTCGACCTCGACGCGGGCGGTCGCCTCACCGCGCTCCAGCAGAACCTGGAGACCTCCGCCGAGGACGTCGCCGCCTACCGCGGCACCCGGGTCCGCCTGCGCTGGCAGCGCCGCCACACCGTCCACGTCCCCGACTGATCCGCCGCCCCTCACGTATGGAGAACGTCGTGCGCCACATCCGTACCCTCCAGATCGCGGCCGCCGCCGCGCTGCTCCTGGCCACCGCCGCCTGCGGCTCCTCCGACTCCGGCAGCGGCTCGGCCGGCGGCCTCAACCCCCCTGATCTCAAAGAGCAGTCGAAGCTCGGCAAGACCGAGGGACAGGTCAACCTGATCGCCTGGGCCGGCTATGTCGAGGACGGCTCCAACGACCCCAAGGTCGACTGGGTCAGCGACTTCGAGAAGCAGACCGGCTGCCAGGTCAACTCCAAGGTCGCCGCCAGCTCCGACGAGATGGTCAAACTCATGAAGACCGGTGAGTACGACGCCGTCTCGGCCTCCGGCGACGCGTCCCTGCGTCTCATAGCCTCCGGCGACGCCGCGCCCGTCAACACCAAGCTGGTGCCCAACTACGCGGACGTCTTCGCCGGGTTGAAGGACGGGAACTGGAACTCCGTCGACGGGCAGATGTACGGCATCCCGCACGGCCGCGGCGCCAACCTGCTGATGTACAACACCGAGAAGGTGACGCCCGCGCCGACGTCCTGGGCGGCCGTCTTCGACGACGCGTCGAAGTACAAGGGCCACGTCACCGCGTACGACTCGCCGATCTACATCGCCGACGCGGCCCTGTATCTCAAGGCCACCGAGCCGGAGTTGAAGATCAAGGACCCCTACGCGCTCGACCAGAAGCAGTTCGACGCCGCGGTGGCGCTGCTCAAGACGCAGAACTCCAGCATCGGCGAGTACTGGGGCGACTACCTGAAGGAGATCTCCGCGTTCAAGAGCGGTGACTCCGTCGTCGGCACCACCTGGCAGGTCATCGCCAACCTGGCGTCCGACGAGGGCGCGAAGGTCAAGGCGTTCGTGCCGAAGGAGGGTTCGACCGGCTGGTCCGACACCTGGATGGTGTCGGCGAAGGCCAAGCACCCCAACTGCGCCTACAAGTGGCTGGACTGGATCATCTCGCCGAAGGTCAACGCCCAGGTCGCCGAGTACTTCGGCGAGGCCCCCGCCAACTCCAAGGCATGCGACCTGACCAGCGACAAGAACTTCTGCACCACCTACCACGCGACCGACGAGAGCTACTGGAAGAACATCGCCTTCTGGAACACGCCCATCGAGCAGTGCCTGGACGGCCGCACGGACGTCAAGTGCGTGCCGTACGCCAAGTGGATCCAGGCCTGGACCGAGATCAAGGGCTGACCCATGACCGTAGAGGCGCAGACCGCCGGGCGGGGGACCGTCCGGCGGCTCGCCGGGGCGCTGCACCGGCGCCCCCGGCTCCGGCTGGGGCTGCTGCTGACCGCCCCGCTGCTGTGGCTGGCCGTGCTCTATCTCGGCTCGCTCGCCGTGCTGTTCGTCTCCGCGTTCTGGACGACGAACTCCTTCACCTCCGAGGTGGTGAAGGTCTGGTCGACCGACAACTTCCACGCGCTGTTCACGACGCCGGTCTACCGCCAGGTGATCCTGCGCAGTGTCGGGGTCGCGCTCGCGGTGTCCGTGCTGTGCGCGGTGATCGCCTTTCCGCTCGCCTTCTACACCGCGCGGGTGGCGCGGCCGAAGTGGAGGCCGCTGCTCGTGGTCGCCATCCTCACACCGCTGTGGGCGAGTTACCTGGTGAAGGTGTACGCGTGGCGGCTGATCCTGTCCCAGGGCGGGCTCGCCGACTGGATGCTGAAGCCGTTCGGGCTGAGCGGGCCGGGATTCGGTCTGCCGGCCACCGTGCTGACCCTGACCTACCTCTGGCTGCCGTACATGGTGCTGCCGATCCACACCGCGCTGGCGCAGCTGCCCGCCAACCTCCTTGACGCGTCTGCCGACTTGGGCGCGCGCGGCTGGCGGACCTTCCGGTCGGTCGTGCTGCCGATGGTGCTGCCGTCCGTGGCCGCCGGGTCGATCTTCACGTTCTCACTCAGTCTCGGCGACTACATCACCGTGCAGATCGTCGGCGGCAAGACCCAGCTGATCGGCAACCTCGTCTACTCCAACATCGAACTCAACCTGCCCATGGCCGCCACCCTCGCCACGGTCCCCGTCGCCGTCATCGTGCTGTACCTGCTCGCGATGCGCCGTACGGGCGCGCTGAGCAACCTGTAGAGGAGCCCGTCGTGCAACTCTCCCGTTCCGCGCGGATCGCGCTGCGCGTCGCCGCCGGGCTGGGCTTCGCGGTGATCTACGTGCCGCTGCTGCTCGTCCTGGTCAACTCCCTGAACCCGGACCGCAGCGCGAGCTGGCCGCCGCCCGGGTTCACCCTGCACTGGTGGTCGGTGGCCAAGGACAACTCCGGTGCGCGGGAAGCCCTTTGGGTCTCGGTGAAGGCGGGTCTCGGGGCCACCGCGATCGCGCTGGTCCTGGGCACGCTGATCGCCTTCGCCGTCTCCCGGTACCGCTTCTTCGGCCGAGGTGCCCTGTCCTTCGTGGTCGTCCTGCCGATCGCGCTGCCCGGCATCGTCACGGGCATCGCCCTCAACTCGGCCTTCAGCACGGTACTTGAGCCGCTGGGCGTGGGCCTCGGCCTGTTCACGGTGGTCGTCGGGCATGCCACCTTCTGCATCGTCGTGGTCTTCAACAACGTCGTCGCCCGGCTGCGCCGCACCTCAGGGACGTACGAGGAGGCCGCGATGGATCTCGGTGCCAACACCTTCCGCGCCTTCGTCGACGTCACCTTCCCACTGGTGCGCTCGGCGCTGTTCGCGGGCGGACTGCTCGCCTTCGCGCTCTCCTTCGACGAGATCGTGGTGACCACCTTCACGGCCGGACCGGGTGTCCAGACCCTGCCGCTCTGGATCTTCGACAACATGACCCGACCGCAGCAGGCACCAGTCGTGAACGTGGTGGCGGCCGTCCTTGTACTGTTCTCGGTGATTCCGATCTACGTGGCCCAGCGGATGTCGGCCGACACGGCGACGAGCAGCAGGGTCTGAGAATCCGGACCCGACGAGTCCGGCCGACGGATCCAGCTGCCGAATCGGACCTCCACGCAAGCCGTTTGCGTTTCTTGCGCTATTCTTGCGCGCATGACGCGACGACTTGCCGAGGTAGCGAAGAAGGTCGGGGTCTCCGAGGCCACGGTCAGCCGGGTGCTCAACGGCAAGCCGGGGGTCTCCGAGCCCACCCGGCAGGCGGTGCTCAGTGCCCTGGACGTCCTGGGCTACGAACGGCCCACTCAACTGCGCGGCGAGCGCGCGCGACTGGTCGGTCTGGTCCTGCCCGAACTCCAGAACCCGATCTTCCCGGCCTTCGCGGAAGTGATCGGGGGAGCGCTGGCCCAGGCCGGGCTCACCCCGGTGCTGTGCACCCAGACCAAGGGCGGTGTCTCCGAGGCCGACTACGTGGATCTGCTCCTGCAGCAGCAGGTCTCCGGTGTCGTCTTCGCCGGCGGTCTCTACGCCCAGGCGGACGCGCCGCACCACCACTACCGCCGCCTTGCCGAGCGCAACATTCCGGTTGTGCTGGTCAACGCGTCCATCGACGACCTCGGTTTCCCCGGTGTCTCCTGTGACGACGCGGTGGCCGTGGAGCAGGCGTGGCGGCACCTCGCCTCGCTCGGGCACGAGCGGATCGGCCTGGTCCTCGGGCCGGACGACCACATGCCGTCGGCGCGCAAGCTGACCGCGGCCCGCGCGCTGGGCGAGCTGCCCGACGAGCACATCGCCCGGGCCATGTTCTCCATCGAGGGCGGCCACGCGGCGGCCACCCGGCTCATCGACCGCGGGGTCACCGGCTTCATCTGCGCCAGCGACCCGCTTGCGCTCGGCGTCATCCGGGCCGCCCGCCGCAAGGGCCTCGACGTGCCGGGGCGGATCTCCGTCGTCGGCTACGACGACTCCGCGCTGATGAACTGCACCGAGCCGCCCCTCACCACCGTGCGCCAGCCCATCGAGGCCATGGGGCGCGCGGCGGTCGAGCTGCTGAACGCACAGGTCGGCGGCAGTGCCGTACCGGCAGACGAACTGCTCTTCGAGCCGGAGCTGGTGGTCCGGGGCTCGACCGCGCAAGCGCCGCGGGACTGATTCCGGGCAACCGCCGGACTGATTTCCGGCAGAGCTGTCGGTCACTGACGATGCACAGTCAATCGGAGATCCATCACATCCAATCCTCTGTCAAATAATTACGGATTCTGCGCGACATCTTGCGGACAGCTGTCGGCGGTGCTTGAGTGTGCGGCGCCCACCGCTCCTGCCACGAGGGGTCCACCGATGAGAATCACCGGGTTCCGCCGTACTTTCGCCGCGCTCAGTGTCTGTTCGCTTGCCCTGGCCGCCTCCGCCTGCGGGTCGGGCGACGACGACTCGGCGAGCGGCAAGACCCGCATCACGGTCAACTGCATGCCGCCCAAGAGCGCCAAGGTCGACCGCTCGTTCTTCCAGCAGGACATCGCGTCCTTCGAGAAGAAGAACCCGAACATCGACGTCGTCGCGCACGACGCCTTCCCCTGCCAGGACCCCAAGACGTTCGACGCCAAGCTCGCCGGCGGGCAGATGGAAGACGTCTTCTACACGTACTTCACCGACGCCAAGCATGTCGTCGACATCCGCCAGGCCGCCGATCTCACGCCGTACGTCAAGGAGTTGAAGAGCTACGACACCATCCAGAAGCAGCTGCGCGACATCTACACCGTGGACGGCAAGATCTACGGCATCCCGCGCACCGGCTACTCGATGGGTCTGATCTACAACCGTGCGCTCTTCGAGAAGGCCGGCCTCGACCCCGACACGCCTCCGGCCACCTGGGAAGAGGTGCGCGCCGACGCCAAGAAGATCGCCGCGCTCGGCAACGGCACCGTCGGCTACGCCGACTACTCCGCCCAGAACCAAGGGGGTTGGCACTTCACCGCCGAGATGTACTCCCAGGGCGGCGACGTCGTCACCGCCGACGGCAAGAAGGCCAGCATCGACACCCCGCAGGGTCACGCGGTCCTGCAGAACCTGCACGACATGCGCTGGACCGACAACTCGATGGGCAGCAAGCAGCTCCTGGTCATCAACGACGTCCAGCAGATGATGGGTTCGGGCAAGCTCGGCATGTACCTCTCCGCCCCGGACAACATCCCGATCCTGGTCAAGGAGAAGGGCGGCAACTACAAGGACCTCGCGCTGGCCCCCATGCCCGGCGGCCAGGGCACGCTCATCGGCGGCGACGGCTACATGTTCAACAAGAACGACTCGCCCGCCCAGATCCGCGCCGGCCTGAAGTGGCTCGACTCCATGTTCCTGACCCCCGGAGACGGCTTCCTCGGCGACTACGCCCGCGCCAAGCAGAACAACGCCCCGGTCGGCCTGCCCGAGCCGCGCCTGTTCACCGGCGCCGCCGACGCCAAGGACCAGCAGGTCAAGAAGGCCAACGCCAACGTCCCGGTGGAGAACTACCAGGCCTTCCTGGACGGCAACCAGGCCCTCCAGATGAAGATCGAACCGCCCAACGCCCAGCAGATCTACTCCGTCCTCGACGGGGCCGTCTCCGCCGTCCTCACCAAGAAGGACGCCGACATCGACAAGCTCCTCAAGGATGCCTCCGGCAAGATCGACAGCATCCTGGCCCGGGGCTGACCGACATGCCCAAGACCACCGCAGCGCGGCGACCGGTCGAGACGGTCGCCGTGCGCCCGGTGCAGGCGCCGCCTCCGGCAGGGGACCGGAGGCGGCGCCGTCTCGCCGACCAGGCGCGCGCCTACGCCTTCCTCGTCGGCGGGCTGATCTGCTTCGCGCTCTTCTCCTGGTACCCGGCGATCCGCGCCGTCGTGATCTCCTTCCAGAAGTACACGCCGGGCTCGGACCCCGAGTGGGTCGGCACCGACAACTTCACCCGCGTCTGGCACGACCCCGAGTTCACCGCCGCCTGGCGCAACACACTCACCTTCACGCTGCTCGCCCTGCTCATCGGCTTCGCGATCCCCTTCGTGATGGCCCTGGTCCTCAACGAACTGCGGCACGCCAAGGCCTTCTTCAGGGTCGTGGTCTACCTGCCGGTGATGATCCCGCCGGTGGTCAGCGCGCTGCTGTGGAAGTGGTTCTACGATCCCGGAGCCGGCCTCGCCAACGAGGCGCTGCGCTTCCTGCACCTGCCCACCTCGAACTGGTCCAACGGCGCGGACACGGCGCTCATCTCCCTGGTCATCGTGGCCACTTGGGCCAACATGGGCGGCACCGTCCTGATCTACCTGGCCGCCCTCCAGTCCATCCCGGGCGAGCTGTACGAGGCGGCCGAGCTGGACGGCGCGAACATCCTCCAGCGCATCCGGTACGTGACGATCCCTCAGACCCGGTTCGTCATCCTCATGCTGATGCTCCTTCAGATCATCGCCACCATGCAGGTGTTCACCGAGCCGTTCGTGATCACGGGCGGTGGCCCGGAGAACGCCACGGTCACCGTCCTGTACCTGATCTACAAGTACGCCTTCCTCTACAACGACTTCGGCGGCGCCTGCGCGCTGAGCGTGATGCTCCTCGTGCTGCTGGGCGTCTTCTCCGCCGTATACCTGCGCCTGACCCGATCCGGGGAGGACTTCGCGTGAGCACCCGCACCCTGGTCTCCCCGGCGGCGCTGGCCCGGCCGCGCGGCAGGGCCGTCTACTGGACCGTCTTCACCGGCGTCGTCCTCCTCTTCGCGCTGGCCTTCCTCTTCCCGGTCTACTGGATGGTGACCGGCGCGATGAAGTCACCGGACGAGGTGACCCAGACCCCGCCGACGCTGATTCCCGAGCACTGGCACATCAGCGGTTACACCGACGCCTGGGACCTGATGCAGCTGCCCCAGCATCTGTGGAACACGGTGGTCCAGGCGGCCGGCGCCTGGTTCTTCCAGCTGGTGCTCTGCACCGCCGCCGCCTACGCCCTGTCCAAGCTGAAGCCGGCCTTCGGCAAGCTGATCCTCGGCGGCATCCTGGCCACCCTGATGGTGCCGGCCCAGGCCCTGGTCGTACCGAAGTACCTGACCGTCGCCGACCTGCCGCTGATCCACACCAGTCTGCTCAACGACCCGCTGGGCATCTGGCTGCCGGCCGTCGCGAACGCCTTCAACCTCTATCTGCTCAAGCGGTTCTTCGACCAGATCCCGCGTGACGTGCTGGAGGCCGCCGAGATCGACGGCGCCGGAAAGCTGCGCATCCTGTGGTCGATCGTGCTGCCGATGTCACGGCCGGTCCTGGGTGTGGTCTCCATCTTCGCCCTGGTCGCCGTCTGGCAGGACTTCCTCTGGCCGCTGATGGTCTTCTCCGACACCGACAAACAGCCGATCAGCGTGGCGCTCGTCCAGTTGTCGCAGAACATCCAGCTGACCGTGCTCATCGCGGCGATGGTGATCGCCAGCATCCCGATGGTCGCGATGTTCCTGATCTTCCAGCGGCACATCATCGCCGGAATCAGCACGGGCAGCACGAAGGGCTGACACCGACCGCCCTCCGACCCGAGACAGAAAGGCAGGCACAGTGGGACAGCCCAGCCATGCCCAGAAGCAGCCGCAGCACCAGGACTGGTGGCGCTCCGCCGTCATCTACCAGGTCTACGTCCGCAGCTTCGCCGACGGCGACGCAGACGGCACAGGCGACCTCGCCGGCGTCCGCGCCAAGCTGCCTTACCTCGCCCAACTCGGTGTGGACGCCCTGTGGTTCAACCCCTGGTACCTGTCCCCGCTGAAGGACGGCGGCTACGACGTCGCCGACTACCGCGCGATCGACCCGGCCTTCGGCACCCTCGCCGAGGCGGAGAAGCTGATCTCGGAGGCGCGGGAGCTGGGCATCCGCACCATCGTCGACATCGTGCCCAACCATGTCTCCGACCAGCACCCCTGGTTCCGCGCCGCGCTCGCCGCCGGGCCCGGCAGCCCCGAGCGCGAGCTGTTCCACTTCCGGCCCGGGCGCGGGGAGCACGGCGAACTCCCGCCCAACGACTGGCCGTCGCAGTTCGTCGGCTCCACCGAGCCGGTGTGGACCCGGCTGCCGGACGGCGACTGGTATCTCCACCTGTTCACGCCGGAACAGCCGGACCTCAACTGGGCCCACCCGGCCGTCCGTCAGGAGCACGAGGACATCCTGCGCTTCTGGTTCGAGCGGGGCGTCGCGGGCGTCCGCATCGACTCGGCCGCCCTGCTCGCCAAGGACCCGGAGCTGCCGGACTGGGTCGAGGGCCGCGACCCCAACCCCTTCGTCGACCGCGACGAACTCCACGACATCTACCGCGCCTGGCGCGCGGTCGCCGACGAGTTCGGCGGCGTGTTCGTCGGCGAGGTGTGGCTGCCCGACGCCGAGCGCTTCGCCCGCTACCTGCGTCCCGACGAACTGCACACCGCCTTCAACTTCTCGTTCCTGTCCTGCCCCTGGGACGCGGACAGACTCCGTACGTCGATCGACACCACGCTCGCCGAGCACGCCCCGGTGGGCGCCCCCGCCACCTGGGTGCTGTGCAACCACGACGTCACCCGGACCGTCACCCGCTACGGCCGCGCGGACACCGGCTTCGACTTCGCCGCCAAGGCCTTCGGCACCCCGACCGACCTCGTCCTCGGTACCCGGCGCGCCCGCGCGGCGGCCCTGCTCTCGCTCGCCCTGCCGGGCGCGGTCTACGTCTACCAGGGCGAGGAACTCGGCCTGCCCGAGGCGGACATCCCGCGCGAGCGCATCGAGGACCCGATGTACTTCCGCTCCGGCGGCACGGATCCCGGGCGCGACGGCTGCCGGGTCCCGCTGCCCTGGAGCGCCGACGCGCCGTACGCGGGCTTCGGTTCGCAGCAGGAACCGTGGCTGCCGCAGCCGGCCGGCTGGGCCTCGTACGCGGCCGATCTCCAGGCGGCCGACCCCCGCTCGATGCTCTCCCTCTACCGTGAGGCCATCCGGCTCCGGCCGCTCCTCGGCGACGGTCCGCTCGGCTGGCTGCCCGCACCCGAGGGCGTCCTGGCCTTCACCCGGGGGGCCGGCGTGCTGTGTGTCGTCAACCTCGCCGACGCGCCCGTCGGCCTGCCCGCCCACACCGAACTGCTCCTCGCCAGCGGCCCGTTGGACGCCGACGGCCGACTGCCGAGGGACACCGCGGCCTGGCTGCGCACCTGACCCGCGGCCAGGCCGCGCGCACCTCGCCACCCCCCCCCAGCCCCCTACCTCCACCCCACCAACCCCCACCCCCGCCTCGCTATCCCCTTTACCCCCGCCTCGCTATCCCCTTTACCCCCACCACGAAGGGATCAGCAATGCACAGAACTGTCAGGGGCATGCCATCATTGCTGGTGGTCGCCCTCTCCGCCGGCCTCCTCACCGCGATCGCCCCCACCGCCGCCCACGCGGCTGGTGCGAGCCTGCCCTTCACCTCCGTGGAGGCCGAGTCCGCGACCACCACCGGCACGAGGATCGGCCCCGACTACACCCAGGGCACGCTCGCCTCCGAGGCCTCGGGACGGCAGGCCGTACGCCTCACCTCCGGCCAGCGCGTCGAGTTCACCGTGCCGAGCGCCGCCAACGCCGTGAACGTCTCCTACAGCGTCCCGGACGGTCAGTCCGGCGCGCTCGACGTCTACGTCAACGGGACCAAGCTCGCCAAGACGCTCGCGGTGACCTCCAAGTACTCGTACGTCGACACGAGTTGGATCGCCGGGGCGAAGACGCACCACTTCTTCGACAACGCCCGGCTGCTGCTCGGGCGGAACGTGCAGGCGGGTGACAAGGTCGCCTTCCAGTCGACCGGCACCCAAGTCACCGTCGACGTCGCCGACTTCGAGCAGGTCGCCGCGGCCACCGGCCAGCCCGCCGGTTCGGTCTCCGTCACCTCCAAGGGTGCCGATCCCAGCGGCAACGGCGACTCCACGCAGGCCTTCCGGGACGCGATCGCCTCCGCGCAAGGGGGAGTCGTGTGGATTCCGCCGGGCGACTACAGGCTGACGTCCTCGCTCAGCGGCGTCCAGAACGTCACCCTCCAGGGCGCCGGCAGCTGGTACTCCGTCGTGCACTCGTCCCGGTTCATCGACCAGTCCGGCTCCTCAGGAAACGTCCGCATCCGGGACTTCGCGGTCCTCGGCGAGGTCACCGAGCGCGTCGACTCCAACCCGGACAACTTCGTCAACGGCACGCTGGGACCTAACAGTTCGGTCTCCGGCATGTGGATCCAGCACCTCAAGGTCGGCTTCTGGCTGATGGGCAACAACGACAACCTGGTCGTCGAGAACAACCGCATCCTCGACACCACGGCCGACGGCCTCAACCTCAACGGCAACGCCCACGGGGTCCGCGTCCGCAACAACTTCCTGCGCAACCAGGGCGACGACTCGCTCGCCATGTGGTCGCTGAACGGGGCGGACAGCAACAGCAGCTTCGAGAACAACACCATCTCGCAGCCCAACCTCGCCAACGGCATCGCGATCTACGGCGGCACCGACATCGCGGTGCGGGGCAACCTGATCTCCGACACCAACGCGCTGGGCAGCGGCATCGCGATCTCCAACCAGAAGTTCCTCGACCCCTTCTCCCCGCTGGCCGGCACCATCACCGTCGACGGCAACACGCTCGTCCGCGCGGGAGCCGTCAACCCCAACTGGGGCCACCCGATGGGCGCCCTGCGCGTCGACTCCTACGACAGCGCCATCAACGCCACGGTCAACATCACCAACACGACGATCACCGACAGCCCCTACAGCGCCTTCGAGTTCGTCTCCGGCGGCGGTCAGGGCTACCCGGTCCGGAACGTCAACGTGACCGGCGCGACCGTCCGGAACACCGGCACGGTCGTCGTCCAGGCCGAGGCCCAGGGCGCGGCCACCTTCCGCAACGTGACGGCCACCTCGGTCGGCGCGGCGGGCATCTACAACTGCCCCTACCCGGCGAACTCCGGCACCTTCGCCCTCACCGACGGCGGCGGCAACTCCGGCTGGAGCAGCACCTGGTCCAACTGCGCGGCCTGGCCGCAGCCCGGCCAGGGCAACCCCGACCCGGGCACCGGCGGCAACCTCGCCCAGGGTCGCCCGGCCACCGCGACCGGCTCACAGGGCGGCTTCCCGCCGGGCAACGCCGTGGACGGGAACGCGAACAGCTACTGGGAGTCCACCAACAACGCCTTCCCGCAGGCGCTCACGGTGGACCTGGGCGCGACCAAGAACGTGCGCCGAGTGGTGCTGAAGCTGCCGCCGTCCTCGGCCTGGGGCGCGCGCACCCAGACCATCACCGTGCAGGGCGGCACCGACGCCGGGACCGCCTCGACCGTCGTCGGCGCCACCGGCTACCGGTTCGACCCGGCCACCGGCAACACGGTCACCATCGCGCTGCCCGCCAGCACCAACCTGCGCTATCTGCGGCTGTCCGTCAGCGCCAACACCGCTTGGCCGGCAGCGCAGTTCAGTGAAGTGGAGGCGTACTCGACTTCGTGACCGGGTCCGACTTCGTGACCGAGACCGGCTTCGGGACCGCGTCCTGAGGTGTCCCGCGCTTCGCCGCCTGGATCTGCTCGTACACATGGGTCCGCAGTTCGGCGAAGCGCGGGGCCACGCGCGTGTGCAACTGGTCGCGCTCGTCGGGCAGATCGATCTTCAGCTGCTCCCGCACGACGGTCGGGGAGGCGGACAGCACGATCACCCGCTCGCCCAGGTAGACGGCCTCGTCGATGTCGTGGGTGACGAACAGGATCGTGATGCCGCGCTCGCGCCACAGGCCTCGTACGAGGTCCTCCAGGTCGGCTCGCGTCTGTGCGTCGACCGCCGCGAAGGGCTCGTCCATCAGCAGGACTTGGGGTTCGTAGGCCAACGCCCTCGCGATCGCGACGCGTTGCTGCATGCCGCCGGACAGCTGCCACGGGTACGCGCCCGCCGCGTCCGTGAGACCGACCGACTCCAGCGCGTCCGCGACCAGCTCCTTGCGCCGCGCTTTGGTCAAGTTCTTCTGTTTCAAGGGGAGTTCGACGTTCTGGCCGACCCGCATCCACGGGAAGAGGCTGCGGCCGTACTCCTGGAAGACGAACGCCATCCCGGGCGGCGGGCCGCTCACCGGCTTGCCCGACAGCAGCACCTGACCGCCCGTCGGCGTGAGCAGACCGCCCATGCACTTCAGCAGGGTCGTTTTGCCGCAGCCCGACGGGCCCACCAGGCAGACGAGTTCACCCGCGGACACCGTGAAGGTGAGGTCGCGCACGGCTTCCACCCGGCGCCCCGAACCCTCGTAGACCTTGTTCAGGCCGCGTACGTCGAGCATGGACTGGACCGCCCCTTCACGAAGTTCACTCAGGACCGCCGGGTGGAGGCGCGCAGACCGTGGTACCAGCCGAGCACCCGGCGCTCGACCAGTTGGAAGACGACGGAGAGCAGGAAGCCGAGCAGGCCGAGGACGAGGATCCCGGTCCACATGTCGGGGATGGCGAAGCTGCGTTGGAACTGGACGACGGTGAAGCCGATGCCGTTGCTCGCCGCGAACATCTCGCTGATGACCATCAGGATGATGCCGATCGACAGCGCCTGGCGCAGGCCCGCGAAGATCTGCGGACTGGCCGACGGCAGGACCAAGTGGGTGAGCCGGGCAGGGCCGTCGACGCCGTACGAGCGGGCCGTCTCCAGCATCACCGAGTCGACCGCGCGGACGCCCTCGACCGTGTTGAGCAGGATCGGCCAGACGCAGCCGCTGGCGATCACCACGATCTTCATCGTGTCGCCGATGCCCGCGAACAGCATGATCACCGGGATCAACACCGGTGGCGGCACCGCCCGCAGGAACTCCAGTACCGGCTCGCACACCGCCCGCACCTTGCGGTACGAGCCGATGACCGTGCCGAGCGCCATGCCGACGACGGCCGCTGTCGCGTAGCCCGCGAGGAGGCGCAGGACGCTCGGTACGACGTCCGTGCGCAGCCGGTCGGCGGTCCAGACGTCCGGGAAGGTCTTCAGGATCGTGCGCAGCGGGGGCCAGAAGGGATCGGTGTTGCCGTCCGACGCGGCCCACCACAGGGCGACCAGCACCACGGGCAGCGCGAGCACGAACAGCAGCCGCAGCAGCAGGCGTCCGATCACACCGTCACGCACAGGGCCGCGCACGGCGCCCTTCACACCGTCGCTCACACCGCCACCTCCCCGCGCACCGACTGGTGCCAGGCCAGCGCCCGCCGTTCCACCGTACGCGCGCCGACGTTGATGAGCAGCCCCAGCACCCCGGTGACCACGATCAGCGCGTACATCTCCGGCACCGCCTGCGAGGTCTGCGCGACGGCGATCTCCTGGCCCAACCCCGGTGCGCCGATGACGAGTTCGGCGGTGATGGCGAGGATCAGCGCCACCGCGGCGGCGAGCCGCACCCCGGTCATGACGTACGGCAGCGCGGTCGGCCACAGCACATGGCGCACCCGCGCCCAGGTGCCGAGACCGTACGAGCGTGCCGTCTCCTCGGCGACCGGGTCCACGTCCTGGACGCCGTACAGCGTCTGGAGGAGCACCTGCCAGAAGGAGGCGTACACGACCAGGATGAGTACCGACTTCAGTTCGGCGCCGTACAGCAGGACGGCCAGTGGGATGAGAGCGACCGACGGGATCGGGCGCAGGAACTCGATCGTCGAGGCGGTGGCCTCGCGCAGGTAGGGCACGATCGAGATCGTCACGCCCACGACGACCCCCGCGCAGACCGCGATGGCGAGGCCCACCGCCCAGCCGGTGAGGGTGTCGCCGAGCGCCGACCAGAAGCCGTCGGTGGTGACCTCGTCCCACAGGGCCGAGGCGATCCGGCTGGTCGGCGGGAAGTAGGCCTCCTTGACGAGGCCGACCCGCGGCACCGCCTCGCCCAGGGCGAGGAAGGCCGCGAGCCCGGCCGCGCCGAGTGCGGCGTTCAATCCCCTCACGGCAGCAGCTTGTCGAGGTCCGGGGCGTTCTTGAAGAGGCCGTTCTCGTCGCTCAGCTTCTCCAGCGCCTCGATCGAGGAACGGTTCGCCTCGGCCGGCCACTTGGGCAGGGTCATCGCGGCCAGGACGTCCGCCGGGGTCTTGGTGTACGTGGTGACGATCTGGCGGACCTCGTCCGGGTGCGCGTCGGCGTAGGCGAGGGACTCGGCGGTCGCGTCCTGGAACTTCTTCACGATGGCCGGGTTCTTCTGCGCGTACGCGGTCGACGTGAAGTACATGGCGACGGTGAGGTTCGGGGCCACGTCGACCATGGGGGAGGCGATCTCGGTGGCGCCCTGGAGCTTCATGGTGGTGAGCGCCGGTTCGACCGCCATCGCCGCGTCGATCTGGCCCGAGTCCAGCGCGGCCGGCATCTGGTCGAAGGCCAGCTCGACCAGGTTGACCTTGTCCGGGTCGCCGCCGGCCCGGCGGACCGAGTCGCGGACCACAATCTCGTTGATGTTCTTGAGGGTGTTGACGGCGACCTTCTTGCCCTCGAGCTCCTTGGGCGACTTGATGGAGCTGCCCTTCTTCACCACGAGCCCGCCGAAGTCCTTGCCCTTGACGCCCGTTGAGGCGACGCCGTTGGCGATGGCCTCGATGGGCACGTTGTTGGACTGGGCGACCATCAGCGAGGTCATGTTGGAGAACCCGAACTGGAACTGACCGCTCGTCACCCCGGGCACGATGGCCGCGCCGCCCTGGGCGAGCGTCATCGAGAGCTTCAGGCCCTGCTTGCTGAAGAAGCCCTGTTTCTGGCCGAGATAGAGCGGGGCGACGTCGACGATGGGGATGATCCCCACCTTGACGGTGGTGATGCCGCCGGACGACGAGCCCTTGTCCGACGACGAGTTGGAGTCGTCGGACGAGCCACAGGCGGTCGCGACGAGCAGGAAGGCACCGGCGGTGAGACCGGCGAGCAGACGGCGCATGGCTCCTCCTGTGCAGACAACAACGGTGCAACGGTGTTCCGACAGGTCGTGCGCAAGGCGCACAGTAGTGCGCGACCTCGCACAGCCGGAAGGTAGAAGGCACAACGGGTCGGGTCAATGGGTTCGCCAACAACATTGTTGACACTTCTGGAGGCGGCAATGCCAGCGGACGCCCGAGCGTCACACTTCGTGAGGTCCTTCGAGCGCGGCCTCGCCGTGATCCGCGCCTTCGACGAGGAGCACCCCGTCCGCACCCTGAGCGAGGTGGCCGACGCCTGCGAGCTGACCCGAGCGGCCACCCGCCGACTGCTCCTGACCCTGGTCGACCTGGGATACGTCCATCAGGACGGGCGCCTGTTCCGCCTCACCCCGCGCGTCCTCGAACTCGGGTACTCCTACCTCTCCAGCGTCACCCTGCCGCAGATCGCCGAGCCCCATCTGGAGCAACTCGTCGCGCAGGTACGGGAGTCGTCGTCACTGTGCGTGCTCGACGGCGACGACATCGTCTATGTGGTCCGGGTGCCGACCCGCCGCATCATGGCCGCCACGATCACCGTCGGCACGCGCTTCCCGGCCCATGCCACGTCGGTGGGCCGGGTGATCCTCTCCCATCTCCCGGACGAGGAGGTCGACGCCCGGCTCACCCGCGTGGAACTGCGCCCGCTGACCGACCGCACCATCGTCTCGTCCCGGGCCCTGCGGGCGGAGCTGCGCCGGGTGCGCCGACAGGGGTACGCGATCGTCGACCAGGAACTGGAGGAGGGGCTGCGGTCGGTCGCCGCCCCGGTACGAGGCCGGGACGGCGAGGTGGTCGCGGCGGTCAACCTCGCGGTGCCCGCGGGCCGCACCTCCGTCGAGTCGATCCGCCGCGACCTGCTGCCGCACCTGTTCGCGACGGTCGAGCGGATCGACGCCGACCTCGCGGTCACAGGTCCAGCACGAGCCGCTTTCCCCGGCAGCGGGACACACAGATCATCATCGTCTCGCCGCCCGCCCGCTCCTCTTCGGTGAGCACCGAGTCCCGGTGGTCCGGGACACCGTCGAGCACGTCGGTCTCGCAGGTGCCGCAGGTCCCCTCGGTGCAGGAGAACAGCACCTCGACCCCGGCGGCACGCACGGCGTCCAGCACGGAGACGTCCGGAGCGACCGTGACGGTACGCCCGCTCTGCGCCAGCTCGACCTCGAACTCGCTGTTGTCACCGCCCTGTCGGACCTTGGGCTGAAACCGCTCGACCCGCAGCACCGGCGCCGGACACCGCTCCTCGACCGCGTCCAGCAACGGCCCGGGACCGCAGCAGTAGACGAGGGTGCCCTCGTCCAGGTCGTCCAGCACGGAGGCGAGGTCCAGCAGCCCGGTCTCGTCCTGCGGGGCGACGGTGACCCGGTCCCCGTACCGAGCCAACTCCTCGGTGAACGCGATGGATCGACGGGTCCGCCCGCCGTACAGCAGCGTCCACGGCACACCCGCCGCCTCGGCCGCGGCCAGCATCGGCAGGACGGGGGTGATCCCGATGCCGCCCGCGATGAACCGGTAACCAGGTGCGGGCTCCAGCCGGAAGTGGTTACGAGGTCCACGTACCCGTACTTTGTCGCCGACGCCCAACTGCTCGTGGACGAAGGCGGATCCACCCCGGCCGTCGGGTTCACGCAGTACCGCGATCCGCCACTCGGAGCAGTTCCCGGGATCCCCGCAGAGCGAGAACTGCCGTTCCAGCTCCGGCCCGAGCGCGACGTCCAGATGCGCTCCCGGTTCCCAGGCGGGGAGTTCGTCGCCGAGGGGGTGCCGGAGAGTGAGGACGACGACCCCTTCCGCGGCCGACTCCCTCGCGCTCACGACCAGTTCGGCCTCGTACAGGCTCATGCGCCGTGCCCCCGGGGCTGGTGTCCTTCTGGATGGCCGAGCATCCACTCCCACATCTCCACCGGGTCCTGGGCGGTGTGCTCGGCGCCGCAGTGACACGTGCCGTGCAGGACGTCCGTGCCCGGCAGCCAGTCGATGCGGTAGACCTCCCCGGTGGGGCTGCCGCTCACAGCACCTTCTCCACGGGCTTGTCGCCCTCCTCGACCAGCCGGGCGAGGATGCGGCGGGCGGCCAGGCCGCCGGTGTCGATGTTGATGCTGAGCTCCTGGTAGCCCGACCGCTCCGAACCGAGCGTCTTCTGAAGGAGGTTGAGCGCGTCGACGTCCTGCATCACGACGGTGTGGTTGTTGCCCCGCAGGAACTCGGTGACCTCGGCGTCGTCGATCGCCCAGTCGCGCGAGACGGCCCAGAAGTCGTAGACATGACCGTCGGCGGAGGGCGTGATGGCGTACGTGATCTCGGTGTGGAAGCCGTTCGGGTCACTGCCGTCGGCCGCCGGCAGCACACCGACCGGCGCGATCCGGCTGTGCAGCAGGTACAGGCACGGCGCGTGGTACTCGATGTCCTGCCAGCGGGTGATCCGGCCCTTGATCCCGGTCGACTTGGCGTAGAACGGCGGGCACTCGGCGTCGTCCATGTGCCGGCTGACCCGCACGATCCCCGCGCCCTCGTCGACCTCCGTCGTGATCGGCGTCTCGGCGACCTCGGGGGTGCCGATGTACCCGCCGTGCAGATACGTCTCGTGGGAGAGGTCCAGCAGGTTGTCGACGAGGAGCCCGTAGTCGGCGTCGATCGGCTCCATGCCGGAGACGGTGACCCAGCCGGGGGAGTCGAGGTGCCGGGCGCGCGGGATGGTCTCGGGGTCGGCGAGCGCCGGATCGCCGATCCACACCCAGATCAGGGCGTCCAGTTCGACGACCGGGTAGGAGGCCACGCGCGCGGTGCGGGGTATCCGTTTCTGCCCGGGCACGTACACGCAGGCGCCGGTCGTGTCGTACGTGAACCCGTGGTACCCGCAGACGATCCGGTCACCGTCGAGCCCGCTCTCGGACAGGGGGTACCGGCGGTGCACACACCGGTCGTGCAGGACGACGGGGGTGCCCTCGTCCTCGGTGCGGTAGAGGACGAGGGGCTCACCGAGGATGGTCCGGCCGAGCAACTCCCGGCCGATCTCGTGGCTGTAGGCGGCGACGTACCACTGATTACGGGCGAAGGCGGTCGTGTGCGGCATGGCGATCCCGTCCCTGAGTGCGGGGCGGCTCTGCCCCGCGTGCCGTGGTTGGGACCAGAGTCGTGACGCCCGCGACAGCACGGCAAGACGGCTTCCGTCAGACGGAAGCGGCCCCCGTGAAAACCCTGTGGAAGCGGTGTCAGGGGTGCCGTTTATGCTGCTCCGGACGATCACGCGGGACCAGGGGAGGGCGCGGCATGTTGGGGAAGCTGTTCGGGAGAGGTGCGGAGAGACCGGCGGAGGTTCCGCACTCCCTTCCGGTGCCGCGCAGGCAGAAGAACGGGGTGTATCCGCTGCGGGCGCTCGGCGACGCGCGGGTGCTCGCGCTGGTGGAGGCGGCCGACGCGGGGGAGTGGGCGGCGGTCAAGGACGCGCTGGTCCCGTTCGATCTCGGCCGTGAGCATCAAGTCCTGGGCGAGCTGGCCGAGGTGGACGGAGTGCAGGACTGGATCGGCCGGGCCGTCGAGGAGGACAAGGAGCACCGGGCGACCGCCCTGCTCATATCCGGGGCCCGGCACATCATCTGGGGCTGGGAGGCGCGTACCGCCGACCGGGCCGTGAACGTCACGCAGGAGCAGTGGCGGATCTTTCATGAACGGCTGCACATCGCCGAGGAACAGCTGTTGGAGGCCGCCGAGTTGCGGCCCGAGTGGATCACGCCGTGGCGCCGTCTGCTGACCTCCGGCCGGGGTATGTCGCTGGGGCACGCCGTCAACGAGACCCGGCGCGACGCGGCCCTGCGCCGCGACCCGCTGGACCTGGAGACCCACATCGAGTGGATCTCGTACCTCCAGCCCCGCTGGAGCGGTGAGCCGGGCCAGGCCCTCGCGTTCGCCCGTGAGGCGTTCGCCGGCGCGCCCGAGGGGCATCGGCTCGGCTGTGTGATCGCCATGGCCCACATCGAGAACTGGGTGGAGTCGGACGACAAGACCTGCCTCGAAACCCCCGAGATCCAGGACGAGTTGGTGGAGGCGGCCGAGCACAGCATCCTCCACCCCGGCTACGAGCGTTTCCCGGGCTGGCAGGAGGACTTCAACACCTTCGCCATGGCGATGTCGCTGGCCTCCTCGCGCAGCGCGCTGCCGCGCATCTTCGAGCAGCTCGAAGGCGCCTTCACCCCATGGCCGTGGAAGTACATGGCGCAGCCGGAAAAGATGTACGCCCGCGCCCGGCGCAGCGCCTGATTCCGCCGACCGTCCGCCGCTCGTCGCTCACCTCACACCGGACTGCCCGATGACACTGCCCGACGCCCCTTCGAGCCCGGCCGGCGCCGACCGCACCTTCCAGGTGGATCTGCGCGGCCTCGTCGACCTCCTCTCCCATCACCTCTACTCCAGCCCCCGCGTCTACCTGCGTGAACTGATGCAGAACGCGGTCGACGCGCTGACCGCCCGGCACCGCCTCGAACCCGGCGCACCCGCCGACGCGTTCGGCATCCGGCTGTACGCCGACGGATCCGTCGTACGCGTCGAGGACGACGGCGTCGGTCTCACCGAGGCCGACGTGCACACCTTCCTCGCCACGATCGGCCGCAGCAGCAAGCGCGCGGAGAAGATCGCCGAGCAACGCGGCGACTTCATCGGGCAGTTCGGCATCGGTCTGCTCTCCTGCTTCCTGGTCGCGGACGAGATCCACGTCCTGAGCCGGTCCGCCGCCACGCCCGAGGCGCCCGCGGTGGAGTGGCGGGGACGCGGCGACGGCAGCTACACCGTCCGCGCCCTGCCCGCCTCCGCCCGGCCTCGGCCCGGCACGACGGTCACGCTGACCCCGCGCGCCGACGCGGGCGAGTGGACCCGCCCGGCCCAAGTGCACGCGCTCGCCCGGCACTTCGGGTCCCTGCTGCGCCACCCGGTGACCTTCGACGACGGCAAGGGCGGTCCGGGCGGCACCGGCGCGGCCGTCAACCCCGAGCCGGCCCCTTGGGCCCGCACGTACCCCACGCCGGGAGCCCGCTCCCGAGCGCTGGCCGCGTTCGGCGAGGAAACCCTCGGATTCACACCGCTCGACACCATCGAGCTGGACCTGCCGGCCGTGGGCCTCAAGGGCATCGCGTGCGTCCTGCCCGAGGCCGTGCCCGCCGGTCGCCGCCACGGCCACCGCGTGCACGTCAAGGGCATGCTGCTGTCCGAGCAGGCCGAGGAGATCCTGCCCGAGTGGGCCTTCTTCGTCCGCTGCGTCGTCGACGCCGAGAGCCTGCGCCCGACGGCCTCCCGCGAGTCCCTGTACGAGGACGACACGCTCGCCGCCGTCCGCGACGCCCTCGCCGAGCGGCTGCGCGCGTGGATCTCCCGGGCCGCCGCCAGCGACCCCGACCTGCTCGGCCGCTTCCTCCAGGCCCACCACCTGGCCGTGAAGTCCCTCGCCGTGCACGACGACGAGATCCTGCGGATGCTGCTGCCCTGGCTGCCGTTCGAGACCACCGACGGACACGCCACCCTCGACGAGTTCGCGCGCACCCACCGCACCGTCCTGGTGACCTCCAGCGTGGAGGAGTTCCGGCAGGTCGCGGCGATCGCCTCGGCCGCGGGGCTCGGCGTCGTCAACGGCGGCTACACCTACGACCGTGAACTGGTCCACCGGCTGCCCGAGATCAGGCCCGAGGTCACCGTCGCCGACCTCGATCCGGCGACCCTCACCGCGCACCTCGACCCCGTCGACCGGGAGACGGAACTGGCCGCCGCTGCCTACCTCGCCCAGGCCCGTGACGCCCTCGCCGTGTTCGACTGCGACGTCGCGCTGCGCACCTTCCACCCCGCCTCCGCGCCCGCCCTCCTGGTCGACAGCCGCGAGGCCCGGCACGAGCGCACCCGCTCCCAGCTCGCCCGCGAGCAGGAGGGCGGCCTGTGGGGCGACATCCTCGGCGCCCTGCGCCAGGAGGCACCGCGCGCCCAGCTGATCCTCAACCAGCTCAACCCGCTGGTCCGCACCGCCGTCTCCATCGACGAGCCCGAGCTGGCCCGCACCAGCGCCGAAGCCCTCTACGGGCAGGCCGCGATGCTCTCCCGGCGCCCGCTGCGGCCCGCCGAGTCGAGCCTCATCAACCGCTCCTTCCTCGACCTTCTCGCCCACGCCCTCCGCAAGGACAGCTGACGATGCCGACCGCACCCCACCCACAGAACACGGACGAGCTGTTCCAGGCGCTCCAGGAGAACGACCGGCGCCCCTACGGCCGCACCCGCACCGTCACCGCCGAGGAACTCGTCGACGTCGCCGAGCAGTTGGCGGAGCCCGTACCGCTCGTCCACGCGCTGCTCGAACTCCAGGAGGCGTACACCTACGGCTCCGAACCCCGGAAGTCGCCCGTCGTCTTCGCCCGCCTGCTCACCCTCTTCGACGAGCAGCCCGACGTCTTCGATGAGCGCCTGCGCCACATGCTCTTCTGGCGGTTCAAGTGGGTGGCCACCGCGCTGCGCGCCCTGCCCGAGATACCGCTGGCCAGCCTGCGCCAGTGGCTGCAGGAGATGCGCGACCGGTACGAGAAGGCCGGCCTCGGCCTCCAGCCCTACTACGGACAGGCCTACCAACTCGCCGTCCACACCGGCGAGGACACCGACCTCGCCTACGAACTGTGGGCGGGCCGCACCCGCGTCCGGCTCAGCGACTGCGAGGCCTGCGAGATCTGCGAGCGCGCCCTGTACCACCTCACGGCGGGCGACGACGAACGGGCGCTCGGCACCTGGGAGCCCGTCCTGGCCGGGAAGGAGTCCTGCCAGGAGGAGCCGGCCCGCTCCGTCTCGTACGCGCTGCTGCCCCTGCTGCGCACCGGCAGCGTCGACCGGGCCCGTGAACTGCACCTGGTCGGCTACCGAGGCTGCCGCCGCAACCCCTCGATGTCCCAGGAGGTCGGCCGACACCTGGAGTTCTGCGCGCTGACCGGCAACGAGGCACGCGGACTCGAACTGCTCGCCGAGAACCGGAACCTGTTCGACGACGTCGACTCGCCGCTGGACCTGCTCGGCTTCCTCACCGGCGTCGAGGTGCTGCTCCAGCGCGTCGAGGCCCTCGGCCACGGCGAACTGCCCGCCGCCGGGTACGCGGGCCGCAGTTGGACGGTGGCCGGACTGCGCGCCGAGGTGCGCGACCGCGCGGACGACCTGGCCGCACGCTTCGACGCCCGCAACGGAACGGCCGCCCACACCGACGGCCGCCGGACCCGCCTCGACCGGGCCCCGCTCCTGGACGCGCTCGACCTGACCCTGCGCACCCGCAGCCTCGACGACGTGGCCACGGCGACGGCCACGCCGGTCGCCGCGCCCGCCCCGCGTACGGACGCCGCCCTTCCCGACTCCCTGCCCGAACTCATCGGCCGGGCAAGGACGTTGGACCAGCAGGGGCACCCGGACGCGACGGCCTGCTGGGCGCGCCTGCGCACGCTCGTGGCCGCCCGGGACTACACCCACCCCGACGATCCGGCCGCGGGCCCCCTCGAACGGCTCCGCGCGGACCTGCTGGCCGACGAGGCGAACCGGGCCGGCGAGAAGGACGAGTTCGCCGACGCCGCCGCGCTCCACGAGGAGGCCGCGGCCCTGTACGAGGACGCCGGAGAGCCTGGTGAGGCGGCGTTCTCCCGGGCCTGCGCGGTGCTCGCCCTCGCCGAGATTCCCGTGGATGACGCGGATCGGGCCGAGGCACGGGCCGCCGACGCCGTTGAGGCCGGGGACTCGGCAGGTGCCGATGAAGAGGCCGCCGGCGGTGTCGCCGCACAGGCTGCGGCTGGTGTCGAAGCGGAGGCTGCGGATGGTGCCGAGACCACGGCAGCAGACGGTGCCGAGGCAAAGGGCACGGGCGACGCCGAGGCGCACGCCGCCGACGGCGGCACCGACGCGCGGAACGCGAACGACGTCGAGGCGCAGGCCGCCCGCGTCGCCGACGCGAAGGTCGTCGCGCTGACGGCCGCCCACGCCTCCCTGGTCCGTCTTCACGAGGACACGCCCGGACTCGCTCCGTACCAGGAGGCCCGGCTGCTGCGGATGCGGGCGACCGCGCTCGGCCTGCGCCTCCAGGCCTCCGGGAGCGACGAGCATGCCGCGTCGGTGTTCGCCGAGGTGGATCTGCTGGAGGCGTTCGCCACCGAGCACGACGTCCGCACCCAGATCTCCGGCGCCGTGCTGATGCGGGCCAGCTCCTACGCCCTCTCCGGTGACCTGCCCGCCGCGATCACCGAGATCGACGCCCTCCTCGACCGGCTGAAGGCGCAGGGCCCCGCCTGGCACCTGCCCCGGACCCTCGGCCTGCGCGGCCGGCTCCAGCTCGGACTCAGGGACGCGCAGGCCGCGTACGACAACCTCACCGAAGGCCTGCGACTGGCCGCCGAGTGGCCGGCCGACACCGTCGACACCTCGCGCCTCCAGAGCGATCTGGCCGAGGCCGCCATGCGCCTGGGCCGCCCGGACGAGGCGCTGCGGCACCTCACGCGTTCGGCGGAGGTGAGTCTGCGTCGCGGCAACCGCATCGAGGCGTTCTGCACCTACAGCAACGCGGCCCAGCTCACCCTCGACCTGGGCCGCATCGAGGACTGCATCGCCCTGCTTGACTCCCTGCTGGCCGAACCGGTCGTCACCGAGGGGGAGTTGGACGACCGGCTCGTCGCCCAGCTGCGGCTGACCCGCGCCCGCGCACTGCGCGCGGGGGAGGACCTCAAGGCCGCGACCGCGGAGTACGTCACCCTGGCGGCCGCGTCGGCAGGCTGGGACGACGACCCGGGCAGCCACGCCATGATCGCCGCGGAGACCGCCGTACTCCTCGGCGAGTCCGGCGAGTTCGGCCGGGCCCGCGAGGTCGCGGACCAGGCGCTCGCCGCCCATGCCCGGAACCCGCGCTACGAGCAGCTCAGCAGCTGCCTTCGCGAACTCGCCCGTCTCCAGGCCCAGCAGCAGGGCCCCGACGGCCTGGCCGACGCGCTCCGCTTCCTCGACGACGCGGGCCGGATCGCCGAGGAGGCGCGCGCCGCCGAGTACCACTACCACGGCCGTTCCCTGGACTCCGCCCTGGCCTACGAGCACGGGCGGGTCAACGCCTACGCGGGTGAGTACGAGGACGCGCTGGTCGCCCTGGACAAGGCGCTGTCGCTGATCGGCGAGCCGGGGCAGGACGACGAACCCGCCGGCGAGTGGGCCGAGTGCGTCCGCCTCGCGGGCGCCGTGGAGGGCCTCTACCTGGAACGCCCGGCGCCCGCCCTCACCCGCCTCGACGCGGCCGTCACCCGCCTGACGGCCCTGGGTCACACCGACCTGACCGAGGAACTGGTCGCCCTGTCGGCCCGGCTGCGGGACGAGGAGTGACGCGCCGAGGAGCGAACAGCGAGCGGTGAGCGTCGTGGAGTGACCCCGCGAAGCGCGCCGATCAGTCGATGAAGTCGGCGACCAGGGCCGCGAACTCGTCCGGCGTGGCCAGCCGGACGCCGAGCGTCTCGGCCTTGGTGCGCTTGGATCCTGCGCCCTCTCCGGCGACCACGAGAGTGGTCTTCTTGGAGACGCTGGAGGAGGAGCGGCCACCGGCGCGCTCGACGAGTTCGTTCATCTGGTTGCGGCTCAGCTTCTCCAGCGGGCCGGTCATCGCGCCGGTGACCACGACCGTCATCCCGGCCAGTGGCCCGCCCGCAGTTTCGGCGGTCTCCACCTGGCCGTCGGAGCCGGAACCCGCGGTGCCCGAGCCCTCGGAGCCTGAGTCGGCGTCGGTCTCGGCGTCCTCCGCGACCGGCGGCGTGGCACCGGGCTCGGTCATGTTCACCCCGGCGGCCGTCAACTTGTCGATGAGCGGGGCGAGTTCGGCGACCTCGGCGACGATGGACGGCGCCTTCTCGGTACCAATGCCCTCGACCCGCTGCATCGCCTCGGCGTCGGCCGCGCGGATGTGGTCCATCGTGGCGAAGTAGCGGGCGATACGGCGGGACATGGAGCGGCCGGTGCCGCGGATCCCGAGCGCGCACAGCACCCGCGACAGGGGCTGCGCCTTGGCCGCCGCGATCCCGGCGAGGAGGTTGTCGGTGCTTGTCTCGCCCATCCGCTCCAGGGCCAGGAGCTGGTCGCGGGTGAGGGCGAACAGATCGGCGAGGTCGGTCACCAGGCCCGCGTCGACGAGCTGCACGACCCGGGTGTGGCCGAGTCCCTCGATGTCGAGCTGGTCGCGTCCCGCGGCGTAGGAGAGGGCGGCCACCAGGTGGCAGTTGCGCCCGTTCGCACAGCGCCAGCGCTGCTCGCTGGTGTCGATGTCTGCCCCGCAGCGCGGGCACACCTCGGGGAACGCGATGGGCTGTTCGTCGCCGGTGCGCAGATGGGCGACGGAGGCCTCGATGCGCGGGATGACGTCACCGGCCCGGTGGACCATGACGTGGTCGCCCAGACGCAGATCGCGGCGGGTGATGTCGGCCGGGTTGTGCAGGGTGGCGTAGGTGATGGTCGCCCCGTCGATCTCGACCGGTTCGAGGACCGCGCGCGGGGCGATGATGCCGGTGCGCCCCACGTTCCACTCCACCTCCAGGAGGCGGGTGATCTTCTCGACGGCGGGCAGCTTGTAGGCGATCGCCCAGCGCGGGGCGCGCGTCCCGGAACCGGCCGTGCGCTGGTCGTCGGCGAGGTCGGCCTTGATGACGATGCCGTCGATCCCGAACGGCAGCTCGGCCCGCAGGGTGGCGATCTCGCGCACCCGGTCCAGCACCTCCTCGACCGTGGCGGCGGTGGTGCCGGGTACGGCGGTGCCGGCGGTGGTGTTCACCCCGTACGTGGCGGCCCGCGCCATCAGCTCGCTGTGGGCGAGTTCGCCCAGTCGGTCGGCGAGGTCCGTCCCGGTGCCGGGCAGGGGGAGCAGGCCGTAGCCGAAGAACGTCATCGGCACGGTGTAGGTGCGCTCCCGGGCCCGCAGGGTGCCCGCGGACGCGCCGCGCGGGTTGGCGAACGGCTGCCCGCCGTGCGCGGTGCGCACCTCGTTGGCGTGCTCGAACTGGGCGGTGGTCATGAGGACTTCGCCGCGCACCTCGACCGTGACCGGCTCGGCCAGCTCGACGGGCAGCCCCTCGATGGTGCCGATCGCGTGCGAGACGTCCTCCCCGGCCGTCCCGTCGCCCCGGGTGATCAGCTGTCTGAGTCGGCCGTCGGTGTAGCGGGCCGCGATGGCGAGGCCGTCCAGCTTCGGCTCGACGCTGAAGCGCTCGACGTCGTGGCCCAGGCGTCGGGCCAGTGACGCGGTCCAGGCGGTGAACTCCTCCGCCGAGAACACGTTGTCCAGGCTCAGCATCGCCACCGTGTGCGGGACATCGCCCTCCACGGCCCCGCCGGCCACCTTCCCGGTCGGCGAATCGGGCAGCACCTGCTCCGGATGGTCCGCCTCCCACGCGGCGATGCCGCGCACCAGCCGGTCGTAGGCGTCGTCGTCGAGCGCGGACGTGTCGCCCCCGTAGTAGGCGGCCGAGGCCTTCACCGCGTCCTCGACGGCCTGCGCGTAGGCGGCGGCATCGGCGATCACTGCAACTGGTGTCGTCATGCCTTCCATCCTGCCTGCCACCACTGACAACGCCCCCGGAGCGATTTCGCGGCACCTCGGCTGTTACTCACTTTCGGGTGAACGCCCTCGGCGGGCCGGGGTGGCGTGGTGTGGCGAAAGAGGGGGTGCGGCCAACTCCCGCACCGAAGTTGATCGTCAACCTCGCGCATACACGACATACATGGACAGTGCAGTCGAGAGTTACGAAACCATGGTCAACGGGCAAAAGCATCCACGTTTCCCACCCATGTCCCGCACTCGGTGGACAGAGTGTGGGTGTGAGGCCGACCGGCCTGACAAGCACACCGCGCCGAATCTCTCGGGGACAGTGATGACCGCTGCCCGCGAGAGGGTGCCCGCACTATGCAGGGGGACTCTGTGTCCGATTCCGCTTCTGTCACCGCCCGCCGTCTCGCCGCCGCCGCACTGGCCGCCGGCGCCCTGGTATCCGTGGTGACGTTGCCGGCGTCCGCGGCCGACCACGCCCGACCGCACGGGCCGAAGGTGGAGATCTCGGCCCTCCAGTACGACTCCCCGGGACGCGAGGACCGCTCGAACCGTTCGCTGAACAACGAGTGGGTGGACCTGACCAACACCACCCGCGACGCGGTCAACCTGGACGGCTGGACCCTCAAGGACGACCACGGCCGTACGTACACGTTCCACCACTACCGGCTGGCCCCCCGCGCCACGGTCCGTGTCCACTCCGGTGAGGGCCGCGACACCCGCAAGGACCTCTTCCAGGACCGTCGCAACTACGTGTGGGACAACGACCGCGGCACCGTCACCCTGCGCAACGACCGCAACCGCCTCGTCGACGACTTCTCCTGGGGTCGGCACCAGGGCGGCGGTCACCACGGCGGCGGCCACCAGGGCGGCGGTCAGGGTGGCGGTCACCAGGGCGGCGGCCACGGCGGTGGCGGTCACGAGGGCGGGGGTCACGGCGGTGGCCGCGACGCCCGCCGCTGACACCGGACACCGATCGGGGGGTTGATCGAACAGCCCGCAACGGGCGATGAGCAGACGGCGCGTCGGACCTCCGGGTCCGGCGCGCCGTCCGCGTTGTGCCGTGCGGAGATGCCGGTGGTGGGCGTGAGGACCGAGTGGCGCACGCGTTAGCCTGATGCCGCCGAACAGCTGTGCGGCGCGGCAGGGTTGGAGAGGGTAACCGGGGATGCCACCACGCACCGGGGAATCGGGGCCCATGGGGTCCATAGGCGGCTACGCGCTGATCGACCGGCTCGGCAGCGGTGGCATGGGGGTCGTCTATCTGGGTCTTTCGGCCTCGGGACGGCAGGCGGCGGTCAAGGTCGTGCACGCGCAGTACGCGCTGGACGAGGAGTTCCGGACCCGTTTCCGGCAGGAGATCGCGGCGGCGAGACGGGTGAGCGGCGCGTTCACCGCACCGGTCGTGGACGCCGACCCCGACGCCGAGGTGCCGTGGATGGCGACGCTGTACGTGCCCGGCCGCACCCTGGCCGAAGTGGTGGAGAAGGACGGCCCGTTGGGCGGGCGCGCACTGCGCATGCTGGCGCTGGGACTGGTCGAGGCGCTGCGGGACATCCATCAGGCGGGCGTCGTGCACCGGGACCTGAAGCCGAGCAACGTCCTGATGGCCGAGGACGGCCCCCGCGTCATCGACTTCGGCATCTCCCGCGCCGCCGACAACCAGGCCCTCACCGTCACCGGCCGTCTGATCGGCACCCCGCCCTTCATGTCACCGGAGCAGTTCTCCTCCCCGAAGGACGTCACCGCCGCCTCGGACGTCTTCTCGCTCGGCTCGCTCCTGGTGTACGCGGCCACCGGAAACCGTCCCTTCGACGGCGCCAGCCCGTACTTGACGGGCTATCAGGTCATGCACGAGCAGCCGCAGTTGGACGGCGTGCCGGAACCGCTCAGCACCATCGCCGCCCGCTGCCTCGAGAAGAACGCGGCGGACCGCCCTCAACTCGCCGAACTGCACGGCCTGTTGCTGGACCTGCCGGACATGACGAGCCCGCCGACGGTTCCGGGACAGCGCGGCGCCCCTCGAAGGCCCGGGGGCACGACGGTCGTACCCACTGCCGGTGCCGCCGGAGCGGGCGTCCGCGGGCGTCGGGTACGGCGGCTGGTCATCCTCGGCGCGGCGCTGGCCGGCACCGTGGTGTGCGCGTCGACGGCGTACTACCTGATGTCCGGCCCCGAGAGCCCCGCGAACCCGGCCGCCGGGCGGGCGTCCGCGTCCGGCCGCTCCGCAACTCCCGCCGTGGCGCTGCCCGCCGGGTGGAAGCCCTGGCGGACGAGCCTGGTCCAGGCCGTGAAGGACAAGTCGGTGGTCGTCGACGTGGACAGCGTGAAATCAGGCTGCGCGTCCGCCGATTCCTCCGTGTACTGCTCGGGGACCGGCTTCACGGTGGCCCGGCTCGACGCCGCCACGGGCCGCGTCGCGTGGCGGTTCGGCAGCGGCCCGCAGAGCTCGGAGCGACCCCTCGGGGTCCGGGAGGGGGTCGTGTACGGAGCCGACCAGCCGGACGTGACCGAAGTGAACTCGGCCCAGCGGGTGTTCGCCCTCGACGCCGACTCCGGCAAACCGGTCTGGACCCGGACGGTGGACGCCGGCTCGCCTGCCGCCCTGTTCGACGGCGGTGTCATCGCGATGCGCGACGGGACCGAGGAGTTCGTCGCCCTCGACGAGACGACGGGCGAGGACCTGTGGCGGACGACCGTGAAGTCGTCGGCCGGCACCGACTGCGTGCCGCTGGTCCTGGGCGACGCCCCCTACGCCGTGTGCGTCGACGCGAACGACCCGACCGTGGGCCGGGCCGGCCTCCTGCGCCTGGACCCGGCCGACGGCACGGCGCACGAACTCCAGCAGCTGCCCCTGGCCGCGTCGCCGCTCGGCGCCGTCGACGGGAAGCCGCTGTTCCTGCTGCCCCAGCAGGCGGAGTGGGAGTCGAACGACGGGCGGGACGAGGCGTACAAGAGCCTGTTGCGGGTGGACCCGGACAGTGGCACGGCCGTCCGGATTCCGCTGGCGGGCACTCCGCGTGGCACGGCCACCCTCGTCGACGGCGCCGTCTACTTCGTCCGCCCCGACGGGACGATCACCGCGAACAGGGTGACCGACGGCGCCCGACTGTGGCAGCAGGGGACGCAGATCGAGAACCTGTCGGCACCGGTCCGGTCGACGACGTACGACGATCTCTACTTCGCCAACCGGTACGGCCGGCTGCTCGCGCTCGACCGCAAGACCGGCGCCGTCGCCTGGACCACCGACAAGGTCGACGACCTGGGGACCTCCGCGGAGGACCGGATCCCGAGCCTGGTGCTGGTGAAGGACGCGATCGTGGCCGTGGCGGGCGACAAGGCGTTCTCCGTAAGCCCGGACCGCCCCTCGGGCACGCCGACGCCCACAGCAGCCGACTGACCTGCCTCCAGCCGGTGTTCAGCAGGGCCGGCGCCACACCCCGAGGTCCAGTTTCTTGCTCATGGACGACAGCTTCAGCTTGCGGGACTCGGCGCAGAACTCGCTGTTGGGCACCTCGTACTCGACGTGGAACACCGCCTTGTCCGCCGCGGTGAACGGGCGGAGCCGACCGCACTCGTCGTACTGCGCGCACTCCTCGTTGACCGCGAAGTCGAAGTGGCGCAGGAGTTGGGGGATCTGCGGCAGGTCGTTCTTGAGGCCGACGGCCATGCCGCGGGCGTGGGCGATGTCCGCGATCATGCGGTTGTACGCGAGTTGGTCGGCGGCGGTCAGCGGGAAGCCCGTCTTGTTGGCGTAGCCCTCCACCAAGTCCGGTTCCACGGCGTCGAATCCCTTGTCGCGGCACATGTCGAAACGCTGTTCCATGATCGGCCGCAGCACGTCGATCCGTCGGATGTCCAGCCAGCGCTCGCCCGCCCAGCCGTCGCCGGCACCGAGCACCGACTTGGGGAACTCGCCTTTGTCGGGGCGGTAGTTCTCCCAGGCGCCGACATTGATGTAGCAGATGACCTTGCGGCCGGCGCGGTGCAGCCGGGCCACGTCCGCCGCCGTGTTCTCGAAGCCGTCGATGTCGTAGACGGGCACGTCGACGGAGGGGGTGACCTCGCCGTCGAGCTGCCACTGCCAGGCGACGCCCGGAGTGGGCTGCCAGCGCTTCGGCGTGGCGGGAGTCGTCCTGGTGGAGCGGTCCGGGGCGCTCGACGCCGTACGGTCGCCGCCGTCGGCCCGGTCGTCGTCGCCCGCGCCCGAACACGCGCTCAGGACCAGGGCCGCCGTCAGTAAGCCGCCCGCCAGGGCAGTACGCCTCATCACTCCGTCTCCTTCAGTGCGGGTGTCAACTGCGCCCAGGGGTTCGGAAGTTCACCCGTCACCGGTCCGGCCACGCCCGCCCCGCGCTCGCCCGCGGTGCGCACGGCGAGCGGCACCAGCGCCTCGGGCACACCGTAGACGAGGTGACAGAACCGCTCGGGCGGATGCCGGGACGTCCATGCGGGCCGGCTGAACGTCGAGACATACGTCGACCAGTGGCCCTCGAAGGTGACGACGAGGTCGGCGAGCCGGACGTACCCGGGCGCCGGGTGGATGCCGGGGTTGAGGACGACCGGCGAGGCGCCGAGCTTGCGCAGGGACCTCACCAGGCGTCTGCAGGCGGGCAGTTCGTCCGGCGAGGCCGTCACCTGGTCGAGGAAGCAGCCGTCGGTCCGGTACCACTCGCGGTACCGGAGGACGTCGTCCGTCATCTCGGCCGGGCTGCGGGCGCCGTAGTCGGTGTCGACGTACGCCAGCAGCCGGGCACCGGCCGCGCGCAGTGCCCCCGCCGCCGCGGCGAACGCGGGGTCGGGTGCCGGACCGGGCCCGTTCGCCGGGTTGATCACCACCGCGTAGGTGCCGGCCACCGCCCCGATCAGCCGGTGCCAGGCGCCGGGATCCTCGGCGGGATGGACGTACAGGGGAATGAGCAGGCTCACGGCGTCCGGTCGCCTTCCGGGCCCGCCGTCGCCGTCCACAGTGCGGTGAGCGAGTCGTCGAGGGGGTACGACGGCCGCCAGCCGAGCGCCTCTTCGGCGGCCGTGATGTCGGAACACTGCCACGAGACCTCCCCCGAGCGGGCGGAGCCGCCGCCGTTCTCCTCGATCCGTCCCCGGAACCCGGAGACGCGGGCCAGCGTGTGCACCAAGTCCCTTACGGGAGTGGCCTGTCCGCCGCCGATGTTGAGAATGCCCGGCAGGGCGCGGGGGGACGACACCGCGAGCGCCGCGGCCCGTGCCACGTCGCGCGCGTCGACGAAGTCGCGGTACGCCGACAGGTCGCCGAGCCGGATCACCGCCCCGGGGTCGTGGCCGGCCGCGCGCAGCAGACCGGCGACCCGGCCGGGCAGTCCGGCCGCCGGGGCGCCCGCGCCCACCGGGTTGCCCACCCGCAGCACCACCGCGTCGAGCCCGGAGGTGGTGACCGCGACCGTGCCGGCCAGCTTGGTGGCGCCGTACACGGCGACCGGGCGGGTGGCCGCCGATTCGGTCACCTTCACGTCCGGTGCGCCGGGGCCGTACTCGGCGGCCGAGCCCAGGTGGATCAGCCGGGCCGTCGGCGCCGCCTTGCGCAGCGCCGCGCAAAGGACCGCGGGGCCGCGGGAGTTGACCTCGGCGAGGGTCACGGCGTCGCCCCCGGTGGTGCCCGCGCAGTTGATCACGGCGTCGGGTGCCGCGTCGGCCAGTGCCCGCGCCAGGTCGTCCGCGCGGGCGGTGGCGAGGTCGATGCCGAACTCCGCGGCGGGGGAGCGGCCGCCGCCGAGCACCCGTACACCCGTGAGGGTGCGCAGGTGCCCGGCGACATGGCCGCCCAGATAGCCGGTGAAGCCCAGGACGAGAATGCGCATGGAAAGGTCAGGCTCCCTTGAGCAACAGCGACTTGCGGGAGGTGAACTCGGCGTTGGCCCGGTCGTAGTCGTCCGGGCGTCCGATGTCCAGCCAGTACCCCTCGAAGTCGTAGGCGTGCGGCGGGTTCTCTGTCTTGAGCAGGTCGAGGACCAACTCGTCGAAGCCCAGCGGCAGTCCGGCGGTGTAGCCGGCGAGCGTGGACCGGGACAGGCCGTACACGCCCATGGAGACGCGGTAGTCCATGCTCGGCTTCTCGGTGAAGGCGACCACCCGGCCCTCGTCGGTGGTCAGCACCCCGAAGTCGATGTGCACCTTGCGGGAGTACGTCGCGATGGTCAACGGCGCGTCCGAGTCGCGGTGTCGGCGCAGGACGTCCGCGTAGTCGAGGTCGGTCAGGATGTCGCCGTTCATGACGAGGAACTTCTCCGGCAGCCGGTCGAGCATGGTGAGCAGCGGGCCCATGGTGCCCAGCGGGCTCTCCTCGGTGGCGTAGTCGATGGACATGCCCCACTGGCTGCCGTCGCCCACGTAGGCGCGGATGATCTCGCCGAGGTGGCCGATGGCGATGGTGCAGCGGGTGAACCCCGCCCCGGCGAGCTGGCGCAGCACGATCTCCAGTATGGCGTGCTGGTCTCCGATCGGCACGAGCGGCTTGGGCAGTGCCGTGGTGTAGGGCCGCAGCCGGACGCCCTTGCCTCCGGCCAGGATCACTGCGTGCATGGGACTCCTCCTTCTGGACGTACCGGTCGGGTCAGATGTTGTAGATGCCGGTCTTGTACCGGGCGAGGTTGGCCGGGTCGCGGAAGAACTCCACGGTTCCCGCAAGGCCTTCCTCCAGGGAGTGCGCGGGCTGCCAGCCGGTCGCGGCGGTGAGCCGGCTCGCGTCCGCGACCAGCCGCATCACCTCGGAGTTGGCCGGCCGGATGCGCGCGGTGTCCTCGCGCACGTCGAGGTCGGTGTCCATCACCTTGCCGATCAGCGAGACCAGGTCGCCGATGGAGATCTCCCCGCCGGTGCCGGCGTTGAAGGTGCGGCCCACGACCTGCTCGGCGGGTGCGGTGCCGACCGTGAGGAACGCCTGCGCGGTGTCCTTGACGTAGGTGAAGTCCCGGGTGGGTCGGAGGTCCCCGAGGGTGATCGTCCGTTCTCCGGCGGCCACTTGGCCGATGACGGTCGGGATGACCGCCCGCATCGACTGGCGCGGCCCGAAGGTGTTGAAGGGCCGCAGAGTCACCACCGGGGTGTCGAAGCTGGCGTGGTAGCTGTCGGCCAGCCGGTCCCCGCCCGCCTTCGAAGCCGCGTAGGGGGACTGGGTGTTGATCGGGTGGTCCTCGGTGATCGGCACGGTCTGCGCGGTCCCGTAGGTCTCGCTGGTGGAGGTGTGCACCAGCCGGGGCGTGCCCAGTGCGCGGACCGCCTCCAGCACGTTGAGGGTGCCGGTGACGTTGGTGTCCACGTAGCTGTGCGGTGCCTGGTAGGAGTACGGGATCGCGATCAGCGCGGCCAAGTGGTAGGCGGTGCCGGCGCCTTCGAGCAGACCGCGGACCGAGCCGGGGTCGCGGACGTCGCCGAGGACGATGTCGACCTGGTCGAGGACGTCGGGGTGGAGGGTCTCCAGCCAGCCGTAGGAGGAGAAGGAGTTGTACTGCGCCATGGCCCTCACCCGGTGCCCGGAGGCGACCAGCGCCTCGGTGAGGTGGGAGCCGATGAAACCCTCGGCTCCGGTGACTGCGGCGAGTGGTGCGGTGGTCAACTCGTGCTTCCTTCCGGTCGGTTGTGCTTCCTGTGGGGGGTGTCGCGACAACGGGGTGGTGCACGTCCGGACGGGGACCGGGTCCAGGCGGTCAGGCGTGCGGAGCGGGGCGTCCCAACAGGCGCAGTACGCACGCCGTGAGACAGAGGGCGGCGACGCCGCAACAGAGGGACAGCGCCTCGACGACCGGGAGCGAGTCCATGAGGGTGAGCGCGCCCGCCGCCGCGGCGGCGACGAGACAGACCCCGGCCGGCGGCCAGGCCGCGCCGAACGCCTGGAGCAGCAGGGCCGTCCACAGCGCCGCCGCGAGCAGCAGCAGCGGGGCCGGGTCGGAGTCGGTGAGCAGGGCCGCCGGGAGCAGGGGCAGCAGATAGGCGCACAGGCAGAGGGCGAGGATGCCCGCCGAGCGCAGCTGGAAGGCGGTCGGGGTGGCCGTCGCCCGCAGCGCCGCCACCGACAGTCCGCGGTAGCGGTACAGCAGCCATTCGGCAGGACCCATGCTCACAGTCAGCACGATCACCGCGTACGGCTGGTCCTGCCCGGTCAGCAGCACCAGCGACCCGGCGGCCAGTCCGAACAGGCCGTAGGGCAGTGAACGGCGCAGCGGGGGACGGGAGTTGCCCGGAGCCGGGGTGGTGGCGAGGGCGGCGCGCAGGGCCCAGGCGGCCGTGGCCACCGCGCCCAGCAGGGACAGCAGCGGCAGCCCGGCCCGCAGCGGATTCCCCGGCTCCCACCACGGCAGCACCGCCGCGCCGGCGATCATCGGCGTGAGCGCGGCCAGCAGCAGCCGCTCCCCGCCGAGCACCAACAGCACGCCCGCCGCCGCGAGATACACCGACTGTGCCCCCGCGGCCAGTGCCGCAGGGCCTGAACCGGCGACCAGCGAGCCCGCCGCCGTCGCCACCGCGGCACCCAGCGGGGCGCCCTTGAGCAGGGTGCGGCCCGCCTCCCGCCGCCCCGCGGTCATGCGCAGGAAGGCCCGGTGGCCCAGCGCCTGGCCCCAGGCCCAGGAGACCAGTCCGGCCACGACCAGTACGGAGATCGCGCGTTCGGCGTGCCACAGCGGCGCGGTGAGCACGTAGGCGAGCCCCGGCAGGGCGAACAGGGCCCCGCGCAGGGCGCAGCGCACATGGTCCGGGCGCCAGGGATCGGCCGGCCGCGCGGGCTCCGGGAAGGTGCGCGGCACCCGTTCGTACAGGGCGGCGGCCAGGGAGAACAGGCTCGGATGGCCGTACCGCTCCTTGATGACCTCCGCGGTCAGGCCCTCCGACTCCAGCAGCGCGGCGACCTCGTAGGCGTGCACGGCCGGTCCTATGCGGTCGGCCAGTTCGGCGGCGAGCTCGTCGACCGCGGCGTGGTCCGCGCCCCAGTGCGGCTGGCGCAGCGCCAGGGTGCGGTCGTCGGGCAGCCGCCTGCGGCGTGAGCGGTCCTCGGCCAGCCGGAGGGAGAGCGTGTCCCCTGCCGAGCCGTCCGGTTCGAGCGCCATCGGCCCGCTCATCCGGCCATGCTCCCGGTCCTCGACGACACCGGGCCGCCCTCGCCTGCTTCGGCGAGTTCCACGGTGGTGTCCGGCGTCCACATCCGGCCCAGTGCCGACAGCTCCAGGTAGATCGAGCGGAAGGTGTCGACGGTCTGGCGCAGTGTGAACTGCTCGATGACCCGCAGCCGGGCCGCCTCGCCCATCGTGCGGCGGCGTTCGCGGTCGGCCAGCAGCTCCAGGGCGGCGGCGGCCATCCGCGCCGGGTCGCGCGGCGGCACGACCAGGCCGGTGTCCCCGACGGCCTCCCGCACCCCGCCGACGTCCGTCGAGACGGTCGCCCGCCCGCACGACATGGCCTCTATCAGGGTGAACGGGAAACCCTCGCTGATGCTGGAGAGCATCACGACGTTCCCGGCCGCGTAGGCGTCCTTGATGTCCTCGACCCGGCCCTCGAACGTGACCGCGTCGCCGTGCCCCAACTCGGCGGCCAGCGCCTCGCACCGCTCCCGGTAGGCCTCGCCGCCCCGCGGGGTGCCGCCGAACAACCGCAGCTCGGCGTCCGGGAGTTGACTCCGGACCAGCGCGAAGGCGCGGATGAGGGTCTCCAGGTCCTTGATCGGGTCGACCCGGCCGGCCCAGCTCAGGGTCGGCCGCTCCGGCTCCGGACCGGCCATCGGGAAGGCGCCCGGGTCCACGCCGTTGTAGACGGTGCGGATCGACCCGGGGTCCGCGCCGCCCTGTTCCTCCCACAGCCGGTTGTAGCGGTTGCCCGGGGTGATCAGGGCCGCCCGCCGGTACGTTTCTTCGGCCAGCAGCCGGAAGAAGCCCAGCACGACGGCCTTCACGGGCCAGCGGTAGGGGGCGGTGCGATAGCCGAGGTAGCGCTCGCGCAGATAGACGCCGTGCTCGGTCAACAGCAGGGGTACGCCGTGCCGTTCGAGCGCGGCGAGCCCCGGCAGCGCGGCGACCCCGCCGCTGACCGCGTGTGCCACCCCGTCCTCGGGCAGCGGCGCGGACAGCGGCCGCAGCGCGTGCTCCAGCAGGGTGGTCGCGGTGATCGCGTCGTGCAGGCTCGGCCGGGCCTCGCGTACGGCCAGGCCCGGGCGGTTCCACACCGCCGTCAGCACACCGATCGCCCGGTCGCCGCGCAGGAACGGGCTCAGCGTGCCGTCCGCCGCGGCCCGCGCCAGCGTGTACAGCGCGTCGGCGAAGCCGCGCTCGGCCCGGGGGTCGAGCAGCGCCGTCAGGAACTGCTCGTAGGCGTGGGCGAGTTGATTGCGGCTGCGGCCGCGCGGCAGACGGCCCTCCGGCGCCGGACCCCACATGGGGACCGAGACCACGCGCGAGACGTGGTCCGGGATGTCCCACACCAGGGGTTCGCGTCCGGTGCCGGTCACGGCGACGACCTCGAAGTCGAGGTCGGGCATGCCGGTGACGAGCTGGTCGCACCAGACGCTCACCCCGCCGTGACTGTGCGGGTAGGTGCCTTCGGTGAGCAGGGTGACGCGCGTTGAGCCGGAGCGTCGCGCGCCGTCGTGAACGTGCATGGATGGGCTCCACGGCCGAGGTCGGTGGCGGTCGTTCCGGCCCCGGCCGCGAGGGTGCGACCGGGACCGTAGGGCGTGCCGCGCTCAGTTCTCCGGGACGTAGGGAACCTGCTCGGTCACACCGGCGGGCACCTTGGTCGGGGGAGTGGTGGAGGTGGTCGCCGGGTCCGCCGCGTCGGCGGCCGCGGTGAGGGAGGGGGTGGACGAGGGCAGGGCGAGGGTGAGCGGCGTTCCCGCCGAGGTGGTCCAGCCGGAGACCTCGCCCGCGTACGCGGAGCCGAACGCCGTACCGCCCTGTGTGGTGCCGGTGGGCAGGGTCGCGCTCACGGGAACCCCGTCCGGCGCCTGGACGGTCACCGTGTCGCCGATGCGGTACGCGGTGATCTGACCGGCGTCGAGCGCCGCGTCCCGGGCCGCGCGCCGCTGCAACTCGGTGCCGATGTCCTTCATCCGCAGGTTCACCACCGGGGTGTTGTCCGCGAACAGCCCGTTGTAGCCGTCCAGGACACCGTCCAGCACCGGGTAGGCGATGCGGTCCTCGGTCAGGTTCGACTGGTGGATGAAGTGCGGCTTGGGGTCGTTGGAGAGCACGTGCCCGAGCGCGGTCCTGGTCTCCAACGGCACGATGTAGTCGGCGTACCCGGTGGAGGTGGACAGCGGCGCGGCCAGACAGGTCGAGGTCGCCGGGTTGTCCTCGCAGATGCCGCTGCCGCCCTGGGCCCGGCCGGTGTAGATCCAGTTGTACTCGTCGACCTGCTCGGCGGTGCGCCCCGCGTTGTAGAAGATGTTCATCGGGTAGCGCGAGACCGTCGTCGCCGGACCGACCTGACGCTGCACCGGGTCACGGGAGTTGTCGGAGGCGAGCCACTTCACGCCGTTGGCGGTCAGCGCGGGCGCCAGGTTGGGGTTGTCCACCGGCTGCTGCGGCAGGATCCGCAGACCCGAGTGCTCGCCGGTCACCAACTCCTGCGTGTCCAGGGGGAGTCCGACCGACTGGCCCCAGGCGCGGTTGGTCGCGATCTCGTCGGAGATCTCGTTCCGACCGACCCACTGGGTGCTGCCGTCGGCGTTGGTGGCGCACTTCCACGGCACCACGGTCACGTCCTGCACGCAGCCCAGGAACGGGTGCGAGTAGGTGTGGTTGACCCAGCGGAAGCTGTCGCGGTCGGTGACGAACTCGTCGGCGAGCGCGTCGACGCCGTCGTTGTCCTCGCGCTGGTTCACGCTGCCGACGCCGTTGTAGACCATGTCGAGGGTGATGCCGTGGTCGGTCTGCCAGTCGGCCGCGTGGTCGACGTCGGCCGCGGTCATCCGGATCGGGTTCTCCACGCCCTGGCCGGGCGGGCAGTCGATGTCGCCGGGCGTGCAGTTGAGGGTGGAGTCCCAGCGGTCGTCGGCCGCGAACACGTCGTCCACGTGGACCGCGAAGTAATTGCGGGAGGCGCCGAGATGCACCCCGCCGGTCATCCACTCCACGATGCCGCGCGCCAGCAGCCGGAACTGTTCCTGGTACTGGTTGTAGACGAACGTGACGACCAGCTCCCGGCGCCCATCGTGCCGGTACTCGCCCACCAGCGAGCCCCGGGTCGTCCCGCCGGGGATCGGGGCGTCGACGTAGGAGGTGAAGTCCGCGCCCGCGACGGGTGTCGACAGATAGGCGTAACTCTCGCCCACGGTCGGGGAGTTGTCCTCGAAGGGCACGGGTCCGTCCAGGTATCCGAACGGCCCGGCCGCGCCGGCCGTGGTGACCTGCGCGGAGACACCGTCCAGGCTGCCCGAATAGCCGCCGTTGACCGGGTAGTCGAGCCCGGCCTCCGGACGCGCGTAGGTGTAGGCGTCGACCTGCGGGATCGCGTAGGTCTGCTCGTAGGCCGCAAGGGCCGTCATCTCGGCCGAACCGGCCGCGAACGGGTTGTCGTTGGGCAGGACCACGGCCTGGAACTTGGCGCGCGGAACGCCGTCCACCGTGTCCGCGAGGAAGTCCGCGTCGATCACGGGTCTCGCGGAGTCCCGCAGGTCTATCTCGGTGTACGGCGTTCCCTCGGTGTCCAGTTCGGCCGCGACGGCGTCGGTGGACGGGCCTCCGTCGCTCACGATCAGGACCCGCAGATCGACGCGGGGCGTGACCGCGTCGGCGTGGGCCGTGGCCGCCGGCAGGGCGAACGAGGCCATGAGAGCGCCCACAGTGAGCGCGGTCGTGCGTATGGTCCGCTTCATGCGGTGTTGTTCCCTCCCCGGGCAGGGGCGGCCCACTTGCTCCCGTCGGAGCGGACGCGCCCCCATGCGCGACGCCACGCCCCCCTCAGACGCCAGTCGTCACACATCAGTCGCGTCACATAGTGGTGCCCCTGTATAGCTTTTGTGGTCATGCTGCGAAACGTGACGGAAAAGTGAGGCGTCCATTCGGTCGCCGCGGCGGCCGAACAGGCGCCCGCAGAACGGGAGTCCGGTAGGCCGCGGAAGCGCATCGAGGCCCTGTCCGCTGGTCCGGGATCGATCGTCGGAGCGGAACGGCCCACTCGGGTGATCGGTCGACCGAGCCGCGCCGCGTCTTTCCGATCTAGTCCGGATTTGGACCACCCGGGTCTCGCGATACGGGCGGCGGCCGCCCGGCGCGGGCCGGCCGCCGTGCGAGGTCGTCGGGTGTACGGGGCCGTCAGGCGCAGAGCACCCGGGTCTCGGGCGTGTAGGCCGGGCCGCCGCTGATGTTCGTGCTGTCGCTGAACTCGATGTAGTAGTACGAGTAGAAGCCGATGTTGCCGTTGCAGCCGGAGTCGGCGGCGATCTGCAGCGTCAGGGTCACCGTACGGCTCTGACCGGGCGGGATGGTCGCGCCGTAGTTGGTGCCGAGGTTCGCGGGGCCGGTGCCCGAGCACGGGGTGGAGCCGGTGGCCGTGGCCAGCGTGCACCCGGTGAAGCTGTACTTCAGGTCGGGGCGCTGGGTGGTCAGCCACGTCGGGTCGATCGTCTGGTAGACGAACCAGACGTCGTAGGTGTGGTTGTTGGTGAGCGTCATCGACAGGTTCACCGTGCCGCCGGGCGTGGTGGTCGCACTGTCGGTGGCGAACGTGACGTCGGCCTGGGCCGCCGGGGCCGCGCTCGCACTGGGGGTCAGGCCGAACACGGCGAGGGCGAGGGCGAGCACGGCGGTGAGACCGAGGCGTCTCGGCAGTGTGGATCTCATGGCTCGGGAGGCTAGGCAGAGGCTCCGCGCCCCGTCTGCCCCGCGAAGCACAGCGAACGCTCAGGTCGGCCGGAAGTGCATGTCCTGTGAAGGCGGTGTAAACGCGTCGGCACGTGGTGCTTCGTGGTCGGCCGAGTTCGGTCCTGCTCGGCGGTGGCCGGGCGTGATTGGCGAATATCCCACTGTTGTCACCATGGGACGTTCTTTGCCGACACACCTCACGTACCGCCGAGTTTCACATCGGCGACACCCGACCCTTCCCTGACGTTCGGCGCCCTTGCAAAACTCGCAGCGCGCGGAACCCGTCATGTTCCGGCAAGGCGCACCGGCACGTCGCACCGTCAAGAGGAGAGGCAGTCCCCATGCCCGAAGTCAACCGGCGCAGATTCCTCCAACTCGCGGGCGCCACCACGGCCTTCACCGCGCTCTCCAGCAGCATCGAGCGCGCCGCCGCGCTGCCCGCGAACCACCGCACGGGGTCCATCGAGGACGTCGAGCACATCGTCGTCCTGATGCAGGAGAACCGCTCGTTCGACCACTACTTCGGCTCGCTCAGGGGCGTCCGCGGCTTCGGCGACCCGCGCCCGGTGACCTGGCCGAACGGCACCTCCGTGTGGCACCAGAAGGACGCGAGCGGCAAGGAGATCCTGCCCTTCCACCCCGACGCCGACGACCTGGGCCTCGCCTTCATCCAGGACCTCCCGCACGGCTGGAACGACGGCCACGCCGCCTTCAACGCGGGCAAGTACGACAAGTGGGTGCCGTCCAAGGGCTCCACGACGATGGCGTACCTCAACCGGGACGACATCCCGTTCCACTACGCGCTCGCCGACTCCTTCACCATCTGCGACGCCTACCACTGCTCGTTCATCGGCTCGACGGACCCCAACCGCTACTACATGTGGACGGGTTACACGGGCAACGACGGCAAGGGCGGCGGCCCGGTCCTCGGCAACGACGAGGTCGGCTACAGCTGGACCACCTACCCCGAACGCCTGGAGCAGGCCGGCGTCTCCTGGAAGATCTACCAGGACGTCGGCGACGGACTCGACGCGGCCGGCGGCTGGGGCTGGATCAACGACGCCTACCGCGGCAACTACGGCGACAACTCGCTGCTGTACTTCAACCAGTACCGCAACGCCGAGCCGGGCGACCCGCTCTACGACAAGGCCCGCACCGGCACCGACGCCACCAAGGGCGAGGGCTTCTTCGACCAGCTGAAGGCCGACGTCAAGGGCGGCAAGCTGCCGAAGATCTCCTGGATCGTCGCCCCCGAGGCCTTCACCGAGCACCCCAACTGGCCCGCGAACTACGGTGCCTGGTACGTCTCGCAGGTCCTTGACGCGCTCACCGCCGACCCCAAGGTGTGGGGCAAGACCGCGCTGTTCATCACCTACGACGAGAACGACGGCTTCTTCGACCACCTGGTCCCGCCGTTCCCGGCCGGCTCCGCCGCGCAGGGCAAGTCGACGATCGACCCCACGCTCGACCTGTTCGCCGGCGACAGCGGCCACCCGGCCGGCCCCTACGGACTCGGCCAGCGCGTGCCCATGCTGGTCGTCTCGCCCTGGAGCAAGGGCGGCTTCGTCTGCTCCGAGACGCTCGACCACACCTCGATCATCCGGTTCATGGAGCGCCGCTTCGGCGTCCACGAGCCCAACATCTCGCCCTGGCGCCGGGCCGTCTGCGGTGACCTGACCGGTGCCTTCGACTTCTCGGACAAGGACACCAAGCCGGTCGCCCTGCCCGACACCGACGGCTACGAGCCGCCGGACAAGGTCCGCCACCCGGACTACGTGCCGACCCCGCCCGCCAGTGGCACCCTGCCCAAGCAGGAGCGCGGTCTGCGCCCGGCCCGCCCGCTCAAGTACGCCCCGCGCGTGGACGGTTCGGTGGATTCGGCGGCCGGCAAGTTCACGTTGACCTTCGCCTCCGGCGCCAAGGCCGGTGCCGCCTTCCTGGTCACCTCCGGCCACCGCGCCGACGGCCCCTGGAGCTACACCACCGAGGCCGGCAAGACCGTCTCCGACACCTGGAACTCGGCGTACTCGAACGGCTCGTACGACCTCACCGTGCACGGCCCCAACGGCTTCCTGCGCGCCTTCAAGGGGGCGAACAAGACCGCGGGCCCGGAGGTCACCGCCCGGCACACCGGCGACGACGTCGAGCTGACCTTCACCAACAAGGGCTCCCGCACGGCCAAGTTGAAGCTGTCCGGCGGATACGGCTGCCGCCCGCGGACGTTCAGCGTGCGCCCGGGCGCCACCCTGCACCACACCGTCGACCTCGCGGCGAGCAAGCGGTGGTACGACCTGACGGTCACGTCCGAGACGGACACGGCGTTCCTGCGCCGCTTCGCCGGACACGTGGAGAACGGCCGCCCCGGCGTGAGCGACCCGGCGATCATCACGAGGTGAGAAGGGCGCGGGGTACTGTGCGCCGGTGACCACTGATCCGAACGTCCCGGACGATTCGCAGCCACCGGCCGCCCGGCAGCTGCCTCAGCACGCCGGGGTCGCGCCCAGCGGCCCCGGCGGCGCGCTCTTCACGGAGCCGGTCCTGGTGGTCGGACTGAAGGCCGAACCGGTCGAGCAGGTCGAGGAGATCGAGCCGGCCAACGAGTACCGGGTCTTGGATCAGCACGGCACAGGGATCGGTTCGGTCACCGAGGCCGTACGGAGCACGCTGAAGAAGGCGCTCCGCTTCGGTTCCGGCCTCGACCGGTTCCTCACCCACCGGCTGGAGATCCGGGACGCCGCGGGACAGCCGCAGTTGCTGCTGTCCCGGCCGGCGAAGCTCCGCAGGCCGCAGGTCACCGTGACCCGTCCGGACGGGACGCCCGTCGGTGAGATCGTCCAGCAGGAGGAGGCCGAGGGGATCGACTTCGCGATCCTCACGCCCGACTACCAGCTGATCGGCGCGATCAGGGCGGAGAACCGGCTGGCGTGGAACTTCTCGGTCGTGGACGACTACGACCGCGAGGTTGCCCGGATCACCAAGACCTGGGAGGGCCTGGCCCGGACGCCGTTCACGGCCGCGGACCACTACGCCCTCCAGATCCACCACCAGCTGCCCGAGCCCTTGTTGAGCCTCGTCGTCGCGGCGGCGCTCACCGTGGACACGGCCCTGAAGCAGGACGACAGCGCCGTCGACTGACGCTCTCGCCGTACGGCCCGTAGTCGCAGAGGACCCGCGCCGTACGGCGATCAGAGCGAGGTCAGGTGTCCCTGCTCCGGCCGGCGGGGCACCAACGCCGGTTCCTGGGACGCCGTTTCGGGCTTCAGGGCGAGGACGGCAGCCACCGGGTGCTCGTCGTCGACGGCCGACACCGGATAGACGTCCGCGAACCTGTCGGCGGCGACCGCGTCGGGCGTCGCCCGGGTGAGCAGGACGACACCCCAGGACGCCAGTCCCGCGCCCGCGAGGGCCAGCAGCACACCGGCGGCCCCGCCCTGCAGCCGCTCGCCGAGCAGCGCGAGTCCGATCGCCGCGGCGGCCACCGGATTGGCCAGCGTCACCACGGCCAGCGGTGCGCCGAGGCCGCCCCGGTAGGCGGTCTGGGACAGCAGCAGCCCGCCCGTCGCGAAGGCCGCGTCCAGCAGTGCCACCCCGATCACCTGCCAGCTCAGCAGCGGGCCCGAGCGGTCCGTGGCGGCCACCGTCACGGTCTGGGTGAGCGCCGAGGCGACACCGGAGGCGAAGCCGGACGCGCTCGCGTGCCGCAGCCCGGGCCGCGCACCCGGCCACGCCAGCATGCCGATGAGCGTCGCCGTGACACCCGCGACCCCGACCGCCTCGGGCACGCTCAGCACCGTCTCCGGCGCCTGTCCGGACGCGGTCACGAGGATCGCGGAGAGACCGAGCAGCGTGAGGGCCGTACCCCGCCACTCCACGGAACTGACCTTGCGGCCGGCGATCCGCGCGCCCATCGGCACCGCGGCGACGAGCGTGAGCGCGCCGAGCGGCTGGACCACGGTCAGCGGACCGTACTTGAGGGCCACCACGTGCAGCAGCGCGGCGGACGCGTTGAGCAGCACCGACCACCACCAGGCGGTCGAGCCCAGCAGGCGCAGCAGGCCCGAGCCGGGATGGCGGGAGGCCAGCCGCTCCTGGGCGACCGCGGCGGCCGCGTAGGCGACGGCGGAGAAGAGGGACAGGACGACGGCGACGGCGGTGGCGCTCATCGGCCCGCTCCGACCAGGACGTTGTCGTCGGTCGACGAGGTCTGTGATCCGGCCGATCCTTCGGCCGGTACGAGCTTCTTCGTGCTCTGCCCACCACGGCCGGCGGTCGGCGCCGTGCGCGGCGGCCGGTGGATCAGGGCGAGCGCGGCACCGAGCATGGCGGTGGCCACGATCGCGTCGAGCCAGTAGTGGTTCGCCGTCCCCACGATCACCAGCAGCGTCACCAGCGGGTGCAGCAGCCACAGCCAGCGCCAGCGCGAGCGGGTGGCGGCGATCAGGCCGACGGCCACCATCAGGGCCCAGCCGAAGTGCAGCGAGGGCATCGCCGCGAACTGGTTCGAGAGGTGGTCGGAGGAGGGCGGGCCGTAGACCGAGGGTCCGTACACGCGCGCGGTGTCGACGAGGCCGGTGGCGGCCAGCATCCGCGGCGGCGCCAGCGGGAAGACGAAGGGGAGCACCAGGGCGGCCGAGGTCACCGTGGCCAGGACCCGGCGGGCCCACACGTAGTGCGCGGGGCGCCGCAGGTAGAGCCAGACCAGGAAGGCCGCGGTGGCCGGGAAGTGCACGGTCGCGTAGTAGGTGTTCGCGATCTGGGCCAGGTCGTCGCCGTGCAGCAGCAGGGACTGCACCGAGCCCTCACCGGGGAGATGGAGCGTCCGTTCCAGGTCCCACACGCGGGTCGCGTTGTGGAGAGCCTCACCGGTGTGGCCCGTGGCCAGCTGCCGGCCGAACTTGTAGACGAGGAAGAGTCCTGCGACGAGCAGGAGCTCACGGACGACCGGAGGCCGCGCTATCGCGTCGGTCTCCCCTTCTGCAGGCTCGGTGCGGGCATTCATCCCCCGGCCCTTTCGCTGGTGCGTGTGGTGGTGCGGTATGAGACTCCGGCCGAGGCCGGAACTCATCGATACGTCGCCGTACCGATACGACAGTGTACCGATACGGATGTGTACCGGTACACTGGCGTATCGATAGATGTTCTTCACACCAAGAAAGTGCTGCACACTGGAATAACCGGCCCTCGGACGGGGGACCGCGAGACCAGAGCGAGGAGAAGAGCCGATGACGTCGCAGGCCGCGGACGAACCGGAGACGGTCGCCGCCTCGCGCCGCTCCAAGCTCACGCGGGAGCGTGAGCAGGAGTTCTTCGACACCGTGCTCGAACAGGTCCGCGAATGCGGGTACGACTCCGTGACCATGGAGGGCGTCGCCGCGAGCACGCGCTGCAGCAAGTCGACGCTCTACCGCCAGTGGCGGACCAAGCCCCAGTTCGTGGCGGCCGCGCTGCGCTCGGGCCGCAAGGTGCGCTTCGAGGGCATCGACACCGGCTCGCTCGCCGAGGACCTGCGCCAGGTCGCGCGGGCCTCCGCGCAGTGGGGGCAGAAGGACACCAAGCTCCTGTCGGCGCTCGGCCACGCCATCACCCAGGACCCGGATCTTCAGAAGGCGCTGCGCGAGGCGCTCGTCGACCCCGAGATCTGCGCGCTGCAGTGCATCCTGCGGCGCGGTGTGGAGCGCGGCGAGGTCTCGGCCGACCATCCGGCGCTGCCGTATGTGCCGGCGCAGATGTTCGGCGTGATGCGGGCGCGGCCCGTCCTGGAGGGCGAGGACGCCGACCCCGAGTATCTCGTCCGCTTCGTGGAGGCCGCCGTGCTACCGACACTCGGCCTCACCTGAGAACCGGGTCGCCGTCCACGGGATGACTGGACGGCGGCCTGCGCGCGCCGCACCGTGGGGACGGGGGCGGCGCGTGACCCCGGCCGGGCGGGGCCTCTCTTGAGCGGAGGGGGCCCTGCCCGGCCGATCCATGTCCGGGGCGGTTCAGACGGTCTGGCCGTCGCCGCTGCCGGTGGACACCTTGATGCCCTTGGTGATGTCGTCGATGACGCTCTGCTTCTCGCCGACGTCGACTCCGAAACGGATCACGACGATCAGCTTCGGGTTGGCGGGCGCCGGGAAGGCGAGCGACTCGACGTAACCGTCCGCGCCCTTGCTGGTGACCGCCTTCCAGCGGACCAGATAGCCCTTCTGCCCCGCCACCGTGACGGCCTTGGAGGCCAGCACGTCGTGCGAGGTGATCGAGCCGTAGGTCTTGCCGCCGTACGACTCGTCCGCGTTCGTCGAGATGTCGGCCTTGGCGACCGCCTCGGCCGTGGTCCCCGCGGTGCCCAGCGCCTGGGCGGGCGCCGAGTAGGCGCCGCCCTTGGTGCAGGACTGCGAGGTGTCGCCCGGGCACTTGTAGGAGTCGTTGGACGTCACCTGCGCGCCCACCGTGATCTGCTGCCCGAACCAGTCCTTCGGGATCGGGATGCTGATCCCGCTGATCGAGTCGGTCACCGAGCCGCTCTCGATCTTCGGCGCCTCGGACTGGCTCGGAGCGGGCGAGGGAGTGCCACCGCCGGACCCGCCGGTGCCGCCCGACCCTCCGTTGCCACCGAAGGGACCGCCCTGACCACCGCCCCCGTTCTGCCCGCCGGCGGTGCCCGGCGGCTGCTGCGCGGTACCACCGCCCGAGCCGCCGTCGTCGGTCAGCGCCCACACGCCCACACCTATGGCGGCGAGTACGGCCACGGCGACCGCGACGGCTATGCCCGTGCGCAACCCGCGCCGCGGGGCCGCCGGCGGCTGACCGGGGTACGCCGGATAGGCCGGGTAACCGGGATGCACCGGATACCCCTCGGCCGTCGGCGCCTGCGCCGTGGGACCCCATTCGGCGGCCGAGCCCGCGGGGCGGGTCTGGTCCGTCCATGCCTTGCCGTCCCACCAGCGCTCGGCGGCGGGACCCTCACTTGTCTGCCCGGGATCGGGATACCACCCGGGAGGAGTCACCTGCGTCATGACCCCACCGTATGAGGCGTCAGTGAAAGCGGGATGAGAGGACCCCGGCTTCCGGACATCGATCCGGGAGACCTGGCCGCTGTCCCCGCCTCAGACCACCACCAACCGCACCGGCGCCCGCGCCCCCGCCGTCGGCAGTCGCCACCCGTCCCTTCCCGGCGTGATCGACCCGAGCACGCTCGCGTGCCGCGCCCCCGTGCTGACCGGATCGGTGCCCGGCAGGCCGTGCGCGGTCAGGAAGCCGAGGACGGCGAAGGCGTACGCCTCCTTCGCGTCCGACGGGAGGCCCAGTTCGTCGGAGGTGCGCACCGCCACCCCGGGCAGCAGCCGGGCCAGCATCCGCATGAACGTCGGGTTGCGGATGCCGCCGCCGGACGCGATCACCTCGGTGGCCGCCACCGAAAGCACCGCTGCCGCGACCGTCTCGGCCGTCAGGCGGGTCAGCGTGGCGACGACGTCCTCGGCCCGCAGCGTCCCGAACCCGGCCAGCGCGTCCCGCAGATACCCGAGGTGGAACAGCTCCTTGCCCGTCGTCTTCGGCGCGGGCAGTCCGTAGTACGGCTCCACGAGCAGCCGGCGCAACAGCGGCTCGTGCACCCTGCCGCGGGCGGCCACCGCCCCGTCGACGTCGTACGCGAACCGCCCGCCGCTGAACCCGCTCGCCGCCGCGTCGATCAGCGCGCACCCGGGACCGGTGTCGAAGGCGGTGCCGTCGGGTGCGGTGAGGTTGGCGATGCCGCCGATGTTGAGGGCGACGGGCGTGCCGGGGCGGCCGCGCAGCCACAGGAGGTCGAACACGCTGACCAGGGGCGCGCCCTGACCGCCCGCGGCGATGTCCCGGGGCCGGAGGTCGGCGACCACCGGCAGCCCGGTCGCCTCGGCGATCCAGGCCGGCTGCCCGAGCTGGAGCGTGCCGTGGACGGTGGCGTCCTCGACCCAGTGGAAGACCGTCTGCCCGTGCGAGGCCACCAACTCGGCACCCCCGTCGCACAGTTCGCGATCCGCCCGGACGGCCGCCGCCGCGAAGGCCTGCCCGATCCGGGTGTCGAGGCGGCACACCTCGGCCAGTGAGCAGGTCCCCGGAGGCAGGGCGGCCCCGAGCGCCTCCCGCAGTTCCTCGTCGTACGGTTCGCTCACCGTCCCGAGCGGCTTCAGTACGAGGCTGTCGTCGACGAGGCTCAGCTCCGCCGCCGCCGCGTCGATGGCGTCGTAGGACGTGCCCGACATCAGGCCGATCACCCGCATCCGCTCAACTCGCCTTCCTTCTGGGAGCCCTGGCCGCTCCTGGGCGTCCTGGCCAGTGCCAGCACGCTCACCGCACAGGTCGCCGCCGCGTAGTACCCAGGAATGTCGACGTTCCCCGTCCGCTCCACGGTTTCCGTGATGATGAGCCCGGCGCAGCCCGAGAACACGGCATTCGACAGGGCGTAGGCGAGTCCCAGGCCCGTATGGCGCACGGTCGTCGGGAAGAGTTCGGCGAGCATCGCCGGGCCCGGCCCCGCCATCAGGCCCACCACCGCGCCCGCGCCGAACAGTGCCGTCCCCTTCACCGCGTACGAAGTCGTCGTGTCCTGAAGGAGGTTGAGCAGCGGCAGCGCGAGGGCCACCACGAGCAGCGCGCCCGTCAGCATCACCGCCCGCCGGCCGATCCGGTCGCTGAGCGCGCCCGCAGGCAGGATCGTGGCCGCGAACCCCAGGTTGGCCAGCGCGGTGGCGAGCAGCGCCTGCTGGAAGGAGGCGTCGAGCGTGCTCTGCAGATAGGACGGCAGGACGACCAGGAAGGTGTATCCGGCCGCCGCCCAGCCCATGACCCGCCCCGCGCCCAGCGCGATCGCGCAGGCCACCTCTCGCGGCGGCGGTCGCACGGCCGCCGCCTCCCGCGTGAACGCGGGCGTCTCGTCCAGCCGCAGCCTGAGCCGGAGCGCCGCGAGCCCCATCGGCAACGTCAGCAGGAACGACAACCGCCAGCCCCAGTCGTGCAGTTGAGCCTCCGTCAGCAGACAGCCCAGCACCGCCGCCACACCCGCACCGGCGAGCAGTCCGAGCGCCACCGTGAACGACTGCCACGCCCCGTACAGCCCGCGCCGGCCCGGCGGCGCGAACTCCGTCAGCACCGCCACCGCACCCCCGAACTCCCCACCGGCGGACAGTCCTTGGACCACCCGCAGCAACGTCAGCAGCCACGGTGCCAGGGCGCCCGCGGTCGCGTACGTCGGCAGCGCGCCGATCAGCGTGGTCGCGCCCGTCATCAGCACGATCACCAGGATCAGCACCGGACGGCGCCCGATCCGGTCGCCGAGGCGCCCGAACACGGCCGCGCCGACGGGCCGGAAGAAGAAGGCCAGCGCGAACGACGCGTACGTCCGCACCAGCGCCTCCGCTTCACCGCCGCCCGCCGGTGTGAAGAACTGCGCCGCGATGACGGTCGCGAAGTAGCCGTAGACGCCGAACTCGTACCACTCGACGAAGTTGCCCACCGACCCCGCCGCCAGCGCCCGTAGCGCAGCCGGGCCCCTCGCCGTGGGGCGTTGTCCGAAAATCAACGTCATTTGAACGCCTTTGACTGTCTGTCACTTCAACACGGGCAGGTCACCGTGCCCGCGCGTCGACCGCGCGAACTCGCTGTCACCCGTCACGGCAAGAGCTGCCCGGACCCGCCTCCACTTCGGCATTCGTGCGGCTACGCTCAAGGGCTGTACGTCGTTCGGGCGACTTGGGGAGGTAGCGGGATGACGGAGGTAGGGCCCACGGAGGCCGCCTCGGACCCCCTCTGGGAGCGCGAGGAAGAAGTCGCGGCGGTCGAGCGCGCGCTCGACACCCTGAAGGCCGACAACGTGAGCGCGGGCACCCTCCTGGTGGTCCGCGGCGAGGCCGGCATCGGCAAGACCGCCCTGCTCGCGGAGACCCGCCGCATCGCCGAGCGGCGCGGCTGCACCGTATGGGCGGCCCGCGGCGGCGAGACCCTGCGGTCGGTCCCCTTCAACGTCGTACGGCAACTGCTCCAGCCCGCGCTGCTGTCGCTGATGCCGGAGGAGGCCCGCGAGTACCTGGGCGACTGGTTCGACATCGCGGGACCCGCCCTCGGCATCGCGGAGCCGGGCGAGCGCCAGGCCGACCCGCAGGGCGTGTGCGACGGACTGGTCGCCGCGGTGCGCCGGCTGGCCCGGCGCGACTGGCCCCTCGTGCTGCTCATCGACGACGCCCACTGGGCCGACCAGGAGACCCTGCGCTGGCTCGCCGCCTTCGCCGAACGCCTCGACGACCTCTCCGTCCTGCTCGTCGTGGCCCACCGCCCCGGCGAGGTCTCCGGCGAGAGCGCCCGCCACCTCGACACGGTCGCCGCCGCGGGCCGCCCCCTCGACGACCTCAGCGCCCTGACCCCGCAGGCCACCGCCGGACTCACCCGCGCCACCCTGGGCCCGCACGCGGACGCCCCGTTCTGCCGCGAGGTCTGGGCCGTCACCGGCGGCAACCCGTACGAGACCGTCGAACTCCTCGCCAAGGTGCAGGACAGCGACCTGGAACCGACCGAGGGCGCCGCCGCCGAACTGCGCGCCCTCAACCGCTCCGCCCGCGGCGGCGGACTCGTCGCCCGCCTGGAGGAACTCGGCATCGACGCCACCCGGTTCGCCTGGGCGGCCGCCATCCTCGGCACCGGCATCTCCGTCCGCCTGGTCGCCAGGCTCGCCACCCTGGAGTACGAGAACGCCTCGCGCTGCGCCGACCTCCTGCGCTCCGCCCGCATCCTCACCGAACCCGACCCGGCCGGCCACCACGTGGGCGACGGCGAACTGGAGTTCGTCCACCCGCTGATCGCCACGGCCGTCTACAACTCCATCCCCGACGCCCTGTGCACCGCCATGCACGGCATCGCCGCCAAGGTCGTCACCGACTACGGTTTCGGCGCCGCCATGGCCTCGCGCCATCTCCTCCAGGTGCACCCGGACAGCGACGAGGAACTCGTCGAGCAACTGCGCGAGGCCGCCCGCGAACACCTCGCCGTCGGCGCCCCCGACGCGGCCCGCCGCTGCCTGGAGCGCGCCCTGGTGGAACCGCCCGTCGCCACGGTCCACGCCTCCGTGCTCTACGAACTCGGCTGCGCCACCCTGCTCACCGCGCCCGCCCGGACCATCTCGCACCTCCAGACGGCCCTCGCGATGCCCGGCCTCGACAGCGACACCCGGGTGGAGGCCGTCTACCGCCTCTCCCAAGCCCTGCTCCACAACGACCAGTTGGACGAGGCCGTCCGCACGGTCGAGGCGGAGACCGCCCGGCACGAGGACGGCCCCGCCCGACTGCGGTTGCAGGCGGTGCACTTCATGTGGGAGGGCATCCACGCCGGCGAGACCAGCTCACCCGGCCGCTCCGAGCAGCTCGCCGCACTCGTCGAGACCTGCACCGGCCGCGACAACTCCGAGCGGGCCCTGCTCATCCTGCGCGGCTTCGACGCGATGACCCACGGCGAGAACGCGGAGGAGGTCGTCGAGCTGTGCGACCGCGCCCTCGTCAACGGCCGTCTCGCACCCGGCCTCGGCTGGACCGACACCGAGTGGGGCATCGAACTGCTGATGATGCTCGCCGGCGCCTACGCCTACAGCGACCGCCTCGACCGCGCCGAGTCCCTCTACAACGAGGCCCTGCGCGCCTACGAGTCGGCCGGCTGGAGCGGCGGCCACCTCTCCCTGGCGCACGCCTACGTCGGTCTCGGACACCGCAGGCGCGGCCGGCTGCGGGAGGCCGAGTCCTCCCTGCGCGAGTCGCTGCGGCTCGCCGAGCGCGTCGGCCGCGGACTGCCCCTGTACTGGTCGGCGACCTGCAACCTGGTCGACGTGCTGCTCGCCCGCGGCCATGTCGACGAGGCCTGGTCGATCGCCGAGCAGTACGGCTTCGCACCGCCGTACCCCTCGACCATCGTGCTGCCCGACCCGCGCTCGGTGCGCGGCCGGCTGCTGCTCGCCGTCGGCCGCACCAAGGACGGGATCAACGAACTGGAGCAGGCCGAGAAGGCCGCGACCGCCCGCGGCCACCACAACCCGGTGCTCGTGCCCTGGGCCGTCGCCCTCGCCCCCGCGCTCGCCACCGAAGACCCGGTCCGCGCCGCCCAGTTGGTCAGCGACGTCCGCCGCCGGGCCGAGCGCTTCGGCACCGACACGGCCATCGGCGAGGCCCTGCGCTGCGCCGCAGCGCTGGAGACCGGCCAGCGCGCGGTGCGTCTGGCCGCCCAGGCCGTCGCCTACCTGGAGGCCTCGCCCTGCCAGTACGAACACGCGGCGGCCCGCGTCGAGTACGGCATCGCCGCCCGCTCGGTCGCCGAGCTCAACCGGGGCCTCACGCTGGCGCGTTCGTGCGGCGCCGACGGCCTGGCGACGAAGGCGCGGGAGGTGCTGGACACGGGCCGCGGACTGCGGTGAGCAGCAGGTGTCGGCGTATGTGCCTCAGAGCGCCAGCAGTTGATCGGTCACCGCCGCCAGCCGCTTGCGCACCGCGGGGTCGTACGTCTCCTCGTGCGCCCGCGCCGGCCGGGTGCCGTCGAAGTAGCCGCCGGAGCCCGACTCCCGGGTCGCCAGGGCCAGTACGCCTGGCGCCCCGTCGGCGACGGTGTTCCAGGGCGTCACTCCGCCCTCCCGGACCATCGCCGTGTCCATGAAGGTCGCCGGGTGCAGCACGTTCACCGAGACGCCCGTGCCGGCCAGCTCCTCTGCGAGCGTGAAGGTGTACGCGGCCAGCGCGAACTTGCTGCGGCAGTAGGCCGCGAAGCCGCCGTAGCCGCGCGTGAACTCGGGGTCGTCGGGGTCGAAGGGCTCCTGCCCCGCCGAGCCGACGTTGACGATCCGGGCCGGCGGGTCGGCCCGGAGCACCGGCAGCAGGGTGCTGGTGAGCGCGACCGGCGCCAAGTAGTTGACGGCGAGCCGGAGTTCATGGCCGTCGACGCTCAGCTCCCGGCCGGAGTCGGATGCACCGCCGCCCACTCCGGCGTTGTTGATCAGCACGTTCAGTTCGGGATGCGCGGCGGCGACCTGCTCGCCCAGCTCGCGCACCTGGGCCAGCGAGGCCAGATCGGCGACCAACCCCTCGGCGTCGCCCTCGGTGCGCAACTCCTCGACCAGCCGCTCGGTACGGCCCGGGTCGCGGCCATGGGCGAGGACGAGGTGTCCGGCACGGACCAGCTCGAAGGCGAGGTAGCGGCCGAGACCGGAGGTGGCACCGGTGATCAGAAGGGTGGACATAGCCCCACAGTAGGCACGCTTCGGGCCCCTGTGCGAGGCACTTCTGGAGCTACGACCACCAGGGACACCTTCGGCACCGTCAGCCGTCCTCCTCCGCCAGCACCCGCTGCGCGGTCGCGAACGCCGAGTTGGCCGCGGGGACCCCGCAGTACACGGCCGTCTGGAGCAGCACCGCCCCGATCTCCTCGGGGGTGAGCCCGTTGCGCCGGGCCGCCCGCACATGCATCGCCAGCTCGTCGTAGTGCCCGTGGGCGACCAGCGCGGTCAGCGTGATCATGCTGCGCTCGCGGCGGGTCAGCGTCGGGTCGGTCCAGATCTCGCCCCACGCGTAGCGCGAGATGAAGTCCTGGAAGCGGGCGGTGAACGGCGTCTGCCGCGCCTGCGCCCGGTCCACGTGCGCGTCCCCGAGCACCTCGCGCCGCACCTCCATGCCCCGCTTGGCACCGCCGTCCAGATGCGCCCGCAGCGCCGTGAGCACGGCCTCGGGGCACTGCGCGGGCGCCAGGTGCGAGGCCCCCGGGATCTCCACCAGCGCGGCGCCCGGCACCGCGTCCGCGATCTCCCGCAGCTGTGCGGGCGGGGTCGCGGGGTCGTCGCGGCCGGCGATCGCCAGAGTCCGCGCGGAGATCTCGCCGAGCCGGTCGCGCAGGTCGAAGGCGGCCAGCGCGTCACAGCACGCGGCATAGCCCTCGGGGTCGGCGTCCGCGTGGTCCTGGACGAGCCGCGGCACGGTGAAGTCCCCTGCGAACCAGCGGGCGTTCGCGCTCTCGACGAGCCACGCCATCCCTTCGCGACGCACTCGCTCGGCCCGCTCCTCCCACGCTTTGGCGCCGTTGAAGTGGGCCGAGGAGCAGATCACCGCCAACGACTCGACACGCTCCGGGTGGTCCACGGCCAGTTGCAGCCCGACCGCACCGCCCAACGACACCCCCGCGTACGCGAACCGCTCGATGCCCAGCGAGTCGGCGAGCGCGAGCACCAGGTCGGCGAGGTCACCGACGGTCGCGCCGGCCCCGATCAGCCCGGCCGCCGACCCGCCGTGCCCCGGCAGGTCCCAGCGCACCACGCGACGGGTGACCGACAGCTCGGGCGCGACCTGGTCCCACAGGGCATACGAGGTGCCCAGCGAGGGCCCGAGCAGCAGCGGGGGAGCGGAAGTCGGCCCCTCGGCACGGTGGTTGAGCAGCAGATCGGTCAACGTCGCTCCAGGGCGCGGTCGGTGAGGGCTCCGGCGGAGCCGGTGTAGCGGGCGGGGTCGGTGAGCTCGTCGAGGTCGACGTCCTTCAACTCGGGTTCCGCCGCGAGGAGTTCGGCGAGCGGGCGGCCCTCGCTGTAGGTCCGTGCGGCCAGCTCCGTGAGCAGGGTCTTGGCGCGGGCCCGGCCGAGCACGGGGGCCAGTTCGGCGGAGAGCCGTTCCGAGACGATCAACCCGTGGGTCAGCGCGAGGTGTGCACGCATGGCCGCCGCGTCGACCCGCAGCCCCTCGGCCAGTTCGGCGGCGTCCCGTGCGGCCCCGCCGACCAACCGGAGCAGATCCCGCAGCGGCTCCCACTCGGCGTGCCAGGCCCCGGCGGGCCGCTCGTCCTCGGCGACCAGCGACCCGTACAGGGTCGCGGCGAGCTGCGGCGCCCGCCGGGCCGCGGCGACGATGAGCGTGGACCGTACGGGATTGGCCTTGTGCGGCATGGTGGACGAACCGCCACCGCTGCCCTCCGTGACTTCGGCGAGCTCCGTCCGGGCCAGCGTGAGCACGTCCGTCGCCGCCTTGCCCAGCGCCCCGGCCGCGAAGGCCAGACACCCGGCGAGATCGGCGATCGGTGTGCGGAGGCTGTGCCAGGGGAGGGCCGGCTCGCGCAGGCCCAGTTCACGGGCGAAGGCCGCCACGAGGGCCGACGGGTCCTGGCTGCCGTACGCCGTGAAGGCGGCCAACGTCCCGGCCGCGCCGCCGAGTTGGGCGGGCAGTGCGGCGCGTACCGTCTCGATCCGGTCCCGCGCGTCCAGGACCAGTGACCGCCAGCCGGCCGCCTTCAGCCCGAACGTCGTCGGGACGGCGTGCTGGGTGAGGGTGCGGCCCGGCATCGGGGTGTCCCGGTGGTCGGCGGCCAGCCGGGCAAGGGCCCGCTCGGTGCGGCTCAGGTCGGCCAGGACCAGGTCCAGGGTGCGCGTCGCGACCAGCATCGTCGCCGTGTCCAGGATGTCCTGGCTGGTCGCGCCCCGGTGGACGTACGGCCCGTACTCCGCGCCGACCGCCTTCGTCAGGTCCGCGACCAGCGGGATGACCGGGTTGCCGCCGGACCGGGCGCGCTCGGCGAGGGAACGCACGTCGAAGCGGTCGGCCTCGGCCGCCGCCGTCACCGCGTCGGCCGCCCCGGCCGGGGCGAGGCCCAGCCCGGCCTGGGCGCGGGTCAGGGCGGCCTCGGCGTCGAGCAGCGCCCGCAGGTACGCGGTGTCGCCGGTCGCCGAGGCGGCCGGGGAGCCTGCCCACCCGGGGGCGAGCAGGCCGGTGTCGGGATCGACAGAAGTCACTGGAACTCCAGGAAGACCGTTTCGCCTTCGCCCTGAAGGCGGATGTCGAAACGGTATGTGCCGTCGCCCCCGTCCGTGGCGATCAGCGTGTCGCGTCGCTCGTCCGGCAGCCGGGACAGCAGCGGGTCGGCGGCCAGCGCGGCCGCGTCGCCCGGCAGATAGATCCGGGTGTACAGGTGCACCAGCAGCCCGCGCGCGAACAGGCACACGCTGATGTACGGCGCACTCCGCCCGCGCGCCCCCGGGCGCAGTGTCCGCGCGTACCAGTGGCCGTCGGCATCCGTCTGGATCCGCCCCCAGCCCGTGAACTCCACGCCGTTGCGGCCCAGATAGCCCCCGGTCGCCGCGTCGCGCCGGATCGAGCCGTTGGCGGTCGGCACGTTCCCGCCGGGGTCCGCGCCCCACAGCTCCACGAGCGCGTCCGGCAGCGGGGTGCCCTCGCCGTCGTAGACGTGTCCCTGGACCGTGATCGTGTCGGGGTGGCCGACGGGCGCGATGTCACCGCCGCCGGGGAAGGGCAGCGCGTAGCCGTAGAAGGGGCCGACCGTGTGCGAGGGGGTGGGCAGGACGGAGTCCGGACGGCTGGTGTCGATCTTCGTCATGGCGGGTCAGCGTCCTTCTTCGATCCAGGTGGCGTGCGGGCCGTCCAGCACGATGTCCCAGTGGTAGCCCATCGAGAACTCCGGCACCGACAGGCTGTGGTCGTACGTCGCGACCAGCCGCTCGCGTGCCGCGTCGTCGGTGACCGACTGGATGATCGGGTCGTAGGGGAAGAGCGGGTCGCTGGGGAAGTACATCTGCGTCACCAGCCGCTGCGTGAACGCCGTGCCGAACATCGAGAAGTGGATGTGCGCCGGGCGCCAGGCGTTGACGTGGTTGCGCCAGGGGTAGGGGCCCGGCTGGATCGTGGTGAAGCGGTACGCGCCGTCGGCGTCGGAGATCGTGCGGCCGACGCCGGTGAAGTTCGGGTCCAGCGGGGCGTCGTGCTGCTCGCGCTGGTGCGCGTAGCGGCCCGCCGAGTTGGCCTGCCAGATCTCGATCAACTGGCCCCGGACGGGCCGCCCTTCGCGGTCCAGGAGCCGTCCGGACACCGTGATCCGCTCGCCGATCGGCTCGCCCCGGTGGTGCCGGGTCAGGTCGTTGTCGATCTCGGTTATGTCGCGGTCGCCGAAGGCGGGGGAGTGCAGCTCCACCAGCTCCGGGTCCTGGCTGACGTCGATGGCGACCGGCGGCTGTTTCGGGTGCCGCAGTACGGAGGAGCGGTACGGCGCGTAGCCGCGGCGCGGATGGTGCTCCACGGGGGCGCCGTCGGCGACGCGCTTCTCGTAGGCGGCGTGCTCGGCCGCGATCTCCTGGTCGATGTCCTGCTGGGTGAGAGTCATGGGGGTTCCCTGGTGATCCTGTTACGGGCGTTCGAGGACGAGGGCCAGTCCCTGACCCACGCCGATGCAGAGGGTGGCGACACCGACTCCCGTGCCCTTGCGGGCGAGTTGGTGGGCGACGGTACCGGCGAGGCGGGCACCGGAGGCGCCGAGCGGGTGGCCCAGGGCGATGGCGCCGCCCTGGGGGTTGAGGATCGCGGGGTCGAACTCGGGCCATTCGGCGACGCATCCGAGCACCTGGGCGGCGAAGGCCTCGTTGAGCTCAAGGACTGACAGGTCGTCAAACCCCTTGCCTGCCTTGGCGAGTGCGCGGTTCACGGCCTCGACCGGGGCGAGTCCGAAGTACTGCGGGTCGAGTGCGTTCACACCGGTGGCGGTCACCCGGGCGAGCGGCTCGCGACCGGTGGCCTTGAGGCCCTCCTCGTCCACCAACAGCAGTGCCGCCGCACCGTCGTTGAGCGGCGACGCGTTGCCCGCGGTGACCGTGCCGCCCTCTTCACGGAAGGACGGCTTGAGCCGGGCCATGGCCGCCAGGGACGCGTCGGCCCGTACGGACTCGTCGGCGACGAAGGAGACCGGGTCGCCCTTGCGCTGCGGGACCGGGACGGGCGTGATCTCGGCGTCGAAGAGGCCCTCGGCCTGCGCCTTGGCCGCTTTCTGGTGACTGGCGAGCGCGAACTCGTCCTGCTGCTCGCGGCTGATCTTGTGCTTGTCGGCGATGAGTTCGGCCGACTCGCCCAGCGGGATGGTCCACTCCGGGTTCATCCTCGGGTTGACCATGCGCCAGCCCAGGGTGGTCGAGTACAGCTCGGTGTGCCCGGCGGGGAAGGGCCGCTCCGACTTGGGCAGCACGTACGGCGCGCGGGTCATCGACTCCACGCCACCCGCCACGGCGATCGAGGCGTCGCCCACCGCGATGGCGCGGGCCGCCTGGATGACGGCTTCGAGGCCGGAGGCGCACAGGCGGTTGACGGTCACGCCCGGCACGGAGGTGGGGAGGCCGGCCAGCAGCCCTGCCATGCGGGCGACGTTGCGGTTTTCCTCGCCGGCGCCGTTGGCGTTGCCGAAGTAGACGTCCTCGATGCGGGCCGGGTCCAGGTCGGGCGTCCGGGCGAGGAGTTCGCGGAGGGCGTGGGCGGCGAGGTCGTCCGGGCGGACGCTCGCGAGGCCGCCGCTGTACCGGCCGATCGGGGTGCGGACCGCGTCGACGATGTAAACCGAGTTCACAGCAGAACCTCCGGGACGGTCAGTTTCGCGTCGGTCTTGGCGATGACCTCGTCCACACCCACACCGGGCGCGGTCTCGACGAGGACCAGGCCGTCCTCGGTCACGTCGATCACGCCCAGGTCGGTGATGACTCGGTTCACACACGCCTTGCCTGTGAGCGGCAGCGCGCACTCCGTGAGGATCTTCGGCGAGCCGTCCTTGGCGGTGTGGGTCATGACGACGATGACGTAGCGGGCGCCGTGGACCAGGTCCATCGCCCCGCCGATCCCGGTGATCAGCTTGCCGGGAATGGCCCAGTTCGCCAGATCGCCGCCGGCCGACACCTGCATGGCACCGAGCACGGCCACATCGATGTGCCCGCCCCGGATCATCGAGAACGACAGCGCCGAGTCGAAGAAGGAGGCGCCCGGCAGGACCGTGACGGTCTCCTTGCCGGCGTTGATCAGATCCGGGTCGACCTGGTCCTCGGTCGGGTAGGGGCCGGTGCCCAGGATGCCGTTCTCGGACTCCAGGACCACCTCCACGCCGGGCGGGAGATAGTTCGGGATCAGCGTCGGCAGGCCGATGCCGAGATTGACGTACTGCCCGTCGGAGAGTTCGCGCGCCGCGCGGGCCGCCATCTCTTCGCGTGTCCAGGCCATCAGCTGCTCACCGTCCGCTGCTCGATCCGCTTGTCGGCGGCCTGCTCGGGGGTGAGCGCCACCACCCGCTGCACGAAGATCCCCGGCAGGTGCACCGCGTCCGGGTCGATCTCGCCGGGCTCGACCAGCTCCTCGACCTCGGCGATCGTGATCCGGCCCGCCATCGCGGCGAGGGGGTTGAAGTTGCGCGTGGACTTGTTGAAGACCAGGTTGCCGTGCCGGTCGCCCTTCGCCGCCCGCACGAGCGCGAAGTCGGTGCGGATGCCCCGTTCCAGCACGTACTCCGTGCCGTCGAAGTCCCGTACCTCCTTCGGCGGCGAGGCGAGCGCGACTCCGCCCGTACCGTCGTAGCGCCAGGGCAGTCCGCCCTCGGCGACCTGGGTGCCGACGCCCGCCGGGGTGTAGAACGCGGGGATCCCGGCGCCGCCGGCCCGCAGCCGTTCGGCGAGCGTGCCCTGCGGGATCAGCTCCACCTCCAGCTCACCGGCCAGGTACTGGCGCGCGAACTCCTTGTTGGCGCCGATGTACGAGCCCGTCACCCGGGCGATCCGGCCCGCCGCGAGGAGGACCGCGAGGCCCGACTCCATCGCGCCGCAGTTGTTGGAGACCACGCCGAGCCCGGTGACCTCACGCTCGTACAGGGCCCGGATGAGTACGTTCGGCACGCCGCTCAGGCCGAAGCCGCCGACCGCGAGCGTCGCGCCGTCCGGCACATCGGCCACCGCCTCGGAGGCTGTGGGGACCACCTTGTCCATCCGCGAAGCTCCATCTCGTCCGGAGTTCATCAGGGCCCTGTCCATGAGCGCACTATTCGTCAGAGCACTATTCATCAGAGCACTGAGCATCCTGGTGAAGTTTCCTTCACGCTGCCACTGGACGCGCGTGACGTCAAGAGCTGGGAGAAGTGCGAGGTCAGGGGGTGGCGCATTCATGGAGACAACCCGGAGATGCGCGAGTATCGTCAGTGCACCAACCAATTCGACCTCGGGGGCGGACTTGGCCGCGCTGGACCTCACCACCCACCCCGGGCATCTGGCCCGACGGCTGCAGCAGGCCCACTACCTGCTGTGGAACACGATGGTCTCGGAGGAGATCACCTCGCCGCAGTTCGCGGTTCTCAACGCGCTCGTCGAGGAGCCGGGCCTGGACCAGCGCACGGTGGGGGAGCGGGTGGGGCTGGACCGGTCCACGATCGCCGAGGTGATCAGCCGGCTCGGCCGCCGCGGGCTGCTCGACAAGGTGCGCGACCCGCAGGACGGCCGCCGGTCCCTGCTCCGTCTCACCGACGAGGGCGAGCGCACCCACCGCAAGCTGAGCGTGCGCACGGCCCGGATGAACCGTGTCTTCCTCTCGCCCCTGTCCGCCGCGGAGCAGACGGTCTTCTGCGACCTCATCCAGCGGGTCGCCGACGCGGCGGAGGGGCTCCGCAACCCGGCGGAACCCCTCGTGACGCAGCGCTGAGCGCCGGGGCCGGTCCGGTGCGAGGGGGTCCGCTCCGATCCGGTCGCCCGTCAGGACGCCTTCGCGAACACCACCCACACCTGCCCCTTGGCGAAGTTCACCGGGGAGCCGTCCTTCGTCGTGAACTCCGTGCCGTCCTCGGCCTTCTCGCGCTTCCAGTCCACGTCGTACGCCCGTCCGCCGCGCAGCACCTGCGCCGTCCCGGAACCCACCGTCTCGGTGTACGGCGTGTTGTTGCCGAGGACGTCGTGGAAGCGGGACTTGCGGACCTTCACGTACTGCACGACGACAGTCGCCGGTGCCACCCGCCTGCCGTCGGTGGTCACGGTCGGCGTCCCGTCCATGGAGACCAGCCAGCGGTCGCTCTTCGCGGACCAGGAGAAGGTGAAGGAGGCGGACGGGTAGCGGACGGTCCGCGAGGTCTCCTTCGTGCCGCCAGCGGGTGCCGCGCCGAAGGTGAAGCCGTTCGTCAGCGCGTCGGCGCCGGGGGCGGAGGGCATCAGCTGGGAGGGGTGCAGATAGAGGTTGTGCGGGGCGGCCTTGTCGGTGCCCCGGTAGTAGGCGCCGTCGTCCCCGTCGCCGGGCGGCACCGCCCGCAGGGGTGCCTTGTCGATCAGCGGCAGCAGCTTGCCCTGTGCTCCGGAGAAGGCGAGCGTCGGGTCGTCGTACTGGCGCAGCAGTTCCAGATCGGACTCCCGCGCGCTCCTCACCGGCCCGATCGACTTCGGCAGCTGGGTCGCGTACACCGCCATCAGTCTGCTCAGCCCGCCCTCGACCTGCTCGGCGTAGACGACGTCCGCGGCGCGCAGTCCGGTCTGCGGGCGGGCGGCGCGTACGTTGTCGATCTTCACGGCGAGTACGGAGCCGGCGCTCTTGTCGGTGTCGTCGCCGCCGCTCCTGCTGGGGGTCGGGACCGGCGTCCGCAGCTGTCCGCGACCGTCGTCCACCGGGTTGTGCGTGCCCGTGCAGCCGGCCGCGAGCGCTGCCGTCACCGTGGCGGCCAACAGCGCCACCGTCGTCGAGGCGCGTCGTGCGCGCGCCGTGCGTCCCTTGCCCACCGTGGCACCACATCCTGTGTCATCGATTGTGCGCTTATAAGTTCATAGCTGCGCTTACCCCCTCGATGACCATTGCGCGCGTCGAATGGGCCGATCGGCTGTAGAGCGTCGTCCTTGGTGGGTGCCGGGGCCAGACACGCGGGCTGTACGCCAGACCGTGATCCCTCAGTCCTGCGGTCCGAAGATCTCCGCCAGGTCGTACCCAACCGGCTCCTCCAGCTGCGCGTACGTGCAGCTCTCCGGAGTCCGGTCCGGGCGCCAGCGGCGGAAGCGGGCCGTGTGGCGGAAGCGGGCGCCGTTCTCCATGTGGTCGTAGGCGACCTCGGCAACCCACTCGGGGCGGAGCGGGACCCAGGAGAGGTCCTTCTTGCCGGACCAGCGGCTGGGGGCGCCGGGCAGGCGGGCGCTCTCGTGTGCCGACTCCTGCGACCAGGCCGCCCACGGGTGGCCCTCGACGTCCGTCATGCGCAGCGGCTCCAGTTCGTCGATCAGCTCCGCGCGCCGCTTCATCGGGAACGCGGCCGACACGCCCACGTGCTGGAGGGTGCCCTGGTCGTCGTACAGGCCGAGCAGCAGGGAGCCCACGATCGGGCCGCTCTTGTGCAGGCGGTAGCCCGCGACGACGACGTCCGCCGTGCGCTCGTGCTTGATCTTGAACATGGCGCGTTCGTCCTGGAGGTAGCGCAGGGTGAGCGGCTTGGCGATCACGCCGTCCAGACCCGCCCCCTCGTACTGCTCGAACCAGCGCCGCGCCACCTCGATGTCCGTGGTCGCCGGCGCCACGTGCACGGGCGGCGACACCCCCGCCAGCGCCATGGTGAGCAGCGCCCGCCGGTCCGCGAGCGGCACGTCCAGCAGCGACTCGTCCGCCAGCGCCAGCAGATCGAAGGCCACGAAGGACGCCGGGGTCCGCTCGGCGAGGGTCCGCACCCGGGAGTCCGCCGGGTGGATCCGCTCGGTGAGCGCGTCGAAGTCGAGCCGCCCGTCCCGGGCGATGACGATCTCCCCGTCCAACACGCACCGCCGCGGCAACCGCTCCGCGAGCGCCGCCACCAGCTCGGGGAAGTACCTGGTCAACGGCTTGCCGGTACGACTCCCGAGCTCGACGTCGGCCCCGTCCCGGAACACGATGGCCCGGAACCCGTCCCACTTCGCCTCGTACTGCATGTCCGGCGGGATCCTCGCCACCGACTTGGCGAGCATCGGCTTCACGGGTGGCATCACCGGCAGGTCCATGGCTCCGATTCTGCTCTCATACGACGGCTGCCGCCCGGTGTGCGTGCGACCCGAGGTGCGCCTACCGTGGCCGCATGGCCGAAGCGGTGGAACTGGAGGCGGGCGGCCGGGCCGTCCGGCTGTCCAGCCCGAGCAAGATCTTCTTTCCCGAGCGCGGGTTCACCAAGCTGGACCTGGCGAACTACTACATCGCCGTCGGTCCCGGCATCCTGCGCGCCCTGCGCGACCGCCCCACCACTCTTGAGCGCTATCCCGACGGCGTGACCGGCGAGAACTTCTTCCAGAAGCGCGCGCCCAAGAACATGCCCGACTGGATCCCGACCGCCCACATTACCTTCCCCAGCGGGCGCAGCGCCGACGAGATGTGCCCGACCGAGGAGGCCGCCGTGCTGTGGGCCGCCCAGTACGGCACGCTCACCTTCCACCCCTGGCCGGTCCGCCGCGACGACGTCGACCACCCCGACGAACTCCGCATCGACCTCGACCCGCAGCCCGGCACCGACTTCGACGACGCCGTCCGCGCCGCCCACGAACTGCGCGCCGTGCTCGACGAGTTCGGCGGCCTCAAGGGCTTCCCCAAGACCTCCGGCGGACGCGGCCTGCACGTCTTCGTGCCGATCGAGCCCAACTGGACCTTCACCGAGGTCCGGCGCGCCGCCATCGCCGTCGGCCGGGAGCTGGAGCGCCGGATGCCGGACCAGGTGACCATCAAGTGGTGGAAGGAGGAGCGCGGCGAGCGCATCTTCGTCGACTACAACCAGACGGCGCGCGACCGCACCATCGCCTCCGCCTATTCGGTACGGCCCCGCCCGCACGCGCCCGTCTCCGCGCCCCTGACCTGGGACGAGGTCGGCACCGCGCACCCCCGGGACTTCGACCTCGCGACGATGCCCGCGCGCTTCGCCCAACTCGGCGACGTGCACGCGGACATGGACGACCACCGCTTCTCCCTCGACGCCCTCCTCGAACTCGCCCGGCGGGACGAACACGACCACGGTCTCGGCGATCTGCCCTACCCGCCGGAGTACCCGAAGATGCCGGGCGAACCGAAGCGGGTGCAGCCGAGCCGGGCGAAGAAGGAGGCGCCGCCTGCCGAGTAGTCCCGGCCGGGGCGCCTCCCGAGGTTGCTACGGACATGTCTGCTAGGGCAGCTCCTTGATCCGGATGTCCCGGTACGAGACCACGTCAGTGACGCTGTGCACCTGGAGCCCGATGTAGCCGGACGCGAACCGCCTGCCGTCCGTGCCCGGGTCGTCCGAGCGCGCCGGGTAGAAGTCCTGGCCGCCGATGTTGTCGAACTCGTTGATCAGGACACCGTTGCGGTAGACCGAGTAGTGCTGGTCGACCACGCGGATCTCGTAGTCGTTCCAGGTGCCCTTCTGGGTGACGCCGGCACCGGCGAGGCCCACCCGGTCGAAGCCGTAGATCGAGCCCGTCTTGTACAGGTCGCCGTCGGGCCGGTCGAACACCTGCACCTCGTGCCCGTACTTGATGGCGGCCCACTCGGGTCGGGACTCCTCAGGGTGGTTGTGGACCCACGGGAACCGCACGAACACACCGGAGTTGGCGTTGCCCGTGCCCGGCGCGTCATCACGCCACTGGAGCTTCAGCGAGAAGTCGCCGTACTTGCGCTGCGGGTACCAGAGCATGCCGAGGCCGTCGGACGTGGTGCCACTGGTGATCGACCCGTCGGAGTTCAGGCCGAACGAACCGCCGCCGACCTGCTCCCACTTGGCGAGAGAACCCGCCGTGCCGTCGAAGATCGTCCGGTAGCCCTCGGTCTGCCCCGGCCTGCCGATCCCGGACTCCTGGGCGGCCTCCGTGATCGTGTCGTACTCGCGCTCGTCGACGACCCCTTCCTTGAACAGCTTGTCCAGGACCGTCTTCACGTGCTTGAGGAACAGCGCGTGGGACGTCCACTCCTTCTCGTCCTCGATCAACTCGTTGATCCGGCACCGGTTGTTGGTGACCCGGTTGGGGACGCCGGAGTCGACCGTGCCGACGATGACCGTCAACCGCTCGTCGAACTCTGGGCAGTTGGGCGCTGGGACCCCGCCGCCGGCCACCACCGTGAAGCTCACGCTCCGTGCCGGTGAGGTGTTGCCCGCCTTGTCGGTCGCCCGGTACGCCACCGTGTGGGTGCCGGTCCGGTCGACCACCACGGGCCCGCCGTACGCCAGATAGGGTCCGGCGTCGAGCGAGTACTCGATGCCCGCGACCCCCGAGCCGCCCTCGTCGGCCGCGCTCACGGTCACCTTGGCGTTGCCCACGTACGCCCCGTCGGAGTTCCGCGTCCCGCCGACGGTCACGCCCGTCACCGGCGGGGTGGTGTCCTGCGGGGGTGTCGCGACCACGGTGAACGTGACGCTCTTGTCCGCCGCCGCGTTGCCCGCCTTGTCGGTGGCCCGGTAGCGCACGGTGTGGGTGCCGAGCTGATGCACCATCACGGGACCCGAATACGGCGTCCAGGCACCGGAGTTCACCGCGTACTCGATGGTGTTGACGCCGGACCCGGAGTCGGAGGCCGAGACGGTGACCGTGGCCATGTCGAGGTAGTTCCCCTCGGGGTTCTTCTCCCCGCTGACCGTCGCCGAGGTCTCCGGCGGGGTCGTGTCGTCCGTCGGCGGCGCGACGACCGTGAACGCGACGCTCTTCTCGGCGGCCACGTTGCCCGCCTTGTCCGAGGCCCGGTAGCGGACCTTGTGATCGCCGACCTGATTCACCACGACCGGCGTGGTGTACGGCAGCCAGGCGCCGTCGTCGCCGATCGCGTACTCGACCCGGTCCACACCGGAACCGCCCGGATCGCTCGCGGCGATCGCCACGCTCGCCGAACCGACGTACTGGCCCTGCGCGTTACGCGTCCCGGTGACGTCGACCGACGTCTCGGGCGCGGTGGTGTCCTCGCCGGTGCCCTCGGTCACCACCAGGATGCCCTGCATCTGACCATGGCCGGGAATCGTGCAGTGGTAGAAGTAACGGCCCGGGGTGAGCGTGACCTCCGCGGTGTGCCGGCCGCCCTGCGCGTCGTTCGGGTTGGCGAGGATGTTCAGCTCGACGTCGGAGTTGAACTCCGGGTCCGACGTCGCGAACGTCAACGTGTGCGGCATTCCCATGGTGTTGCCGGTCGCCACACTGTTCTCGAAGACGATCGTCGCCGTGCCCGCGACCGCCGTCGTGGGCACCGAGACGTACTTGGTGATGTCGTCGCCCGCCGTCCAGGTGAGCGTCTGGGCCGCTGCCGCCCGCGCGGCCCGTTCGGGTTGGGCGCCCGCCGTCGTCTGCAGGCCCAGCATCATCAGCACGCCGGCCAACAGGGCCGCCCAGACTCTTCGTCGCCGAAGAAGGTGCCGCATCACTGCCCTCCTCCCACCAGTTGGTTCGCGGCCGGCGTCGGTCCGCCGCCCGTGTAAGTGACCCTCCACAGAGCCGACTTGGCGTCCGAGGTGAAGAAGCCGCGCCCGTAGTCGAGGACGTACAGCGCCCCGTCCGGACCGAACTTCCAGTCCATGAGGTTCTTGATGCCGTCGTTGCCGATCGGGATGATCTTCTTCAGTGACTCCGAGTGCACCGGCAGACCGCCGTCGCCCTGCGTCTTCGGGTCGGTGAGCACGGCGTTGCGCGGCTGGTCGGCGTCGTAGAAGTCACCGACGAACCACTTGCCGTCCCAGTACGAGGGCCACTTGGTCGCGCTCGCGCTCGCCGCGTCGTACCGGTAGACCGGGCCGTTCATGGCCGCCTGGCCGCCGCCCTTGAGCCACGGCAGCAGGTACTTGGCCTCCGCCTGCTTGTAGGAGGGAATGCCGTTCGCGTCGCGCGGGTAGTCCGGTGCGCCGCCCTGGGGCGAGTACCAGATGTTGTTGCCGGTGACCGGCGGGAGGTTGACCAACCCGTCGTTGTTCGGCGACTCGTTCTTCGGGTGGGCGCAGTCGTACCAGCCCAGCGGCTTCGTCGGATCCGGCAGATTGCGGTCCCGGTAGGGCTGCTTGTTGCCCATGCAGTACGGCCAACCCCGGTTGCTCGCCTTGGTGATGACGGCGAACGTGTCGTACTTGGCCGGACCCCACGTGGTCGACGGCGCGCCCGCGTCCGGACCGACCCAGCCCGCGTAGAGCGTGTCGGTCTGCTGGTCGACGAAGATGCGCGCCGGGTTGCGGACGCCCATCACATAGATCTCGCCGCGCGTCTTGCCGCCGCCCTCGTCGGTCTCCTTGCCGGTGAAGAGGTTGCCCGCCGGGAGGGTGTACGTCCCGTCGGACTCCGGGTGGATGCGCAGGATCTTGCCGTTGAGGTTGTTGGTGTTGCCGGCGGTGCGGCGCGCGTCGGCGAAGGACACGCCCTTGTAGCTCGGCACCGGGTTGTTGCCGGAGTAACCGTCGCTGAAACCACTGGAGTTGTTGTCGCCGGTCGCGATGTACAGGTTGCCCTTGGAGTCCCAGGCCATCCCGCCGCCCGCGTGGCAGCAACTGTGCACCTGCACCGGCCACTTGAGCAGCACCTTCTCGCTGCCCAGGTCCAGCTTGTTGGTGGCGAGGTCGAGCGTGAAGCGGGAGACCCGCCGCTCGGCGATCTGCGTGTCGCGGTTGAGCTGCGAGTGGGGCGTGTAGTGCAGGTACACCCACCCGTTCTGCTCGAAGCGCGGGTCGAGCGCGATGCCGAGCAGGCCTTCCTCGACCTTGACCAGCTCGTCGCCGCCGCCCTTGTTGCCGAAGACCGTCAACTCACCCGCGAGCGTGACCTTCTTGGTCTTCGGGTCGTAGACGTGGATCTGGCCCTTGCCCTTGCCGACATCGGGGTTGTTCCAGTCGGTGATCACGGGCTGGGAGGAGTCGGCGCCACCACGGCCGATGTAGAGCACACGTCCGTCGGGCGCGGTGACCAGGCCGTGCGGCTCGCCGATCTGGTCGTTCTGGCCCGGCTGGTTGGCCTGAGTCAGCCGCTCGGCCTTGTAGTTGGCGTTGATCGTCGCCTTGCAGTCGGCCCGCGCCAGCCGGGTGGTCCACAGCAGCGCACCGCGCAGATGGGCGCGGAAGTCCGTCTCGTCGTACGACGACACCGTGCCGCCCATCGCGGTGTAGAAGGAGCGGCCGCCGTCGTAGTCACGGCACCAACTGACCGGGTGGTCCGCGCCGTTGGCACTCGCACCCGGTGCGTACGTCGACTCGCGCACCCGGGCCACGGTGTGCACGTCGCCCGACGGGTTCTTCACCCAGTTCGGCCACTGGTCCGGCCGCTTCCACTGCAACGGCAGATCCTTGGTCGCCGGATGCTGCCGGTCGCCGACCTCAACGACGGCACGCTGCACGGCGGTTGGGCTGGAGGCGGCCGGACGGGCGCCGACCAGACCGGTGAACCAGTCCGAGTACGGCTCCGCTCGGGCCGCGTCATGGACGCCGACGAAACCGCCGCCCGCCTCCATGTAGGCCTCCAGGCCCGCCTCCTGCTCCGGATCGAGGACGTCACCGCCCCCGGTCAGGAACACGATCGCGTTGTAACTGCCCAGCCTGGCCTCGTCGGTGAAGACCGACGCGTCGTCCGAGGCCTCGGTCTCGAACCGTTGCTCGGCGGGTCCGGTGAGGCCGATCTGCTCGATCGCGCCGATCCCGGCGTTCACGACGGGGGACTCGTCCCCGGCCGCCGCGGAACCGTAGAAGACCAGCACGCGTACATTCGGGCCGCCCGGGGGCGACTTGACGGACATCGTTGTCGGGGACGGTTCCGGGGCCGGCCGCGCGCTCGCGACGGGTCCCGACAGCAGTCCGGCGGTGACGACCCCGGCGGTCACGGTGGCCGCCCAGGCCCGTCTTCTGACGCCTCTTGTGCTCAACCCTCGTAAGTGCATGGGCACCTCCTCGGTCACAGCGGCAACGGCAAGGAAGCTAGACGGCTTTGCTCGGCTCGCCAATACCTATGACCGGGATCCCACGAACTTTGTCCTGAGTGTGGAAAAACGGCGGAAGGGCCGCTACCGTCTCACAGGTTCATCACAGGTGCACCTCCGCAAATTCCTTACCAGGGTGGGGAGTTCCGCATGGACAGACGCGGGTTCAACAGACGGGTGCTGCTCGGCGGCGCGGCCGTCGCGACATCGTTGTCCCTCGCGCCGGAGGCCGTGAGCGCCGCAGCTCCGGCGAAGACCGCCCCGGCCGGGGGAGAGGTCAAACGCATCAAGCTGTACGCCGAGCGCCTTGCCGGCGGGCAGATGGGCTACGGCCTGGAGAAGGGCAAGGCCTCGATCCCCGGGCCGCTCATCGAACTGAACGAGGGCGACACCCTGCACATCGAGTTCGAGAACACCATGGACGTGGCCGCCAGCCTGCACGTGCACGGCCTGGACTACGAAATCTCCAGCGACGGCACCAAGTTGAACCGCAGCGACGTCGAGCCCGGCGGCACCCGCACCTACACCTGGCGCACCCACGCGCCGGGCCGCCGCGCCGACGGCACCTGGCGGGCGGGCAGCGCCGGTTACTGGCACTACCACGACCATGTCGTCGGCACCGAGCACGGCACCAGCGGCATCCGCAACGGCCTCTACGGCCCGGTGATCGTGCGCCGCAAGGGAGACGTCCTGCCGGACCGGACGTACACGATCGTCTTCAACGACATGAGCATCAACAACCGACCCGCCCACTCCGGGCCCGACTTCGAGGCCACCGTCGGTGACCGGGTCGAGTTCGTGATGATCACGCACGGCGAGTACTACCACACCTTCCACATGCACGGGCATCGCTGGGCGGACAACCGCACGGGCCTGCTGACCGGCCCGGACGACCCCAGCCAGGTCGTCGACAACAAGATCGTCGGCCCGGCGGACTCCTTCGGTTTCCAGGTGGTCGCGGGGGAGGGCGTCGGGGCGGGCGCGTGGATGTACCACTGCCATGTCCAGAGCCACTCCGACATGGGGATGGTGGGGCTGTTCCTGGTGAAGAAGACGGACGGCACGATTCCCGGCTACGAGCCGCACGACCCCCATGACCCGCACGCTGCGCACGCGCACTGACGGATCATGGGCGGGTGACGTTTGTACTGACGCGAAGTGATCTGGAAGCCGTCCTGGAGTTCGAGGACTGCCTCGACGCGCTGCGGACTGGTTTTCGGGCGCCTGCGCAGGCGGTCGTGGGGCAGCGGGTGCGGACGGACCTGCCGTTCCCGGGCACGGCCACCGCGCTGATCCCGGGGCTGCTGCCCGGCATCGACGCCTACACGGTGAAGGTCAACGCCAAGTTCCCGGGCGCCCGGCCCGCGCTGCGCGGAGTGATCTGCCTGCACGCGGGGACGGACGGCGAACTCCTCGCCCTGCTCGACTCGGCGACGGTCACCGCCTGGCGGACGGGCCTGGCGGCGGCCCTGGGCACCGACGTCCTCGCCGGTCCGGGTGAGTCGGTGGCGGTGATCGGCGCGGGCGCGCAAGCGGACTTGATGCTTCGCGGACTACGGGCCCTGGGACGGCCGTACCCGGACCTCGTCGTCCACGACACGGACGACGAGCGCGCCACCGCCTTCGCCGCGCGGCACGGAGGCCGGGCGGTCGGCTCGGCGCCGGAGGCCGCGGCGAGCGCCGACACGCTGCTGCTGGCCACCTGGTCGACACAGCCACTGCTGCGGCTCGCGGACACCCGCGCCGGCCAGCACTTCACCAGCCTCGGCGCGGACGAGCCCGGCAAAAAGGAACTCGGCGCCGACCTGCTCGACAACGCCCTGCTCGTCGTCGACGACCGCGAACTCGCCGCCGACATGGGCGCGTTGGCCGCGGCCGGCCTCCCGGCGACGGCCGCCGACGCGACACTCGGCGAGGTGCTGCGGGGCGAGCGTCCCGGTCGGACGAGCGACGAACAGCGGTCCGTGTACGCGCCGGTGGGTTTGCCGTGGCAGGACCTGGCACTGGCCTGGGTGGCGTACGAGAGGGCGGTACGGGAGGGAGTGGGGCGACGGGTGGATCTGCTGGCGTGAGGGGTGGCCCGCGGCGGATCACGCGGTGGCGGGCGAGGGCGGTGCCGTCCGGGTGCGTCAGGCGTGTCCTCCGTGAACGCCCTTTTCTCGTGATGCGAGAGCGCTCTCTCTCCGTTCCCCACCGGGCGTTATCCTGATCCGCAACCACCGAGGAGGCCCCGAAGTGAGCGACACCGCACCACGCCCCACGCTGGAGGCCGTGGCCGCGCGGGCCGGGGTCTCGCGGGCCACCGCGTCCCGGGTCGTGAACGGTGGGGACGGGGTCAGGGAGCCGCTCGTCGAGCGGGTGCGCAAGGCGGTCGAGGAACTCGGATACGTGCCGAACCAGGCCGCGCGCAGCCTGGTGACCCGGCGCCACGACGCCGTCGCCGTGGTCATCGCCGAGCCGGAGACCCGGGTCTTCGCCGACCCCTTCTTCGCCCTGCAACTGCGCGGTATCAGCAAGGAGTTGACCGCTCACGACAATCAACTCGTGTTGCTGCTCATCGAGGGGCGTGACGATCACGCGCGGGTGGGCCGGTATTTGGCCGGCGGCCATGTCGACGGCGCCCTCGTCTTCTCGCTGCACCTCGACGACCCGCTGCCGGGGCTGCTCCAGCACGCCGGTGTGCCGACCGTGTTCGGCGGCCGGCCCGGCTGGAGCGACGGCAAGGGCGGCCCGGAGTACGTCGACTGCGACAACCGCGACGGCGCCCGTACGGCCGTACGCCATCTCGTCGGTCTTGGCCGCACCCGCATCGCGCACATCACCGGGCCCCTGGACCAGACGTCCGCCGCGGATCGGCTCGACGGGTTCCGGGACGTCATGACCGACGTCGACCCGGGACTGATCGTCGAGAGCGACTTCACCCCGGCCGGCGGCGAGCAGGCGATGCGGGAACTGCTCGACCGGCGCCCCGACCTGGACGCCGTGTTCGCCGCCAACGACCTCACCGCCGCCGGCGCGATGCGGGTGCTGCGCGAACGTGGGCGGCGGGTGCCGCAGGACGTCGCCGTGATCGGCTTCGACGACGTGGGGCCGGTGGCCGAGCAGACCGATCCGCCGCTCACGACGGTCCGCCAGGACATCGAGGAGATGGGCCGGTTGATGGCCCGTCTGCTGCTGCGCCGCCTCGACCACCGCGAAGGCGACGACACGGCCGGCAGTCTCAGGGAGGTCGGGACCACCGGGACCGTCGAGATCTCGGAGGGCGCGCCGTCCGGCATCGTCCTGCCGACGACACTGGTACGGCGCGCCTCCGCGTAGGTCTGTCCCTCGGCTCGGCCCCTCGGTCGGCTCTCGCCCTTCAACCGGTCGTGCTGCTCAGCCCTGCTGCTCCGCGTTCCTGATCACCGCGAAGCGTGCCCCGTACGGGTCGGCGAGCCTGGCGACGCGGCCGACGCCCTCGATGTCCGTGGCGGGGACACGGATCTCGCCGCCCAGTTCCCGCGCCTTGGCGACCACGGCGTCCACGTCCGTGACCTCGATGTACGGCAGCCAGTACGCGGTGTCCTCATTCGGGTCGTCGGCCAGCGGGACGATGCCGCCGAACATGGAGTCCTCGTCGGCTCCGGCCGGGTTGACGGTCGTGTACGTGCCGCCCGGGAAGTTCACCGCGGCCGTCTCCAGGCCGAGCGTCTCGTGGTAGAACCAGGCGGCCGCCGCGATGTCCGGCGTGTAGAGCTCGACCCAGGACAGCGAGCCGGGCTCGTTCGCCACGTCGAGGCCCTTGAGCCGGCCCGGCTGCCAGATGCCGAACGGCACGCTCGCCTTGTCCGCGAGGATCGCCATGTGGCCCTCGCCCATGACGTCCATCGGCGGCATGAGCACGCTGCCGTGCGACTGCTCGGCGGCCTTCGCGGTGGCCTCCGCGCCCGCGCTCTGGAAGTAGACGGTCCAGGAGGGAGGGCCCTGCTCGGGCGTCGTCTGCATGCCGCCGGCCACGGTCTTTCCGTCCAGCTGGAAGAAGCCGTAGCCGCCGGCCTCGGGTCCCGCCGACTGGAACCGCCAGCCGAAGACACCGCCGTAGAAGGAGATGGCGCCGTCGATGTCGGATGTGCCGACATCGATCCAGTTCGGTGCGCCGTTGACGAAACGGGTGGTGAGCATGTGCGCCCTCCTCGGAAGGGTCCCGTTCTCTGCTCTGCCGAGTCTTGCACCGCCCACTGACAATCGCCGCCGTACCGGCGTGAAGGACGCGTATGGACCTGGCGTACCGGCGCCGACTCCGTGGATTTCACATCCCGCCGCGCCGTGCCGCGCGCCGCCGTGCGCTGGTGTGTGCCGTGGGTCACCATCGGATGGCCGGAGGCCTCGGGGCATGGCGTTGATCCCGCGTTGATCGAACGTTTTTCGAGTTCCGGCACGATCTCGCCATGCACATCGACACCATGACCCCGGCCGACCCCGGCTGGCAGGCCCAGGCGCTCTGCGCGCAGACCGGGGCGGAGTTCTTCTTCCCCGAGCCGGGCAGCTCGGTACGTGAGGCGAAGCGCATCTGCGGCATGTGCGAGATGCGCACCGCCTGTCTCGACTACGCCCTGGCGAACGACGAGCGCTTCGGTGTCTGGGGCGGCCTGTCGGAGAAGGAGCGACTGGAACTCAGGCGGAATCGCACCTGACGCCCGCCCGGTCTGAGCGCACCTGACGCCCACCCGGCCCGACCGCACCTGACGCACGCCCTGCCCGGCCGCGGACGACGACGCGGCCGGCACGGGCGTTCCCGTACCGGCCGCGTGCACGCGTGCGTGCCGTCTCAGCCCGCGGCGCGCGCCGCCATGCGGGCCTTGCGAGTGGCGAGCTTCTCGTCGAACTTCGCGGCCTCCGCGTCCAGGCCGCCCATGAACAGACCGAGCTCGTTCTGCGCCTGCTGCCCCTCGGGGCCCAGGCCGTCGATGTCCATGACCTTCAGGTAGCGCAGCACCGGCTGGATCACGTCGTCGTGGTGGATACGCAGGTTGTAGACCTCGCCGATCGCCATCTGCGCGGCGGACCGCTCGAAGCCGGGCATCCCGTGACCGGGCATCCGGAAGTTCACCACGACGTCCCGCACGGCCTGCATGGTCAGGTCGGGGGCCAGGTCGAAGGCGGCCTTCAGGAGGTTACGGTAGAAGACCATGTGGAGATTCTCGTCGGTCGCGATGCGGGCCAGCATGCGGTCGCAGACCGGGTCGCCGGACTGGTGGCCGGTATTGCGGTGCGAGACGCGGGTGGCCAGCTCCTGGAAGGCGACGTAGGCGACCGAGTGCAGCATCGAGTGCCGGTTGTCCGACTCGAAGCCCTCGCTCATGTGGGCCATGCGCAGCGCTTCCAGCTTGTCCGGGTCCACCGCGCGCGAGGCGAGCAGGTAGTCGCGCATCACGATGCCGTGGCGGCCCTCCTCGGCGGTCCAGCGGTGCACCCAGGTGCCCCAGGCGCCGTCGCGGCCGAAGAGCGAGGCGATCTCGTGGTGGTAGCTGGGCAGGTTGTCCTCGGTCAGCAGGTTCACGACCAGCGCGATGCGGCCGATCTCGGTGACCTTCGACTGCCCCTTGTCCCAGGCCTCGCCGTCCTCGAAGAGGCCGGGGAAGTTACGGCCGTCCGACCACGGCACGTACTCGTGCGGCATCCAGTCCTTGGTGACGCTCAGGTGCCGGTTGAGTTCCTTCTCGACCACTTCCTCCAGCGCGTACAGCAGTCGGGCGTCGGTCCAGACGGAAGGGCTGCCGAGGTGCGGGGAGGTGATCGTCACGGGAACTCCAGGGGGACGGGCGACAAAGACGGAACAGAGCGGGACCGGGCGGGACCGGGTGGAACTGAGCGGGACGGAGCCGGGTGGGTCCGGCGAGCGGTGCCGGAACCTACGGCATCGTAGGCTACGTATCCGTAGGTTACGTTGCCGTAGGTTAAGTGGGGTGTAAAGAGCCCTGCTCAGGCCCTGTTCCCCGGTCTTTCGGGGGCATGCCAAAAAGGTCCAGGACCCGCAGGTCCCAGGGCCGTACGGGTGAAGCGATCACCCATCAGGCGTACAGCTCGCGGAGCCGGACCGAGAGGCACGTCACACAGCCTTCGAGCTTCTCGAACTCACTGATGTCCACCAGCACCGGCTGGTGGCCGAGGTCGGCGAACAGCTCCGCCGTCTTCGGCGCGCTCGCCGCCATCAGCAGCTTGTCGCCGCCCAGGAGCACCACGTGCGCGCCCGACTCCTCGGGGACCGACAGGAAGCGCGGGAACAGGGACGGGCGGTCCACCAGCGGGATGTGCCCGACGACCGTCCCGTCGGGCAGCGCCGTGACCGCCGACTTCAGATGCAGCACCTTGCTCACCGGCACGGTGACGACCCGCGCCCCGAGCGGTTCGAAGGCGGCCCGCAGCTGCTGGACGCCGACCGCGTTGGTCCGTCCGCCGCGGCCGACGTAGATCGTGTCACCGACCTTCAGGACGTCGCCGCCGTCCAGCGTGCCCGGGTCCCAGATCCAGTTGACCGAGCAGCCGAGGCGGGCCACGGCCTCCTCGACCCCGAGGGTCTCCTCGCGCCGGGACTCGGCGCCGGAGCGGGCGATCAGCGCGACGTTCTTGTACATGACGACGGCGTCCTCGACGAACACCGAGTCGGGGCAGTCGTCGGCCGGGTCCACCTCCAACGTGTCCCAGCCGTGCGCGCGCAGCGTCTCCCCGTACGTCTCCCACTGCTCAAGCGCGAGGTCGGCGTCGATCTTCTCCCGTTCGATGTGCGTCACCAGACCTTCGGCGAGGCGCGGGCTCGGGCGGCGGACGAGAGCCTTCTTGCTGGGCACGTCAGGACTTCCTCACGGCGGACGGTGGACCGGGCCCGTGGTGCGGGCCCGGTCCGGCCATCATGCAGGGCCCTCCCGTGCGTAGAAAACCCCCCTTGCCATGCTGTGCCCCTCCTGCAACGCGCTCATCCGACCTCCGCCGGCTCCGTCTCGCGCAGCTCGCCGTCAAGGAGCAGCCAGCGCGTGATGCCGATCGACTCCAGGAACGGCAGGTCGTGGGAGGCCACGATCAGCGCCCCTTCGTACGACTCCAGCGCGGTGGTCAGCTGCCGGACGCTCGCCATGTCGAGGTTGTTGGTCGGCTCGTCGAGCATGAGCAGCTGCGGGGCCGGCTCGGCCAGCATCAGCGCGGCCAGCGCCGCCCGGAAGCGTTCGCCGCCGGACAGCGTCGCCGCCTTCTGGTCGGCCCGGGCGCCCCGGAACAGGAAGCGGGCCAGGCGGGCCCGGATCCGGTTGTTGGTGGCGCCCGGCGCGAACCGGGCCACGTTCTCGACGACCGACAGCTCGCCGTCCAGGACATCGAGCCGCTGCGGCAGAAAACGCAGCGGCACGTGCGCGTGCGCCTCGCCCGACACCGGCGCCAGCTCCCCGGCGATCGTGCGCAGCAGCGTCGTCTTGCCCGCGCCGTTGCGCCCGATCAGCGCGACCCGCTCGGGACCGCGCAGATCCAGCCCGCCCGCCACCCGCGCGCCGTAGGCGAGTTCCAGGTCCAGCAGGGTCAGGACGTCACGGCCCTGCGGTACGGCCGTGTACGGCAGGTCGACGCGGATCTCGTCGTCGTCGCGCACGGCCTCCACCGCGTCGTCGAGCCGCTCCTTGGCCTCGGCCAGCCGCTCCTCGTGCATGATGCGGTGCTTGCCCGCGGACTCCTGTGCCGCCCGCTTGCGCGCGCCCATGACGATCTTCGGCTCGCGCTTCTGGTCCCACATCTTCTGGCCGTACCGCTTGCGGCGGGCCAACTTCATCTGGGCGTCGGCCAGTTCGCGCTTCTGCTTGCGCAGGTCGGACTCCGCGACCCGCACCATGCGCTCGGCCGCCTCCTGTTCGGTGGCCAGCGCCTCCTCGTACGCGGAGAAGTTGCCGCCGTACCAGGTGACCTCGCCGCCCCGCAGGTCGGCGATCTGGTCGACCAGGTCGAGGAGTTCACGGTCGTGGCTGACCACGACCATGACCCCGGACCAGGACGACACGGCCGCGTACAGCCGTCGGCGCGCGTACAGGTCGAGGTTGTTGGTCGGCTCGTCCAGGAGCAGCACGTCCGGGCGGCGCAGCAGCAGGGCCGCCAGGCGCAGCAGCACGGACTCGCCGCCCGAGAGTTCGCCGACCGTGCGGTCCAACTCGATGTGGCCGAGCCCGAGTTCGCCGAGCGTGGCGAGCGCGCGCTCCTCCACGTCCCAGTCGTCGCCGACCGTCTCGAAGTGCTCCTCCGACACGTCACCCGCCTCGATGGCGTGCAGCGCGGCCCGCCGGGCGGCGATGCCGAGGGCCTCGTCGACGCGCAGCCGGGTGTCGAGCGTGACGTTCTGCGGGAGATGGCCGACCTCGCCCGCGACCCGCACCAGGCCTTCGGCCGGCGTGAGTTCACCGGCGATCAGCTTCAACAGGGTCGATTTTCCTGATCCGTTGACACCGACGAGCCCGGTCCGGCCGGGACCGAAGGCGACGTCGAGGTCCTCGAAGACGGGGGTGCCGTCGCGCCAGGCGAAGGAGAGGGACGTACAGGCGATGGACATGGTCGTAGACATAAGGGCGCCTCGCGATTGCTTGATGCGGTGATGGGCAAACGCGTATCGAGACACCGGAGGCGGCGACGGGGAGGGAGGGAGCGGGACACAGCCCTGGGGCCATGAAGAAGCCCCGCTCCGTCGGGACGGCTCGAATGCCGAGGTCGCACGCGGCACACACACCACAGACGGGTGGGTGGCTCGGTGTCTCAGAACCTCAGACGAGCAACGTCCTTCTCCAATCGACGGCAACAGGACCGTCGTCAACGGTACGAACGCGCCCGATCGCTGTCAACGAATTAACGTGAGCCTCGATCGCCCCCTGAAGGAGACCCCCGTGTCCGACGGTTCGCTCTCGCTCCCCGCCCTGCTCTACCTGGTCGCCTGGGACACCGGGACGGGCGAGGCCGCCGGCGCCGCCCCGCTGGTCCGGGCCGGTGCCCTGGTCGAACTGGCCCGGCGCGGTCTCCTCGTCGACGAGGACGACATCGTCACGCCCGTCGACATGGACGCCATGACCGGGGACGACCCGCTCGACGAGCTCCTGGAACTGGTCCGCGAGTCCCGGCCGCACGGCTGGCGGGCGTGGGTCACGCTCCACGCGCGCGAGACGGCGGACGCGATGCGGGAGCAGCTGACCGCCGACGGCTATCTGCGCACCGAACGGAAGCGGGTCCTCGGCGTCTTCCCGGGCGTGGAGCACCGCCTCGACCGGGTCGCCGACGTGGCCGCGCTGCGCGAGGAGACCCAGGAGGTCCTGGACGGGCCGGTCCCCGTCACGGAGGTCCCGGAGCGGGACGCGACCGCCGCCGTCCTGGCCGCCGCGGCCGAGCTGGGCACCCTCACCCCGGTCAAGGACCCGGAGCGCGTCGAGCAGCTGGTCGCGCACGCCGGGGCGGGCGTGCCCGGGTTGCGGAAGGTGGTCGACGAGGTGCGTACGGCGGTCACGCCGGTGCCCGCGGCGGCGGGGGAGTAGGGCGCCCCCACGCTTCCTCGACCGGCTTCCCGAGGGCCACGTACATGTCGGATTCCTGCCAGCCCCCAGCCCGCCGCGGCTGGTTGGCTGGGCGGCATGACGACCGAGAACCCCCTCCGCGACCGCGCTCTCGCCTTCCGCTCGCTGCACGTCCCGGGCGATCCGCTCGTCCTGCCCAACGCCTGGGACACCGCGAGCGCCCGCATCGTCGAGGACGCCGGTGCCGCCGCCGTCGCGACCACCAGCGCCGGGCTCGCCTGGGCGCTCGGCGCGGCGGACGGCGACCGGCTGGACCGCGACGGGGCCCTGGCGGCCGTCGCGCGCATCGTCGCCGCGGTGGACGTGCCCGTCAGCGCGGACATCGAGAGCGGCTACGCGCGCGACGCGGCCGGGGTCGCCGACACGATCCGCGCGGTGATCGCGGCCGGGGCGGTCGGCGTGAACATCGAGGACGCGCTGTACGAGGCCGGGGCGGGGCCGCTGCGGCCGGTGGCGGAACAGGCCGAGCGCATCGCCGCAGCGCGTGCGGCGGCCGACTCGGCGGGTGTGCCGCTGTTCGTGAACGCCCGTATCGACACGTTCCTGCGCGGTGATGGGGAGGTGGACGTCACCCTGGAGCGGGCCGCCGCCTTCCTCGCCGCGGGCGCCGACGGGATCTTCGTCCCCGGGGCCGTCGAGCCGGGGACGGTCAAGCTCCTCGCCGACGGGATCGAGGGGCCGCTGAACGTGATGGTCCATCCGGGTGCGGCACCGGTGGCCGAACTGGCCGCGCTCGGCGTCGCGCGCGTGAGCGCCGGTTCCGGGCTCGCGCAGGCCGCGCACGCCCTGGTCCGCCGTGCCGCGCGGGAGCTGCTGGACACGGGGACGTACGAGACGCTGGCGGACGGGCTCGACTACGGCGAGCTCAACCGCCTGCTGGGGGCCGTGCGCTAGGTCGGGGCAGCGCCTAGCAGGCGTCCCGCATGAGCTCGGCCAGGTCGTGGTCGAGGTCGAGGTGGAGGTGTTCGAAGCCCACGGGCACCAGGTCGCTGGTGGCCTGGAGGAACCGGCGTATCTCCTCCGAGTGGACGTGCACCACGGCGGTGCCCTCGGGGGCGTGGAACTCCAGGACGGTGCGGTCGTACCCGTACGGCCGCACCCGGACGTCGCCGGTGCCCTCGGCGCCGTGCAGGCCGGCCGCGAGGAGTTCGCGCGCGAAGGTCCAGCAGACCTCCACGCCCTCCAGGGTGGCCGGGGCCGGGAAGGTCATACGGATCGCGAACGGGTCGCGGCGGTCGTAGTGCAGCTTGGCCGGGATGCTCGGCATGCGCGGAGCGGCCGCGACGAGGCGGGCCTCCACGGGCTGCTCGATGACGGTGATCAACGCCTTGCTCCCTCGTGACGGCTGGACGGTGGGTCGACGGATGAAGCCGGCCAATGGAAGAGACGTCGGAATCGGTCGTTCAGTGCACACAATTTGCTAGTGACCTCCGTCACCGCTTTCATTCACGGAAGTGAAACAGTCGGCCTCTCGGGTCGGGACGGCCCCTTGCGGCGGGCTCCGGACCATGTGCCGCAGCGACCGCGGCCATCTGGACGACACCCTTCCCGTCGGCTAGCTTCGCCCGCCATGAGGCCCATGGGGAAGACGCGACGCATGAGACGTACGGTTCGCACAGTGGCCGCGGGGGCGGTGAGCGCGGCGGCACTGGCCGCCCTGACCGCCGTACCGGCGCAGGCGCACGAGCCGCAGCACCGGGCGCCGCACTGGGAGCTCAAGGACACCGGGGCGTCTGACGTGCGCTTCCGGGGGCTCGCGGCCGTCGACCGCGACACCGCGTGGGTGGCCGGCACCGCGGGCACCGTGCTGCGCACCACCGACGGCGGGAAGAAGTGGCGGAACGTCTCGCCGCCGGGCGCGGCCGAGTTGCAGTTCCGGGACATCGAGGCGTTCGACGCGCGGCGCGCCGTGGTGCTGGCCATCGGCGAGGGCGAGGCGTCCCGCGTCTACCGCACCGAGGACGCGGGGCGGACCTGGACGGAGTCCTTCCGCAACACCGACGCCGCCGCCTTCTACGACTGCCTGACCTTCTTCGACAGCCGCCACGGCCTCGCCATGAGCGACCCGGTGGACGGCAAGTTCCGCATCCTGTCGACCGGCGACGGCGGCCGCTCCTGGAAGGTGCTTCCCAACGCCGGCATGCCCGCCGCGCTGGCCGGTGAGGCCGGCTTCGCCGCGAGCGGGCAGTGCCTGGTCTCCTCGGGCCCGTCCGACGTCTGGCTGGCGACCGGAGGCGGCGCCCACGCGCGCGTGCTGCACTCGGCGGACCGTGGAGTGCACTGGACGGCCACCGACACGCCGATCCCGGCGGGCGACCCGGCCAAGGGCGTCTTCGCGCTCGCCTTCCGCGACCGCACCCACGGCCTCGCGGTCGGCGGTGACTACCGCGCCGACCAGACCTCACCGCAGGCCGCCGCCCGCACCGCCGACGCAGGGCGTACCTGGCAGCCCGCCGCGCAGCCGCCGCCCGCCTACCGCTCCGGCGCCGCCTGGCTCCCGCACAGCCGCACCACCGCCCTCGCGGTCGGCCCCACCGGCACCGACCTCACCACCGACGCCGGCCGCACCTGGCACACCGTCGACACCGGCTCGTACGACACCGTGGACTGCACCGCCGACCTGTCCTGCTGGGCCGCCGGCGAACAAGGCCGGGTGGCCCGCCTGGAGCGATGACGCGTCCGCGGGAAACGGGGTACCCGGTCGTCTACGCCGAGAGGAGTGACGACCATGCCACGCGGTTCGAGCCCCAAGCGGGAACGCCAGTACGAGCACATCAAGCAGAGCGCCGAGGACCGAGGAGAGAGCACGGAGCGCGCGGAGGAGATCGCCGCGCGCACCGTCAACAAGGAACGCGCCCGCTCCGGCGAGTCGAAGACCGCGAGCCGGGTCTCGACCGAGGATATGTCCTCCGGCCGGCGCGGCGGTCAGCGCTCGCACAAGGGCGCCCAGGGGCCCACGTACGACCAGCTCTACGCGGAGGCCAAACGCCGGGGCGTCAAAGGCCGTTCGGACATGAACAAGGCCCAGTTGCAGCGCGCCCTGAGCCGCAAAAGTTGACCTGATCGTCGGCCGGTCCCGCCGGGAACCATACGCTCGTCCCCACCATGACGACCGTACGCATTCCCGCGGGCTGGCCCGCGACCGAGGAGCAGGCCCGCGCCGTCCAGGACGAACTGCGCGCCCGCGTGGTGCTCGACGAGCCCGGACCGCCGCCCGGGACCGGCTCGGTGACCGGCGTCGACGTGGCCTACGACGACGAACGGGACGTCGTCGTGGCGGCCGCCGTCGTCCTGGACGCGGCCACCCTGGACGTCGTCGCGGAGGCCACCGCGGTCGGCCGGATCTCCTTCCCGTACGTCCCCGGTCTGCTCGCCTTCCGCGAGATCCCCACCGTCCTGGCCGCCCTGGACGCGCTGCCGTGCCCGCCGGGACTGGTCGTCTGCGACGGCTACGGCCGCGCCCACCCGCGCCGCTTCGGCCTCGCCAGCCACCTGGGCGTACTCACCGGCCTGCCTACGATCGGCGTCGCCAAGAACCCGTTCACCTTCGCGTACGACGAACCCGGCACCCCGCGCGGGAGCACGTCCCCGCTCCTCGCGGGTACCGAGGAGGTCGGCCGCGCCCTGCGCACCCGGGACGCCGTCAAGCCGGTTTTCGTGTCCGTCGGCCACCGCACGGGCCTCGACGACGCCTGCGCGCACGTACTCGCCCTGACCCCCGCGTTCCGCCTCCCGGAGACGACCCGCAGGGCGGACGCCCTGTGCCGAAGTGCGCTGCGGGCGGCGACGGACGGCGGGTGAGGCGGCGGGAGTTGGGCAGGGGACGGGCGTGAACTGAGTACCCGGTCTGAGTATCTGTACGGATGTGGACGCGCCCGTCCTGTCGGCAGGCTGTGCGCCATGACGACGCACCGCATGACGACCCGCCGCATGACGAGCCGCCGCGACCCGAAGCCCCTCGCCGACCCGAACCGTCCCGTCGAGCGGGTCGTGAACCTCGCACTCGTCCTCGCCGTGCTGGCGGGCATCGGCTGGATCGGCGGGATGATCTACACGGTCGCGGGCTGGACGCTCTAGGGCCGGAACGACCGCCCTGGCACACGTCTCTCGGGCCCGGTCACCAGCTCGCCACCACCCGGAAGGTGAGGCCCGCCGCGCGCAGTCGCTCGGTCAGCGCGTCGCCCATCGCGACCGCCGTGGTGACCTGACCGGCCGTCGGCGGAAGGTCGTCGAACGCCAGGGACAGCGCGGACTCGGCGAACATCTTCGCCGTCTCGCCGTACCCCGGGTCGCCGCCCGCGACCTCCGTGAACACCCGTCGGCCGCCTCCTTCGCCGACGAACCGCACCGTGAACCAGCTCTTGGCCCGCTTCTCAGGACTCGGCCCGTCCCCGGGCTTGAACCGGTCGGACAACCAGCGCCGGGCAGCGGGCAGTTGGGCGGCCGCGAAGATCCCGCCGGTGAGCGCGATCCCGCCCACCGCGACGGGCAGATACCGGGCGGCCGCGAAATGCCGGTAGCGGAAGTCGGGACCGTAGCGCTCCAGGACCCGCGCCGACCGGCGCACGATCTGCGGGTCGATCGTCGGCAGCGGCAGCGCCCACGCGCCGATCTCCTTCGCGAACCGCGGCGCCCCCATCGGTGCCAGCGCCCGGCGCCCCACCAGCCGCGGCTCGTGCCGCTTGCGGTCCCGCTCGGCACTCAGCATCGGCCGCCAGCGCGCGAACTGGTTGAGCGCCGAGGCGAACGTGCCGCCCGAGAACATGGCGTCCGCCGTCACGTACCCGTCGACCGTCAGCGGCACCCCCTCCGGCAGCTGCCGGACCGTGAAGTACGCGCCCAGGTCGTGCGGCACCGAGTCGAACCCGCAGGCGTGCACCAGCCGGGCACCGGTCTCCCGCGCGCGTGCGTCGTGCCGGACGTAGGTGAGGTCCACGAACTCCGGCTCACCGCTGAGGTCGAGACAGTCCGCGCCGCTCTCGGCGCACGCGGCCACCAGGTCCTGACCGTGCAGCACGTACGGACCCACCGTCGTCGCCACCACGCGCGCGTGCTCGGCGAGTTCACGCAGCGAGGCCGGATCCGCGACATCGGCGCGCAGCACCCCGACCTTCCCGCCGCCGGGCAGTCGCTCGCGCAACTGTTCCAGCTTCCCCTCGTCGCGGCCCGCGATCGCCCAGCGCAGCTCCTCGGGCGCGTGCGCGGCGAGGTACTCCGCGGTCAGCGTTCCGACGAAGCCGGTGGCTCCGAAGAGAACGATGTCGTACGGACGGTCCGTCCTGTTCAGCCTGCTCATGACACCCCTCGGTCCGCGGCGCGCGCCGTTGTCGGTGGCCGAGGCTAGCGTGAAGGGTGCGGAGCCCGACGACGAGCCCGGAGGTGTGCCGGTGGCGGTGGACAGGAACGCCCTGAGGAAATGGGCGAAAGTGCGCGAGTTCGCCCTGGGGCTGCCGGGTGCCGTCGAGGAGTTCCCCTGGGGCGAGAGCGTCGCGAAGGTCAACAAGAAGGTGTTCGTCTTCCTCGGCGTCGACGACGGCAGCCATCCACTGGCCCTCACCGTGAAGCTCAAGGACGAGGAGGCGCACGCCCACGCGCTGACCTCCCCGGGCGCCGAGCCCGCGGGCTACGGCCTCGGCAAGGCGGGCTGGGTGCGGGTGCCGTTGGCGGAGAAGGGCGCGCCGGCCGCGGAGCTGCTGTGCGACTGGGTGGAGGAGAGCTACCGCACGATCGCGCCGAAGCGGCTGATATCGGAGCTGGACGGGCGCTGAGCCGCACCGGATTCCCGAGGGCGGAGCGGTACCGGATCGGTGGGGCGCGCGCGGATAATTGTCTAAGCGCTTGCTCGTTCGGGGCTTGTGCTCGATGGAACCTGTTCTTAGCATCGTCGGTGTTACATCAGTTGTGTCACACCTAGGGGGTCGGATGGCGACGACGCCAGGACAGGGACCGCTCGTCGGCGTGCGCGTGGTCGAGCTGGCCGGGATCGGGCCCGCGCCCTTCGCCGCCATGCTCCTCGCCGACCTCGGCGCGGACGTCGTCCGCGTGGACCGACCCGGCGGGGTGGGACTCGGGATCAACCCCGACTACGACGTCACCAACCGCAACAAGCGCTCGGTGATCGTCGACCTGAAGTCCCCGGACGGCCCGGCCCGCGTGCTCGACCTCGCCGAACGCGCCGACATCCTCGTCGAGGGCCTCCGCCCCGGCGTCGCCGAGCGCGTCGGCGTCGGCCCCGAGGCCTGCCACGCCCGCAACCCGCGCCTCGTCTACGGCCGCATGACGGGCTGGGGGCAGGACGGCCCCCTCGCCCACCGCGCCGGCCACGACATCGCCTACCTGGCCGTCACCGGCACCCTCGGCATGATCGGCGACGCGGACCGGCCGCCGGTCGCCCCGGCCAACCTCCTCGGCGACTACGGGGGCGGCTCTCTCTACCTGGTCGTCGGCGTCCTCGCCGCCCTCCACCACGCGCGCGTGAGCGGCGCCGGCCAGGTCGTGGACGCCGCGATCGTCGACGGCGCCTCGCATCTCGCGGCGATGATCCACGGCATGGTCGCCGCGGGCGGCTGGCAGGACCGGCGCGGCGTCAACCTCCTGGACGGCGGCTGCCCGTACTACGGCACGTACGAGACGGCCGACGGGAAGTACATGGCGGTGGGCGCCCTGGAGCCGCAGTTCTACGCGGAGTTCGTGACCCTCCTCGGCATCCCGGAGCACGCCGACGCCCGCAAGGACCTGTCCCGCTGGGGCGAGCTGCGCGAGGCCGTCGCCGCGCGGTTCCGCAGCCGTACGCGCGAGGAGTGGACGGCCGTCTTCGAGGGCGCCGACGCGTGCGTGGCGCCCGTACTGTCGCTCGGCGAGGCCCCGCACCACCCGCACCTCGCCGCCCGCGGCACCTTCACCGACCACGGCGGGATCACCCAGCCGGCCCCCGCGCCCCGCTTCTCCACGACCCCCACGACCGTGCGCACCGGGCCTGCCCGACCCGGCGCGGACACGGCCGAGGTGGCACGCGACTGGGACGTGCCCCGCCTCACCAAGGACCTGCCATGAAGCGTCAGATCTTCGCCCCCGAGCACGAGGCGTTCCGGGAGACCGTGCGGGCCTTCCTGGCCAGGGAGGTGCTGCCGCACTACGAGCAGTGGGAGAAGGACGGCATCGTCGCGCGCGAGGCCTGGCGGGCGGCCGGCAAGCAGGGGCTGCTCGGGCTCGCCGTGCCCGAGGAGTACGGGGGCGGCGGCACCGCCGATTTCCGCTACAGCGCCGTACTCGCCGAGGAGTTCACGCGCGCGGGTGCCCCCGGGATCGCCATCGGACTGCACAACGACATCATCGGCCCCTACCTCACGGGCCTCGCCACCGAGGAGCAGAAGCGCCGGTGGCTGCCCGGCTTCTGCGACGGCTCGCTGATCACGGCCATCGCGATGACCGAACCCGGCGCCGGCTCCGACCTCCAGGGCATCCGGACGCATGCCGAGGACAAGGGCGACCACTGGCTGCTCAACGGCTCCAAGACGTTCATCTCCAACGGGATCCTGGCCGACCTGGTGATCGTGGTCGCCAGGACCACGCCGGAGGGCGGTGCGCGCGGGCTGTCGCTGCTCGTCGTCGAGCGGGACACGGCCGGCTTCGAGCGCGGCCGCAACCTCGACAAGATCGGCCAGAAGGCCCAGGACACCGCCGAGTTGTTCTTCACCGACGTACGCGTCCCCAAGGGGAACCTGCTGGGCGAGCTCAACGGCGCGTTCGTGCACCTGATGACGAACCTCGCCCAGGAGCGCCTGCACATCGGCGTCGCCGCGATCGCCGCGGCCGAGCACGTCCTGGAGATCACCACCGACTACGTCAAGGAGCGCGAGGCCTTCGGCCGGCCGCTCGCCACCAAGCAGCACATCCGGTTCGAGATAGCGGAGATGGCCACCGAGTGCGCCGTCACCCGCACCTTCCTCGACCGCTGCATCGAGGAGCACGCGGACGGCGAGCTCGACGCCGTGCACGCGTCCATGGCCAAGTGGTGGGCGACCGAGCTGCAGAAGCGCGTCGCCGACCGCTGCCTCCAACTGCACGGAGGCTACGGCTACATGACCGAGTACCCCGTGGCCCGGGCGTTCACCGACGGCCGCATCCAGACCATCTACGGCGGCACGACCGAGATCATGAAGGAGATCATCGGCCGTTCCCTGCTGGGCTGACCCTCATTGAAAGGCTTCCCTGTGAGCACCGAAGCGTACGTGTACGACGCGATCCGCACCCCGCGCGGCCGAGGCAAGGCGAACGGCGCCCTGCACGGCACCAAGCCCATCGACCTGGTCGTCGGACTCATCCACGAGCTCCGCGACCGCTTCCCCGGCCTGGACCCGGCCGCGATCGACGACATCGTGCTGGGCGTCGTCAGCCCGGTCGGCGACCAGGGCTCCGACATCGCCCGGACCGCCGCGATCGTCGCCGGACTGCCGGACACGGTCGCGGGCGTGCAGGAGAACCGCTTCTGTGCTTCGGGCCTGGAAGCGGTCAACCTGGCCGCCGCCAAGGTCCGTTCGGGCTTCGAGGACCTCGTCCTGGCGGGCGGTGTCGAGTCCATGTCGCGGGTGCCGATGGCCTCCGACGGCGGTGCCTGGTTCAACGACCCGATGACCAACCTGGCGGTCAACTTCGTGCCGCAGGGCATCGGCGCCGACCTCATCGCCACCATCGAGGGCTTCACGCGGCGTGACGTCGACGAGTACGCGGCGCTCTCCCAGGAGCGTGCGGCCACCGCGTGGAAGGAGGGCCGCTTCGAGCGGTCCCTCGTGCCCGTCAAGGACCGCAGCGGCCTGGTCGTCCTCGACCACGACGAGCACCTGCGCCCCGGCACGACGGCCGACTCCCTCGCCCGGCTGAAGCCGTCCTTCGCGGACATCGGCGACCTGGGCGGCTTCGACGCCGTGGCGCTGCAGAAGTACCACTGGGTCGAGAAGATCGACCACGTCCACCACGCGGGCAACTCCTCCGGCATCGTCGACGGCGCCTCCCTGGTCGCCATCGGCACCAAGGAGGTCGGCGACCGCTACGGGCTCACCCCGCGCGCGCGGATCGTCTCCGCCGCCGTCTCCGGCTCCGAGCCCACCATCATGCTCACCGGCCCCGCCCCCGCGAGCCGCAAGGCGCTCGCCAAGGCGGGCCTGACCGTCGACGACATCGACCTCTTCGAGATGAACGAGGCCTTTGCCGCGGTCGTCCTGCGGTTCGCCAAGGACATGGGCATCTCCCTGGACAAGGTCAACGTCAACGGCGGCGCGATCTCCCTGGGCCACCCGCTCGGCGCGACCGGCGCGATGCTGCTCGGCACCCTGGTCGACGAACTGGAGCGCCAGGACAAGCGGTACGGCCTCGCCACGCTGTGCGTGGGCGGCGGCATGGGCATCGCGACAATCGTCGAACGCATCTGATTCCCGGCGGAATCGACGGACCAACAGACCTCAACGGCTTCTACGGAGACCCTGTCATGACACAGAGCACCACCATCCGCTGGGAACAGGACCGCGACGGCGTCGTCACGCTGGTCCTCGACGACCCCAACCAGTCCGCGAACACGATGAACGCGGCCTTCCGCGAGTCCCTCGCGGTGGTCACCGACCGCCTGGAGGCCGAGAAGGACTCCGTCCGCGGGATCATCTTCACCTCGGCCAAGAAGACCTTCTTCGCCGGCGGCGACCTGCGAGACCTCATCCGCGTCACCCCGGAGACCGCGCAGGAGCTGTTCGACGGCGGTCTGGCGATCAAGCGCAACCTGCGCCGCATCGAGACGCTGGGCAAGCCGGTCGTCGCCGCGATCAACGGCGCGGCCCTGGGCGGCGGTTACGAGATCGCCCTCGCCTGCCACCACCGGATCGCCCTGGACGCGCCCGGCTCCAAGATCGGCTGCCCCGAGGTCACGCTCGGCCTGCTCCCCGGAGGCGGCGGCGTCGCCCGCACGGTCCGTCTGCTCGGCATCGCCGACGCGCTGCTCAAGGTCCTCCTCCAGGGCACCCAGTACAACCCGCAACGCGCCTTGCAGAACGGCCTGATCGACGACGTGGCCGCCACCCCCGACGAACTCCTCGCCAAGGCCCGCGCCTTCATCGAGGCCCACCCCGAGTCGCAGCAGCCCTGGGACAAGCCCGGCTACCGCATCCCGGGCGGCACCCCCGCCAACCCCAAGTTCGCGGCCAACCTGCCCGCCTTCCCGGCCAACCTGCGCAAGCAGACCAACGGCGCGCCCTACCCGGCCCCGCGGGCCATCCTCGCGGCCGCGGTCGAGGGCTCCCAGGTCGACTTCGAGACCGCGCAGGTCATCGAGGCCCGCTACTTCGTCGAACTGGCCGCGGGCCAGACCTCGAAGAACATGATCCAGGCGTTCTTCTTCGACCTCCAGGCCGTCAACTCCGGCGCCAACCGACCCAAGGGCGTCGAGCCCCGCAAGGTCCGCAAGGTGGCCGTCCTGGGCGCCGGCATGATGGGCGCGGGCATCGCCTATTCATGCGCCCGCGCAGGCATCGAGGTGGTCCTCAAGGACGTATCGCCGGAAGCGGCGGCCAAGGGCAAGTCGTACTCCGAGAAACTGTGCGCCAAGGCGGTCTCCCGAGGCCGTACGACCCAGGAGAAGGCGGACACCCTTCTCGCCCGCATCACGCCCACCGCCGACCCGGCGGACCTGGCGGGCTGCGACGCGGTGATCGAGGCGGTCTTCGAGGACACGAGCCTCAAGCACAAGGTCTTCCAGGAGATCCAGCACATCGTCGAGCCGGACGCGCTCCTGTGCTCCAACACGTCGACGCTCCCGATCACCGCACTGGCCGAAGGGGTGGACCGCCAGGCGGACTTCATCGGCCTGCACTTCTTCTCACCGGTCGACAAGATGCCGCTGGTCGAGATCATCAAGGGCGAACGGACGGGCGACGAGGCGTTGGCCCGAGCCTTCGACCTGGTCCGCCAGATCAACAAGACCCCGATCGTGGTGAACGACTCCCGAGGCTTCTTCACCTCCCGGGTCATCGGCCAGTTCATCAACGAGGGCGTCGCGATGGTCGGCGAGGGCATCGAGCCCGCGTCGATCGAACAGGCCGCCGCCCAGGCCGGCTACCCCGCCAAGGTCCTCTCCCTCGTGGACGAACTGACCCTCACCCTCCCGCGCAAGATCCGCCGGGAGTCCAAGCGGGCCGTCGAGGAAGCGGGCGGCACCTGGCCCGGTCACCCCTCCGAAGCCGTCATCGACCGCATGGTCGACGACTTCGACCGCACCGGCCGCAGCGGCGGAGCGGGCTTCTACGACTACGACGCGGACGGCAAGCGAGTGGGGCTGTGGCCGGGCCTGCGCGAACACTTCACCAAGCCCGGCCACGAGATCCCCTTCGAGGACATGCAGGAACGCATGCTCTTCGCGGAGGCCCTGGACACGGTAAAGCTCATCGAGGAGGGGGTCCTCACGTCGGTGGCCGACGCCAACATCGGCTCCATCTTCGGCATCGGCTTCCCCGGCTGGACCGGCGGTGTCCTCCAGTACATCAACGGCTACGAGGGCGGGGCCGCCGGGTTCGTAGCCCGCGCCCGCGAACTGGCGGCGCGCTACGGCGAACGCTTCAACCCGCCGGCGTTGCTGGTGGAGAAGGCGGAGAAGGGGGAGCGTTTCGGGGACGCGTGATCTTTTTAGCCCGTCCGGCGTTTGAGGACGAGGCCGTTCAGGCCGAAGCGGGGGTCTGGGGGCGGCAGCCCCCAGAAGGACGGGACGGGTAGGGGCGGCGGGGGCGAGAAAAGCCGTACCGCTGAGCGACACACCACGCTTGCCCCCACCCCCCAACTCCCCGACGCTGACCGCTGAGAACCCCCACCCGTTCCCGTCCCCACGAGGAGCGCCAGCCATGGGCCACCGCCCCGCCCTCGCCGCCCTGGACATCCTCCGCGGCGAGGGCGTGGACCGAATCTTCGGCAACCCAGGCACCACCGAACTCCCTTTCCTGGCCGCCCTGTCGAACACCCCCGGCGCCCCCGAATACGTCCTCGGCACACACGAGGGCGCCGTCATCTCCATGGCGGACGGCTACGCGAGAGGCACCGCCCGCCCCGCCTTCGCCAGCCTCCACATAGCCGCCGGCCTGGCGAACGGCATCATCGGCCTCCTCAACGCCCGCCGCTCCCGCACCCCCCTCGTGGTCACCGCCGGCCAACAACACCGCCGCCACCTCCAACAGGACCCCATGCTCACCGGCGACTTGGTAGCGCTGGCCACCCCCGCGGTGAAGGCCGCCCACGACGTCCAGCACGTCCACGACCTGCCCCTCGCCCTGCGCCGCGCCTTCGCCCTGGCCGTCCGCCCACCCGCGGGCCCGGTGTTCCTCTCCATCCCCATGGACCTGTTCGACGAGGCCACGGAGGTCGAGATCCCGGCCCGCACCCCCGCGCCCCCACTGGGCCCGGCCGCAGGCCTGGAGCGCGCCGCGGCCCTGCTCGGCGCCGCCGCCCGCCCCGCGATCGTCGCGGGAGACGGCGTCGGCCGCGAGGACGCCCTGGACGCACTGGTCCGTACGGCGGAGGCGTGCGGCGCGGTCGTCCACCACCAGCCCATGGCCGACTGCCTCAACTTCCCGACCACACACCCCCTGTACGCCGGCATGCTGCCGCCCCGCCACGACGCCATCCGCACCGCCCTCACCCCGTACGACACCGTCCTGATCGCGGGCGCGCACGCCTTCACGCCCCACCACTACAGCCCCGGACCGGCGTTGCCCCCCGGCCTCGCCGTCGTCCAACTCGACTCCGACCCGCACGAGATCGGCCGCAACTTCCCCGCCACGGCAGGACTGGTCGGCTCCCTGGCCCCCTCCCTGCACCGCCTCGCCGAACTGCTCCGCGACCACGTACCCGCGCACACCGCCAAGGGCCGCATCCTCCGCGCCGGCGAACGCCACACCGCCGACCGCGACCGCACCGAGTCCGAGGCCGGCGCCGCCTACTCCCCGGCTCCGCTGGCACCCTGGGCCGCCGCGCACGCCGTGGCCCGCGGACTGCCGGCGGACGCCGTGGTCGTCGAAGAGGCCATCACCGTAGGGCTGTTGCTCCGCCGCCTGATCCGCCTGGACCGCCCCGGTAGCTACACCCACACCGTCGGCGGCGGCCTCGGCTGGGGCATCGGCGCCGCCGTCGGCCGCGCACTTGCCGAGCCCGCCCGGCCGGTGGTCGCCGTACTGGGCGACGGCTGCGCCCTGTTCGGCCTCCAGGGCCTGTGGAGCGCGGCCCGCCAGCGCACCCCCGTCCTCTTCGCGGTGATGAACAACGGCGCCTACCGCACCCTCCAGGACACCTACGCGTCGATGGGCGGTCAGGGCGTCTGCCCCGGTACCGAACTGGGCTCCCTCGACTTCACCCAGGCCGCCCGCTTCTTCGGCGTCGACGCCGTACGCGCCGCGTCCGCGGACCACCTGCGCGAACTGGTCGCCGGGGCGGCCGACCTGACGCGCCCGCTGCTGGTGGACGTACCCCTGCGGTCGTGACATTCACCGTGCCGCACGCCTTGTCACCCGCCCGCGCGAGCCACCACCATCGGGACCATGACGGACGGTCAGCTGCCCAAGTCGGTGCTCGCCCGCGGGGTCATGCTGCTGCGCGTCTGCGGCGACTCCGGGACCGCCCTCAGCCTCGCCGAACTGGCCCTGGGCACCGGGCTGCCCAAGCCCACCGCCTACCGTCTGATCGGTGAGCTGGTGCGGCTCGGACTGGTGGAGCGCACGGACGAGGGCCGTTACCGGATCGGGCTCGGACTGTTCGTGCTGGGCCAATCGGCGCCGAGCGTGCGGGAGTTGCGGGACGCGGCGCTGCCCTACCTCGGCGACCTGCACGAGATGACCCACGAGAACGTGCACCTGGCCGTCCCCGACGGCCTCGACACCCTCTTCCTGGAGAAGCTCACCGGCCGCCGCGCCACGCCGATCGTCTCCCGCACCGGCGGCCGGCTGCCCGCCCACTGCACCGCCACCGGCAAGGTGTTCCTCGCCCAGGACCCCCGCCCACCGCACCGCACGCTGCCCCGGCTCACCCCGCGCACCCTGGTCCTGCCCGGCCAGCTCGCCCGTGACCTCGCCCTGACCCGGGCCCGCGGCTACGGCGTCAACCTGGAGGAGGCCGAGGTCGGCATCTCGGCCGTCGCCGCGCCGATCTACGCCCACGGCCTCGGCCCGCGTCCGATCGCCGCGATCTCCGTCACCGGCGGCACCCGCCGCCTCGACGTGGCCCGCGTCGGCGCCCGGGTCTGCGCGGCGGCACGGGCGCTGACACGGTCGCTGTCGGCCTGACGGAAGCACGCCGTCGTACGGGGATGACGCGCCGCCTCGCCCACCCAGAACGGCGAGGCGGCCCGTCACCCCAGCCCCGCCACCCCCTTCGGCCCCGCCACCCCCTTCTGCATCGCCACCGCCAACTCCCGCTCCGTGAGCCGCTCCCCGCGCACCTCCCCGACCACCCGCCCCCGCACGAAGACCAGCACCCGGTCGCACACCTCCGTCAGCTCCGCGAGGTCGGTCGACGCCAGCAGCACGGCCGCGCCGCCTGCCGCCAACTCGCCGACGACGCGGTGTATTTCGGCCCGTACGCCGACGTCGACGCCCCGGGTCGGGTCGTCCAGGACGACGACCTTGGGCTCGGTCGCCAGCCACTTGGCCAGGACGACCTTCTGCTGGTTGCCGCCGGACAGCCGGGACACGAGGTCGTGCGGGTCGCCACGCAGTCGCAGACGCTCCGTCAGATCAGCGGTCCTGCGCACGAGTTCGGCGCGGGAGGGCAGTACGCCGCCGCGGCCCAGCGCCAACCAGCTCACGGTCGTCGTGTTCTCCCACACCTCCCGGTCCACCATCAGCCCGTACCGCTTGCGGTCGCTCGGCACGAACGCGACACCCGCCCGCACCGCGTCCCGCAGCGAGCGCGGCAACCCGTGCCCGGCGATGTCGACCCGCCCGGCCGAGACCGCCGTACGCCCGCACACCACCGCCAACGCGTCGAGATGGCCCGCCCCTTGGAGCCCGGCCACCCCCACCACCTCGCCCGCCCGGACCGTGAACGTCACGTCCGACAGCCGCCCGGGCACGTCCACCTCGGACAGCACCACCGACGGCGGCAGATCCACCGCCGCCCGCGCCCGGCGGGCCGGCCCGGGCGGGTGGCCGCCCAGCATCGCCGTGACCAGCTCGGGCACGTCGACCTCGGCCCGGCGCGCCCCGGGCAGGGCCACCCGGCCGTCCCGCAGGACCGTCACCCGCCGCGCGAAGCGCATCACCTCGTCCAGGAAGTGGGTGACGTACAGGACGGCGATGCCCCGCCCGGTGAGGGTGCGCAGGACCCGCTCCAGCCGGTCGACGGCGGTGGCCGGGAGCGCGGAGGTGGGCTCGTCGAGGATCAGCAGCCCCGGCCGGCGCAGCAGGGCCCGCGCGATCTCCGTCAACTGTTGATCCGCGAGGGGGAGTTCGCCAAGTGGCATGCCCGTGTCGACGTCCAGTCCCAGCTCCGCCAGGACCGGACGGGCCGCGCGGTCCATGGCACCCCGGTCGAGGAGACCGAGGCGGCGCGGAGGGTCGTACGGGAAGAGGTTCTCCCGCACGGTGAGGTCCGGGAACAGACTCAACTCCTGGGAGACCACGGCGATCCGGGTGTCCGGCGCCATCCGTACCTCGCCCGCGTCCGCCGTCAGCGTCCCGGACAGGATCCGCACCAGCGTCGACTTGCCGGCGCCGTTCTCGCCGACCAGCGCGTGCACCTCTCCGCCCCGCAGCCGGATGCCGACCCCGTCCAACGCCCGTACCCCGCCATAGGACTTGACCAGGTCACGCGCGACCAGGGCGTCCTCGTGCGTCACTTCGGCCGACATCTCAGCGCGCGTCCTCAAGGGGCTTGAGGTTGGCCTTCTGGTCGCCGAGGAGCTTGTCGATCGTCGGCTTGTACCAGTCGTAGGCGGCCTTGGCGGACTTCTGCCGGGTGATGATCTCGTCGATGTTCGAGGAGTCCACCACTCCGCCGGGGGACAGGAACCAACCGTCCGCCAGTTTGCCGTCGTTGTCGCGGACCGCCTCGATCAGCATCGCTGTCGACAGATAGCCCTTGAGGAAGTGCTGCGGGTCGATGGTCACGAAGTTGGAGCCGTCCTTCACCGCGTCGAGCGTCTTCGGGTCGACGTCGAAGCCGGCCGTCAGCCACTTGCCGTTCTCCGCCTTCTTGATCTTGGCGAGGTTGTAGCTGTCCGCGTCCCCGACACCGAGGAAGGCCAGCGCGTCCGGATGCGCGTTGACCTGCGCCGACCAGGAGCTGTAGTTCTGCCCGGGATCGCTGTACGTCTGGAAGGGGCCGAGCACCTTCACGCCCGGCGCCTCCTTCGCGAAGGTCTCGGAGATGCCCATGGCCCGGTTGTCCAGGACCGGGGTGCCAGGGTTGGGCACGCCGATGACGATCTCGCCCTTGGGGTCGGCGCCGAGCCGCTTCAAGGCCTCCTTGGCCATCGACTCGCCCAGCGCGTAGTTGTCGTTGCCGACGTAGAAGGTGACCTTGCTGCCGTCGGTGGGGGAGGTGTCCAGGGCGACGATCGGGATGCCCTTGTCGACGGCCTGCGCGGCGGGGCGGGTGAAGATCGGCGGGGCGAGGTTCTCCAGGACGATGCCGTCCTTGGCGCGCGCGGTGAGGTTCTGGAAGAGCTGCACCTCGGCCGGGCCGTCTGTGTTGGGCGGCCCGACGGCCTTGAAGTCGACCTTGCCCGCGTGACTGGCCGCGCTCTCCGCGCCCAGCACCATCTCGTGGGCGAAGTTGAGCGAGATGTTGGCGACCGCGATGCCCATCTTCAGCTCGCCGCCCCCGGATCCGGGGCTGTTGTCCCCGCACCCGGCGGCACCGAGCAGCACCAGCGCGCCGAGCGCGGCGGCGGTCGTACGGAATCGGCGGTGCATCACGGCCTCCAAAAGCCTTGCCCGGCCCGGGTGTTCATCTGCGCCGCCGTCCCGTGCGGCGCAGTGCGCTGTCGGCCGCGACGGCGACGAGGATGACCCCGCCGGTCGCGAACGACGTCCAGTTGATGGGTACTTCGAAGAACACGAGCCCGGAGGCGACCACCGACAGGATCATCGCCCCGGCCACCGCGCCGACCACCGAACCGCGCCCGCCGGCCAGCGGGGTGCCGCCGATGATGCACGCGGCGATCGCCTGCAACTCGTAGCCCTGGCCGAGCGTCGGGTCGCCCGCGCCGTAGAAGGCGAGGGCGAGCGAGGCGGCGCACGCCGTGGTGAGGCCGGACAGCGCCAGGGCCAGTACGCGGGTGCGGACCACCGGGATGCCGCTGAACGCGGCGGCGTCGGGATTGGACCCGATCGCCCGCACCCGGGCCCCGAACCGGCTGCGGGAGAGCACCACGGTGAGGACGACCACCACCGTGAGCAGCACCCACAGGGCGAAGGGCACTCCGCCCGGATCGCCGCCGGCGAAGGTGAAGAAGGAGTCGTCCAGCGGCAGATCGGTGATCTGCTTGCCGTCGGCGAGCGCGAGTCCGACGCCCCGGAAGAGCAGCAGCGTCCCCAGCGTCACGATGAACGACGGAAGCGCGAGCAGCGTCGTCACCAGCGCGTTGAACACGCCGAGTCCGATCCCGCACACCAGCATCACCGGCACCGCGAGCCACGGCGCGAGCCCGTCCCGTACCAACAACGCCCCGACGACCAGGCACATCGCGTAGGTGCCGCCCACCGACAGATCGACCTCGCGCATGGCGAGCGCGAAGACCATGCCGCACGCCATCAGCGAGATGTAGACCGAATTGTGGGCGGTGGTCAGCAGGTTGTCGGTGTCGAGGAAGTCCGGGTACGGGATCCCGATCGCGGCGATCAGCAGCCCCAGCACGAGCAGGACACCGAACTCGTCCCGCACCAGCCGCCGCGGCCGCCACCGGCGCACCCGCGACCCGCCCTCTCCGCCGCCCTGTTCGCGGGCGCGCTCGGCGTCGTCCACGGCACGCTCGGTCTCGGTCATCGGACACGGCTCCCGTACGGCAGGCACTGGGGGCGGGCCGGCGGCACGGCCCGACCGCAGCGTCGGCCCGTCGGCCACGGGCGGCAACCGTGCCGTTCCGGCGAGTGAAATGCGCCCTTGCCGAGCGACTGACGGGTCATCACACTCGCCCCATGGAGACGCGGACCGCACTGGTGACCGGAGCGGCACAAGGCCTCGGGCAGGAGTTCGCCGTCGCGCTCGCCGGGCGCGGATACCGGGTCGCGGGCCTCGACCTGGTCCCGCAGCAGGAGACCGCGGGGAAGGTCCTCGACTACGTGGAGCTGGTGGCCGACGCGAGCGACGAGGAGCAGGTACGGGCGGGCCTGGAGCGGGTGATCGACCAGTTCGGCACCTTGCACGTCGTCGTGAACAACGCGGGCCTGTATCCGGCCAAACCCTTCGAGGAGACGACCCTGGAGGACTGGCGCCGGGTCATGCGCGTCAACCTGGAGGCGCCGTTCCTGGTCACCAGCGCCGCACTGCCGTATCTGAAGGCGGCCGGCTGGGGTCGGATCATCAACATCACCTCGGCCGCCGTGTTCACCGCGCCGCCCGCGATGGTCCCCTACGTCGCCTCGAAGGCGGGCCTGATCGGCTTCACGCGCGCGTTGGCGGCGGCGCTCGGACCGTACGGCATCACCGTCAACGCGATCGCGCCGAGCATGGTGCGCACCGCGACGGCCGAGCGGACGGTCGGCGCGGACGGCGGCTTCGAGGCGGTACGCGCAGGCCAGGTCGTCGCTCGCACCCAGGAGCCGTCCGACCTGGTCTCGACGCTGCTGTACGTGGTGGACGAGGGGAGCGGCTTCCTGACCGGGCAGACACTCAACGTCTCAGGAGGATCGGCGTTCCTGTGACCGGTCTACCCAGGCGTGCAGCTCTTCCTTCAGCGACCGCTGGAAGGTGGTGAGCAGGGCTTGCAGCACCAGCGGCTCCATGTGGGCGGACAGTGACCTGACGGCCCGCGCGTCCCGCTCCCGGACCTCGCCGCGGAACAGCTCCGACAGCTCGTGCGCCGCCGCGCGCGAGTGAGCGATCAGGACCTGGCGGGCCGCGAGGATCGCCTCCTCGGAGAGCGGTACGTCGAGCAGCCGCACCCCGAGCCGAAGCAGCCCGACGTCGACGACGTATCCGCCCTCGTCCGCGCGCACCACCCCCATTGCACCGAGCCGCTCGACATCATGGTCGCTCAACGCCCGCCCGGCCCGCTCCCGCAGCTCCGCCCGGCTCAGCGTCTCCAGCGTCTCCGGCGCCCACGTGGACACGACGGCCCGGTGAATGGCGAGATCCTGGGCGCTGAGATCGGGCGGCAGCTGTTGCAGATACCGCTCGATGGCCGCCAGCGTCATGCCCTGATGCTGCAACTCCTCGATGAGCGCCAGCCGGTCCAGATGCTCCCCGCTGTAGTGCCCCACCCGCCGCGGCCCGATCACCGGCGGCGGCAGCAGCCCTTTGGTGCCGTAGAACCGAACCGTACGAACCGTGACACCGGCCCGCGCGGCCAGTTCGTCGATCGTGAGCGTCGGCTCCTCGGTGTCGGTCGTCATGCGTATCAGTATCGCTGTCTCACCAGAACTGTGACACCTCTTGCGCGATCCCGTTGTCAGTGGCGAACCGTACGGTGGCCTCATGTCGGAGATCATCTACACACGGGGTGACGCCACCGTTCCGTCGGTGAAAGGCGTCAAGGTGATCGCCCATGTCTGCAACGACATCGGGGGATGGGGAAAGGGCTTCGTCCTGGCCCTCTCCCGCCGCTGGCCCGAGCCGGAGGCCGCGTACCGGACCTGGCACCGCGACCGCGCGAAGAACGACTTCGGTCTGGGCGCGGCGCAGTTCGTACAGGTGGAGCGGTATCTGTGGGTGGCCAACATGGTCGGGCAGCGGGGCACACGGACCGGCAGCAAGGGCGTCCCGGTCCGGTACGAGGCCATCGACACGGCTCTCGGCAAGCTCGCGGACAAGGCCCTGGAGCTGGACGCCTCCGTCCACATGCCCCGCATAGGCTGCGGCCTGGCCGGCGGCAAGTGGTCACGCGTCGAGCCACTGATCACGGAGCGCCTGGTCACGCGCGGGATCCGGGTCACGGTCTACGACCACGGGGACTGATCAGGAGCCGGCGACGATCACGCCCTGAAGGGCGCGGGGAACTGCGCGACCAGCCACAACGGACGCGCAGCCCCCACACCACCGAACCAGGCAGCCGCTCAGTGGGCGCCTTCGTGCACATCATTCGTCGCCGCGATCTTCTTCCACGACTTCGGCTGAGCAGGAGCCGCCGACCGGGCGATCGACGCCGAGCCCGCCGCCGAGGCGCCCGGCTTGGTGGGCTGGAACAGCCACGTGTCGAAGAGCGCCGACAACGACTGCCCGGACACCCGCTCGGCGAACGCCTGGAAGTCGGCCACGGACGCGTTGCCGTAGGCGTGCTCCTTCGGCCAGCCCTTCAGGATCGCGAAGAACGCGTCGTCGCCGACGGCGTTGCGCAGCGTCTGCACGGCCAGCGCGCCGCGGTCGTAGACGGCGAGGGCGAACTGGTTGTCCGGACCGGGGTCACCCGGCTTGACGGTCCAGAACGCGTCGTCGGCCGGGTGCGAGGCGTACACGTAGTCGGCGAGTTCCTGCGCCGTGCCCTCGCCCTCGTGCTCGGACCACAGCCACTGCGCGTACCGCGCGAAGCCCTCGTTGATCCAGATGTCCTTCCAGCCCTTCAGGGACACGCTGTCGCCGTACCACTGGTGCGCCAGCTCGTGCACCACGACCGACGTGTTCGAGCCGTTCGCGAACTGCCGGGGGCTGTAGTAGACGCGGGTCTGGGTCTCCAGCGCGTACCCCGTGGTCGTGTTGGGCACGTAACCGCCCGCACTGCTGAAGGGATACGGCCCGAAGTAGCCGCTCAGCCAGTCGACGAGTTCACCCGTCCGCTCCACGCTCGCCCGCGCCGCCCCGTCGTTGTCGCCGAGGTCCTTGCTGTAGGCGTTGACGACCGGCACCCCGCCCTCGGAGGTGCTCGTCGTGATGTCGAACTTCCCGACCGCGAGGGTGGTCAGGTAGGTCGCCTGTGGCTTGTTCTCACGCCAGTTGTAGCGGGTCCAGCCGCGCTGCGAACTCGTCGACTGGAGCAGCCCGTTGGAGATCACCTGCGTACCGTTCGGCACCGCCACCGACACGTCGTAGGTCGCCTTGTCGAGCGGGTGGTCGTTGCTCGGGTACCACCACCAGGCCGACTCGGGCTCGTCCGCCGCGATCGCCCCGTCGGGCGTGCGGTGCCAGGTCGAGAAGCCGTACGCGCTCTTCGTGGACGGCACCCCGCTGTAGCGCACGACCACGGTGATCGCCGTGCCCTTGGCCAGCGGAGTCTTCGGCGTGACCACCAGCTCGTGCTGGCCCGAGGTCGTGAAAGAGGCCGCGGCGCCGTTCACCCGCACCTCGCTGACGTCCAGCAGGAAGTCCAGGTCGAAGCTCGACAGATCCTGCGTGGTCTTCGCCAGGATCGTCGCCGTACCCGCCAACTCGTCGGTGGTGGGCTGGTATTGGAGTCTCAGGTCGTAGTGGGAGACGTCGTATCCGCCGTTGCCGTAGGCCGGGTAGTAGGGGTCGCCGATACCCGGCGCGCCGGGGGAGTGGCTCGCGGCCGACGCCGGGATCGCCAGCATCAGGGACGCGGCGGCGAGTGCGCCCGGCGCGATGATTCTGCGGTGCACGAAAGGCTCCAAGTGTTGGGGGCACGAAGTCTGTTCGGAGCCTATTCAGTCCCTGTGCACCCACCCCTGTCCACGGCCTCCGCTGTCACACGATCGCCATTCGGCCGACATGAGCGAAGTCCGCGCAGGGGCCTTATTCGGCCACAGGGGCACCACAGTTCGCGCATAGCCCCCTTCTGTGCGGGAGTTGGCCGAGGTACCGTCCCGCGCATGCCGACACGCACGCGCTTCACGACCTGGAGACCGCTCGCGACGGCGGCCATCGCCGCCCTCATGGCCGCGTTCCTCACCCCGCTGACGGCCCACGCGGCCCCCCGGGAGAGCCAACCCGTCTACTCCTACGACAACGCTGTCCGCGAGGCCGTCTGGGTGGACACCGGCCTCGACGGTGACGGCGACGGACGGCACGACCGCGTGGCCGTGGACATCGTCCGGCCCCGCGAACCCGCCCAACAGGGCCGCAAGATACCGGTCATCATGGACGCCAGCCCGTACTACTCCTGCTGCGGCCGCGGCAACGAGAGCCAGCTGAAGACGTACGACGCGAACGGCGACGTGGTCCAGATGCCGCTCTTCTACGACAACTACTTCGTACCCCGCGGCTACGCGTTCGTCGGCGTCGACCTCGCCGGCACCAACCGCTCCGACGGCTGCGTCGATGTCGGCGGCCGCTCCGACATCCAGTCCGCCAAGGCCGTCGTCGACTGGCTGAACGGCCGCGCCAAGGCGTACACCACCCGCACCGGAACCGCACGCGCCAAGGCGAGTTGGACCAACGGCAGGACCGGCATGATCGGCAAGAGCTGGGACGGCACCATCGCCAACGGCGTCGCCGCGACCGGGGTCAAGGGCCTGAAGACGATCGTCCCGATCAGCGCCATCTCCTCCTGGTACGACTACTACTTCGCCCAGGGCGCCCCCCTCTACGACTCGGGCCCCGACTGGCTCTCCGACTACGTCGACAGCCCCGACGCCCGCGCCAAGTGCGCCGCCGTCCAGCAGAAGATCGTCGACGGGGCCCCGCGCACCGGCGACTGGACGAAGTTCTGGACCGAGCGCGACTACGTGAAGGACGCGAGCAAGGTCAAGGCCAGCGTCTTCCTGACCCACGGCCTCCAGGACCTCAACGTCCGCACCAAGCACTTCGGTCAGTGGTGGGACGCCCTCGCCAAGAACGGTGTCGAGCGCAAGATCTGGCTCTCCCAGACCGGCCACGTCGACCCCTTCGACTTCCGCCGCGGCGCCTGGGTCGACACCCTGCACCGCTGGTTCGACCACGAACTCCTCGGCTACGACAACGGAATCGACCGCGAGCCGATGGCCGACGTCGAGCGCCACCCCGACCAGTGGGTCACCTCCTCGGTCTGGCCCCCGCGATCCACGGCCACCACGACCCTGCGCCCCGACCAGGGCACCCAGGCGGGCGTCGGCGCCCTCGGCCTCACCAAGGGCGACGGCACCGAAACGTTCACCGACGACCCGCAGTTGAGCGAGACCGACTGGGCCGCGCAGATCGACACGTCGACCCCGGCGAAGGCGGGCTTCGTGACCAAGCCCCTCAGCCGCGACCTGCGGCTGTCCGGCTCCTCCAAGGTCACGATCACCGCGACCCCGACCACCCCGACGGCCCACCTCTCCGCCGTCCTGGTCGACCTCGGTCCCGACACGATCCGCGACTACGCCGCCGGCGGCGAGGGCATCAGCACACTCACCGACCGCAGTTGCTGGGGCGCGAGCACCACGGGTGACAGCGCCTGCTTCAAGAACACCGCGGCGAAGAAGACCGCCGTCGACTACACGGTGGTCAGCCGTGGTTGGGCCGACCTCGGCACCTACGCCTCCGACCGCAAGGGAGTTGCGCTCACCCCGGGCAGGGCCTACACCATCACCCTCGACCTCGCGGCCACCGACCATGTCGTCCCGGCCGGACACCGCCTCGCCCTGATCGTCGCGGGCACCGACAAGGACCTCATCGACCCGCCGGCCGACAAGCCGACGCTCACCATCGACCTGTCCCGCACGTCCGCACGCGTACCGCTGGTCGGCGGTGCGTCCGCGTTCAGGCAGGCCACTTCGGGCACGTCCGGCGCGGTGGCGGAGGCGACGGACCTCGACGGGGTCCGTGCACCGCGCACCCAGCGTGTCCCGGACGGAAGTTGACGGACCGTCGGCCCACGGCGCGCATGCCGTGGGCCGACTGATTCAGGGACCGTTCCCGCCGCTGACCACGGCGTGGAACGGCTCCTGACCACAGCGCACGACGCACCACCACGGGGGAACCACCATGCTGAACTTCCATTTCACGGACGCCGACCTGGCCCGAATACGGGTCGTGAGGGGCCCGCATCCCATGTGGGAGCTGCTGCTCAGCCTCCACCTGCTCGCCGGCTGCGACGGGGCCGTCGTGTTCGGTCCCTGGCGGCGGCACGTCCGCACCCGACTGCCCGCCGGCGTCCGCATGCTGCTCGATCTGGCCCCGCCCCGCGGCTACTCGGCCGACTTCCTCACCCCCGCGCTCGACCGGAACGAGCTGGACACGGGGATCGACGCCGTCCTGTCCACCCCGCGCAAGCTGCTGCGCCGGGACGTGGCCGGGCTGGCCGCCGCGCGCCGCGTCGGGACGTGGACCCGGCCGCTCGCCGAGGGCGACACCGGCACACTGGGCCGTCTGGGCGCCGTTCTGCGCGGCTACTTCGACCAGGCCCTGCGCCCGCACTGGACGCGGGTGCGCACGACGGTCGAGGCGGACCGCGCGCTGCGTGCGCGGGCCGTTCTGGACGGGGGCACCGAAGCCATGCTGGCCACCGTGCACCCGGGCCTGCGCTGGGAGTCGGGCGTGCTCACCATGGCCAGCACGTACGACCGCGACATCCACCTGGACGGCCGCGGACTGCTCCTGGTGCCGTCGTTCTTCTGCTGGCGTGCCCCGATCACCCTGCGCGACCCGGAGCGTCCTCCGGTGATCGTCTATCCGGTCGGCCACGACCTCGGCTGGGCCCAGGAGGAGGACGGCCCGGTGAACGACGGGCGCGAGGCGCTGCGCACCCTGCTCGGCCGTACGCGTGCCGAACTGCTCAACGCGGCGGCGTCCGGCGGCGGTTCGACCGGTGAGCTGGCCCGTCGGCTCATCGTGTCCCCGGCGACGGTCTCGCAGCACGCGGCGGCCCTGCGCGAGGCGGGCCTGATCGTCACCCAACGCCGGGGACAGGGCGTCCACCACAGCACGACACCGCTCGGACAGGCCCTCCTGGACGGCCGGCGCGGCATTCCGCAACGCTGGCCGGAGAGCGCGGCGCAGCCGGCCGCCGGGTACGCGAACCAGGCGGCCGGCCGGTTCGGTCAGGCGGCCAGCGGGAACACCCCCGCGCCCTCGCCGGGGAGCTGAGTCCAGCCCCCGATCCGGGCGGCCAGCCGCCGCAGCCTGGGATCACCGGGGCGGACGTCGATCTGGAAGTGCGCCACGTGCGGCCGGCGCAGCCGGCCGCCCCAGGCCACCACGCCCTCGCACTCCCGGACGATGTCCCGCACCGCGCGCTCCTGGTGCGGGAACAGCACGCCGTCCGCGCCGAGCGGGTAGGCGTCCGGGCGGACGGCCACGGCGGTTCCGGAGGCGTAGTTGGTGCGGTGCCCGGTCAGCCCCGCGGCGGACCGGTGCCCGGCCAGTTCGTGCCGGGCCACCTCCTCGACCTCGTAGTGGAAGCGGCGTACGACGTGGACGAGCACCGTGGATACGTCCCCGTCCAGCAGTGCGACGGAGGCCGGGGTGCCCTGCACAGACAGGGTGCTGATGCCGGCGGTGGTGACGGGCCATCCGTTCGCACTGGTGGTACCGGCCGCGGCCGAGGCGGGAGCGGCCGTGGGCAGAGAGATGCCGGCCGCCACCGCCCCCGCGAGTCCGGTGAGCAGCAGGGTCCGCCGGGGCAGGCCTCTGCCGCCCGGTCCGTCCGTGTCTCTGATCTGCATGCGGTTCCCCTTTCAGCCGCGTGCGACTGCGTTGTAGGCCTCGAAGATGTTGTAGAGGTCGCGCGCTCGGCGTCCGTACTCCTGTGCGTCCTCGTTGGTGCCGTTGTAGCGTGCGAGCACCGTGACGTTGTCGGCGTCGGAGTAGCGCAGCCGGTCGGTGGTGACGCCCTTGAGGAAGGCGGACCAGATGTGGATCAGCGGGACGATGCTCACGTTGTAGTCGTCGTCGTTGCGCAGCTGGTTCCAGACCGCGCGGCGCGCCCGCCAGTCCTCCGTATCCTGGATCGGGGCCGAGATCACGTCCGCGTCGATGCAGTGGTTGCGGGCCCTGATCGCGGTCCTGCCGAAGATCTGGGCGACGCCCGTGCTGGAGTCGTCAAAGATCGGGGTCGGCGGGGTGGGCGGTGACCCGACGGGGTTCTGCTCCCAGGCGGCCTGCGCGTCCTTCCAGTTGTAATAGGCGTCGACCAGCACATCCACGCCCTCGTCGGTGAAGTCGGCCTGGTACTCCCAGAAGACCACGGCCTGGATGAGCGACTTGCGCATCCGGAAGGAGCGGGCGAGACCTGTGATCAGCGCGTCCATGTCGAGAACCTTGGCGATGCACTCCTCGGCACTGCGGGCTCGGTACCAGTCGTCGTGACCGTTGGCCACGATGTAGTTGACGAGACTCGAGGTCAGCCCACCCCGCATGCTCATGTCGAAGGGCACGTCCAGCGCGGTGTCCGGCCCCCGGGGCGCGAACTGGCTCTGCCCGACGTCGCGGCCGGACGCGACGTCCTTGTCGATCTCGATGAACCCGGTGCCCGAGCCCACCGTGATCGTCGCGATCTGGTCGAAGGCCCAGTCCTTCGGCAGCGGGAAGCCCAGGTTGCCGCTGTACCCGGTCGACATGTCGGACACGAAACTGGCCGCCGTCAGACCGGCCTTGGAGAGCCGGCTGCAGATGTTCCGCGGTGCGTAGACACCGACGCGGTACTCGCTGCCGTAAGCGGTCATACGGTTGACCAGGCCGCGGAAGTGCGGGATGACCCGGCTGGTGATCTCCTCGTCGACGGCGTCGTAGTCGACGGAGAAGTAGATGGTGGTGCCGGACTTGAAACCGTGTCCCCGGGCCGCCTCCAGAGCCGCCAGGGCGTCCGTGGCGCCCTGCTGCGCGTTGAAGTACTCCGGATCGCCGCCGTTGGTCTGGTAGATCGGGAAGACCGAGAGGCCGCCCGCGACGATGTTGGCGAGTTCACCGGGCTGGATCTTCTTGTTCTTCGGGTTGGTGACGTTCGCGTTGGTCAAGTACCGCCCCACCGTGGTGTATCCGGCGGCGCGCAGCGCCTGGGCGCGGGCCGGGGTGATCTCGGTGATGCAGTCGGCCGCGGTGCCGGCCCTGCTCGGGTCGCCGGTGCTGACCAGCAGCGAGGCCCAGGTGCGGAAGTCCGCGGTGCCGGTGGTGGGCAGGAGTTGGGCGAACCGCTGGAAGTCCACGACGGTGCTGAGCAGCGACCCCGAGTAGAAGCCGTCGAACGCGACATCCCAGCCGTTGAACCGCATCGCGGCCTGGAACAGGTGCACGAACTGCTTGGCGCCGTCGGCCGAGCCGAGACCGAGCACCGCCTGCGTCCTGACACCGTCCTGAGTCCCGGGACCGAAACGCCCGTTGGCGACGTCGTCGCTCATCCCGATCTCGTACTGGAGGGCGAAGACCAGCGCCTTCTGCACGTCCCGGGAGAAGTTCCCGTCGGCCGGGCAGATGAAGAACTCCCGGCGCTGGACGTACCGCCCGTTGAGCCACTGCTGGATCGTGCGCACCTGCTCGGTGCCGTTGCCCACCCGGACGTACGGGTCCATCGTGAGCAGCGCCTTGAACACCTTCGGCTGGAGCCCGCTGCCCGGATAGGCTCCGCCCACGCCCATGTTGGACTTGAGCTCGGCGACCGAGTCCGCGGTCCGGCCGTTATAGGTGCCATCTATGTTGCCGCCGTCATAGCCCTTGCAGTACAGGCCCGACTGGATGATCCGGTAGACGTTGTTGCTTCCGGTCCTGTCGTCGATCTGCGGTCCGAACCGGGACTGGAGCGTGCTCAGTGTCGTCGGACCGAAGGTGTCGGACAGCGTGGTGATGCCCAGCTCGTACTGGAGCGCCCGGGTCAGGGCGTACATCACCGTCCAGCTGGTCTTCCCGTTCACCTCCACCTTCGGGATGCCGGACACGTTGTAGGAGTTGATGAACTGCTGCGCGCGTTCCACCATCTCGTCGGCCATGTGCGCCTCTTCTCCGTGTGGTGGGGCGTCAGACCCAGTCCTGGTAGATGCCGCCGTTGCAGCCGGTGGTGCGGAAGCCGCTGTCGTCGCTGTCGTCGATGCAGCGGCCGGTGTACTGGTTGCGGAAGGTCAGGCGCACCTCGTGGTGGTGGGACACGAACCAGCTCACGTACTCGGAGCTGTCGCAGAACTGCGTGCTGAACCCGGCCGGGCCGTCGTAGAGACAGCGTCCCGTGGCCTGGTTCTGGAAGCGGCGTGTGCCGTCGTTGAAGACGTGGACGTCCCAGTTCTGGTAGATGCCGCCGTTGCAGGGGTACGTGCGGAACCCGAAGGACTTGCTGTCGTCCATGCAGCGCAGCGTGCCCAGGCTCTGGAAGGTGTTCACGACCAGCACGGAGGTGCCTCCGTCGGCCGTCTCCTGCATGGCGTCCGCGGTGCCCGTCGCGGCGAACAGGGCCCCCGCGCACAGCACGGCGGCGAACATCGCTCTGATCGACTTCTTCTGCCTCATCCGATTCCCCCGGGGTCTGAGTGGTTCGGTCTCGTCCTGAGGTCAGCGTGGGGTCGCCTGACATGGCACCGCCAGACGTTTCAGGCATAGCTGAAACCACGACTCGGACCGGGACCGAGTGCCGCGGCCGCCCGGACCACGCCACCTGTGATAGGCCCTTGGGGCATAGCTCGACAGATACGCCCAAAACGCCTAGGGGAAGGTGCCGCCGATGACCGACGATCCGCAGCAGGGAGGCGACCGGGAAGGCGCGTCGGCCCCGCCCGGCAACCGCACCGACCGGGTGGTGTTCGGTGTCACCGCCGCCATCACCGTGGCCTTCGTGATCTGGGGCTGGGCGGCGACGGACTCCCTGGAGAGCGTCTCCACGACGATGCTCAACGGCCTGATCCACAACGGCGGTTGGGCCTTCATGCTGTCCGCCTCGTGCTTCGTGGCCTTCGCCCTGTGGCTGGCGATCAGCCGCTACGGCCGCATCCACCTCGGCGCCGAGGGCGAGGAACCCGAGTTCCGCACGGTGTCCTGGGTCGCGATGATGTTCAGCGCCGGCATGGGCATCGGCCTGATGTTCTACGGCGTCAGCGAACCGCTCGCGCACTACACGACCCCGCCGCCGGGAACCACCCCCGCCGACTCCGGCGAGCGGATGCAGACGGCGATGGCCACCACCCTCTTCCACTGGACGCTGCACCCCTGGGCGATCTACGCGGTGGTCGGCCTCGGCATCGCCTACAGCACCTTCCGCAAGCGCCGCCGCCAGACCATCAGCGCGGTCTTCACCCCGCTCATCGGGGAGCGGCACGCGAACGGCGCCGCAGGCCGGGTCATCGACATCCTCGCGATCATCGCCACCGTCTTCGGCTCCGCCGCCTCCCTCGGTCTCGGCGCGCTCCAGATCGGCTCCGGATTCCAGGAGTTGGACTGGATGGACGACGTGAGCACCGGCCTGCTCGTCGCCATCATCGCCGTGCTGACCCTGGCGTTCGTCGCCTCGGCGGTCTCCGGCGTGGAGAAGGGCATCCAGTGGCTGTCCAACATCAACATGGTGCTGGCCCTGATCCTGGCGGTCTTCGTCTTCATCGCGGGCCCCACGATCATCGTCCTCGACCTGCTGCCCACCTCGATCTTCGCCTACCTCGGCGACCTGCCCCAGCTCGCGGGCCGCACGGAGGCCAGCGGCGGCAAGGGCGTCGCGGACTGGCTCGGCAGCTGGACCGTCTTCTACTGGGCCTGGTGGATCTCCTGGACGCCCTTCGTCGGCATGTTCATCGCCAGGATCAGCCGCGGCCGCACCATCCGGCAGTTCGTCGGCGGCGTCATCCTCGTGCCCAGCACGGTCAGTCTCGTCTGGTTCGCGGTCTTCGGCGGTACGGCGATGAAGCTGAAGGAGGGCGGCGCGCTGGGCGGCAAGTCGACGCCCGAGGCCCAACTCTTCGGCGTCCTCCAGGAGTTCCCCATCGCGACCGCCACCAGCCTCCTGGTGATGATCCTGGTCGGCATCTTCTTCGTCTCCGGAGCCGACGCCGCGTCCATCGTGATGGGCACGCTCTCCCAGAAGGGTGCCCTGGAACCCGGCCGGTTCGTCGTCGTGTTCTGGGGCGTGGTCACCGGGGCCGTCGCGGCCATCATGCTGCTCGTGGGCAGCGGTGAGGACGACGCCCTCACCGGCCTGCAGAACCTCACCATCCTGGCCGCCGCGCCCTTCGTCCTGGTGATGATCGGCATGTGCGTCGCCCTCCTGCGCGACCTCCGCCGCGACCCGGTCATCGTGCGCGGCGAGATGGGCTCCGAGGCCGTCGAACTCGCCGTGATCGAGGGCCACAAGAAGTACGACGGCGACTTCGAGATCAAGGTCGGACCGGGCCCGGGCACCGACACGGAGGGCGACCCCTTGGGGCACGACCACGGGTGAGGGGGGCGGGCGGGGCGGAACACGGCGTGGCTCACCGGCTGTTGGCCCAGCCGCCCAGCCGCCCAGCCGCTCAGGCGGACGCGAGCCCCGCCGTCTCCTCCGCGCACCCCCACGCCACCGTCACACCCGCCCCGCCGTGACCGTAGTTGTGCACCAACAACCGCCCGTCCGCGAGGACTTCACTCTCCAACCGGACCGCGTCCCGGGCCGGCCGCAACCCCACCCGGTGCTCCAGCACCCGCGCCCCGGCGATCTCCGGCCGCAGGGCCGCGCACCGTCGTACGATCGCCTCGGCCACCGCCGGATCCGGCTCGGTGGTCCAGGCGTGCTCGTCCGCCGTGCCACCGAGCAACAGGCGGCCGGGCTGGGGGAAGAAGTACGCCATCTCGCCGTCGTCGGCGGTGGTGACCAGCCAGGTGTCGATCCCCGGGTTCTCCACCACGACCAACTGGCCTCGGACGGGATACACGTTCGCGTCCGGCACCAGCTCACGGGCGCCGAGGCCCGAGCAGTTGACCACCACCGGCGCGTCCGCCTCCGCGAGCGCGGACACCGTACGCTCCTCGACCACCCCGCCCGCCTTCGCCAACCGCCCCCGCAGCCACGGCAGATGGGTCGGCATGTCGATCAGCGGCAACCGCGCCCACAGTCCCGTCCCGGCGTACTCGTCACCCGTCGCCGCCCGCAGCCCCGGCACCCGCGCCGCCCACGGCCCCAACTCGTCCAGCCGCGTCTCACCGAGTACGCCCTCGGCCATGCGTACGCCCGTCTCCGCGGGTCGCGCCGCCAACTCCTCGTACACCCCGAGGGAGCGCAGCGCCCACGCGCCGGTCCGCGCCTCCGGTTCGATCCGGTACGGCCACCAGAGCGCCCCGGCAACGGCCGAGGTCGTGCGCTCGGCCGGATCCCGGGACCAGACCCGCACCCGTATCCCGCGTTCGGCGAGAACGACGGCCGTGGTCAGGCCGACGACCCCGCCACCGACCACGATGACATCGCTGTTCGATCCGCTCTCCATTCCCGGACCGTAGCGGAATGTCCCATGCCGTGCGCAGATCGCTGTCGCTGCGGGAATACTCACAGCATGTCTGTCGAGTACGCGACCTTCGGCCTGGCACCGGCGATGCGTGCCGGTGGAGTCCTCGTCAATGGTGACTACCAGGTTCACCGGGACTTCCTGGACTTCATCGTCGACGGACGCCCGCTGCTGTTCCAGCTCTCCGACCTCGACGCCGTCTCCCCACTGGCCTCCGACATCCCACCCGCGATCTTCACCGAACAGGTCCGCAGCCTGCTCCTGGAGGCGGACGCCCCGCTTCCGGACGGGCGTTACGTCATCTACGGCTGCCCCGACTGCGCCGACCTGGCCTGCGGCGCGGTCACCGCGGTCATCGAGAAGGACGGCGACGACTACATCTGGCGGGACTTCGCCTGGCAGACCGACGAACACGCCGACCTGGAGCTCAACGGCTACCACGGCATAGGGCCGCTCCGCTTCCACGGCACCGAGTACCGCGAGGCCCTCGCCGCCCTCCTCGACGGCGGCCCTGGCAGCACCCGCCGCCGGGTCCTGCTGATCGGCGCCCGCGTCGCCCTGCTCGCCAAACTCGCCGCCGCCCTGCGCATCATCGGCATCGGCGCCGACATCGCCCACGACACGAACGACGTCCACACCGACGAACTGCGCGGCTACGGCGCCGTCGCCTTCGGCCGCGCGGTCACCGAGCAGGAACGTGCCTCCGTACGCCACGCCTTCGAACAGGCCGGCGTCGACGTCGCCTACGTCGACGGCCTCGCCCCGATAGTCCCGCTGCTCGTCGCCCAGATCGAACACGCCCTGGACCGCAGCCCGGTGGAGCTGCGCCGCCTCACCCGCCTGGTCGCCGCCGACGGCGAGGCGGGCGTCGAGGTCACCTCGTCCTGCCGGGTCAGCCTCACGGCGTACCGCCTCGACCGCCTCTACCGTGCCCACGCACACGAGGTCTTCGACGGCGTCCTCGAACCGGGCCGCCACCGCATCGCCCTGGACGCCAGGGCGGTGAAGGGGCAGTCCTTCGTGGTGGCGCGGACCGCCGGGAGTGTGCTGGTGGAGGCGATGGCGCGGTGAGAACCCGGCGGCGGGGGACGGCACCCGGACGTTAGGATCGGCGGTCTGATGACTGCCACCCTCGTCGCCAAGAACCTCGCCGCCGGACATGGCGACCGCTCCCTCTTCGCCGGGCTCGACCTCGTCGTCGCGCCCGGCGACGTGATCGGGTTGGTCGGTGCCAACGGCGCGGGCAAGTCCACGCTGCTCAAGATGCTCGCGGGCCTGCTCGCACCGGAGGAGGGCGAGCTGCGGCTCTCCCCGCCGAGCGCCACCGTCGGCCACCTCCCGCAGGAGCCCGAGCGCAGGACCGGCGAGACGGTACGGGAGTTCCTGGCCCGCCGCACCGGTGTCGCCGAGGCCCAGCGGGTGATGGACGAGGCCACCCAGGCGCTGGTCGACGGCGCGCCCGGATCCGACGACGCCTACTCGACGAGCCTGGAGCGCTGGCTCGACCTCGGCGGCGCCGACCTCGACGAGCGGGCCGCGGAGGTCACCGACTCCCTGGGCCTGTCCGTGGACCTCGACCAGCCCATGACCGCCCTCTCCGGTGGCCAGGCGGCCCGCGCCGGACTCGCCTCCCTCCTCCTGTCCCGCTACGACGTCTTCCTCCTCGACGAGCCCACCAACGACCTCGACCTGGACGGCCTGGAGCGCCTGGAGCGCTTCGTCTCCGGCCTGCGCGCCGGCATGGTCGTCGTGTCGCACGACCGCGAGTTCCTCACCCGCACGGTCACCAAGGTCCTCGAACTCGACCTGGCCCAGCAGCAGATCACCCTCTACGGCGGCGGCTACGAGGCCTATCTGGAGGAACGGGACGTGGCCCGCCGGCACGCCCGCGACGACTTCGAGGAGTACGCCGACAAGCGCTCCGCCCTCCAGGACCGCGCCCAGATGCAGCGCGGCTGGATGGACAAGGGTGTCAAGAACGCCCGCCGCAAGGCGAACAACGACAACGACAAGATCGGCCGCAAGTTCCGCAGCGAGGCCAGCGAGAAGCAGGCCGCGAAGGCCCGCCAGACCCAGCGCATGATCGAACGTCTCGACGTCGTCGAGGAGCCCCGCAAGGAGTGGGACCTGCGCATGGAGATCGCCTCGGCCCCGCGCTCGGGTGCCGTCGTGGCCACCCTGCGCGAAGCCGAGATCCGCCGCGGCGACTTCGCCTTCGGCCCGGTCACCCTCCAGATCGACTGGGCGGACCGGGTGGCGGTGACCGGGGCGAACGGCGCCGGCAAGTCGACCCTGCTCGGCGCCCTCCTGGGCCGCATCCCGCTGGACTCCGGCACGGCCTCGCTCGGCTCCGGCGTCCTGGTCGGCGAGGTCGACCAGGCTCGCCAGCTGTTCCACGGCGAGGAGTCCCTGCTGGACGCGTTCTGCGCGGCCGTCCCGGACACCGAGCCGGCCGAAGTACGCACCCTCCTGGCCAAGTTCGGCCTCAAGGCCCACCACGTCATGCGCTCGGCGGCGACCCTCTCCCCGGGCGAACGCACGAGGTCGGCCCTGGCCCTCCTCCAGGGCCGAGGAGTCAACCTCCTCGTCCTGGACGAGCCCACCAACCACCTCGACCTACCGGCCATCGAGCAACTGGAGTCCGCCCTCGACGCCTACGAGGGCACGCTCCTCCTCGTCACCCACGACCGCCGCATGCTGGACGCGGTCCATGTGACGCGCCGCCTGGAGGTGGCGGCGGGAAAGGTGGAGGAGCGCTGACTGTTCAGCCGACGGTCCGCGTCGCGCCCCTTGAGGGGCGCGGGGAACTGCGCGACCAGCCACAACGGACCGTCAGTTCCCCACCACCTCAGCGCTTGCCGTCCTTCGGATTCAGCAACCCCGCCTTGCGAAGAGCATCGGCCATCGCACTGTTGGCCGGCGGCGCAGCCGCTTGCCGCGAACCACCCCCACCTCCACCGCCCTGCCGCTGCTGCCGCGGCTGAGGCGGACGACCACCCCGCTGCCGACGCTCACCCCCGCCATCCTGCTGACCCTGCGGACGCGCAGCCGCCTCGTCGTCCAGCCGCAAGGTCAGCGAGATGCGCTTACGCGGGATGTCCACGTCGAGCACCTTCACCTTGACGATGTCACCCGGCTTCACGACCTCACGCGGGTCCTTGACGAACGTCTTCGACAGCGCGGAGACATGCGCAAGACCGTCCTGGTGGACGCCGACGTCGATGAACGCCCCGAACGCGGCGACGTTCGTGACGACACCCTCCAGCACCATCCCGGAGGTGAGGTCCGAGATCTTCTCGACGCCGTCCTTGAACGTGGCCGTCTTGAAGGCGGGCCGCGGGTCGCGACCCGGCTTCTCCAGCTCCTTGAGGATGTCCGTCACGGTCGGCAGACCGAACGTCTCGTCCACGAACTCGGTCGGCTTCAGCGAGCGCAGCACACCCGTGTTGCCGATGAGCGAGGCGACTTCCTGCCCGGACGTCTTCACCATGCGCCGGACCACCGGATAGGCCTCGGGGTGCACGCTGGACGCGTCCAGCGGGTCGTCACCGCCGCGGATCCGCAGGAAGCCCGCGCACTGCTCGTAGGCCTTGGGGCCGAGCCGCGCCACCTTCTTCAGCTGGCCGCGTGAGGTGAACGGGCCGTTGGAGTCGCGGTGGGCCACGATGTTCTCGGCGAGCCCGGAGGTGATGCCGGAGACCCGGGAGAGCAGCGGGGCCGACGCCGTGTTGACGTCCACGCCGACGCCGTTCACACAGTCCTCCACCACCGCGTCCAGCGAACGCGACAGCTTCACCTCGGACAGGTCGTGCTGGTACTGGCCGACGCCGATCGACTTGGGGTCGATCTTCACCAGCTCGGCGAGCGGGTCCTGAAGGCGGCGCGCGATGGAGACGGCGCCGCGCAGCGACACGTCCATGTCGGGCAGCTCCTGCGAGGCGAACGCGGAGGCCGAGTACACGGAGGCGCCGGCCTCGGACACCATCACCTTGGTGAGCTTCAACTCCGGGTGCTTGGTGATGAGTTCACCGGCGAGCTTGTCGGTCTCACGGGACGCCGTGCCGTTGCCGATCGCGATCAGATCGACCGCGTGCTCCTTCGCGAGCCGGGCCAGCTTGGCGATCGCCTCGTCCCACTTGTTGGCCGGGACGTGCGGGTAGATGACGTCGGTCGCCACCACCTTGCCGGTCGCGTCGACGACGGCCACCTTCACACCCGTACGGAACCCGGGGTCCAGGCCGAGCGTCGCGCGCGTGCCGGCCGGGGCGGCGAGCAGCAGGTCGCGCAGGTTGGAGGCGAAGACGTTGACCGCCTCGTCCTCGGCGGCCGTGCGCAGCCGCAGCCGCATGTCGATGCCGAGGTGCACCAGAATCCGGGTGCGCCAGGCCCAACGGACCGTGTCCGTCAGCCACTTGTCACCGGGACGACCGCGGTCGGCGACCTGGAACCGGTGGGCGACGATCCCCTCGTACGACGAAGGCCCCTCCGTCGCCTCCTCCGGCTCCAGGACGAGGTCGAGGACCTCCTCCTTCTCGCCGCGCAGCATGGCGAGGGTCCGGTGCGAGGGCAGGGCCGTGAACGGCTCGGCGAAGTCGAAGTAGTCGGCGAACTTGGCGCCCGCCTCCTCCTTGCCCTCCCGCACCTTGGCCGCCAGGCGGCCACGCACCCACATGCGCTCGCGTAGCTCGCCGATCAGGTCGGCGTCCTCCGCGAACCGCTCGGTGAGGATCGCCCGGGCACCGTCGAGGGCGGCCTGCGGATCGGCCACGCCCTTGTCGGCGTCGACGAACGCGGCGGCCGCGGCCAGTGGTTCCACGGTCGGGTCGCTCAGCAGCCCCTCCGCGAGCGGCTCCAGACCGGCCTCACGCGCGATCTGCGCCTTGGTGCGCCGCTTGGGCTTGTACGGCAGGTAGATGTCCTCAAGGCGCGCCTTGGTCTCCGCGGCGCGGATCTGCGCGGCCAGCTCGTCGGTGAGCTTGCCCTGCTCGCGCACCGACTCCAGGATCGCCGTGCGCCGCTCCTCCAGCTCCCGCAGATAACGCAGCCGCTCCTCGAGCGTGCGCAGCTGCGCGTCGTCGAGCATCTCGGTCGCTTCCTTGCGGTAGCGCGCGATGAAAGGCACCGTCGAGCCGCCGTCGAGCAGCTCGACCGCCGCCTTGACCTGCCGCTCCCGTACGCCGAGTTCCTCGGCGATCCTGCCTTCGATGGACCCTGGTTCGATGGATCCGGCTGTCGTCACGATCCCGTACCGCCTTCTCGCTGGGGTTGCGCGGCAATTGTGGCAGGTCGCACCGACACCCGGGGATCAGGGCGCCGCCCTGTGGACAACCCGCATGGCAGGAAAGGTGGGAAGCCCGTCATTGCGGCCATGCGCGCGCCCGCCGAGAATCGACGGCATGGCGCAGCGAACCGTTCTCGTCGTCCTCTTCGACGGCGTCCAGAGCCTCGATGTCACCGGCCCGGTGGAGGTGTTCGCGGGCGCGGAGAAGGGCGTGCCGGGCTCGTACCGCATCCGTACGGCCTCCCTGGACGGCGGTCCCGTGCGCACCTCCAGCGGCCTCACCCTCGTACCGGACCAGGCACTCACGGAGGCGCCGGACCCACACACCCTCCTGGTCCCCGGCGGCGCGGGCACCCGCAGCCCCGACCCGCGCCTGGTCGACTGGCTGCGCGCGCACGGCACGCGCGCGAAGCGGCTGGTCTCGGTGTGCACCGGAGCGCTGCTGCTGGCCGAGGCGGGTCTGCTGGACGGCCACCGCGCGACCAGCCACTGGTCGGTGTGCGAGAAGCTCGCCCGCGACCACCCGGCCGTCGAGGTCGATCCGGACCCCATCTACATCCGCGACGGACACCTCGCCACCTCGGCCGGCGTCACCTCCGGCATCGACCTCGCGCTCGCCCTGGTCGAGGAGGACGTCGGCCGGGAGACCGCCCTCTCCATCGCCCGCCACCTCGTCGTCTTCCTCCGACGCCCGGGAAACCAGGCCCAGTTCAGCGCCCAGCTCGTCGCGCAGACGGCCCAGCGCGAGCCACTGCGCGAGGTCCAGCAGTGGATCACCGAGCACCCCGGCGACGACCTCTCCGTGGAGGCCCTCGCGACCCGTGCCAGCCTCTCGCCCCGCCACTTCGCCCGTGCCTTCCAGACCGAGACCGGCATGACGCCGGGCCGCTACGTCGAGCGCGTCCGCCTCGAACACGCCCGCCGCCTCCTGGAGGACACCGCCGACGGCATCGAGGAGGTCTCCCGCGCCTGCGGCTACGGCACGCCCGAGGCGATGCGGCGCGCCTTCGTCAGATCCCTCGGGACGGCACCCGCCGAGTACCGCCGCCGGTTCCGCCCGGCGCCGCCCACTGAGCACCCGCAGACCGGCTGACACACCCGCAGCCCGAAGGGGGAACCCCATGCAGTTCGCCATCGTCCTCTACGACCGCTTCACCGCCCTCGACGCCGTCGGCCCCTACGAGACCCTGGGCCGCCTCCCGGACTCCGAGGTCGTCTTCGTCGCCGAGCGGACCGGGCCCGTCCGCACCGACAGCGGGAGCCTCGCGCTGATCGCCGACCGGACCCTGGCCGAGGTGCCGAACCCGGACGTCGTGGTCGTCCCCGGCGGCCCCGGCCAGACCCCGCAGATGGACAACGAGGCACTGCTGGACTGGATCCGCGCCACCGACGCCACGAGCACCTGGACCACGTCCGTATGCACCGGCTCGCTGCTCCTTGCCGCCGCCGGGCTGCTCGACGGACGCCGCGCGACCTCGCACTGGCTGGCCCTCGACGAGCTGAAGAGGTTCGGCGCCGAGCCGACGGGGGAGCGGGTCGTCTTCGACGGCAAGTACGTCACCGCGGCGGGGGTCTCCTCGGGCATCGACATGGGCCTCGCCCTGCTCGGCCGGATGTCGGGCGATGTCGTCGCCCAGGCCGTGCAGTTGGGCATCGAGTACGACCCGCAGCCGCCCTACGACGCGGGGTCCCCGCAGAAGGCGCCCGCGGACGTCGTCGAACTGATCCGCTCGATGAGCCGGTTCATCCTCGGAAAGGAACCGACCACGTGAAGCGCGGCTGCCTGCGATCCAGGAACGCGGCGACCCCCTCCGCGGTGTCGTCGCTGCCGCGCGCCTGTTCGGCCCAGTAACCGTCCCTGTCCGTACGCCCGTTGGCGAATTCCTTCGCTGCGGCCTGCGTGAGCTGCGAGCGTGCGGCCAGGATCCTGGTGAACTCCGCGACCCGCTTGTCGAGTTCGCCCGCCGGCAGCACCTCGTCCACCAGGCCCGTGCGCTGCGCCCGCTCGGTGTCGATCAACTCACCCGAGAACAACAGGTACTTGGCGGCGGCCGGACCCACCAGCGACACCAACCGCCGGGTGGACGAGGACGCGTACACGATCCCCAGCTTCGCCGGTGTCACCCCGAACAGCGCACCCTCCTCGGCGAACCGCAGATCGCAGGCCGCCGCGAGCTGCGCGCCGCCGCCCACGCAGTGCCCGCGGATCGCGGCCAGCGTCGGCTTCGGGAAGGCCGCGAGAGCCTCCTCGGCACCCACCGCCAGCGACTGGGCCTCCTTCGGCGACCCCCGCAGCGTGGAGATGTCGGCCCCCGCGCAGAACGTCCCGCCCTCCCCGGTCAGCACCAGCGCCCGCACCTCGGGGTCGGCCGCGAGGGTGTCGAGCAGTGGCGGCAGGGCGGCCCACATCGCGGCCGTCATGGCGTTGCGCTTGGCCGGGTGGTGGATGACGACGGTGGCGACGGAGTCGGTGACCGTGTGCAGCAGCTGGGGCTCCATGGCCGGATGCTAGCCGCAGCCCACGACCGTACGATCAAGGAGGGGGCCGACCGCGAGGAGACTGCGATGGCCACAGCCCGACAGGACGAGGCCGCGAAACTGCACCGAGGTTTCGGCTGGCTCGCCGCGCTCGGCGTGATCCTGGTGCTCGCCGGACTCGTCGGGCTCGTCTACACCGGGGTCGCCACCCTGACCTCGATGCTCCTCTTCGGCTGGCTGCTGCTGATCGGCGGCGCGGTCGGACTCCTGCACGCGGTCCAGGCGCGCGGCACCAACTTCTTCTGGCTCGGTGTCATCGTCGCGGCCCTGAACATCGCCGCGGGCGTGGTCGTCATCCGCCGCCCCGACGCGGCGGCCGCGGCCCTCACCATGTTCGCCGCCCTGCTCTTCCTCACCGCCGGTCTCTTCCGGCTCGTGGGCAGTCTGGTGGTACGCGGTCCGCAGTTCGGCTGGACCCTCCTCCTCGGCGCCTTCGACCTGCTGCTCGGCATCCTGGTGCTGGGGAACTGGCCGAGCAGCAGCAAGTACGTCATCGGCTGTTTCTTCTCGCTCGCGCTGCTCTTCGACGGACTCGGACTGATCGCGACCGGTTTCGGCGGTCGGCGGATCGTCGGTCTGGTCTCCGAGCGGCTCGCCGGGGAGGACGACGCGCGGGACGGACCGGGCCGGGCGCACGCCAAACCCGTACCCCCCGAATAGGTCGCGAAGTCGGCGCGGAGTGGACAGGAACGGTCGCGTCGCCGACCTCGTCATGCGGCAGCGGTCAGAAGTGCTCGATATTCGCTGACTTCTGTTCAGTCATCCGGAGCGGAGCGGGTCGTTATCAACACTCGAGGTGTGGTGACAATCGAGCGCAAGGGTGGCGACCGGACGATGGAGAACCACGGGCGCGGGTCCGGCCCACGCCCAGACGGCGACACGGACGAGCCCCGTGACCCGAGGGCCCCGGATCCGCTGCCGTACGAAGGTGTCTGGCGGTTCACCGCCCCCGCCGTCGACGCCTCGGTCCCGCAGGCGCGACACGCCGTGCGGGACCTGCTGTACCGCCAGGGAGTACCCCTCTCCGACGACCTCGTCCAAGGCGTGCTGCTGATCGTCTCGGAGCTGGTCACGAACGCCGTCCGGCACGCGGCCCTGCTGTCGCCGATGCTCGCCGTGGAGGTCGCGGTGGGCGCCGAGTGGGTGCGGGTGTCCGTCGAGGACAACCACCCCTACCGCCCGACCGCCCTGGAGGCCGACCACGGCCGGACCGGCGGCCGGGGGCTGCTGCTGGTGCGCGAGATCACCCGGGAGGCGGGCGGGGTGTGCGACGTCGAGCACACGTCGAGCGGCGGCAAGGTGATCTGGGCCGCGCTGCCGCTCAAACCCGTGCGGGTCCTCTGAGACTCACCAGTCGGCCGACGGACCGGTCAGCTCCCGCACCGCGGGCCGGGCCGCGTCGAGGACCGTCATGAACCAGGACGAGAAGGGGTCCTTGGCGTGCCGCTCGGCCAGCTCGGCGGGGGTCACGAACGCCGTGTCGCCGACCTCCTCCTCGTCGGGCCGCAGCTTCGACTGCACCAGGCCCACGAAGAGGTGGTTGTACTCCTGCTCGACCAGGCCCGAGGCCGGGTCCGGGTGGTTGTAGCGGACCGTGCCCGCCTCGGCGAGCAGCGTCGGGGACACCCCCAGCTCCTCGTACGTCCGCCGGGCCGCCGCCGCGAAGGGCGCCTCGCCGGGATAGGGGTGACCGCAGCAGGTGTTGGACCACACACCGGGGGAGTGGTACTTGCCCAGCGCCCGCTGCTGGAGCAGCAGCCGGCCGCGCTCGTCGAAGAGGAACACGGAGAACGCGCGGTGCAGCCGGCCCGGGGGCTGATGGGCGGAGAGCTTCTCCGCGGTGCCGATCGTGACGCCGTTCTCGTCGACCAGTTCGAGCAAAATGGCGTCTGCGGTGCCGTTCGACGGACTGTGCGTCGCGGTGGCTGGTGTGATCGGCATACCCATCCTTCGCATCGGTTCTCGCCGCCCAAGTCTGCCGTACGAATCCGGCACTCCCGGCACTTCGCGGTGCGCCCGCATGTCCCGCGCGCGGCACGGGCGGCGACGGTCACCGGTCGGACGCCGGAACAGGGGCCCGGTAGGTCATCGTGCCCCTGGCGGTCGGCGGGGAACCGCGCGGGGCGGGCGTACTGATGTGCAGGACGCCGATGCGCGCCGGACGGCTGCATTCCGCGCCGGAGGCGCCCCACCTGCCCCGCCTGCCTCAGTGGCAGAGCTTCGCCTCGTGCTCCGCGTGTCCGACCGGTTCCAGCTGGAAGGTGCAGTGCTCCACGTCGAAGTGGTCGCCGAGGCACTCCTGGAGCTCGTGCAGCATCTTCTCGTGGCCGATCGCGCTGAGCACGTCGGAGCGCACGACCACGTGCGCCGACAGCACCGGCATGCCGGAGGTGATCGTCCAGGCGTGCAGGTCGTGGACGTCCTCCACCCCGTCCAGGGCCAGCATGTGGGACCGCACGTCGGCCATGTCGACGCCCTTGGGTGCCGTCTCCAGGAGCACGTCCAGCGTCTCGCGCAGCAGCTTCAGGGTGCGCGGCACGATCATCAGGCCGATCACCAGCGAGGCGATCGGGTCGGCGGCCTGCCAGCCGGTGCCCAGGATCACCAGCGCCGAGATGATCACCGCGAGCGAGCCGAGGGCGTCCGCGACGACCTCCAGGAACGCCCCGCGCACGTTCAGGCTCTCCTCCTGGCCGCGCACAAGGAGCGTCAGCGACACCATGTTGGCGACCAGGCCGATCGCGCCGAACACGATCGTCAGCCCGCCCTCGGTGGCGGCCGGCGTGACGAACCGCTGGACCGCCTCGTACAGGACGTAGCCGCCGACCCCGAGCAGCAGCAGACAGTTGGCGAGCGCGGCGAGGATCTCGGCGCGGGCGAACCCGAAGGTGCGGTTGCCGGTCGCCGGACGGTTGGCGAAGTGGATGGCGAGCAGCGCCATGCCCAGGCCCAGCGCGTCGGTCGCCATGTGCGCGGAGTCCGCGATCAGCGCCAGCGAGTCTGCGAGCACTCCGCCGACCACCTCGATCACCATCACGCCGAGCGTGATCGACAGCGCGACCCGCAGCCGACCGCGGTACGCCGAGGCGGCCGTACCCGTCGTCGGCCCATGCGCGTGTCCGTGGTCGTGTCCTGCCCCCATGACAGCCCTTCCTGTGGTCGGCCCGGGATCACAGTGAACTACGGGTGGGGGGTATCGGGCAACGCGGCACTGAACACCGTTGTCATGTGCCGTGACCTGCGGAAACGATATGCAGGTCAGGGCACCCTCAGTAGCCCGGCCGGTGGTTTGCTCGGAGGCTCGGTCAGTGCCTCGGTCGGTGCCTCAGCCGGTGGCTCGGTCGCCGTGGTGCAGCAGCCAGCCCTGCCACGCCGACTCGACCATGTCGCGTACTCCGCGCCCGGCCGTCCAGCCCAGTTCCCGCCCGGCGAGCGCGGCCGAGGCGACGGCGCGCGGCGCGTCCCCGGGCCGGCGCCCCTCGACGAGCGCCGGCCGGGTGTCACCGGTGACCTCACCGATGAGCGTGACCAACTCCCGTACCGAGACGCCCTCGCCGCGACCGATGTTCACCGTGAGGTCACCGGCGGCGGTACCGGTGGCCTCGCCGAGCCGTCGGGCCGCCGCCAGATGCGCCTCGGCCAGGTCGGCGACGTGGATGTAGTCGCGGACGCAGGTGCCGTCCGGTGTCGGGTAGTCGGCGCCGAAGATCCGCGGCGCCTCGTCGCGGGTGAGCCGGTCGAAGACCATCGGCACGATGTTGAAGACACCGGTGTCGGCCAACTCCGGCGCGGCGGCGCCCGCCACGTTGAAGTAGCGCAGGCACACGGTCGAGATGCCGTGCGCCCGGCCCGCCGCCCGGACCAGCCACTCACCGGCCAGCTTGGTCTCGCCGTACGGGTTCACCGGCGCGCACGGGGTGTCCTCCGTGATGAGGTCCACATCGGGGTTGCCGTACACGGCCGCGGACGAGGAGAAGACGAACCTGCCGATCCCGGCCTCGGCCACCGCCTCCAGGAGCGTGGCGAGGCCGCCGACGTTCTCCCGGTAGTAGCGGGTCGGCTGCGCCACGGACTCGCCCACCTGCTTGCGGGCGGCCAGGTGCACCACACCGGTCACCTCGTGCTCGGCGAAGACCTGCTTCAGCAGACCGGCGTCGAACGTCGAACCCTCGATCAGCGGGACGCCGGCGGGCAGTCGGGCCGGCACACCCGCGGAGAGGTCGTCCAGCGCGACGGCACGTTCCCCGGCCCCGGCCATGACCCTCGCCACATGGGCCCCGATGTATCCCGCTCCGCCTGTGATCAGCCATGTCATGGTCGTCCACCCTATGTCGGCACCGCGGAGCGCCCTCGATGTCCTGGATGCCCGGCCCGAAGGGGGTGATAGCGGGCACGGTTTGTGGGCGGAGCCCAAAATCACCGATGATGATCGCGGCGAAGGCCAGTGGATCCGGCGTTGATCAGCTCATGAACGGGCGGTGAACGCCTGCCTTCCGGCATCCGATAGCCTCTGCCGACATGCCGCCCGCCTGGTGCATCCAAGGGGCGCCCCCATCGTGTACATGACCGGCGCTCGTGCGTCGGCACCCAGGGAGTGAGTTCGGTTGTCGACCGCCATCCTCACCGGTCAGCCGGTCCCCGGATCGTCGATCGAGGGTGATCTGCGGTCCCTCGGTTTCGACGTGCTGGTGGCCGTCGACGCCGTCGACGCGGAGCGGCTCGTCGCGCAGGTGCCCTCCGACGGGCGGGTCGCCCTGGTCGACGCCCGTTTCGTCGGACACGTGCACGCGCTGCGCCTCGGTCTCACCGACCCCCGCTTCCCGCTCGCCGCGATCGCCGGTGCCGTCACCGCGCAGCCCGAGGGCCGGGCGACCCTCACCCGGGCGCTGGCCCGCGAGACCTCGGCGGGCGGCGGTACGGCCCTGGCCGTCGACAGCCTCCCCGACCGCATAGTCACCGCCCTGGACGACGACGGCGCCGACGTCCGCAGCCCCGAGCTCGGCAGTCTCGTCGCCGCCGTCCCGGCCGACCCGCAGGCCCGCAACGAGGCACGGCAGGCCGTCGCCGACGTGGACGACGAGGCCGTACGCCTGAAGTCGGCGGTGAAGGCCCGCGACGGCTTCTTCACGACCTACTTCATCAGCCCGTACTCCCGCTACATCGCCCGCTGGTGCGCCCGCCGCGGCCTCACCCCGAACCAGGTCACCACCGCCTCCCTCATCACCGCGCTGATCGCGGCGGGCTGCGCGGCCACCGGCACCCGCGCCGGGTACGTCGCGGCCGGCGTGCTGCTGATCGCGTCCTTCGTCCTGGACTGCACCGACGGCCAGCTCGCCCGCTACTCCCTCCAGTACTCCACGCTCGGCGCCTGGCTCGACGCCACCTTCGACCGGGCCAAGGAGTACGCCTACTACGCCGGCCTCGCGCTGGGAGCCGCCCGTGGCGGTGACGACGTATGGGCTCTCGCGCTCGGCGCGATGGTCCTGCAGACCTGCCGGCACGTCGTCGACTTCTCCTTCAACGAGGCCAACCACGACGCGACCGCCAACACCAGCCCCACCGCCGCCCTCTCCGACAAGCTCGACAGCGTCGGCTGGACGGTGTGGCTGCGCCGGATGATCGTGCTGCCGATCGGCGAACGCTGGGCGATGATCGCGGTCCTCACCGCCGTCACCACCCCGCGCATCACCTTGTACGTCCTTCTCATCGGCTGTGCCTTCGCGGCGACCTACACGACCGCCGGGCGGGTACTGCGCTCGCTGACCCGCAAGGCGCGGCGCACCGACCGGGCGGCGCAGGCGCTGGCGGACCTCGCCGACAACGGGCCGCTGGCCGGACTGGTCGCGCGGGTCGCTCCGCGCTTCCCGGCGCCGGTGAGCGCCGCGGCCGGCGGGCTCCTCGTGGTGATCTCCGCCGCAGTCTGGGGCACCACCTGGCCGACCGTGCTGGGCGCCGCCGGCTACGTCCTGCTCTCCGGCCTCGCCCTCGCGCGCCCCCTCAAAGGCGCTCTGGACTGGCTCGTTCCGCCCTTCTTCCGGGCGGCCGAGTACGGCACCGTCCTGATCCTGGCGGCGAAGGCGGACGTGAACGGAGCACTTCCGGCGGCTTTCGGACTGGTGTCCGCCGTCGCCTACCATCACTACGACACGGTGTACCGCATCCGTGGCGACGCCGGAGCGCCCCCCGCGTGGCTGGTGCGCGTCATCGGGGGACACGACGGGCGGACGCTGCTCGTCACCGCTTTGGCCGCGCTGCTCACGGCCTCGCAGTTCACGCTCGCGCTCACGGTCCTCGCGGTTGCCGTGGCCCTGGTGGTGCTCGCCGAGAGCATCCGCTTCTGGGTGTCCGCAGGGGCCCCCGCAGTACACGATGAAGGAGAAACCGCATGATCGGCCTCGTGCTGGCGGCCGGCGCCGGACGGCGTCTGCGCCCCTACACCGACACCCTGCCCAAGGCGCTGGTGCCGGTGGGGCCCGCGGGCGCCGAGGACTCGATCACGGTGCTCGACCTCACCCTCGGCAACTTCGCCGAGATCGGCCTGACCGAGGTCGCCGTCATCGTCGGCTACCGCAAGGAGGCCGTGTACGAGCGCAGGGCGGAGCTGGAGCGCAAGTACGGCGTCAAGCTCACCCTCATCGACAACGACAAGGCCGAGGAGTGGAACAACGCCTACTCCCTCTGGTGCGGCCGTGACGCCCTCAAGGACGGCGTGATCCTCGCCAACGGCGACACCGTCCACCCGGTCTCCGTCGAGCGGGCGCTGCTCGCCGCGCGCGGTGAGGGAAAGCGGATCATCCTGGCCCTGGACACGGTGAAGGATCTCGCCGACGAGGAGATGAAGGTCGTCGTCGACCCCGAGAAGGGGATGACGACGATCACCAAGCTGATGGACCCCGCCGAAGCCACCGGCGAGTACATCGGCGTCACGCTCATCGAGGGCGACGCGGCCCCCGAACTGGTCGACGCGCTCAAGACCGTCTGGGAGACCGACCCCCAGCAGTTCTACGAGCACGGCTACCAGGAGCTCGTGAACCGCGGCTTCCGGATCGACACCGCGCCCATCGGTGACGTGCAGTGGGTGGAGATCGACAACCACGCCGACCTCGCCCGCGGACGGGAGATCGCGTGCCAGTACTGACCCGGCTCATTCCCTCGCCGCTCGTCGTCGACATCCGCCCGGGTGCCCTCGAGGACCTGGCGGGAGTGCTCGCCGACGAGCGCATCTCGCAGTCCGGCCGGCTCGCCGTCGCCGTCAGCGGCGGCTCCGGCGCCCGGCTGCGCGCGCGGCTTGAGCCGACGCTGCCCGGTGCCACCTGGTACGAGGTCGGCGGCGGCACCCTCGACGACGCCGTGCGGCTGGCGGGCGAGATAAAGGCCGGTCACTACGACGCGGTCGTGGGCCTGGGCGGCGGCAAGATCATCGACTGCGCCAAGTTCGCCGCGGCACGCGTGGGCCTGCCCCTGGTCGCGGTGCCGACCAACCTCGCGCACGACGGTCTCTGCTCGCCGGTCGCCACCCTCGACAACGACGCCGGGCGCGGCTCCTACGGAGTGCCGAACCCGATCGGCGTGGTCATCGACCTCGATGTGATCCGCGAGGCCCCCGCCCGCTTCGTACGGGCCGGCATCGGCGACGCGATCTCCAACATCAACTCGATCGCGGACTGGGAGCTGTCCCACCGGGTCAACGGCGAGAAGGTCGACGGCCTCGCCGCGGCCATGGCCCGGCAGGCCGGCGAGGCGGTGCTGCGACACCCCGGCGGCATCGGGGACAACGACTTCCTCCAGGTCCTCGCCGAGGCGCTGGTCCTCACCGGTGTCGCCATGTCGATCTCGGGCGACTCCCGGCCCGCCTCGGGCTCCTGCCACGAGATCAACCACGCCTTCGACCTGCTCTTCCCCAAGCGCGCGGCCAGCCACGGCGAGCAGTGCGGCCTGGGCGCGGCCTTCGCGATGTACCTGCGCGGAGCCCACGAAGAGGCGGCCTTCATGGCCCAGGTGCTGCGCCGGCACGGACTGCCGGTGCTCCCGGAGGAGATCGGCTTCACGACCGCGGAGTTCGTCCGGGTCGTGGAGTTCGCCCCCGAGACCAGGCCCGGCCGCTACACGATCCTCGAACACCTCGACCTCAAGACCGACCAGATCAAGGACATCTACGCCGACTATGTCAAGGCCATCGGTAGCTGAACTCCGCCCGGTCGTCCACCCCCCGGGGGTCAAGGACCGGCGCAGCGGTGAGCACTGGATGGGGCGCCTCTACATGCGAGAGGTGTCCCTGCGCGTCGACCGTTACCTGGTGAACACCAGGGTCACGCCCAATCAGCTCACGTACCTGATGACTGTCTGCGGCGTGCTCGCGGCCCCCGCGCTGCTGGTGCCGGGGATCCCGGGCGCCGTGCTCGGCGTGCTCGCGGTCCAGCTGTACCTGCTGCTCGACTGCGTGGACGGCGAGATCGCCCGCTGGAAGAAGCAGTACTCGCTGGGCGGGGTCTACCTGGACCGGGTCGGCGCCTATCTGACCGACGCGGCCGTGCTCGTCGGCTTCGGGCTGCGCGCCGCCGACCTGTGGGGCAGCGGTCGTATCGACTGGCTGTGGGCCTTCCTCGGCACCCTCGCCGCGCTCGGCGCGATCCTGATCAAGGCCGAGACCGATCTGGTCGGTGTCGCCCGGCACCAGACCGGTCAGGCCCCCGTCCAGGAGGCCGCGTCCGAGATGCGCTCCTCCGGCATGGCGCTGGCCCGCCGGGCCGCCGCCGCGCTCAAGTTCCACCGGCTGGTGCTCGGCATCGAGGCGTCCCTGCTGATCCTGGTGCTGGCCATCGCCGACCAGGTGCGCGGCGACCTGTTCTTCTCGCGGCTCGGTGTCGCCGTCCTGGCCGGCATCGCGCTGGTGCAGACCCTGCTGCACCTCGTGTCCATCCTCGCCTCCAGCAGGCTGAAGTGAGCGCCATGCGGGTCGGCGCGGTGATCATCACCATGGGCAACCGCCCCGACGAGCTGCGGGCCCTGCTCGACTCGGTCGGCAAGCAGGACGGCGACCCGGTCGAGGTCGTCGTCGTCGGCAACGGCTCGCCGGTCCCGGACGTCCCGGACGGCGTGCGCACGATCGAGCTGTCGGAGAACCTCGGCATCCCCGGCGGCCGCAACGTCGGCATCGAGGCCTTCGGCCCCAGTGGTCGAGATGTAGACATATTGATGTTCCTCGACGACGACGGCCTGCTCGCGCAGCACGACACCGCCGAGCTGTGCCGCCGGGCCTTCGAGGACGACCCCCGACTCGGCATCATCAGTTTCCGCATCGCCGATCCCGAGACCGGGATCACCCAGCGCCGGCACGTCCCGCGCCTGCGCGCCGCCGACCCGATGCGCTCCTCCCGGGTCACCACCTTCCTCGGCGGCGCCAACGCCGTCCGCACCAAGGTCTTCGCCGAGGTCGGCGGCCTCCCGGACGCGTTCTTCTACGCCCATGAGGAGACCGACCTGGCCTGGCGGGCCCTGGACGCGGGCTGGATGATCGACTACCGGTCCGACATGGTGCTCTACCACCCCACGACCGCCCCCTCGCGGCACGCGGTCTACCACCGCATGGTCGCCCGCAACCGCGTCTGGCTCGCCCGCCGCAATCTCCCCGCGCCCCTGGTCCCGGTCTACCTCGGCAGCTGGCTGCTGCTCACCCTCGTCCGCCGCCCCTCGCGGTCCGCCCTGCGGGCGTGGTTCGGCGGCTTCCGGGAGGGCTGGAGCACGCCCTGCGGACCGCGCAGGCCCATGAAGTGGCGTACGGTGTGGCGGCTGACCCGACTGGGCCGCCCCCCTGTGATCTGACAAGCTCTTTGCTGTGAGCCGTCGGGTCCGATCGGCCCCGGTCCCATGCCAGCCCGCACGGGTGCGCATCCCGAAGACGAAGGTTTTCCACTGGTGAGTGAGACAACGCACGACGGCACGGTCGCACCGAGTGCCCCCGCGGTGCCCGCCGAGGGCCTCACGGCGGCCCAGCTCGCCTCCAAGTACGGGCTGACCGTGAGCGGGGCCCGGCCCTCCCTCGTCGAGTACGTCCGCCAACTCTGGGACCGGCGGCACTTCATCCTCGCCTTCTCGCGGGCGAAGCTGACCGCCCAGTACAGCCAGGCGAAGCTCGGCCAGCTCTGGCAGGTGGTGACCCCGCTGCTGAACGCGGCGGTCTACTTCTTCATCTTCGGCATGATCCTGAAGGCGAACCGCGGCCTGTCGCACGACGTCTACATCCCGTTCCTGGTCACCGGCGTCTTCGTGTTCACCTTCACGCAGAGCTCGGTGATGGTCGGCGTCCGCGCGATCTCCGGCAACCTCGGCCTGGTCCGCGCCCTGCACTTCCCGCGCGCCTCGCTGCCGATCTCCTTCGCGCTCCAGCAACTCCAGCAGCTGCTCTACTCGTTGATCGTGCTGTTCGTGGTGGCCGCCGCCTTCGGCAGCTATCCGGACCTGTCCTGGCTGCTGATCGTGCCGGCGCTCGCCCTTCAGTTCCTCTTCAACACCGGACTCGCCCTGGTCTTCGCCCGGGCCGGTTCCGCGACCCCGGACCTCGCGCAGCTGATGCCGTTCGTGCTGCGCACCTGGATGTACGCGTCCGGCGTGATGTTCTCCATCCCGATCTTCCTGGCCGACAAGCCGCAGTGGCTGGCGAACGTCCTGCAGTGGAACCCGGCGGCGATCTACATGGACCTGATGCGCTTCGCGCTCATCGACGGCTACGGCGCCGAGAACCTCCCCGACCACGTCTGGGCGGTCGCGGTCCTGTGGGCGGTGTGCCTGGCCGTCGGCGGGTTCGTCTACTTCTGGAAGGCGGAGGAAAGGTACGGCCGTGGCTGAGCACAATCCCGTCGAGCAGGCTGGCGAGCAGGGTGCGGACCGCATCCCCACCGTCGTCGCCGAGGAACTGCACATCGTCTACCGCGTCAACGGCGCCAAGACCGGCAAGGGCAGCGCCACTTCCGCGCTGAGCCGGATCATCAAGCGCGGCGAAGAGCGGGGCGTGCGCAAGGTGCACGCCGTGCGGGGCGTCTCGTTCGTCGCCTACCGCGGCGAGGCCATCGGTCTGATCGGTTCCAACGGCTCCGGCAAGTCGACCCTGCTGCGCGCCATCGCCGGTCTGCTGCCCGCCGAGAGCGGCCGCGTCTACACCGGTGGCCAGCCCTCCCTGCTCGGCGTGAACGCGGCCCTGATGAACGACCTGACCGGTGAGCGGAACGTCATCCTGGGCGGGCTCGCCATGGGCATGTCCCGCGAGCAGATCAGGGAGCGCTACCAGGAGATCGTCGACTTCTCCGGGATCAACGACAAGGGCGACTTCATCACCCTGCCGATGCGCACCTACTCCTCCGGCATGGCGGCCCGGCTGCGCTTCTCCATCGCCGCCGCCAAGGACCACGACGTCCTCATGATCGACGAGGCCCTCGCCACCGGCGACGCGGCCTTCCGCAAACGTTCCGAGGAGCGCATCCGCGAGCTGCGCAAGGAAGCCGGCACGGTGTTTCTCGTCAGTCACAACAACAAGTCGATCCGGGACACCTGCGACCGCGTGCTGTGGCTGGAACGCGGTGAGCTGCGGATGGACGGACCCACCGAAGAGGTCCTCCAGGAGTACGAGAAGTTCACGGGCAAGTAGTCCACCCCGACATGGGCAGTCCGGCCCACCACGCTTCCACGGGCCCCGCCGGAACCTCTCCGGCGGGGCCCCGCGTCTGCAAAGGAAACGTCAACTCGTGGTCGCCTTAGGAATCTTGGCGCCAATCGGTGTGTTCTTGTGATGTGCAGGACACCCCAGAGAACCTCGCTGCGTTGTACAACGTAAGCTGGACCGGTCCCGAAACGCGGCAAGTGGGGCGATAATGCGCGACACCCTCGTACGGGACGACTGTGCGGACGGCTGGGCGGCGTGTCCGAAATAGTGTGTATTGGGTCGGCAGTGTAGAACGGGAGATGTGACGGCAATGGCTACGGAAACTCCCCAGCTCAACGGAGCTGCCTGTGCCGTCCCCGCGCCGGGAAGTGAGCGGTGACGGGAACCGGTACGCCGGCCTCCGGTGATCCGGAGCGCGGCACGCTCGACAAGGCCGCGGGCGAGAACTTCCCCGTGGCACCTTTCTTCCTGCCCAAGGCCTGGCGCACCGACCTGATGGCGGTCTACGGCTTCGCCCGCCTCGTCGACGACATCGGCGACGGCGACCTGGCCCCCGGCGGCGCCGACGCCCGGCTGCTCGGCGTGGAGCCCGCGGCGGCCGAGGACCGGCTGCTGCTCCTGGACGCCTTCGAGGACGACCTGCACCGGGTCTTCGACGCGACCCCGCGCCACCCCCTGCTGCGCCGCCTCCAGCCGACCGTCCGCCGCTGCGCGCTGACCCCCGAGCCCTTCCTCGGCCTGATCGCCGCCAACCGCCAGGACCAGCTGGTCAGCCGCTACGAGACCTACGACGACCTGCTCGCCTACTGCGAGCTCTCGGCCAACCCCGTCGGTCGCCTCGTCCTCTCGGTCACCGGCACCTCGACCCCCGAGCGGATCCATCTCTCGGACGCGATCTGTACCGCACTTCAGATCGTCGAACACCTGCAGGACGTGGCCGAGGATCTCGGCAACGACCGCATCTACCTGCCCGCCGAGGACATGAAGCGGTTCCATGTCCAGGAAACGGATCTCGCCACGGCCAGCGCGGGCGCGTCGGTACGCGCCCTGGTTGCATACGAAGCGGAACGCGCACGCGATCTCCTGAATGAAGGCGCCCCCCTGGTGGGTAGCGTCCACGGCAGGTTGAAGCTGCTGCTCGCGGGGTTCGTGGCAGGGGGGAGGGCGGCGATCAAGGCGATCGCCGCCGCTGAATACGACGTACTTCCCGGCCCGCCCAAGCCCGGCAAGATCCAGCTGCTGCGCGAGGTGGGCGTGACTCTGCGAGGAGAGGGGTGATCCGGACCGTGGACGCACCACAGGTGTCCCCGCCGGTACTCGCCGCCTACAGCTACTGCGAGGCCGTCACCGGACAGCAGGCCCGTAACTTTGCTTACGGGATCCGCCTGCTGCCCACGCCGAAGCGACGCGCCATGTCGGCGCTGTACGCGTTCTCCCGGCGGGTCGACGACATCGGGGACGGCACGCTGGCGGTCGACGTCAAGAGCGCGAGACTCGAGGAGACCCGGGCGCTGCTGACCCGGGTCCGCGAGGGGACGGTCGACGAGGACGACACCGACCCGGTCGCGGTCGCCCTCACCCATGCCGCCCAGGCCTTCCCGATCCCGCTCGACGGCCTGGACGAGCTGATCGACGGCGTCCTGATGGACGTACAGGGCGAGACCTATGAGACCTGGGACGACCTGAAGGTCTACTGCCGGTGCGTGGCGGGCGCGATCGGGCGGCTCTCGCTCGGTGTGTTCGGCCCCGAGCCGGGGGCGCCCGGCGTCGAGCGCGCGTCGGAGTACGCCGACACGCTCGGCCTTGCGCTGCAGCTCACCAACATCCTCAGGGACGTCCGCGAGGACGCCGAGAACGGGCGGACCTATCTGCCCGCCGACGACCTCGCGAAATTCGGGTGCTCGGCCGGGTTCGACGGGCCGACCCCGCCGGAGGGCTCCGACTTCGCGGGTCTCGTCCACTTCGAAGTGCGACGGGCCCGCACCCTTTTCGCCGAGGGCTACCGGCTGCTCCCCATGCTCGACCGGCGGAGCGGCGCCTGCGTGGCCGCCATGGCCGGGATCTACCGCCGGCTGCTCGACCGGATCGAGCGCGACCCGGAGGCCGTGCTGCGCGGCCGGGTCTCGCTGCCCGGGCGGGAGAAGGCGTACGTCGCCGTGCGCGGGCTGTCCGGCCTGGACGCCCGCGGTGTGACGCGGAGGACCATCAGGAGGCGCGCCTGATGGACAATTCGGTCCAAGGTGATTCCACCGGAGAAAAACGGCGCGCAACCCTCCGGTCGCGGACGGCGTCCATGACTGCAACGGCCCGCCGCGCGGAGTTCGACCGCGGCGGCCGCTCGGGGGAGGGCGCACGATGACCGACGGGACGCAGTCCGAGGGGCTGCCCGCGGACGTCCCGGCACATGCCGGGCGGGACGCCGTCGTGGTCGGCGGCGGGCTCGCCGGCATCACCGCCGCGCTCGCACTGGCCGACGCGGGTGTCCGCGTCACCCTGGTCGAGGGCAGGCCGAGACTGGGTGGCCTGGCCTTCTCCTTCCAGCGCGGCGAACTGACCGTCGACAACGGCCAGCACGTGTACCTGCGCTGCTGCACCGCCTACCGCTGGTTCCTCGACCGGATCGAGGGCACGGCGCTGGCACCGCTGCAGGATCGTCTCGACGTGCCCGTGCTCGACGTCGACAAGCCGGAGGGACGGCGGCTGGGACGGCTGCGCCGCGACGCGCTGCCGGTACCGCTGCACCTGGGGCGCAGCCTCGCCACCTACCCGCATCTCTCGCTCGCCGAGCGTGCCAAGGTCGGACGTGCCGCGCTCGCGCTCAAAGGGCTCGACCTCGCCGATCCGAGCCTGGACGCACAGGACTTCGGCAGCTGGCTGACCGCGCACGGTCAGTCGGCGCGTGCCATCGAGGCCCTGTGGGACCTGGTCGGGGTCGCCACTCTCAACGCGGTCGCGGGCGACGCCTCGCTGGGGCTCGCCGCGATGGTGTTCAAGACCGGTCTGCTGTCCGAACCGGGCGCGGCCGACATCGGATGGGCGCACGTCCCGCTGGGTGAACTGCATGACCGGCTGGCCCGCAAGGCGCTCGACTCCGCGGGCGTGCGTACCGAGATCCGTACACGAGTCACCTCCATCTCTACTGACGAGAACGGGCGCTGGAGCGTTCAGGTTCCCGGCGAGACCATCGAGGCGGACACGGTCGTCCTCGCCGTGGCCCAGCGCGAGGCCCACGATCTGCTGCCCGCGGGCGCGCTCGACGCCCCCGAACGGCTCCTCGACATCGCCACCGCGCCGATCCTCAACGTGCACGTCGTCTACGACCGCAAGGTGCTCGACAAGCCCTTCTTCGCCGCGCTCGGCACCCCGGTGCAGTGGGTCTTCGACCGGACCGACGCCTCTGGGCTGCGCGAGGGCCAGTACCTTGCGCTCTCCCAGTCGGCCGCCCAGGACGAGATCGACGCGCCGGTGGCCGAGCTGAAGGAGCGTTACCTCCCGGAGCTGGAGCGGCTGTTGCCCGGCACCCGTGGCGCCGAGGTGAGGGACTTCTTCGTGACCAGGGAGCGCACGGCGACGTTCGCTCCGACCCCCGGCGTCGGGCGGCTGCGGCCCGGCGCCCGCACCAAAGCCCCCGGCCTGTACCTGGCCGGTACGTGGACCGCCACAGGGTGGCCCGCGACCATGGAGAGTGCGGTCCGCAGTGGGGTGAGCGCGGCGGACGCCGCTCTCGCCGCCCTGGGCCGGCCCCGCCCCCGTCACCTCTTCGAAGTCGAGGAGGCGGCGTGACGCTCGATCAGCAGGCGGCAGGCGACCCCCGCACCTCCGGTACCGCAACAAGAGGAGAGACTGTGCCCACTGTGCCCCCGGCCTCGACGGCTGCCGACGCGGTGGACGTGACCGCGCTCCTGGAGCGCGGCCGGACCCTGGCCACACCGGTACTGCGGGCGGCCATCGACCGCCTGGCCCCTCCCATGGACACCGTTTCCGCCTACCACTTCGGCTGGATCGACGCCGACGGCAACCCCGCGCACGGCGACGGCGGCAAGGCCGTACGTCCCGCCCTCGCGGTGCTGTCGGCCGAGGTCACCGGCGCCGCGCCCGAGGTCGGCATCCCCGGCGCGGTCGCCGTCGAGCTGGTCCACAACTTCTCGCTGCTGCACGACGACCTGATGGACGGCGACGAACAGCGCCGCCACCGTGACACCGTCTGGAAGGTGCACGGCCCCGCCCAGGCGATCCTGGTCGGCGACGCCCTGTTCGCCCTCGCCAACGAGGTGCTGCTGGAGCTCGGCACCGCCGAGGCCGGCCGCGCCGCCCGCCGCCTGACCACCGCCACCCGCGCCCTCATCGACGGACAGGCCCAGGACATCTCCTACGAGCACCGCGACCGCGTCAGCGTCGAGGAGTGCCTGGAGATGGAGGGCAACAAGACCGGTGCCCTGCTCGCCTGCGCCTCCTCGGTCGGCGCGGTGCTCGGCGGCGCGGACGACCGCACCGCCGACACGCTGGAGAAGTACGGTCACCACCTCGGCCTGGCCTTCCAGGCCGTGGACGACCTCCTCGGCATCTGGGGCGACCCGGTCTCGACCGGCAAGCAGGCCTGGAGCGACCTGCGCCAGCGCAAGAAGTCCCTGCCGGTCGTGGCCGCGCTCGCGGCGGGCGGTCCCGCCTCCGAGCGGCTCGGCGAGATGCTCGCCGCGGACGCCAAGAGCAGCGACTTCGAGAACTTCTCCGAGGAGGAGTTCGCGGCCCGCGCCGACCTCATCGAGAAGGCGGGCGGTCGCGAATGGACGGCCGAGGAAGCACGCCGTCAGCACACCACCGCCATCGAAGCCCTGGACGCCATCGACATGCCCGACCGGGTGCGGGCACAGTTCGCGGCGCTCGCCGACTTCGTCGTCGTACGAAAGAGATGATCACTATCGGTCGAATAACCCTCGCGTAGTCGCCGACCGGTGCCCTGGGCACCACCCGCGCACCGGCCGACGGCGGACCCACAGCAGCACGATTTGAACGACTGCACGAAGGGGAAGCCATGACAGCGACGACCGACGGAAGCACCGGGGCCATGCCGCCCCGCGCTGCCGCGGCCCGCGAAACCGACAGCACGACCCCCGTGGCGGCGGGGGGACCGGACACCGCCGTACGGGCCGTACAACGCGCCACCGACTACCTGCTGTCGCGGCAGGACCCCCAGGGTTGGTGGAAGGGCGACCTGGAGACGAACGTCACCATGGACGCCGAGGACCTGCTCCTGCGTCAGTTCCTGGGGATCCGCGACGAGGAGACCACGCGCGCCGCGGGCCTGTTCATCCGCGGCGAGCAGCGCGAGGACGGCACCTGGGCCTCGTTCTACGGCGGCCCTGGCGAACTCTCCACCACCATCGAGGCGTACGTCGCCCTGCGGCTGGCCGGCGACGCGCCGGACGCCCCGCACATGGCGAAGGCCTCGGCGTGGATCCGCGGCCGGGGCGGCGTGGCCTCGGCCCGGGTCTTCACCCGGATCTGGCTCGCCCTGTTCGGCTGGTGGAAGTGGGAGGACCTGCCCGAACTCCCGCCGGAGCTCATCTTCTTCCCCAAGTGGGTCCCGCTCAACATCTACGACTTCGGGTGCTGGGCGCGGCAGACCATCGTCCCGCTCACCGTCGTCTCCGCGAAGCGGCCGGTACGGCCCGCGCCGTTCGCGCTGGACGAGCTGCACACCGACCCCGCCCGGCCGAATCCGCCCAAGCCCCTTGCCCCGGCGGTGAGTTGGGACGGTGCCTTCCAGCGGCTGGACAAGGCGCTGCACCAACTACGCAAGGTCGCGCCGCGCCGGTTGCGGCGGGCGGCCATGAACTCCGCCGCCCGCTGGATCGTCGAGCGGCAGGAGAACGACGGCGCCTGGGGCGGCATCCAGCCGCCGGCGGTGTACTCGGTGATCGCGCTGTCGCTGCTCGGCTACGACCTCGAACACCCGGTCATGCGCGAGGGGTTGGCGTCCCTGGACCGGTTCGCCGTCTGGCGCGAGGACGGGGCCCGGATGATCGAGGCCTGCCAGTCGCCGGTGTGGGACACCTGCCTCGCCACCATCGCGCTGGTCGACGCGGGCGTGCCCGCCGACCATCCGCAACTCGTCAGAGCGGCGGACTGGATGCTCGGTGAGGAGATCGTCAGACCGGGCGACTGGGCCGTGAAGCGACCCCAACTGCCGCCGGGCGGCTGGGCGTTCGAGTTCCACAACGACAACTACCCCGACATCGACGACACCGCCGAGGTCGTCCTCGCGCTGCGCCGGGTCCGGCATCACGACCCGGAGCGGGTGGAGAAGGCGATCGGGCGGGGGGTGCGCTGGAACCTCGGGATGCAGTCGAAGAACGGGGGCTGGGGCGCCTTCGACGTCGACAACACCAGCCCGTTCCCCAACCGGCTGCCGTTCTGCGACTTCGGTGAGGTCATCGATCCGCCGTCGTCCGACGTGACGGCGCACGTGGTGGAGATGCTGGCCGTCGAGGGGCTCTCGCACGATCCGCGCACCCGGCGCGGCATCGAGTGGCTGCTCACCGAACAGGAGCCGGACGGCTCGTGGTTCGGGCGCTGGGGCGTCAACTACATCTACGGCACCGGGTCGGTCGTACCCGCCCTCGCCGCCGCGGGCCTGCCCGGCTCGCACCCGGCGATCCGCCGGGCGGTGAGCTGGCTGGAGTCGGTCCAGAACGACGACGGCGGCTGGGGCGAGGACCTGCGGTCCTACGACGACGCGAAGAAGTGGAGCGGGCGCGGCGCCTCCACCCCCTCGCAGACGGCCTGGGCGCTGATGGCCCTGCTGGCGGCCGGAGAGCACGACTCCAAGGCCGTCGAGCGCGGGGTGGAGTGGCTCGCCGTCACCCAGTTGGAGGACGGCTCCTGGGACGAGCCCTACTTCACCGGGACCGGCTTCCCGGGGGACTTCTCCATCAACTACCACCTCTACCGGCAGGTGTTCCCGCTCACCGCCCTCGGCCGGTACGTGCACGGGGAGCCCTTCGCGAAGAAACCCTTCCCAGAGGTCGAGGGGGGCTGATGAGCACACCGTCCGCACCGGCTCCGCTGGTGATCGCCTGCGCTCTCGGCATCGAGAGCCTCGCCCTGCGCAGCCGCGACCACCGCGGGGCCGACGGGCCGGTCACCGTCCTGCGCACGGGCATGGGACCGGAGGCCGCCGAGGCCTCCACCACCCGGATGCTGGCCCAGCCGGAGCTCGCGGGGGCCGCCGTCCTCGCCACGGGCTTCTGTGCGGGGCTGGCACCGGGGATGCACCCCGGCGACCTGGTCGTCGCCGAGGAGACCTGGCACTCGCGCGGGAACGTCCCGTGCGTCGGAACCGACCTGCTGGTCAAGGAGCTCATGCGCGCCGTGCCCGGGCGCACGGTCCACACCGGACCGCTCACCGGCTCCGATCACGTCATCCGCGGTCACGAACGGTCGGAGTTGCTCGCGACCGGCGCAATCGCGGTCGACATGGAGTCCGCGGCGACGCTCCTGAGCGCCGTCCGCACCGGTGAGCGCCCTGTTGCGGCCGTACGGGTGGTCGTGGACGCTCCTGAACATGAACTCGTCCGGATCGGCACGGTGCGCGGTGGAATATCAGCTTTCCGCGTCCTTCGTTCCGTACTTCCAGCTTTCTTCGAATGGCACCGTTCTTTGCTGCTCCCCAGGAGGTGAGCCAGATGGCCATGCCGCTGCGTCAGTCCATCAAGGTCGCTACATACTTGGCCGAACAGAAGCTCCGTAAGCGGGACAAGTTCCCGTTGATCGTGGAGCTCGAACCTCTCTTCGCGTGCAACCTGAAGTGCGAGGGCTGCGGCAAGATCCAGCACCCGGCCGGAGTGCTCAAGCAGCGCATGCCGGTCGCCCAGGCCGTCGGGGCGGTGCTGGAGTCCGGTGCGCCAATGGTGTCCATCGCGGGCGGCGAGCCCCTGATGCACCCTCAGATCGACGAGATCGTGCGGCAGTTGGTGGCGAAGAAGAAGTACGTCTTCCTCTGCACCAACGCCATGCTGCTGCGCAAGAAGATGGACAAGTTCACGCCCTCGCCCTACTTCGCGTTCGCCGTGCACATCGACGGACTGCGTGAGCGCCACGACGAGTCGGTGGCGAAGGAGGGTGTGTTCGACGAGGCGGTGGCGGCGATCAAGGAGGCCAAGAAGCGCGGCTTCCGGGTCACCACCAACTCGACCTTCTTCAACACCGACACCCCGCAGACCATCATCGAGGTGCTCAACTTCCTCAACGACGACCTCAAGGTCGACGAGATGATGATCTCGCCCGCGTACGCCTACGAGAAGGCGCCCGACCAGGAGCACTTCCTGGGCGTGGAGCAGACCCGGGAGCTGTTCAAGAAGGCCTTCTCGGGCGGCAACCGCAAGAAGTGGCGGCTCAACCACTCCCCGCTCTTCCTGGACTTCCTGGAGGGCAAGGTCGACTTCCCGTGCACCGCGTGGGCGATCCCGAACTACTCGCTCTTCGGCTGGCAGCGCCCCTGCTACCTGATGAGCGACGGGTACGTGCCCACGTACCGCGAACTCATCGAGGAGACCGACTGGGACAAGTACGGCCGCGGCAAGGACCCGCGCTGCGCCAACTGCATGGCGCACTGCGGCTACGAGCCCACCGCCGTCCTCGCCACCATGGGGTCCCTGAAGGAGTCGCTGCGCGCCATGCGCGAGACGGTCTCCGGAAACCGGGAGTAGCACGATGACCGCCATCTCCTTGGGAGTCCCCGAGGTACCGGCCCGGCCGATCGCCGAGCGGCGCGTGTCGCGGCAGATCCATGTCGGGCCGGTGGCGGTCGGGGGCGGCGCCCCGGTGTCGGTGCAGTCGATGACGACGACCCGCACCTCGGACATCGGCGCCACTCTCCAGCAGATCGCCGAACTCACCGCGTCCGGCTGCCAGATCGTGCGCGTCGCCTGTCCCACGCAGGACGACGCGGACGCGCTGGCGACGATCGCCCGCAAGTCGCAGATCCCGGTGATCGCGGACATCCACTTCCAGCCGAAGTACGTGTTCGCGGCGATCGAGGCGGGCTGCGCGGCCGTTCGCGTCAATCCCGGCAACATCAAGCAGTTCGACGACAAGGTGAAGGAGATCGCGCGGGCCGCGAAGGAGCACGGCACGCCGATCCGGATCGGCGTCAACGCCGGATCGCTCGACAAGCGGCTGCTGCAGAAGTACGGCAAGGCGACGCCGGAAGCACTCGTCGAGAGCGCGCTGTGGGAGGCGTCGCTCTTCGAGGAGCACGGCTTCCGGGACATCAAGATCTCGGTCAAGCACAACGACCCGGTCGTGATGATCGAGGCCTACCGGCAGCTCGCCGCGCAGAGCGACTACCCGCTGCACCTCGGCGTGACGGAGGCGGGCCCGTCCTTCCAGGGCACGATCAAGTCGGCCGTCGCCTTCGGCGCGCTGCTCAGCCAGGGCATCGGCGACACCATCCGGGTGTCGCTGTCGGCGCCGCCCGCCGAGGAGGTCAAGGTCGGCCTCCAGATCCTGGAGTCGCTCAATCTCAAGCAGCGGCGGCTGGAGATCGTCTCCTGCCCGTCCTGCGGGCGCGCCCAGGTCGACGTCTACAAGCTGGCCGACGAGGTCACGGCCGGCCTGGAGGGCATGGAAGTCCCGTTGCGGGTCGCCGTCATGGGGTGCGTGGTCAACGGACCCGGTGAGGCGCGCGAGGCGGACCTGGGGGTCGCCTCCGGCAACGGCAAGGGGCAGATCTTCGTCAAGGGCGAGGTCATCAAGACCGTGCCCGAGTCGAAGATCGTGGAGACCCTCATCGAGGAAGCGATGAAGATCGCCGAACAGATGGAGCAGGACGGCGTCGCGTCGGGGGAGCCGGCCGTCACCGTGAGCTGAACAGCACGGACCGAAGGGGGCCCGAGCGTGACGATTCTGGAGAGCATCCGGGGACCACGCGACCTTAAGGCGCTGTCCGAGGCGGAACTCGGTGAACTGTCCGAAGAGATCAGGGAGTTCCTGGTGCACGCGGTGGCCAGGACCGGAGGTCATCTCGGGCCCAATCTGGGGGTGGTGGAACTCTCCATCGCCCTCCACCGGGTCTTCGAGTCGCCGGTGGACCGCATCGTGTGGGACACCGGTCACCAGAGCTATGTGCACAAGCTGCTGACAGGCCGTCAGGACTTCTCGAAGCTGCGCGGCAAGGGGGGCCTGTCCGGCTACCCCTCGCGCGAGGAGTCCGAGCACGACATCGTCGAGAACAGCCACGCGTCCACCGCGCTCGGCTGGGCCGACGGGCTCGCCAAGGCCCGTCAGGTGCAGGGGGAGAAGGGCCACGTCGTCGCGGTGATCGGCGACGGCGCGCTCACCGGCGGGATGGCGTGGGAGGCGCTGAACAACATCGCGGCCGCCAAGGACCGGCCACTGATCATCGTCGTCAACGACAACGAGCGCTCCTACGCGCCCACCATCGGCGGCCTCGCCAACCACCTGGCCACCCTGCGCACCACCGACAGCTACGAGAAGGTGCTCGCCTGGGGCAAGGACGTCCTCCTGCGCACCCCCGTCGTCGGCAACACCCTCTACGAGTCGCTGCACGGCGCGAAGAAGGGCTTCAAGGACGCGTTCGCGCCGCAGGGCATGTTCGAGGACCTGGGCCTGAAGTACGTCGGTCCGATCGACGGGCACGACCTCGGGGCCGTCGAGTCGGCGCTGCGCCGGGCGAAACGGTTCCACGGGCCGGTGCTCGTGCACTGCCTCACGGAGAAGGGGCGCGGCTACGAACCCGCCCTCGCCCACGAGGAGGACCACTTCCACACCGTCGGCGTGATGGACCCGCTCACCTGCGAGCCGCTCACGCCCTCCAACGGGCCTTCCTGGACCTCGGTGTTCGGCGACGAGATCCTCGCGATCGGCGAGGAGCGGGACGACGTCGTGGCGATCACCGCGGCCATGCTGCACCCGGTGGGGCTCGGCAAGTTCGCCGCGCGCTTCCCGGACCGGGTGTGGGACGTCGGCATCGCCGAGCAGCACGCGGCGGTGTCCGCGGCCGGCCTGGCGACGGGCGGGCTCCATCCGGTCGTCGCCGTCTACGCCACCTTCCTCAACCGTGCCTTCGACCAGCTCCTGATGGACGTGGCCCTGCACCGCTGCGGGGTCACCTTCGTCCTGGACCGGGCCGGCGTCACGGGCGTCGACGGGGCCTCGCACAACGGCATGTGGGACATGTCGATCCTCCAGGTCGTGCCCGGCCTCAGAATCGCCGCCCCGCGCGACGCCGACCAACTCCGCGCCCAACTGCGCGAGGCCGTCGCCGTGGACGACGCGCCGACGCTGATCCGCTTCCCCAAGGAGTCGGTGGGCCCGCGGATCCCGGCGGTGGACCGGATCGGCGGCATCGACGTCCTGCACCGGGGCGAGCGGCCGGACGTGCTGCTGGTGGCCGTCGGCGTGATGGCGCCCGTCTGCCTCCAGGCGGCCGAGCTGCTGTCGGCCCGCGGCATCAACTGCACGGTCGTGGACCCCCGTTGGGTCAAACCCGTCGACCCGGCGCTCCCGGGCCTCGCCGCCGAACACCGTCTGGTGGCCGTCGTCGAGGACAACAGCCGGGCCTCCGGCGTCGGCGCGGCGGTGGCGCTCGCGCTGGGCGACGCCGAAGTCGACGTCCCCGTACGGCGGTTCGGCATCCCGGAACAGTTCCTCGCGCACGCCAAGCGCGGTGAGGTGCTGGCCGACATCGGCCTCACGCCGGTCGAGGTGGCGGGACGGATCGGCGCGAGTCTGGCCGCCAAGGAGCAGCTGGACGGCCCAGTCAAGGAGAAAGCTGAATGACCAAGGAGTTCGACCTCGCCGCGCTGCTGGCCGAGCGCGGAGCCGAGCGCTACGAGCTGCACGGCAAGTACCTGAACCACCAACTGCCGCGCATGCTGCACACGATCGGCTTCGACAAGGTCTACGAGCGCGGCGAGGGCGCCTACTTCTGGGACGCGGACGGCAACGACTACCTGGACATGCTGGCCGGGTTCGGGGTGATGGGCCTGGGGCGCCACCACCCCGTCGTCCGCAAGGCGCTGCACGACGTCCTCGACGCCGACCTCGCCGACCTCACGCGCTTCGACTGCCAGCCGCTGCCCGGGCTGCTCGCCGAGAAGCTGCTGTCCCACAGCCCGCACCTGGACCGCGTGTTCTTCGGCAACAGCGGCACGGAGGCCGTCGAGACCGCGCTGAAGTTCGCCCGGTACGCCACCGGGAAGCCCAGGGTCCTGTACTGCGACCACGCCTTCCACGGCCTGACCACCGGCTCCCTGTCGGTCAACGGCGAGGACGGCTTCCGGGACGGCTTCGCCCCGCTGCTGCCCGACACGGCGGTGCCGCTCGGTGATCTCGACGCCCTGGCCCGGGAGTTGAAGAAGGGCGACGTCGCCGCGCTGGTCGTCGAGCCGATCCAGGGCAAGGGCGTGCACGAGGCCCCGCCCGGCTATCTGCGGGCCGCCCAGGAGCTGTTGCGTCAGCACAAGGCGCTGCTCATCGCCGACGAGGTGCAGACCGGCCTCGGCCGCACCGGCGACTTCTACGCCTACCAGCACGAGGAGGGCGTCGAGCCGGACCTGGTCTGCGTGGCCAAGGCCCTCTCGGGCGGCTATGTGCCCGTCGGGGCCACCCTCGGCAAGGACTGGATCTTCAAGAAGGTCTACTCGTCGATGGACCGCGTGCTGGTCCACTCGGCGAGCTTCGGGTCCAACGCGCAGGCCATGGCGGCGGGCCTCGCCGTGCTGTCCGTCATGGAGAACGAGCAGATCATCGCCAACGCCCGGGTGACCGGGGACCTGTTGAGGACGCGGCTCGCGGCGCTGATCGACAAGTACGAGCTGCTCGCCGACGTGCGCGGCCGGGGCCTGATGATCGGCATCGAGTTCGGCCGGCCCAAGTCGCTGAAGCTGCGCGGCCGTTGGACGATGTTGCAGGCCGCGCGCAAGGGCCTGTTCGCGCAGATGGTCGTCGTACCGCTCCTGCAACGGCACCGGATCCTCACCCAGGTCTCCGGCGACCACCTGGAGGTGATCAAGCTGATCCCGCCGCTGGTCGTCGGTGAGCGGGAGGTGGACCGGTTCGTGGACGCCTTCACGGCCGTGATGGACGACGCGCACAGCGGTGGCGGGCTGATGTGGGACTTCAGCAAGACGCTGGTGAAGCAGGCGGTCGCCAACCGCTAGCGGGCGTCGCTCGCGGCGGGGCTGCGGGTTTTGTCTCTGAGGCAAGAAATTTGCCCCAGAGACAAGCCTGCGGCTGAATGGAGAGCATGAGCTCTCCCGAGACGGAGCCGGCGGACGGGCCGGACGAGATCCTGCCCGTCGTCGCTCCACAGCTGCGCGCCCTGCGCCGCCGTGCCTCCCTCACGCTGGAGGCGGCGGGCCGCGCCGCCGGGCTGTCGCCGGCCCACCTCTCCCGACTGGAGACCGGGCAGCGCCAGCCTTCGCTGCCGATGCTGCTCGCCCTCGCCCGTATCTACGGTACGACGGTCTCGGAGCTGCTCGGCGAGACGGTCGCCGACCGGGACTCCGTCGTGCGCGCCGCCGACATGGAACCGACCGCGGCCGGCGGCTGGACCTACTGGCCGGCCGGCGCGCCCGGCCGCGGCATGCAGGCCCTGCGCGTCCATGTGCCGCACGGCTCGCAGGGCGACATCGTGCGCGTGCATCCCGGCGAGGAGTGGCTCTACGTCCTCAAGGGCCGGCTGCGGCTGCGCCTCGGGGACACCGCGCACCTCCTCGCCCCCGGCGACAGCGCGCACTTCGACTCCCTCACCCCGCACCGGATCGCGGCCCAGGACCCCGACGGGGTCGAGCTGCTGTTCGTCCACACCCTGCTGCAGAGCCCCACGGCCACGCTGTGCCTGGGCCCCATCACCGGAGAGACGCCATGAGAGACATGGAAGACAAGATCCCGCGCGCGTTGTGGGTGCGGCTGCTCATCTACATCGCCGCCGGGCACGTGTTCGCGGCGTTCCTGTTCCTGCTGTTCGAGGTCGGCGCGGGCGCCAAGTAGTGCCGACCGTCGGCCGGTTGGCCGCCGTGGTCAGTCGAGCAGGCGCTCGCGCAGCCGCTCCCGGATCTCAGGGGTGACGCCCAGGCCCTGCTCCAGGTAGGTGTCGACGTCGCCCCACGTCTCCTCGATGGTGTCGAAGGCCGCCGCCAGATACTCGGCGCGCGCCTCGAAGAGGGGGCTGAGCAGCTCCATGACCTCGGGGGAGTACGCGGACTCGGCACCGCTGCTGCGGCGCACCTTGTAGCGGCGGTGCTTCGCGTTCGACTCCAGGTAGTCGGCGATGATCGCCTCGCGTTCGACGCCCAGGGCGAGCAGCGTCACGGCTATGGACAGGCCCGCGCGGTCCTTGCCCGCCGCGCAGTGCATCAGCGCGGGCACGCTGTCCTCGGCGAGCGCGTGCAGTACGCGTGCGTGCTCGGCGGTGCGGCCCTTGATGATCGTGCGGTAGGAGCTGATCATCCGGTTCGCGGCCTTGCCGTCGCCGAGGATCTCGCGCAGCTGCTCGATCTCGCCGTCCCGGACCATCGTCCAGAAGTCGGCGCCGTGGGCCGGGTCGGTGAGCGGGAGGTTCACGTTCAGCACACCCGGCAGCTCGACGTCCGGGCCCTCCAGCTTCTGGTCGGCCGCGTTGCGGAAGTCGAAGATCGTGTGCAGCCCCAGGGACGAGAGGAACACCGCGTCCTCCGCGGTCGCGTGCGCCAGATGCCCGCTGCGGAACAGCACTCCCTGCCGCACCCGCCGTCCGTCCACCGTCGGCAGCCCGCCCACATCGCGGAAATTGCGGACTCCGGTCAGCTCGGGCTCGGTCGACGGGATCTGCTGCGTCACGGGGGCTCCTCCCAGTCCACCCGGCCGGCGCGGCTCGGCATGATGGCCGACGGGGTGCGTCTTCGACGATACGACACAGGTTCCGGGGGCAATGAGTTGTCCACAGGCGTTGCCTCGGGCGGCACGACCATTGATGATGTTGGTCCTTGGTCGCGTCTGTTGGGAAGTGTGGGAGCTTGATGCTGGAGATCGCCGACAACGGTCGTACGTGGCTCCTCTCGGGGCCGCTGAGCAGTTACGCCGTCCATCTCACCGAGGACGACGTCCTGCTGCATCTGCACTGGGGCCCCCGGATCGAGCTCGCCGACGCCGAGGCGCTGGCCGCGCTTCCGCAGCCCGAGTACCGGGGCTTCGAGTCGCAGCTCGACGGGCGCGAGGAGTACCCCGTCGAGGGCGGCCCGCGCTTCGTCCGGCCCGCCCTGTCGGTGCGCACCGAGGAGCGGCGCGGCACGGAGTGGCGGTTCGAGGCGTACGAGTCCGAAGAGGGCGAGGACGGCGAACTGCGGCTGCGCTTCCGGGACGACGGGCTCGCCATCACCCTGCACTACCGGATGCGGCACGACGTCGTGGAGCGCTGGGTGACCCTCGACAACGAGGGGCCGGTCGTGGAGCTGCTGCGCGCGGACTCGGCGACCTGGACGCTGCCCGACCGCGAGGGCTGGCGGCTGTCGCACCTGCACGGCCGGTGGGCGGCGGAGTCACAGCTGGCCTCGGTACCGCTCACCTACGGCGAGAAGGTCATCGGCAGCCGCCGCGGCCACACCAGCCACCAGCACCTGCCCTGGGTCGCCCTGGACACCGACGCGACCGAGGAGCGCGGTGAGGTGTACGGCTGCGCGCTCGGGTGGTCGGGCTCCTGGCGGATCGCGGTGGCGCAACTCCCCGACGCGCGCGTGCAGATCAACGGTGGCGTCGGGTACGACGAATCCGGGCTGCTGCGTCTCGCGGCGGGGGAGTCCTTCACCACCCCTGTCTTCGCCGGTCTGTGGAGCGACGGAGGCTTCGGCGGCGCGAGCCGTGCCTGGCACGCCTACCAGCGGACGTACGTCATCCCGGACGCGGACCGGGACCGGCCCGTGCTGTTCAACTCCTGGGAGGCCACCGAGTTCGACATCTCCGAGGAGCAGCAGGGCGCCCTCGCCCGGCAGGCCGCGGCGATCGGTGTCGAGCTGTTCGTGGTCGACGACGGCTGGTTCGGCAAGCGTGTCAACGACCGGGCCGGACTCGGCGACTGGACGCCCAACCCCGACCGCTTCCCCGGGGGCCTGAAGCCGCTCGCCGACGAGGTGCACGCGCTCGGCATGCAGTTCGGCATCTGGGTCGAGCCCGAGATGGTCAACGCGGACAGCGACCTGTACCGCGCGCACCCCGACTGGGTGCAGTTCCAACCGGGACGAAAGCGGACGGAGTTCCGCAATCAGCTCGTACTCAACCTGGCCCGGCCGGACGTCCAGGAGTACCTCTGGGAGAAGCTCGACGCCATCCTCTCCAGCGCCCCGATCGACTACGTCAAGTGGGACTTCAACCGCTGCTTCACCGACGCCGGCTGGCCCGGCGAGGCGTATCCGCAGCGGCTGTGGATCGACCATGTGCACGCGCTGTACGCCCTGTTGGACCGGCTGCGGGCGGCGCACCCGGGAGTCTCCTTCGAGTCCTGCTCGGGCGGCGGCGGGCGGATCGACCTCGGGATCATCAGTCGCACGGACGAGGTGTGGACCTCCGACAACACCGACCCGCTCGACCGGCTCGCCATCCAGCACGGCTTCACCCAGATCCACCCCGCGCGCGTGATGGCCGCCTGGGTCACCGACAGCCCCAACACCCAGCTCAACGACCGGGTCAGCTCGCTGCGCTTCCGGTTCGTGAGCTCCATGGCGGGCGTGCTGGGCGTCGGCGGCGACCTCACCCGGTGGACCGAGGAGGAGCTGGCCGAGGCGGGCGACTGGGTCGCCCTGTACAAGGAGATCCGGCGCCTCGTGCAGCAGGGTGACCTCTACCGGCTGCGGGCCCCGCAGGGCGGGCTCAGTGCCGTCCAGTACGTACTCGGGGACGAGTCCGTGGTCCTCGCCTGGCTCCAGGCGCAGAGCTACGGCGAGCCCGTGCCCGCGCTGCGGCTGCGCGGGCTGGACCCGACAGCATCGTACGAATGCCTCGAAACGGGCGAAGTTCACAGGGGTGCCGTACTGCTGCATCACGGACTTCGGACCGGACTGCGCGGCGACTTCGATGCGACGGTTCTCCGGCTCCGTCGCATCTGACTCTTCTGTCCGAATTGGCGCCTTGGTTCGCCTTCGTTCCAACTCGCTCTGGAATAAGGCGGACTGGGGTGGCGTCACGTGAGGAGCGTCATATCCGTGACCGTGCGTGGTTCTGCATGTCCACGTAATGCACGTGCTTTTCAAGGGTGTTTGTGCCTGGTGGCGGGTCCTTAATTCACGCAGGGTGACCGTGAATTCTCACAAGGGATCAAGAGAAACGTATTCACAGGGAACCTCTACTTGTTCCTTCGCGTCCTGGTCGCTTACGTTCGCCACCAATCCGGACGGACGCCCAATCCTGCCGCCGACCGGAGTCCGCACAACTCACCCGTGAACGGCAGGAGCGGGGGACCCACAGGTACAACCGCCTGTTCCGGTCTCCGGAAGAGGCTTGGGGTAAAGCCGTGCCGAAAAGCACGGCCGGGCATCTCCAGCTCGCACCCGACAGCTCACCTCGCAGGCGCCGGAGAGGAATTCGTCATGCCCGCGAAGGGTAAGCACCGCCGCCCCAAGTCCCAGCGCCTGACCCGCACCATCGCCGTCGCCGGCACCGGGGGCGCCGCGCTCGCCCTCCCGCTCATGGGGGCCACCGGCGCCCACGCGGCCACCTCGGAATCGGCTTCCCAGGCGGTTTCGGAAAAGGCCGTCCAGTCGCTTCCGGATGTCGAGAAGACGTCGGTCCAGCAGAAGTCGACGGCACAGAAGTCGGCCAAGAAGAGCACAGCCAACACCCAAGGTGTGCGCACCTATTCGGTGCGGTCCGGCGACTGGCTCGCGAAGATCGCCGACGAGGAGAACGTCACCGGCGGCTGGCAGAAGCTCTACTCGGACAACCGTGCGGCCGTAGGCGACGACCCGTCGCTCATTCATCCCGGTCTGAAGCTCACGCTCGGCAAGAAGGCCGCGACCGGCACCACCGAGTCCGCGCCCTCTTCCTCGTCGTCCTCCTCGTCTTCCTCGAAGAGTTCCTCCTCGGACAGCCAGGCCTCCTCGAACTCGACGAGCACGCAGTCCGCCGACTCCGCCACCAGCTCCAGCGGCTACACCCTCCCGGTCAGCGGCGCCACCATCGGCACCGGCTACCGCGTCGCCGGCAGCATGTGGTCCAGCGGCTATCACACCGGCGTCGACTTCGTCGTTCCGACCGGCACCTCGCTCAAGGCCGTGGCCGCGGGCACGGTCGTCTCCGCGGGCTGGGGCGGCGCGTACGGCAACCAGGTCGTCATCAAGCTGAACGACGGCTACTACGCCCAGTACGCCCACCTCTCGCAGCTCTCCGTCTCGGCCGGCCAGACCGTGACCGAGGGCCAGCAGATAGGCCTCTCCGGCGCGACCGGCAACGTGACCGGACCGCACCTGCACTTCGAGATCCGTACGACCCCCGACTACGGCTCCGACGTCGACCCGGTCGCGTACCTCCGTACGAAGGGCGTCGCCGTCGGCTGACGCACCTCCCGCACCACCTGCCTGACACGCTGCCGAAGGCCGGATCCCGATCCCCGGGTCCGGCCTTCGGTGTGACGTGGTGCCGCCTTCGGCAGGGCGTTCCAGCCGTCAACAGCCGTGGCCGGAAAGCTATTCCTGGTTTGGTGAACACTTTAGGAGTGGCTTATCTCACCGCACGTCAACCCTTTCCTACGGTCGCGTAGGTCACATTCGAAGGTGAATCATGTTCGCTTGTGGCAGACGATTCGAAGAGTGACAGCAGATCAGTGATCGGGTCGTACGTTGCGGTGGGGGACAGCTTCACCGAAGGCGTCGGCGACCCCGGCCCCGACGGGGCGATGGTCGGTTGGGCCGACCGGTTCGCGGTACTGCTCGCGGACCGGGAGCCCGAGGGCCACTTCACGTACAACAACCTCGCCGTACGCGGAAAGCTGCTCGACCAGATCGTGGCGGACCAGCTTCCGCAGGCCCTCGAACTCGCCCCGGACCTGATCTCCTTCAGCGCGGGCGGCAACGACATCATCCGGCCCGGCACCGACCCCGACGAGGTCGCCGAGCGTTTCGAGCTGGCGATCGCCCGGCTCACCGAGTCGGCCGGCACCGTCCTGGTGACGACCGGCTTCGACACCCGAGGCGTCCCCGTGCTGAAGCATCTGCGCGGCAAGATCGCCACCTACAACGGACATGTGCGCGCGGTCGCCGACCGGTACGGCTGTCCCGTGCTCGACCTGTGGTCCCTGAAGACCGTCCAGGACCGCCGGGCCTGGGACGACGACCGGCTGCACCTCTCGCCCGAGGGTCACACGCGTGTGGCGCTGCGCGCGGGCCAGGTGCTCGGTCTCGAGGTGCCGGCCGACCCGGACCAGGCCTGGCCCCCGCTGCCACCCCGCGGCACCCTGGAGGTCCGGCGGGACGACGTGCACTGGGCGCGCGAGTACCTGGTGCCGTGGATCGGGCGGCGGCTGCGCGGCGAGTCGTCGGGCGACCACGTCACGGCGAAGGGCGCGCTGTCCCCGGACGACATCAAGTCGCGGATCGCCCGGGTGGCCTGAACGATGCCAGCGGTGCGGGCCGTGCCGACCTGAAACGGCGCGGCCCACACCGCTGGAGTATGGAGATGGCCGGCCCCGAAGCATGGGGTGACCGGGTGGCTTTCATCGCTCCGAAGCGGTCAACGCCTCCTGCGCGAGACCCAGTTCACGGGCCACCGCCTCGTCCACCCACTCCTGCGCCCGTGCGCGCGGCACCGCGCCGGGGTACGACGTCAGCTGGACGGCGAGCCCGTCGAGCAGGGCCGTCAGGCGCAGGGCCGTGCCGTGCGGGTCGGGGCACCGGAACTCGCCGGCGGCGACGCCCTCCGCGATGACCTCGGCGAGCGCGGCCTTCCACTGCCGGTCCAGGTCCCGGGTGACCTCCCGCAGCGCGGGCTCGCGCAGGGCCGCCGCCCAGCCCTCGATCCACAGCCGCCAGCCCTTGGCCGGGCCGGTCGGCGCGTACCAGCGCACCGCCGAACGCAGTCGACGCAGCGCCGTCGTCCGGCGGCCGAGCAGCTTGCGCAGATGGGCGAGATCGTCCTCGGCGGCGTACGTGAACGCGGCGGCGACCAGCTTCTCCTTCGTGGAGAAGTGATAGAGCACCAGCGCGTTGCTCACGCCGAGCACCGCGGCCACGTCGGCGATCCTCACCGCCGCCACGCCCCGTACCTCGATCTGCTCGATGGCGGCCCGCAGCAACTCCTCGCGCCGCTCGGCCACGCTCAACCGCACTCTCGCCACCCGGTCACCCTATTCCGTTCGCGCAGGACGTTGTCTCCTCGGTGTCGGACCCGGCCCCAACGGGCGACATCGCCGCACCGGTTCGGCACTCACCGCCTACGGGCGGCGAGTTGGTCAGCGGTACCAGCCGAACCGCTCGGCGATCACCGGCAGCCGGTCCGCGACGATGGCGTGGGCGGCGGCCCGCGGGGTCGTGCCGTCGTCCTCCGCGCGGGCCAGCGTCAGGTCGATCAGGGCGCGCATGGAGCGGCGCATGTGCGCGAACGCCTCGTCGGCGTCCGGACCGATGTCGCCGAACAGGGTCCACCACCACCAGGCGTTCGTCCCGGAGTTGACGACCACGTCGGGCAGCACCGTCACCCCGCGCGCGGCCAGCAGCTGCTCCGCCGCCGGCAGGACGGGCATGTTGGCGGCCTCGACGATCCAACGGGCGTTGATCCGCCCCTGGTTCGCCGTGTCGATCGCGTACGAGACGGCCGCCGGCACCAGCACCTCCGCCTCGGCGGACAGCCAGGCGTCGCCGGGCAGTTCGCGGTCGGCCGGGCGCAACACGGAGCGGTCCACGGTGCCGTACGCGTCCCGTGCGGCCAGCAGCGCCTCGACGTCGAGGCCGGCCGGGTTGGCGATCGTGCCCTTGATGTCGGCGACGGCGACGACGGCGAGCCCCGCGCGGGCGAGGAAGCGCGCCGTGGCGCCGCCCATGGTGCCCAGGCCCTGCACGGCGACCCGCGTGCCCGCGTACGGCACGCCCGCCCGGTCCAGGGCCGCCAGCGCCGACTCGGCGACCCCGCAGCCGCCGGCCAGTTCGTCGAGCCCGATGCCGTCCACCTCGACGGCGAACGCGTCCGCGAGCCGCCGCCGGGCCGCCACCTCGTCGTCCAGCAGCGGGTACACGGCCTGGATCGACGAGACGAGCCCCGCCTCGGTCGCCGCCCGGTCCACCAGGTCCTGGGTGAGACCGAGATCCTCGCCGGTGGTCCAGAAGTTCTCGATGTACGGCTTCATGGCACGCAGATAGCGCACCAGCAGGTCGTACGCCCCCGGGTCCTGGGGATCGCAGTCGATGCCGCCCTTGGCGCCGCCCAGGGGGATGTAGCGGCCCTCGGGGTCGTAGTGCAGGGCTTCCTTCATGGTCATCCCGCGGGCGAGCCCGGTGACCTCGTCGAGCGTGCAGTCCGCGCGCATGCGCAGCCCGCCGCTGCAGACGCCCCGAACCAGCCGGTCGACGACCAGGAAGCCCTGGCGGCCGGTGAGGTGGTCGGTCCAGGTGAGCGTCATCAGGGGGGCGGTCATGCGGTCTCCTCGGTGCTCACGGACGAGCGTCTACTGAATCGCTGGTCAGTATCTGGAGCCGGAGCGGTGCATGTCAACGCACGGGGCTGATCGTCGGTGGCGCGTCGGCCTGCGTAAATGTCCGCATACGGGACGTCATGACGTGGTTACGCTCCGCCGTACCTTTGGGTTTTCTTTGGAAACTTCGGGATGCGAAGCCGTCGGTCCGGTGTTGTCGGAGGGGCCGACCATAATGGAATGTCTCACCGTCTCCACCAGGAGGTACTGTGTCCGGTTTCCGTTCCCTGAGCTCCGGGCTCCGCGCGCTGCAGCCCGCGGCCTTCGGCGCGGACCCGAGTGGTGAGCGCCTCGCGCGCATCCGCAGATCGCCCCACTTCAAGGACGGGGTCTTCCAGAACCCCGGCGGCACCGCCCGGACCCGCCCCTCCGGCTCCATGGTCGACTTCGCGAAGGTCTTCTTCGACAAGGAGCAGCGCCCCCGCCGCGCCCCCACGGGCACGATCCCGGTGCACGCGACCACGCTGGCCGACATCGCCAAGCCGCCCGCCACCGGCCTGCGGCTGACCTGGATGGGGCACTCCAGCGTGCTCGCGGAGATCGACGGACACCGGGTGCTCTTCGACCCGGTGTGGGGCGAGCGCTGCTCCCCGTTCTCCTTCGCCGGACCCAAGCGGCTGCACCCCGCGCCGCTGCCGCTGGCCGCGCTCGGCCCGGTCGACGTCGTCGTCATCTCGCACGACCACTACGACCATCTCGACCTGCCCAGCATCAAGGCGCTGGCCGGCACGGACACCGTGTTCGCCGTCCCGCTCGGTGTCGGCTCCCACCTCGAACACTGGGGCGTCTCCGCCGACCGGCTGCGCGAGCTGGACTGGCACGAGTCGACGAGGATCGGCGGCCTCACCCTGACCGCCACACCGGCCCGGCACTTCTGCGGCCGGGGCCTGCGCAACACCCAGCACACGCTCTGGGCCTCCTGGTCCGTCGCCGGGGACGAGCACCGGATCTACCACAGCGGCGACACGGGCTACTTCGACGGCTTCAAGGAGATCGGCGCCCAGCACGGCCCGTTCGACGCCACGATGATCCAGATCGGCGCGTACTCCGACTTCTGGCCGGACATCCACATGACGCCCGAGGAGGGCATGCGCGCCCACCTCGACCTCCAGGGCGGCCGTCCGCACGGCGCGATGATGCCGATCCACTGGGGCACGTTCAACCTGGCCACGCACGCGTGGGCCGAGCCCGGCGAGTGGACGCTGGCGGCCGGCGAGGCGGTCGGGCAGCCGGTCGCCGTGCCCGTCCCGGGGCAGCCGTTCGAGCCCGGGGGAGAGCTTCCCGGGCGGCCGTGGTGGCGCGATGTGTCGCTGCCGCTCACGCGGGAGTGGCCGGTGCCGGAGCTCGCCCCGAACGTCGCCCACGGAGCCGAGGCCGAAGCGCTGGATCTCGTCGAGGAGAGCTGAGCCGAGCCGAGCGGCGTACGGAGAACAGGCGTACATGGAACGGGCTTTGGGGGAACGGCGGTCAGGAGAACGGCCGTTGGGAGGTCGGGCGGGGCGGAGGTGTCCCGGCGCCGCCGGCGCTTCGGCGAAAAATCGGGGTCGTCAGCAGGGCGCATGACACCGCGTTTGTGTGATAGTCGACCTCCATGCCGAAGAAGTCTCCCGAGGCCGCGGACAGCTCGTCCGCGTCGGTACGACTGCGCCGGGTGTTCCGTGACTCACCGGTCGAGCGCGGCTGGCAGCGCGGCCAAGAGATCGAACTGGCCTCCAGGGCGATGGGTTTCGCGGCGCTCGGATTCCTCACGCTGGTGCCCCTGCTGGTCGTCGTCTCCGCTGCCGATCCGGAACACGGGCGGGGCTTCGCCCAGTGGCTGGGGGACGGGCTCGGGGTGTCGGGGAAGGCCCGGGAGCAGGTCGGGGAGCTGTTCGCGCGGCCCGGCCAGGTGCTGCAGACCACGACCGCCTTCGGCCTCGCCGCCCTCGCCGTCTTCGGCCTGAGCTTCGGGGCGGCGGTGCAGACCGGGTACGAGAAGATCTGGGAACTGCCCTCGGCCCGCTGGTACGCCAGATGGCGCCAGGTGCTGTGGCTCGCCGTGCTCGTCGGGACCCTCTACCTCTCCGCGACCACCACGCTGTGGCGCCACTCGGCGGCCGGCACGCTGGCCGCGACGCTGAGCGCCGTCCTGTTCTTCGGCTGGTCGCAACGGATGCTGCTGGGCGGGCGGATCGCCTGGAGCGCGGTGCTTCCCGGCGCGGCGCTGACGGCGGTCGGGCTGCTCGGTCTCCGGGTCTTCTCCCGGCTCGTCTTCTCCCCGCTCATCGCGTCCAGTGCCGTCACCTACGGCCCCTTCGGAACCGCCCTGGTCGTCCAGTCCTGGCTGGTCGGGGTGGGTGTCGTCGTCTACGGCGGTGCGCTGGCCGGGCGTCTGGTGCACGAGGAACTCCCGCGCGTCGCCCAGGCCCTGGGACCCAGGGCGTGGCGACGGCGCCCCTGACACGCGCATCAGATTCCCCGGTCAGGGCACTCGACGGCGGTGGGCGCGACCGTGCGGCCACGGAATGGGGAGGGCAATCGTGACGTCGTCGCACACGCAAGGGCGCGGCCGGGCCGCGAAGTCCGCGGCCCGTTCGACCAAGAACGAGACGCTGACCGCGGCGGGCCGGGCGGGTTTCTCCGCGCGCGGAGTCGTCTACGTACTGATCGGGGCGCTGTCCATCCGGATCGCCGTCGGCAGCGGCGGTGGCCAGGCGGACCGGCAGGGCGCGCTGCACGAGATAGCGACCAAGCCCTTCGGCGAAGTGATGCTGTGGGCGCTGGTCGTCGGCTTCGGCGCCATGGCGCTGTGGCGCGCCTCCCGCGCGGTGCTCAGCAGGGGGCCCGACCACAAGGCCGCTTCGCGTGCGCTGGACGCCGGCCGGGCGGTCTTCTACGCCTTCGTCTGCTGGGGAACGGCCGTGTACGCCGCCGGTGGCGGACAGGGCTCCAGCAGCAACGAGCAGTCGAAGGACTGGACCTCGTCCGCGCTCAAGCTGCCGTTCGGCCAGGTGCTGGTGGGTGCCGCGGGCTGTGTACTGATCGGGGTCGGTGTGGTGCTGGCCGCCAGGGCGGCCATGCGGAAGTTCCTGCGCCGGCTGGACACCGGCAGCATGAGCCCGCGTACCAAGCAGGTCGTCACCGCGCTGGGTGTGGGCGGCGGCGTGGCACGTGGCACGGTGTTCGCCGCGGCCGGGATCTTCATTCTGGTGGCGGCCATCCAGTTCGACCCGGACGAGGCCAAGGGCGTGGACGCCACGCTCCGCAGCTTCGCCCAGACGCCGGCGGGGCCGTGGCTCCTGGTCGCCGTCGCGATCGGCCTGATCCTGTTCGGAGTCTTCTCGTTCGCCTCGGCCCGGTACCGTCGCCTGTGAATCCGCGGCCACAGCGGGCCGGCGAGGTTTCAACTCCCTTGACGGGGCCAGTCGGTGTACATGTCCAGACGCTACGGCGGAAGCCCCGCGGGGACGGTCATCGCCGTCATCGCGGATATCGCGGCACTGATTCTGATCCTGTGGATCGCCTTCTACCTGTTCGACGCCAACAAGGCCAACGACGTGGTCTCTTGGATCCACGACGCGGCGGACTGGCTGTCGGGCTGGTCGCACGACCTCTTCTCCATCGACTCGGACAACTGGCGCACGGTGGTCAACTACGGACTGCCCGCCCTCGTCTACCTGTTCATCGGTCACGCGGTGGCCGGGCGGGTCCGCCGCGCCTAGTCGACGAACACGCTCAGTAATGTTCGGGGGTTGACCGGCAGCGGTGTCGGAGAGCCCGAAACGGCTCCCCGGAGTCCATGAGTGAACAGAAAGCGGTACCCGGCGAGAGGGGGACGACGGTCGCCCCGGATTCTCGCCGGGTACCGCATGACCGCTTCTGAACAGCTCTGATCGATCCTTCGCCGCTTTTGTGCACGCACCCTCCTGGTTTATCGGTCTACCGTGCGACGCCTCATACCAGAGCGGGACCCTCGCCGTGGGACTTTGTCAACTGCCCACCGCACATGAAGCGTCCCCGACTACTGTCGGTGTCCGTTGCGCGACGGCGCATGCCCGAGCCGCGCAGCCCGCGCCCCTGGCACCCGACGGATCAGTACGAGGACACCGATGTCTCACCTCCGCGCACCGGCCGCACGCGCAGACCGCCGCGAGGGCGGACGGCACGGGCGGCCGGTCTCCCACACCGCTCCCGCACCGGCCGAGACGCACATACGGCCGCAGCTGCTGCGGCTCGCCGTGCTCCCACCCCTCGCGGTCGCCCTCAGCGCGTGCGCGGCCGTCCTGTTCACCGTCCGCTCCACCGGCGCCCAGACCGGAATCACGCTGTGGGGCGTCCTCGCCGGAGCCACCGCGGTCGCCCTCGCCGGCATCCTGATCGCGGCCGTGGCCGCCGACCGGGCCGCCAGGGCCGTGAACGACCGCATCGGCGCCCTGCGCCGCAGCAGCGCCCGCGGCGAGGCCGAACTGCGCGCCCTGGTCGAGGCGTTGCGCCGGGGCGAGGCCCTGCCCCAGCGCAGGCCGCGCAGCGGTCCCGCCGACGACGCCGACGACTTCGAACTGCTCGCCGCCGACCTGTCCCGCGCGCACGAGGGCGCCGTCAGCGCCGTCGTCCAGGCCGCCCAGCTCTCCAGCCAGGCGGGCAGCGAACAGAAGCTGGAGGTCTTCGTCAACCTCGCCCGGCGCCTGCAGTCGCTGGTGCACCGGGAGATCTCGATCCTGGACGAGCTGGAGAACGAGATCGAGGACCCCGACCTGCTCAAGGGCCTCTTCCACGTCGACCACCTCGCCACCCGCATCCGCCGCCACGCCGAGAACCTCGCCGTGCTCGGCGGCGCCAACTCCCGCCGCCAGTGGAGCCACCCCGTCTCCATGACCGAGGTGCTGCGCTCCGCCATCGCCGAGGTCGAGCAGTACTCCCGGGTCAAGCTCGTGCCGCCCATCGACGGCACCCTGCGCGGCCACGCCGTCGCCGACGTCATCCACCTGCTGGCCGAACTCGTCGAGAACGCCACCGTGTTCTCCGCCCCGCACACCCAGATCCTGCTGCGCGCCAACCTCGTGACCTCCGGACTCGCCGTCGAGGTCGAGGACCGCGGGCTCGGCATGCCCGTCGGCGAGCAGAAGAAGATGAACGCCCTGCTCGCCGACCCCGACCAGGTCAACGTCGCGAGCCTGCTGTCGGACGGCCGGATCGGCCTGTTCGTGGTCTCCCAACTCGCCAAGCGCCACGGCATCCACGTCCGGTTGCAGACCAACATCTACGGCGGAGTGCAGGCCGTACTCGTCGTGCCGCAAGGCCTGTTGGGCGGTACGCCCGGTGCGCCCGGAGTCTCCGCACCACTGCCCCAGGGCGCGCCCGGACCAGCCCTGCCGCAACAACCGCCTCAGCAACACGCCCACCCGCAGGCGCCGTCCGGCCCCACGGCGGGCGGTCCCGCGACCGCCGGACGGCACGCCGAACCCCCGCCCTCCGCACCGCGTCGGCCCCGGCACCGGGAGGGCACCCGGCCGACGGCTCCGCCGGCGAACGGCAGCCTGCCCGGCGCGCACCTGTCCGGCACCGGCCTCTCCCACGGCGGCGCCCTCGACGGCCGTACCGCCAACGGGCACTCGGCCGACGGCGGCGGACCGCCCCCGCTCCCCGTGCGCGGCGCCCATGAGGAGCGGCCCACCCCGGCGGAGGCCGTGCCCGGCATCGCGCCCGACGACCGGCGGCTCGTCGCGGACCGGGTGGCCGCACCGCCCACGCCCCGCACCGGACCCGTGCGCGGCACCATGGGCAAGCCCCAACTGCCCAGGCGCCGGGCGCAGGAGCACATCGTGCCCCAGCTGCGCGACGGCCCCGCGCCACGTCTGGACTCCGAGCACGTGGCCGGCCACGACCCGGGGCTGATGGCCGCCTTCCAGCGCGGCATCGGCCTGGCGGAGGCCCAACAGACCCTGGAGGCCGAGCAGTCGGAGGTCGAGCACATGGGGCCGGAGCGCAGGGCGTCCGAGGACTTCATGGAGCCGGCCTTCAGCGAGGCATCGCACACGTCCGGTCCGCTCTCCATGGACGTACCGCCCATGGACGTGTCACCGATGGCGCTGCCGCCCATGGACCTGGCACCCGTGGATCTCGCGCCCCTGGACGTGACCCCCATGGACCCGGCCCACATAGCCCAGGCGCGCCCCGCGTCCGCGCGGGGTGCCGAGCACCCGACCATCCGGCACGACGGGAGCGCGCCGGCCGGATGACCACCCCCCGATCCACCCCCACACCCAGCGCTCCCGCAGACCTTCGTACCCCAAGGAGTCGATCCACCATGGCGAGCGATGCGCCCACCGGCCATGCATCCGATCTCGACTGGCTGATGAGCGGTCTCGTGCAGCGCGTACCGCACACGACCAGTGCGGTACTCCTGTCCTGCGACGGGCTCGTGAAGTCGGTTCACGGCCTCGACGCGGACAGCGCCGACCACATGGCCGCACTGGCCTCGGGGCTGTACTCCCTCGGCCGCAGCGCCGGAGTCCGGTTCGGCGACGGCGGGGACGTCCGCCAGGTCGTCGTCGAACTCGACTCGACCCTGCTGTTCGTGACCACGGCCGGATCCGGCACCTGTCTCGCCGTCCTCGCGGGACGCGAGGCCGACGCGGCGGTGCTCGGCTACGAGATGGCGATGCTCGTCAAGAGCGTGCGCCCCTACCTGATGACCGCGCCGAGGCAGCACGCGGTCGAACCCCCGGCGATGAGGCCTTGAGCGTGGCGGCGGCCGGCGACGGGCCCTGGCTCGACGACGCGGCCGGTCGGCTGGTGCGCCCCTTCACCGTCAGCAACGGCCGCACCCGGCCCACCATCGCCCTCGACCTGCTGTCGCAGGTGATGGCCACCGGAGCCACCCCCCTCGGCTATCTCGGCCCCGAGCACGCGCAGGCGCTCGACCTGTGCCGCGCGCCCGTCCCGGTGGCCGAGGTGGCCGCCCATCTGAAGCTGCCGGCGGTGGTCACCAAGGTGCTGCTGTCGGACCTCGTCGACTGCGGGGCGCTGACCACCAAGCCCCCCGTGTTCCACGAATTTCCCACTGACCGGGCCCTACTGGAGGCAGTGCTCGATGGACTACGACGACAGCTCTGACCCGTTCCCCACCGCACTGAAGATCCTCGTCGCGGGCGGGTTCGGGGTGGGCAAGACGACCTTCGTCGGCGCGGTGAGCGAGATCGCGCCGCTCAGCACGGAGGAGTTGCTCACCACCGTCAGCGCCGCGACCGACAGCCTCGACGGGATCGAGAACAAGATCGAGACCACCGTGGCCATGGACTTCGGCCGCATCACCCTCGACCCCGAACACGTCCTGTATCTGTTCGGCACCCCCGGACAGGAGCGGTTCTGGTTCATGTGGGACGAACTCTCCGAGGGTGCGCTCGGCGCGGTCATCCTCGCCGACACCCGCCGCCTGGAGGAGTGCTTCGCGGCGGTCGACTTCTTCGAACAGCGCGGCCTCGGCTTCATCGTCGCGATCAACGAGTTCGACGGCGCCTACCGCTACGACCCCGAGGAGGTCCGGGCCGCCATCGACCTCTCGCCGGAGGTCCCGATCGTGCGCTGCGACGCGCGGATCTCCAGTTCCGGCGTCCAGACCCTGCTGACCCTCGTACGCCATCTCATCGCCCACGCACCCACGCACGCGCCGATCCACGGTGTCCACAGGTGATACCGCCATGCCCGCCACGGAGCCCCTGCATGAACCACGTCCACCGCGACGGAGCCCGCCCATGAGGTACGACCCGGTGCGCCCGGCCGGTCGTCTGCTGCTCACTCCCGAGGACAAAGAGGCGCCCGCCAGGACCGAGCGACTGCGCCGTCTCGGTCTCGGTGAGCAGCCGGATCCGGCTCTGGACGCCTACGCGGACCGGCTCGCCGAGCACATCGGCGCGCCGTACGCCATGGTCAACTTCATCGATGAACAGCGGCAGTTCTTCGCGGGCCTGCACGTGCCGGCCGTCCGTCCGCCCGTGCCCGAGGGCGACAAGGAGAAGCCGGAGCTCGGCCGCCGGCTGGAGCGCGACCACGGCTTCTGCCCCCATGTGGTGGTCCGGCGCAAGGCGCTGGTCCTGGAGGACGTGTGCGACTACCCGCGGTTCGCCGGCAACCCGGTCGTCGACGAGTTCGGCATCCGCTCCTATCTGGGCGCACCGCTCATCGACAGCACCGGGATGGTGCTGGGCACGGTGTGCGTGGTCGACATCGAGCCGCGGCCCTGGGGGAAGCCGGGCCTGGAGACCATCAAGGCGACGGCGGCGGATCTGGTCGCCCGGCTGGAACGCCGGGAGGCGGACGGGCTGCCCACGCTGTGAGCGTCGGCGGCCGGCCACTAGCCGACCGGTCTAGTACCTACGTACACTCGAAGCTGTGGGACGCACCAGTGATGCCAGGGAGAAGATCCTCGGGGCCGCGCGCACGCTCATCGAGAGCCGCGGGTACTCGGCGCTCGGCGTGGCCGAGATCTGCAAGGCCGCCGGGGTGCCGAAGGGGAGCTTCTACTACTTCTTCGAGTCCAAGGAGGCCCTCGCCCTCGCCGTGGTCGACGAGCACTGGGCGGGCCAGCGCCGGGACTGGACCCGGATACTGGGCGGCGACGGCGAACCGCTGGCGCGGCTGCGGCAGTTGTTCGAGGAGACCGAGGCCGGGCAGCGCGCCGTGCAGCAGGGCTGCGGGACCGTCTCGGGCTGTCTGTTCGGGAACCTGACCCTTGAGCTGAGCAACCAGACCGAGCCCGTCCGCGAGCGCCTCCAGGAGATCTTCGACGTCCAGGTCGACATGGTCGAGGCCGTCGTCGCCGAGGCCCGCGACCGCGGGGAGGTGGCCGTCACCGACCCGCACCAGGCGGCCCGGGCCGTGGTGGCCCAGCTGGAGGGCCAGGTCATGTTCGCCAAGCTGTACAACAGCACGGAGCGACTGAGCCCGCTGTGGCAGAACTGCCTGGCCCTGCTGGGCGCCCACTGACGCCTGCTGCATCCCGCTGACGTTCTCTACATGCCGCGCCAGATGTTGTCGTAGGCCGCGTCCGTGATCTGCTTCCGCTGCCGCACCGCCTCCAGCTCCATCACGGCGTCGCCGACGGCCGCGAGCACCGCGGTGACCGCGTCCTCGGTGATGTCCTCGGAGTCCTCGGCCGGCTCGTCACCGAAGCCGGCGGCGGACGCCAGGGTGACAAGGACGGGCTCGCCCGCGGCCCAGCGCTCCTCGGCGCGGCGCCGGTCGGGCGAGTCGACCAGCTCGGTGGGCACGGCGCGCAGCGGATTGCGCAGTCCGCGCGGCTTCGCGGTCAGCCCCTCCTTCTCCAGCTCGGTCACATAGGCCGCGGACAGCCCGCGTCCCCGGCGCCACAGCCAGTCCTCGACCGACTCGTACGGTTCCTGCCGTACGAGCTGCTCGGCGGCCTCGTCGAGCAGGCGGTCGCCCGTCCTCGTCCCGGTGTCGGGCACGAGACGGTCGCCGTCGACCGAGACGGCACCGGCGTCGAGGAGGTCGAGCACCTCGGCCCCGGCGAGCGCGAGCGACAGGTCCCCCCGCTCCAGCGGATGGTCGGGTGCCGTGTCGACGGCGACGATGACGAGGTCCCGGGCGGTGTTCATGAGTGACTCCAGGTCAGTCGGGCGGGTGCGGGGCGACGACACCGGGGCCGGCTGCCTCGGATCGATCGTCCCGCGTCGATTCTCGCCGCCGATCGGGCATCGTGTGGCGTACTACGACCATGTGGTGCGGGAACCCGATCCGCAGCACGGCGGCGGCCCCCGCCGCGGCGAGCACCACCAGGGCGCCGAGCAGCAGGGCGGACCGGTAGCCGTGCCCGAGCAGCGGGGACACGACCAGCGGGCCCAGGATCTGGCCGACCGAGTAGCCGGCGGTCAGCAGCGCGACCGAGCGGGGGAACCGCAGCTCGGCGCCGGTGGCCAGCGCGAGGGTGCTGACACCGAGGAAGGTCGCGCCGAACAGCACCGCGGAGACCAGCGCGGCCCCCACCCCACCCACCAGCGCGGGCAGCGCGATGCCGACCGCCTGGATCACCAGCGCCGCCAGCAGCAGATCGGGCCGTGACCAGCGGCGCCCGAGCCGCGCCCACAACGCCGAGGACGGTACGGCGGCCAGCCCCACCAGCACCCAGGCGCCGCTGCCGATCCAGCCGGGGGAGCCCTGCGCGATCGCGGCGACCAGGAAGGTGCCGGCCACGATGTAGCCGACGCCCTCCAGGGCGTAACTCACGAACAGCGCGCCGAACCAGCGGTGCGTGCGGGTCGCCGGCGCCGAGGAGCGCGGGGCGGCCTCGGGCGGTCGCAGATTCCACGCACCCGCGGCGAACAGCGCCGCGAGCGCGGCCGAGGCCCACCAGGCCGCCCGCCAGTCGGCGACCGACCGCAGGACCAGGACCAGCACGCCGGACAGCGCGATGCCGGTCCCCACCCCGCCGAACGCCCAGCCCGGCAGGTGCGCGGGGTGGTCGCGCAGGTGGTTCAGCAGCGCGTTCACCGCGATCACGAAGACCAACGCGCTCGCCACCCCGGCCAGCAGCCGCAGCACGCCCCACACGGCGGGGCCGTGCGTGACCGGCATCGCGGCGAGCGTGCCGGTGAGCAGGAGCAGAGAGCCGCGCAGGACGGCCCGTGACCGGACCAGGGCGGGCGCCAGGGTGCCCGCGAGCGCGCCGATGAGGTAGCCCACGTAGTTGGCGGTCGCCAGGTTCGCGCCGGCGCCTGCCGAGAGGCCCGCCTGGGCGTGCATCAGGGGCAGGATCGGCGTGTAGACGAAGCGGCCGACGCCCATCGCGGCCGCCAGCGCGGTGGCGGTCCGCAGGACGTGGGGCCAGGGGGAGGGGAGGCCGGCGGGCGGGAGAGCCGGTGCCGTCATCGCGTGCTGTCGGCCCGGCCCGGGTCGTTGGGGTGGGATTCGAGCGGGGTGACGACGAACGTCATCCACGCGTGCAACGGCAGCGTGCCCAGCACCTTCTCGCGCAGCTCCGCCTCGTCGGCGGCCCGCCACACACCCACACTGCGCCGCTCGCCCACCGGACGCCACAGCCGCACAAGCTGCCCGGTCGCCGCCAGCTCCTTCGCCCGGACCGCCTCGGCGGCACGGCGTGCGGCGACCTCCTCCTGAGGGGTGCCCTCCGGCACGGTCGTGGTGATCTCGACCAGGAACTCACGCATGGCGTCTCTCCGTTCGGGCGGTGTCCGCGGTCCTGAGCCGCGGGGCCGGCATACGTTCATCCTGGGCCCGGCACCGGCCCGGCGCCACGACGGACTTCCTCACTGCTGGTAGACACAGGCTCCCAGTGGCCGCGTACCATGACGGGCGTGGAGCTGCGCCAGTTGCGGTACTTCGTCGCCGTCGCCGAGGAGCTGAACTTCGGCCGGGCCGCCGAGCGGCTGTTGATCGCCGGGCCCTCGCTCTCCCAACAGATCAAGGCGCTCGAACGGGACCTGGGTGTACGGCTGTTCGACCGGGACCGCCGGTCCGTCTCCCTCACCCCGGCGGGCGCCGCCCTCCTCCCGCACACCCGTGACCTCCTGGAACGGGCCGAGGACCTCAAGCGCCGCGCCGGCCGCCTCTCCGACTCCGAATCGGTACGGCTCGGCTACGTCAACTGGCTCCCGTCGGACCTGACCCGGCGTACCGCCTCGGTGGCCCGGGTGCACATCGACGCCTGGGTCGCCCCCTCCCACACCCAGGCCGCCCGGGTCGCCGACGGCAGCCTGGACCTCGCCGTGTGCTGGGTCCGCACCGAGGACGTGAAGCGGCTCGGACTGCGGGCCCGACTGATCGGCGCCGACCGGCTCTACGCCGTCTCGACCGGCAACGACACGGCAGACGTGTCCGCCCGGGACACCGACGTCCTCGTCGACGACGACGTCACCTCCTGGGCGTCCTGGAACGTGTACGCCGAGGAGCTCACACGGGCCACGGGGGCCCGCGCGGTGCGCATCTCCGACGGGGCGATCACCGGCCCGGCCTTCTTCGAGCACGTCCGCCGGTGCAGCCGTCCGGTCGTCAACTCGCCCAAGGGGCAGACCGATCCGCTGCCGCCCAACCTGGTCCGACGCGAGGTCGTCGGGCCGAGGGTGTACTGGACCTGGTCGGTCGTCAGCCGCGAGAGCGAGCAGCGCGAAGGGGTGCTCGCCGTGGTCGAGGCCCTGTGCGAGGGCGTCGGCGACCTCGGCATCCACGCCCCGGACGCGTGGCTGCCAGCAGACGATCCGTACGCGCTGCCCGGCTGACCGGGCACGCCCACCGGCTGACCGCACGCGCTCTCCCGCCGATCCACGCTGGGAGCCTGTGCCTTCCAGACGGGAGGAAAGGGGTCCTGAGCAGGTCCTTCCGGATGCCGGTGGACCGCTCTAGCTTCTAAATAGTCGACCGGTCGTCTAGTGGATCGGTCCCACTGTTTCGGAGGAGAGCACCATGAGCACCAGCACTCAGGATCAGAAGGTCGCGATCATCACCGGTGCCTCGCAGGGCATCGGCGCCGCCCTCGTCGAGGGCTACCGCAAGCTCGGGTACGCGGTCGTCGCCACCTCGCGCACGATCGAGCCCCTCGACGACGCCGACGTCCTCACCGTCCGGGGCGACATCGCCGACCCGGCCACCGCCGAGCGCGTGATCGCCGCCGCCGTCGAGCGGTTCGGACGGGTCGACACCGTCGTGAACAACGCCGGCGTCTTCGTCGCCAAGCCCTTCACGGACTACACGCCCGAGGACTACGCGGCCGTGGCCGGCATCAACCTGTCCGGCTTCTTCCACCTCACGCAGCTCGCCGTCCCGCACCTGCTCGCCCAGGGCGGCGGCCACGTCGTCAACGTCACCACCAGCCTGGTCGACAACGCGGACGCCCGAGTGCCGTCCGTGCTCGCCTCGTTGACCAAGGGCGGCCTGCAGTCCGCCACCAAGTCCCTCGCCATCGAGTACGCCACCCGTGGCATCCGCGTCAACGCCGTCTCGCCCGGCACCATCAAGACCCCCATGCACTCCGCGGAGACCCACGACTTCCTCGCCGCCCTGCACCCGGTCGGCCGGATGGGTGAAGTGAGCGACGTGGTCGACGCCGTGCTCTACCTGGAGGCCGCGCCGTACGTCACGGGCGAGATCCTGCACGTCGACGGCGGTATGAGCGCGGGTCACTGAGGCGCGGGTCGGCAGGACACCGGTCACTGGTCACCGGCCACCGGTCACTGAGAAAGGTCAATGGACATGAACAGCACGAACGACGACGCACTGATCCTGCGCGGTGTCCTCGACGCCTGGCAGGCGGCCGTCGACGCCCACCAACCGGAGGACGTGGCCCGGCTCTTCACCGAGGACGCGATCTTCCAGGGACTGCACCCGTACGGCGTCGGCCGACCGGGTGTCGCCGAGTACTACGCCTCGCAGCCCCTCGGGATGAAGGCCGCCTACCGGATCCTGGAGACGCGGCGGTACGCCGACGACCTCGTACTCGGCTATCTGGACACGGAGTTCACGTTCACCGACCGGCCGCCGGTCGACGTCAAGCTCGCCGTGCTGGTGCGGCGGCTGGGGGAGGGCTGGTACATCGCGCACTACCAGGTCTCGCGGCTGGACGGGTGACAGGTGTGAAGAAGAGCTGCGGCACCGCTTAAGAAAACCTCGATGGACCCGGGCGCTCCGGTGGGGCAGATTTGCCAGCAGAATCCACCCCTCCCCCGGAACGGGCTCGTTCGGCATGCCCGCGCCCGGGACCTCACCCACAGGAGCCGTAGCGTTGAAGGCGCTGGTCAAGGAGAAGGCGGAGCCCGGGCTCGCGCTCGTGGACGTCCCGGAGCCCACCGTCGGGCCCGGTGACGTACTGATCAAGGTGCTGCGCACCGGCATCTGCGGCACCGACCTGCACATCCGGTCCTGGGACGGGTGGGCGCAGCAGGCGATCCGTACCCCGCTCGTGATCGGGCACGAGTTCGTCGGCGAGGTCGTCGAGACGGGTCCGGGCGTCACCGACATCGCCCTCGGCGCCCGGGTCAGCGGCGAGGGCCACCTGGTGTGCGGGAAGTGCCGCAACTGCCTGGCCGGACGGCGTCACCTGTGCCGGGCCACGGTCGGGCTCGGCGTCGGCCGGGACGGGGCCTTCGCGGAGTACGTCGTGCTGCCCGCGTCCAACGTGTGGGTGCACCGCGTCCCCGTGGACCTCGACGTCGCCGCGATCTTCGACCCGTTCGGCAACGCCGTGCACACCGCGCTGTCCTTCCCGCTGGTCGGCGAGGACGTCCTGATCACCGGCGCCGGACCCATCGGCCTGATGGCGGCGGCCGTCGCCCGGCACGCCGGCGCGCGCAGCGTGGTGATCACCGACGTCAGCGAGGAACGTCTCGACCTGGCCCGCAAGATCGGCGCGAGTCTCGCCCTGAACGTCTCCGACGCGTCGATCGCCGACGGACAGCGGGAGTTGGGCCTGCGCGAGGGCTTCGACATCGGCCTGGAGATGTCCGGCCGCCCCGAGGCCATGCGCGACATGATCGCGAACATGACGCACGGCGGCCGCATCGCCATGCTCGGCCTGCCGTCCGAGGAGTTCCCGGTCGACTGGGCCCGGATCGTCACCTCGATGATCACCATCAAGGGCATCTACGGTCGTGAGATGTACGAGACCTGGTACGCGATGTCGGTGCTCCTGGAGGGTGGCCTCGACCTCACCCCCGTGATCACCGGCCGGTACGGCTACCGCGACTTCGAGGCGGCGTTCGCCGACGCGGCCAGCGGCCGTGGCGGCAAGGTCATCCTCGACTGGACCGTGTGACTCCGCACCGAGCGCGCAACTCCCTTTCGGCTACGGCATTCTCAGGAGCTTCCCCCATGTTCGACTCCGTGCGCGACGACCTCCGCACCACCCTCGACGAGATCCGCGCCGCCGGTCTGCACAAGCCCGAGCGCGTGATCGGCAGCCCGCAGTCCGCGACCGTGAACGTCACCGCGGGCGGCCGCCCCGGCGAGGTCCTGAACTTCTGCGCCAACAACTACCTCGGCCTCGCCGACCACCCCGAGGTCGTCGCCGCCGCCCATGAGGCGCTGGACCGCTGGGGCTACGGCATGGCGTCCGTGCGCTTCATCTGCGGTACGCAGGAGGTGCACAAGGAGCTGGAGGCCCGTCTGTCGGCCTTCCTCGGCCAGGAGGACGCGATCCTCTACTCCTCCTGCTTCGACGCCAACGGCGGTGTCTTCGAGACGCTGCTCGGCCCCGAGGACGCGGTGATCTCCGACGCCCTCAACCACGCCTCGATCATCGACGGCATCCGCCTGTCCAAGGCCCGCCGCTTCCGCTACGCCAACCGCGATCTGGCCGACCTGGAACGGCAGTTGAAGGACGCGTCCGACGCGCGACGGCGGCTGATCGTCACCGACGGCGTGTTCTCGATGGACGGGTACGTGGCCCCGCTGCGCGAGATCTGCGACCTCGCCGACCGCTACGACGCCATGGTCATGGTCGACGACTCGCACGCCGTCGGCTTCGTCGGCCCCGGCGGCCGTGGCACCCCCGAGCTGCACGGCGTCATGGACCGCGTCGACATCATCACCGGCACCCTGGGCAAGGCCCTCGGCGGCGCCTCCGGCGGTTACGTCGCCGCCCGCGCCGAGATCGTCGCCCTGCTGCGTCAGCGCTCGCGCCCGTACCTCTTCTCCAACACCCTCGCCCCCGTGATCGCGGCGGCCTCCCTCAAGGTGCTCGACCTGCTGGAGTCGGCCGACGACCTGCGCGTCCGGCTCCGTGAGAACACCGCGCTGTTCCGGCGCCGGATGACCGAGGAGGGCTTCGAGATCCTCCCCGGCGACCACGCCATCGCCCCCGTGATGATCGGCGACGCGACCAAGGCGGGCCGCCTCGCGGAGCTGCTCCTGGAGCGGGGCGTCTACGTGATCGGCTTCTCCTACCCGGTGGTGCCGCAGGGCCAGGCTCGGATCCGCGTCCAGCTGTCGGCGGCGCACTCCACGGAGGACGTGAACCGCGCGGTGGAGGCGTTCGTGGCGGCTCGGGCGGAGCTGGAGACCGAGCAGGGCTGAGGCGGAACTGGAGAGCGAGCGGGGCTGAGGCGGGGTTGGGTAGCGGGCTGGGTTGAGGCTCGGCTGGGGTCGAGCCGGGCTGAGGCGGGGTTGGAGGGCAGGCTTGGCTGAGGCGCGACTGGGGCCGAGCAGGGCTGAGGCGGGGCTGGAGGCCGAACAAGGCTGAGCCGGGTCGAGGCCGGGCTGGGGAGAGAGGGATCGGGTCCCCGCGCGTGCCAGGTTCGAGCGGCGCGTTTGAGACAATCGATCCCATGATCGAAGCGCGGCGGCTCCACATCCTCCGGGCGGTGGCCGACCATCGCACGGTGACGGCGGCTGCCGCCGCGCTGTACCTCACCCCCTCCGCCGTCTCGCAACAGCTCGCCGCGCTGGAGCAGGAGACGGGCCACCGCCTGGTCGAGCGCGGGGCCAAGGGTGTACGTCTCACCGCCGCCGGCGAGATCCTGCTCGGCCACACCAACGCCGTCCTCGCCCAGCTGGAGCGGGCCGAGGCCGAGCTCGCCGCGTACAGCTCGGGCGCGGCCGGGACGGTCACCGTCGCCTCCTTCGCGACCGGTATCGCCCTGGTCGTGGCGCCGGCCCTGGCCTGGCTCGCCTCGACCGCGCCCGGCATCCGGATCCGGGTCCAGGACGCGGAGGGCGACGCCAGCCTTCCGATGGTCCTCGACCGGCAGGTCGACGTGGCGGTCGCCGTGGAGTATCGCGGGGCGCCGGCCGCCGACGACCCCCGGCTGACCCACGTGGCGCTGTACGCCGAGCCCTTCGACGCCGTCGTGCCGGTCTCGCACCACCTGGCCGACGCCGCCGAGGTGCCGCTCGCGGAGCTGGCCAAGGACGCGTGGATCGGCCCCTACCCGGGCAACCCCTGCCACGACGTGGTGGTCCTCGCCTGCGAGAACGCCGGCTTCCAGCCCCGGCTCGAACACTCCTCGGACGACTTCCGCGCGGTCGTCGCCCTGGCCTCGGCCGGCGCGGGCGTCGCCCTCGTACCGCGCTCGGCGCTGATCGGCATGGACCTCGCGGGTGTGGTCGTCCGGCCCGTCGACGGGGTCGCGCCCACGCGTCGGGTCTTCGCGGCCGTGCGCCGGGGGGCGGAGGAGCATCCGCTGATCAGGCCGGTGCTGGACGCGCTCGGGGAAGCGGCTCGGGAGTGAGCCGTACGTAACCTGCCTGTTTCATATTCGGGATACCTTCCCGGATATGAAACAGCTCGATGAAGCGACCCTGGACGCCGTCGACGCCCGGCTCGGTGCTCGACTGGCCGAACTGCGGGCCGAACGCGGTTGGTCCCTGGGGGAGTTGGCGGAGCGCAGCGGGGTCAGCAAGTCAACGCTGTCCCGGGCCGAGCGCGCGGAGATCAGCCCGACCGCCTCTCTGCTCAACCGCCTCTGCAACGTCTACGGCCGGACCATGTCCCAGCTGCTCAGTGAGGTCGAGTCCGAGCCCGCGCTGCTGTTGCGGGCCGCCGAGCAACCGGTGTGGCAGGACAGGGCCTCCGGTTTCGTACGCCGGTCCGTGTCCCCGCCGCATGCCGGGCTGCGCGGCGAACTCGTCGAGGGACGGCTGGCGGTGGGCGCCGACCTCGCGTACGACCGGCCGCCCGTGCCCGGTCTGGAGCAGCACATCTGGGTGCTGGAAGGGGCGCTCGACGTGACGGCGCATGAGGTGACGCACCACCTCGAGACCGGGGACTGTCTGCGGTTGCGGGTGTGGGGGCCGACCCGGTTCCGGTGCGCGGGCGATGTGGACGTGCGGTACGTCCTGGCGGTGGTGATGCCGTGATCGTGCAGAGACTTGGTAGTGGTGAACTGTCCGCGAGGGTGCGGGAGTTGGCCGAGTTGCTGGTCGACACCGTGGACGGTGGCGCCTCCGTCGGGTTCCTCGCGCCGCTCGGTCGCGCGGAGGCGCTTGCCTGGTGGGAGGAGCGGGCGGCGGGCGTGGCCGCCGGGCAACTCGCCGTGTGGGCCGCTCAGGACGGGGACCGGGTCGTCGGCACCGTGAGCCTCGCCTTCCCGGGCAAGCCCAACAGCCGTCACCGGGCCGAACTGGTCAAGCTGATGGTGCACCGGGACGCCCGCGGACAGGGCCTCGGCCGCACCCTCCTCAGTACCGCCGAGGAGGCTGCCGCCGCGTCCGGCATCACCCTTCTCCACCTGGACACCGAGACCGACAGCCTCGCCGAACGGCTCTACGGAGGGGCGGGTTGGACCAGGATCGGCGCGATCCCGGACTACGCGGCGGACCCCGGCGGGGTGCTGCGGCCGACGTCGATCTACTACAAGCGGTTGGGGGCGGGCGTAACCGCTGCGACTTGAGCGCTGCGACTTGGGAGCCGCGACTTACGCGGAGCGGTGCTCTCACCAGGTGGTTGTCAGTGGGAGGCGCTACGGTGCGAGGCATGCCGGACGCCGAAGACGTACGCCGTGTCGCCCTTGCTCTGCCGGACACGACGGAGAAGATCGCCTGGAACATGCCCACGTTCCGGGTCGCGGGAAAGATGTTCGCCACAGTGCCCGAGGACGAGACCTCCATCGCCGTGCGCTGCCCCAAGGAGGAGCGCGACGAACTGGCCCTCGCCGAGCCGGAGAAGTTCTGGATCGCCGACCACGAGGCGCAGTTCGCGTGGGTGCGGGTGCGGTTGTCCGCGCTGGAGGACGAGGGCGAACTGCACGACATCCTCGCCGACTCCTGGCGCCAGGCGGCCCCGACCCGTCTGCTCGACTCCTACCCCGAGTTGGGGCGGCCGGCCACGGACTGAAATCCCCTCGGGCGTTGTCGGTGCCGCGTGGCATGATCCGAGGTTGTTCGTGACGAGCGGGGCGGGAGACGCGAGGGGATGGCAGGGATGTCGTCACATCCGGGGTCGGCGGCGGATCCGACGGGGGGAACGGGTTCGCCGGGGGCGGCCGGTCCGCCGGATCGGTCCGCGGGGGCTCGGGGGCAACGGCCCGTGTGGTCGCGGGACTTCGCGCTGTTCTTCGTCGCCCGGGCCATGGCCAGGCTCGGTGACACCATGCTGCCCGTCGCCCTCGCGGCGGGGCTGCTCCAGCACGGGTACGGGGTGGGCGCGGTCGGTCTGGCGATGGCCTCGACGGTCGCCGCCTTCGCCGGGCTCGTCGTCTTCGGCGGGGTCATCGCCGACCGGTTCGACACCCGGAAGCTGATGATCGGCGCGGATCTGGTGCGCCTCGGCACCCAGACACTCGCGGCCGTGCTCTTCTACTCCGGCCACGTCGTCCTGTGGGAGATCTGCGCGATCGGCTTCGCCAACGGCATCGCGGGAGCCGTCTTCCAGCCCGGCGTGGCGAGCACGGTGCCCCGGCTCGCCTCCGACATCCAGGGCGCCAACGGCGCGATCCGTATCGCCGAGTCCGCCGCCCAACTCGGCGGCCCCGCCGCCGCGGGCCTGCTGGTCGGCTTCGCCTCGCCCGGCGGTGTCTTCGCCGCCCACGCCGCCACGTACGCGGTCAGCGCGCTGTGTCTGCTGCTGCTCCGGCTGCCGCCGCTCACCCCCGACAGCGAACCGACCGAACACCGCGGAAGCGCCTTCCGGGCCGATCTGGTCGAGGGTTGGCGGGAGTTCAGGTCGCGGACGTGGCTGTGGGGCGTGATCGCGATCTGGTGCGTGTACATGATCGCGGTGTGGGGGCCGTCGGTTCCGCTGGTGGCGACGGAGGTGGTGCAGCAGCACGGTCCGCGCGCCTACGGCCTGGTCAACTCCGCCCTCGGCGCGGGCACGGTCGTCGGCGGCCTGCTCGCCCTGCGGCTGAGACCGAGGCGCATGCTGCGCGCCGGCGCGGTCTCCCTGTTCCTCTTCGCGGGCTTCCCGGCGGCCGTCGGGGCCGGCCTCGGCGTTCCCGCCTTGGCGGTCGGCGCGGCCGTCGCCGGGGCCGGGATGTCGTTCTGGGGCGTGATGTGGGCGACCAGTGTGCAGACGCAGGTCCCGTCCGACGTCCTCAACCGCATCCACGCGTACGACGTGGCCGGCTCCCTCGCGATGATGCCGGTCGGCCAGGCCCTCGCCGGCCCCGCCGCCTCGGCACTCGGCGCCGACCAGGTCCTCCTCGTCGCGGGCGCCGTCAGTCTCGCCATCCCGGTCGCCCTCCTCGCCGTACCGGCGATCCGCGACCTGGTCCGCGCGGACGCGCCGAAGGCGGGGTCGGGCCTGCGGGCGGCACCCGAGCGGGAGTGCCCGCAGCCGGGGTGACGGGGCGGCGCGGACGTCGGGCAGGACGGCGCGGACGTCGGGCAGGACAGCGTGGACGTCGGGCAGGACAAAAGGCGTGCGCGACCACCGACCCGAGTGCGGTATTGTTTCCATGCGTGTTCGGCCGGGGGAAACCCCAGGTCAGACGGGCACCGGGACGTGGCGCAGCTTGGTAGCGCACTTGACTGGGGGTCAAGGGGTCGCAGGTTCAAATCCTGTCGTCCCGACTCGAAGGAGTCGCAGATCAGGGGCGGTGTCGGAGGAATCCGACACCGCCCCTCGGTCATGTCCGGACGGGCGCCGTGATGTCAGGTGCCCTGGCCGACCGGTACGCGCGGGAAGGACTCCCAGCGGTCGAGTTCGGCCAGGCGGGAGCGGAGCGAGGCCCGGATGTTCTCGATCGCGTCCGCGCCCACGGCCAGGCGCAGGGGCGGCTCGTCCAGTGCCGTGACCGCGATGATCGCGTCGGCCACGGTGTCGGGGTCGCCGAAGGCCTCGGGCGGCAGTTCGGAGAAGTCGGTGAGGAACTTGCCGACGGTCGGCGCGTAGACGTCGTCCGGGGCGACGACGTGCAGGCTGGTGGCGAACTCGGTGGCGAAGGTGCCCGGTTCGACGATGGTGACCTTGACGCCGGTGGGGGCCAGTTCGTGGGCGAGGGCCTCGCCGATCAGTTCGACCGCGCCCTTGGACGCCGAGTACAGGCCCGAGGAGGGCCAGGCGAACTGGCCGATGAGGGACGAGATCTGTACGACCCGGCCATGGGCGGCCCGCAGGGCGGGGAGCGTGGCCCGCAGGACGGCGAGGTTGGCCAGCACGTTGGTGTCGAAGATCGCGCGGGCCTCGGCGGCGTCGATCTGCTCGACGGCGCCGAAGAGCCCGTAGCCCGCGTTGTTCACCAGGACGTCCAGCCGGCCTCCCGCCGCACGTACGACGTCGGTCAGGACCTCCTCCGCGTCCGGCGCGGTGATGTCCAGCGGGACCGTGGTGACCCGCCCGTGCGGAGCGCTGTCGGCCAGGTCGGCGAGTCGGTCGCTGCGGCGGCCGACCGCGATCACATGGGCGTCGGCGGCGAGCGCGCGGTCGGCGACCAGACGGCCGAAGCCCGAGGTCGCGCCGGTGATGAGCCAGGTGGAAGGCATGTCGGGGACTCCCTGTGGTGAGCCGTGCGACAGACACGGCGGGGTGAGGTGGAAGGGGGCGCCGGGGCGGTGATCCGCCGCGGTGTTTCTCTTCTCAAGCCAACCGCCGGGGCAGGGCCGCGAAGGCCTTGGAAGCGGCCCTCCGCTTCCTGGGACGCGGAGGGCCACCTTCGTTGCGGCACGGTCCGCCGGCTCGCGCGACCATGGGTGCATGGAGCGGAACGAAGACCTCGGCGACTTCCTGCGCGCGCGGCGCGCGGCGATCGATCCGCAGCGGCTCGGCATTCACGACGCGACCCCGCGCCGGGTCCCCGGACTGCGTCGGGAGGAACTGGCGGCGCTGGCGGGCGTCAGCGTGGACTACTACACGCGTCTGGAGCAGGGCAGGCCCATCACGCCCTCGGACTCGGTCCTCGACGCCCTCGCCAACGCCCTGCAACTCGACCCGGCCGAGCGCAGCTACCTGCACACGGTCGCCCGCCGACCGGCCGGCGGGCGGCGCCGCACCTCCCGTAGCGTGCAGAAGGTACGGCCCGGGGTGCACGCGCTGCTGGCCCGGCTCGGGGACACCCCGGCCTTCGTGCTGGGACGGCGCACCGACATCCTGGCGAGCAACCGGATGGCCCGCGCACTGCTCGCCGACTTCGACGCGATGCCCGTCCGGGAGCGGAACGCCGTGCGCTGGGTGATGCTCGACGAGGCCGCGCGGTCGCTCTTCGCGGACGACTGGGAGAAGGTCGCCACCATCTTCGTCGGGACGCTCCGGATGGACGCCGCGCGCCATCCCGACGACACCCGCACCGCCGAACTCGTGGGCGAACTGTCCATCAAGAGCGACCGCTTCCTGCGCTGGTGGGCGGGGCAGAAGGTGGTCGAACCCAGCCACGACACGAAGGTCCTGCGCCACCCGATCGTCGGCCGACTCACCCTCCACACCGAGGCGTTGACCTTCCCGGGCGATCCGGACCAGACGCTGTTCACGTTCCTGGCCGATCCCGGGTCACCTTCGGACGAGGCGATGACGGTTCTCTCCGCGTGGGCCGCGGACCAGGGGCGCTCCGACGGTTCGAGGACGGTCCCGACGACGCCGTACCGGTGACCACGGCGGCGACGGGAAAAAGACGTGTTCAATGACGGGTTAATGATGGATTCCGGCCCTTCAGAAATGGCGTGCGATCGACCTAACGTTTCTGGCAGGTGAACGGCCTGGCGTGCGACCCCGAGCCGGCCTTCCGCCACCGCGTTCGACGCCTCGACCGGACCCATCGAAAGGCCACGGCATGACCACCTCACCGCTCCACCGGATCGCCGGCGCTCCCATCTCCTGGGGTGTGTGCGAAGTCCCGGGCTGGGGCTACCAGTTGACGCCCGAGCGGGTACTGAACGAAATGCGCGAGGTCGGCCTGTCCGCCACCGAGTTCGGCCCCGAGGGCTTCCTGCCCGCCGAGCCCGGCGCCATGGCCCGCACCCTCGCCGATCACGACCTGCACGCGGTGGGCGGCTTCACTCCGCTGCTGCTGCACGTGCCCGGGCACGACCCGCTGCCCGAGGCCGAGCAGCTCCTGGCGGGCTACGACGCCTCGAAGGCGGAGGTGCTCGTCCTGTCGGCCGTCACCGGCCAGGACGGCTACGACTCCCGCCCCGAGCTGGACGCCGACGGCTGGAAGCTGTTGCTGTCCAACCTCGACCGGCTCGCCGCGCTGGCAGCCGAGCGCGGCGTACGGGCAGTCCTGCACCCGCACGTCGGCACGATGATCGAGAACGGCGACGAGGTCCGGCGCGTCCTGGAGCACTCGGCGATCTCGCTCTGCCTCGACACCGGCCACCTGCTCATCGGCGGCACCGACCCGGCCGAGCTCACCCGGCAGGCGCCCGAGCGCATCGCCCACACCCACATGAAGGACGTGGACGCCTCCCTCGCCGCCAAGGTCCAGGACGGCCGGCTCAGCTACACCGACGCCGTGCGCCAGGGCATGTACCGTCCGCTGGGTGCCGGGGACGTGGACGTCGAGGCCATCGTCACCCACCTCAGCGCACGCGGCTACGACGGCTGGTACGTCCTGGAACAGGACACCATCCTGACCGAGGAGCCCACGGCCAAGGGTCCGGTCGAGGACGTGTGGGCCAGCGCCGAGCACCTGCGCGCGGTGCTGCGCGGCGTCGCGCAGTGACCTCTGACGCACTTCTGGCCACGTGTTGGACCACCGCCGGTGACGCCGCTCCCGACCGGGCGGACCAGCGCAGTCCGCTGAACCTGCGGGAACGCGTGGAAGCGGCGCGGGATGCCGGATTCACCGCGTTCGGGCTGCTGTACGTCGACCTGGTGGAGGCGGAGCGGGAGTTCGGGCTCGCGGGTGTCCGGTCGCTCTTCGCGGACAACGGGATCAACCACATCGAGTTGGAGCTGCTCACCGACTGGTGGGCCGACGGGCCACGGCGGGCCGCGTCGGACATCGTCCGCACCGGGATGCTGCGGGCCATCGAGGCGCTCGGCGCACGCACCTTCAAGATCGGCCCCGACGTGGCGGACGAGCCCTGGGACCTGGACGTCTGGGCCGAGGAGTTCGCCGTGCTGGCGGCGCAGGCCGACGGGGTGGGCGCCCGGCTCGGGGTCGAGCCCCTGCCCTGGTCCAACCTGAGGACCGTGCACGACGGGCTCCGGCTCGTCGAGGCGGCGGGTCACCCGGCGGGCGGGCTCATCATCGACGCCTGGCACACCGAGCGCGCCCACACGCCGCCCGCCGAACTGGCGGAGATACCGGGATCGCGCATAGTCGGCGTGGAACTCGACGACGCGGACGCGGACGTCGTGGGCACGCTCTTCGAGGACACCGTCCATCGCCGTCGGCTGTGCGGGGAGGGCTCCTTCGACCTCCCCGGCGTCGTCGCCGCGCTCCGTGCGGCCGGCTTCCGCGGTCCCTGGGGAGTGGAGATCCTTTCCGCAACGCACCGCGCGCTGCCGGTGCGGGAGGCCGCCGCGGCGGCGTTCCGGACCGCTGCGGCGCTGGTGAGGTAAGGCCACAGGCGCGGTGGGGACGAAACCACGGTCGTCCCCACCGCACCTACGCATGCGCCGCCGAGGTACGGCTCGCTCCCGGTCGCCTCAGCCCTGTCGGCGCTTGGCCGCGGACTGCAACTCCGCGCGCAGTCGTTCGGGGTCCCAGTCCTCGGCCACGGCCTGCCACAGGACGTCCGCCTGGGCGGGCGGGGCGAGGCCCTCGACCGGCGGATCGAGGTCGAGGTTGGTGGGGAACGGGTAGCCCTCGGCGGTCGCCGCGACCACCCGGCGCAGCCAGTCGGCCGAGACGCCCTCGGACTTGCGGCGCAGCAGCACCGGGAAGAGCGCGCCTGCCATCGACTCGCGGTCCACGGTCTCCATCGCGCGGCCGAAGGCCGAGGAGATCTGCAACAGGTTGGCCATGCGCCTGATGTCCGTCGAGCGGTTGGTGCCCGCCGCGTGGAAGAGCGCCGGGTTGAAGAGGACGGCGTCGCCCTTCTCCAGCGGGAGTTGGACGTGGTGGTCCTCGAAGTAGTCGACGAAACGCGGGAGTCGCCAGGCGAGATAGCCGGGCTCGAACTTCTGCGAGTGCGGCAGGTACAGCGTCGGGCCGGACTCCACGGGCATGTCGCAGTGGGCCACCGCGCCCTGGAGGGTGAGCACCGGTGAGAGGCGGTGGACGTGCGCCGGGTAGGCCGCGGCGCGCTCCTGGGAGAGGAAGCCGAGGTGGTAGTCCCGGTGCACGTTCTGCGCCTTGCCGCCCGGGTTGACCACGTTGACCTGTGAGGTGACCTGGTAGGCCGGGCCGAGCCAGGCCTCGGCGATCAGCTCCAGTACGTCGTTGGCGTAGTAGTCGGCGAACACCTCGGGTGCCCGCAGCGCCACCTTGTCCAGCGCGTTCCAGACCCGGTCGTTGGCGCCGGGCGCGGCGAAGTGGTCACCGCGGGCCCGGCCGCTCGCGCGCTCCTCCTCGATCAGCGCCCGGAAGGCCTCCGACGTCCGGTCCACGACACCCGCGTCCGGGAAGGCGTCCTTGAGGACCACGATGCCGGGTCCGTCCAGCAGGGCCCGGACCAATTCGCCCTGCACGGCCCGGCGGCCCTCCGGCGAGGCCGTCAGGGAGCGGAGCCGATCGCTGTCGTAGAGCGGGACGTCTCGCTCGATCCGCTCGGCCGAGGGATGGTCGGCGGGGTCGGTGCCCTGCTCCACGAGCGAGCGGAACGCGTCGAGATCGCAGTCCGCCTCCGTCAGCCAAGTGCGCGTCCCTGAGGTTGTGGGAGACATCCGGATCCTTTCGTCGTCGGTGCCTTTCTGTCAGTCTTGAGAGGTTGAACCCATCATTCAATGCCTACGACTACATCAAGAATGCATCATCGGTCTGGGGGATCACTCATGCGTCACCCGTACCCGATCAGGGAAATCGCCCGTCAGGCCGGACTGAGTACGGCCACGGTCGACCGCGTCCTCAATCAGCGGGGCAACGTCACGGAGAGCACCATCAGGGAGGTGCAGGAAGCCATCAAGGACCTGGACCGCCAGCAGAGCCAGGTCCGGCTCGGGGGCCGCAGCTTCATGATGGACATCGTGATGCAGACCCCGGAGCGGTTCTCCACCGCGGTACGGGACGCCCTGGAGGCCGAGTTGCCCTCCCTGCATCCCGCGCTCGTGCGGTCGCGCTTCCACTTCCGCGAGACCTGCGCGCCGGGGGACCTCATCGCGACCCTCGACAAGATCGCGAAGCGCGGAACCCAGGGCGTGATCCTCAAGGCCCCCGACGAGCCGGAGATCTCCGCCGCGGTCGGCCGGCTGGTCACGGCCGGCATCCCCGTCGTCACCCTGGTGACCGACCTGCCCCACAGCGCCCGCCTGGCGTACGTCGGCATCGACAACCGCGCGGCCGGCGCCACCGCCGCGTACCTCCTGGGCCAGTGGCTCGGCAAGCGGCCCGGCAACGTGCTCACCACCATCAGCCGCGGCTCCTTCCGCGGTGAGGAGGAGCGCGAGATGGGCTTCCGCAGCGCGATGCGGCTCGCCGATCCCAGGCGAGCCCTGGTGGAGGTGACCGACAGCGACGGCCTGGACGCCACCCAGCACGATCTCGTCCTGGCGGCGCTCAAGCGGGACGACGACATCATCGCGGTCTACTCCGCGGGCGGCGGCAACCTCGCCACCCTCGACGCCTTCGACGCGCTCGGCCGGGAGTGCGCGGTCTTCATCGCCCACGACCTCGACCACGACAACACCCGTCTGCTGCGCGAACGTCGGCTGTCCGCGGTCCTCCACCACGACCTGCGCCAGGACATGCGCCGCGCCTGCCAGATCATCATGCGCGCCCACAAGGCACTCCCCGACGACGGCCCGTCACTGCCCTCGGCGATCCAGGTGGTCACACCGTTCAACATGCCGCCGGACGCGCCCTCGGTACCGGTCGTCGACTGAGCGGCTGTATGCCTGATCGGCTGAAGCCCCCGCTCCGAAGTCGGCGCGGGGGCCCGGGAGTTGATCCGTGTGCCGGTGGTCTCAGGCCGTCGTGCCCTGCCTGCGGCGCAGGGTGAGGTACGTGCCTGTCGCGCCGGCCGCCAGCAGGCCGCCCACGCCGAGGCCGACCGGGACGGCGGGGAAGCCCGAAGCGTTCGTGGACACCGCGGTGTTCTGGAAGGCCGGGCCCGGGGTGATGCTCGTGGAGACCGGGGCGACGTGGTGGATGGGCCGGATCGACTTGACCGAGCCGTTCGAATTCAGCAGCACCTGCTTGCCGTTGGGGTGCCGGAAGTCGAACATGCCGGTCAGGGAGCCCGCCGTGGCGTCGAAGGAGTGGTCGCCGATGCGGCCGGTGTGCCAGTTGTCCTCGACGAAGCGGATGATCGACGCCTGGTCGGTGAGGGTGTGGTCGACCTTGTTCACCTTGCTGTACGGGGAGACGATCAGCAGCGGCTGCCGGGTGCCCGGGCCGCAGCGGTCCGCGTAACCGCCGGACGCCTTGGGCGCCTTCTGGCAGGCGGGGCTGTCGGTGGCCTTGCCGTTGGAGCCGACCGAGGTGTCTTTGGAGCCGTTGCGCGGGGTGATCGTGGCGTGGTCGTACCAGCCGTCGGAGTCGTCGTAGGCGATGACGATCGCGGTCGAACTCCACTGCGGCGAGCTCTGGATGGCGTTGATCTCGTTGACCAGGAAGTGCTGTTCGTCGGTCGGGTCGGAGTAGCCCGCGTGGCCGTCCTGGTACTCGCCGGCCTTCAGGAAGCTGACCGACGGGAGCTTGCCCGCCTTGACGGCGGCGGAGAAGTCGGTCAGGTCGTAGTTGTGGTTGGCCTGACCGCTGTGACCGATCTCGTCGACGCTCTTCGGCGGCAAGTGGTGCGGATTCGACGTCGACTTGTAGTACTCGAACGGGTTGTGGTGCGGGCTGTAGTCCAGCGCGGAGGCGCCGCCGATGTTGGCGTGCGCGGTGTCGCACTTGGCGTAGTCGCCCTGCTTGCCGTCCCAGCCGGTGGACGGACGGAAGCCGCCCTGGAACCAACCCCAGCTGACCTTCTTGGAGTTGAGCAGGTCACCGATGTTCTTGCCCTGCATCGACGCGAGCGCGCTGGTGCCGGTGTGGTCCTTGTCGGAGCAGTCGTCGTAGGCCGGGTCCGGGTCGTTGATGACCGTGCCGACACCCTTGGCGTTCGGCGACTGCACCGCGTACGAGTCGGGCGTCGTCGTCTGCTTCGGGTGCTCGGTGCCGGAGGCCGCGTCCGTGGAGATCACGCCGTGCGTCTGGCCGGAGACCAGGTTGAGCGCGCCGGGCGTGGAGGGGCCGTAGACCGAGCTGTACGACGTGTCGTTGAGGGCGTACTGCTGGGCGTAGTTCCACAGGCCGGTGACGGTGTTGCCGTCGTAGTAGTCCATCACCAGGCCGGGCTCGCCGAAGAGCCCGCCGCTGCACTTGTCGACCTCGGTGTTCTGCACGTACTGGTCGGCCTTGCCACCGTCGGCCGCGTACTGCTCGGGCCCGTAGGAGTGGTTCTGGTCGCAGGTCAGGGCCTGCGCCGGGGTGAGCCGCTCGGGCAGGTACTGGTTCGGGTTCTTCTTCAACAGCCCGGCGTGCGCGAGGGTGTTGATGTTCTTGGGGGTCTTCTTCGACGCCGTGAACTTGGTGCCGTCGGTGTTCGCGGCCTTCGGGTACGTCGCGAAGTAGTGGTCGAAGGAGATGTTCTCGTCGAACAGCACGACCACGTGCTTGATCGGCGTCGCCGTCGACGAGGTGCTGTGGTGGCCGGCGGGCGCCGCCGCCCAGACCGGCGTACTGCTGCCCAGGACGGTGAGTGCCGCGGCGCCGGTTAGCGCCCCCAGGCTTCGGATCGCTGCTCTTCCCCTGCTGCTCATGGTCGTTCACCCTCCGGGCGGATCGCTGGTGCGCCGTACGATCCGGGATGCTCCGCCTGCCGGGCGGCTCTTCGACGGAAGGCCGGTGGCGGGTGGATGAACACCGGGTCAGGGAAGCCAGGCCAAAGATTGACCCGGTATTGACCCATAAGGCGGGGGAGTTGTCCGGACAGGTTCAGGCGAGCAGGTCGCGCCCGTACCAGTCGGTCGTGTCCCGTACGCCGGGCAGGGCGAAGAAGTAGCCGCCGCCGAAGGGGGAGATGTAGTCGGTGAGGGGTTCACCGGCCAAGCGGTGCTGCACGGTCTCGAACTGGCGCACCGGGTCCTGCTGGTAGCAGGAGAACAGCAGGCCCATGTCGAGGTTGCCGTTGCCGTCCACGCCCAGGTCGTAGTTGTAGGCGCGGCGCAGGATCCGCTGCTCGGCGGTCGCGGTGGTACGGGGGTTGGCGAGCCGTATGTGCGCGTCGAGGGGGATGACGGCGCCCTGGGGGTCGTCGGCGTACCGGGGCGTGTCCAACTCGGCCCGGCCGTCGAGGGGAGCGCCCGTGTCGCGGGCGCGGCCGAACATCCGCTCCTGCTCGCTGATCGAGACACGGTCCCAGAACTCCACCAGCATGCGGATCAGCCGGACCACCTGGTAGCTGCCGCCGACCGCCCAGTCCGGCTCGTCCGTGCCCTTGCCCACCCACACCAACCGGTTCATCTCGCGAGCGCTTTCGGTGTCCGGGTTGGCCGTGCCGTCCTTGAAACCCAGGAGGTTGCGCGGGGTGCCGGAGGGGCGAGGCGGGCTGGTGAAGCCGTCCATGCGCCAGCGCACCTGCATGCCGCCCCGCGTGTGCCGGGCGATGTCGCGCAGGGCATGCAGCACGGTGTCGGTGTCGTCGGCATGCAGTTGGAGGCTCAGATCGCCGTGACACCACTCGGACTTGAGGTCGTCGTCGGGGAAGACCGGCATGGCAGTCAGACGGCGGGGCTTCGCCTTCCCGAGCCCGAACCGGTCGTCGAAGAGCGAGGCACCCACCCCGACGGTCACCGCCAGTGCACCGGACGGGAGTTGGGCACCCAGGATCCCGGAGTCGGCGGGCGGGCCGGTGACGCCGACCGGGTCGGGAGTGCCGCCCGCGGTCAACAGGCGGGCCCGGTCGGTGAGCGTGCGCAGCAGGTCGGCCAGTTCGGTGCGGTTCTCGGCGGTCACGTCGAAGGAGGTGAACACGGTGCACCGGCGCGGCTTCGCGATCGCGGACTGCTGGTGGGCGCCGTGGAAGGGGGCGATGGCGCCTGTGTCCCCACCAGTGCCAGTGTCGGGGGTGGTCGCGGCCGTCGATGAGGCCGCGCCGCCGGCGGCCAGTCCGGCACCCGCGAGGGCCGCGCCGCGCAGGAACCGACGTCGACCCACTCCGCCGGCCTGCTCGCCCGTCCTGTCGCCCATGTCCTCGTCCGTACTCACACCACTCACACCGTCCTCCGCGGGTCGAACAGGGTCGCCACCGACGCCAGCCGTTCCACCAGGTCGCCGAAGACCGCGTCGACGTCCTCTCGCTGCGTACGGCTCAATCGGTCCAGCGGAGTCCACGCGCCGCTCCGACGGAAGCCGTCGAGCGTGTCCTGGGCACGGTCCAACTGCCGTTCCAGCGCGGGCAGGTCGGCGTACCGAGTGGCGAGGAGCGGATGCAGTCGGGAGAGCACCTCGCGCGTGCCGTCCAGGTTGGCGCGGGCGGTGGCGAGGTTGCTGCCGCTGCCGTAGTCGGTCCGGCCGGTCAGCTCGAACTGCACGGTGTTCTCCAGGATCTCGTGCGCCCGCAGCCCCAACTGGGCGGGATCCATCCGGGTCCGCGCCCAGCTGTCGCGCAGCGCGGTCACCGCCTTGACGAGGGCGCTCGCCGGAGCCTTCAGAGCAGCGGCCGACCGACCGTGCCACAGCCCGTACTCGACGCGGTGGAAGCCGGCAAAGTCCTTGTCCCGCACCCCGTCGGGCAACCCCGCGTCGGTGCCGTTGATCTCCCCGTCCGCGTCACCGAACGCGTCGTACGCCGCCCCCAGCCGCTCGTACTCCAGGTGCGCCGGCAGCCAGGCCGTCCGGGCGCCCGCGAGATCGCCCCGGTCGATCGCGTCCCGCATCCCGGTCGTCAGCCGGACGACCTCGCTCAGACCGCCGCCGATCCACTTCTGGTAGGCGAGGGCGGGCGGGATCAGGTCGTGCTCGGTGACCGGCGCCGCCGCCGGACCGCTGTGTCCCGTACTGAGGCGGATGGTCGGCCCGGTGACCGCGTCGGCGTCGTCCGGCACGCACTTGAAGGCGTACGCGCCCTTGCCGAGGCGGACGGTCAGCGCACGGGTGGTGCCGGGGCCGATGTCCTCCACCTCGCCGTACACGGCCTTGCTCACGGGGTTCTCCAGGTACGCCTCGGCGGCGTCGGAGGAGGTGTTGTGCAGGTCGAAGACCTGGACGCCGGACGCCGGTTCGGTCCAGCCGCGACCGCAGTGACCGGCGGACACCTCGACGGTGGTGTGCCGCAGTCCGTCGTCCGCCGCACGCGCCTGATGCGGCTCGCGCCGGGCGACCAGGACGCCGGTCAGCGCGAGGACGACGACGAGGGCGAGCGCACCGGTCAGCCGGAGCGGAGACGCCTTGAGGCCGGAGAACGGCACCCGGACCTCCGAGGGTCGTACGTACGTGATCACCTCATGCTAGGAAGCGGATCGCGTCCGAACGGGCGTCCAAAGGAATCCATGACCAAGAGTTCCCGCCCGGTTCACTCGGCTCTCACGGGCTCTCACGGGCTCTCACCGGCGCTTGCGGCCTCCCCGGTCGCTCACTTCCGGTGCGTCGAGGGTTCGTCCCAGGACTCGAAGCCGGGGAGCGTGCCGGCGGGGACGGCCAGGGACAGGGTGGTGGAGTCGGCGTCGACCGCGGGCTCGGGTGCTCCATGGATGATCGTTCGGGGCAGCATGACCAGCGCGGTCGTGCCGGTCCCGGCCGCGGACGGGCGCAGCTGGGCGCGGATGCCGTGCCGGTCGGCGAGCCGGCCGACCACGAACAGACCCATGCGCTGGGAGATCGACACGCCCACGGTGGGCGGATTGGCCAGCCCGTGGTTGAGGTCCGCCAGCTCCGCCGGGGGCAGACCGATGCCCTCGTCGTGGATCTCGACCATGGTCATGCCGTCCGGGAGCCCGGCCGCGGTGACGCGGACCTTCGACTGCGGGGAGGAGAAGATCGTCGCGTTCTCCATCAACTCGGCGAGCAGATGCACGAGGTCGGTCACCGCGGGGCCGTTGATCTCGGTCTCCGGGACACCCGACACCTCGATCCGCTCGTACTGCTCGACCTCCGCGGTCGCCGCCCGGATGACGTCGACCAGCGGGAGGGGATGGTCCCACTGCTGGGTGGGTTCCTCGCCGCCCAGCACGAGGAGGTTCTCGCCGTTGCGGCGCACCCGGGTGGCGACATGGTCCAGCTTGAAGAGGCTGGCCAGCTGGTCCGGGTCGGCCTCCTTGCCCTCCAGGTCGGTGATCAGGGCCAGTTGACGCTCGATCAGGGAGTGGTTGCGGCGGGCCAGGTTGGTGAAGATCGTGTTGAAGTTGCCCCGGACGATGGCCTGTTGGGCGCCGATCCGGACGGCCTCGCGGTGGACGTGGTCGAAGGCGCGGGCGACCTCGCCGATCTCGTCCCGGGTGGTGATGGGTATGGGCTCGACCTGCCGGTCGACGCTCTCGGGGACGCTGCGGGTGAGCCGGTCGAGGGTGGCCGGCAGCCGCTGCTCGGCGATCTCGTGGGCCGCCGCGCTGAGTTGGCGCATGCTCCGGCTCATCGACCGGGCCATCCAGGAGGCGAGGAGGAGGGCCACCAGGATCGACACGAGCACGAGTACGGCGTTGGTGATCGCCTCGCTCCGCGCGTCGTCGGCGATGTCGTGCGCGTCGGCCAGGGCGGTGTCGGTGAGGTTGACCTCGATGCCGCGGTAGGCGTCGAAACCGAGGGTGGAGGCGGCGAAGAAGGAGTCGGGCGTGATGCCCTGCGCGGCCAGTTCCGAAGCCGACCTGCCCGACCCGATCGCGCTGTTCATCTGCGCCAGGGTCGGCGGTGCGACGAAGGTCTCCCCGGCCGCCTTGGCCTGCGCGGCGGCCTGGGCGGTCTGCGCCTTCCCACGCTCCTCGGCGGCGGCCAGAGCCTCGCGCAGCCGGGTCATGTCGTCGGCGGTGCCGGCACCGGCGTACTCCTGTAGCGCGACCTGTTCCAGATAGACGTACGAGCTGAACGAGCCGAGCTGGGCCTGGAGTTCGCCCGGGGCGAGGGTGCTGCGGTCCTCCACGAGGAGGTGGACGCCGATGGAGCGGATCAGGGACTCGGCGGCCTGGGTCAGGGAGATGGCGTAGAGGGTGCGGCCGAAGCTGGCCTGGTTGCTGCTGCCGAAGCCCAGTTCGTTGGAGATCTCCATGAGGGGATGCTGGAGGGCGTGGTAACTCTCCTCCGCGCGCACGCCCTTGAGCTGGGAGGTGAAGGCCTGCGCACGCACGGTCGGGAGCAACTGCTCACCGGCACGCACCAGTTGGACCCGGCGGAGCAACCCCGGGGTCTTCGGCATCCGGGCCACCGCCCGGTCGAACGCCACCGCGTCCGCGTCGGTGATCCGGCGGGCCTGTGCGACCGTGCTCGACGTCCTGTCGCCGTTCAGCAGGGGAGCGACCGAGACGTCCCGCTCGTTGATCGCGTCGCTCGCGTACCGGTTCGCCGCCTGGACCAGCTCCGCCACCCGGACGGCGTCGTCGGCCGCCTGCCAGGTGTTCACCGAGTTCCGCACCCGCAGGCCGCCCAGTACGAGGGCGACCAGGACCGGGACGAGGAGGATGGCGTGCAGTTTGCGTGCCACGCGCCAGTTGCGGACGGAGAGCCGTCGACGGGCGGGGCGTGAGGTCGTGGGCAAGGTGGTCCTATCGGGTGCAGGATCGCCGGTGCGAGAGGTGCGAGAGGTGCGAGAGGTGCGAGAGGTGCGAGAGGTGCGGTCGGTGCGAGTCGATGCGGGACGGTGCTGTGTGACGCACGAGCCTGAGCGATTTCTAGCACCGGGGGATCGTTTTTGATTGCGCTTTCTACGAAATGGAGTGCACGGCATCCGTTCAGGACCAGGTCCAGACCTGGTTGACGCTGCCCGCGCAGGCCCAGCCCTGGACCGGTTGGCCGTCCCTCCCGGAGGAGCCGGCCGCCGCGTCCAGACAGGAGCCGCCCGTCGCGGTGACGAGCGTGTGGCCGCTGCCGAGCCGCCACCTCTGCGCACTCTGTCCGTCGCACGTCCTGGCCCGCACCGTCTGCCCGTTGCTGCCGATCGTGCCGGCGTCGGCGTCCAGACACACATGCGCGCCCCGATTCACGACGATGTACGTGGCGGCCTGACCGGGCACGCGATACAGCGCCCACCTCTGAGTGGCCGAACCCGTGCATCCCCACACCTGGACACTCCCTCCGCGGACGTCCAGACACCGGGCGACATCAACGGCGTTGACGCTCTCGATGACCGTCACGGCACCGCTCCTGACGGGCCCGCGCGCCCCGGCGTACAGCAGCTTCTTGGTCCGCGCACCGACCTTCCCGTCGGCGACGAGACCCGCCTCGCGCTGGAAGGCCCGGACCGCGGCGACCGTCGACGGGCCGAACCGCCCGTCGACCGTGACGTACAGCCCGTAGCCGTTGAGGAGGGTCTGGAGGGTCTTGACGCAGCCGCCCCGGCCGCCCGACACGATCTCGGCGAGACACGCGGCGGCGCGGATGTCCCGCGACCCGGACTTCTGGGACGGCGACACGCTCGGTGACGTGTCCGTCGTCCGGTCGGCCTTCCGGTCCGTGGCCGAAGGACCGGTCGTGGGCGCGCTCGGTGAACCGGCGGGCGGCGCGGCCGGGATGTCCGTCGCCGCCGACGACGGGTCCGGCCCGAGGTCGGCCTCCACCGACGGGCTCCCGCCTTGCTGGAGCAGCGCCACGGCGGTGCCTCCGGCGACGAGGACGGCCGCCGCGGCGGCGCCCACGATCAGCTTGCGGCGCTTTCCGGGTGTGACGGGGGGCTTAGGTGCCGCGACGGCCTCAGGTACGGAAGGCGCGACCGGCGGAGGCGCGGACGCGAAGGCGGCGGCGGGCTGTCTCTCCCGCACTTGCGGCCGCTTCGGCGCGGTTCGGGGCGGTCTGCCGTCCGGAGCGGGTAATTGATGGCCGATGGCGGTCCTGAACACCATCTCCGGTGACGGTCGCCGATCCGGGTCCTTGTCGAGGCAGGTACGGATGAACGCGGCCAACTCCGTGTCGACGGCCGCGACTTCGGCGAGGACCTTCTCCCGCGGCTCCTCGAAAGCCACCCGGTGCAGGATGTCCACGCCCGAACCGTCACCGAAGGGCGCCTTCCCGGTGACCGCGAACGTGAGCGCGGAGGCCAGCGAGAAGACGTCCGCGGCGGCGGTCACCTCCTGGCCCCTGACCTGCTCCGGAGACATGAAGGCGGGGGTGCCCACGTTCTGGCCGGTGGCGGTGATGGTGGTGCCGTCGGTGGCCTGGACGACACCGAAGTCGATGACCCGGGCACCGTCGGCCGCCAGGATCACGTTGGACGGCTTGAGGTCACGGTGGACGATGCCGGCCCGCCAGATCGCCTCGACCGCACGGCCCAGGTCGGCGAAGAGCCGCCAGGCCGCCGCCGCGTCGATCGGCCCGCGCGCCTCGATGGCCTCCGCGAGCGTGGGTCCGGGCACGAACTCGGTGGCGACCCAGACGAGGTCCTCGTCGACGCCGCTGCCCAACAGCCGCACGATGTGCGCCCCTTGGACGAGGCCGAGGGAGCCGACCTCACGCTCGAAACGCTTCCGGAACAGCGGGTCCTCGGCGTACTCGGGCCGGATCACCTTGACGGCGACCGGGCCGCCGCCGCCCTCGGTGTTTCGGCCCAGGTAGACCCGGCCCATGCCGCCGCTGCCGAGCACGGACACCAGGTGATAGGGGCCGACCCGCCGGGGATCGTTCCTCCGCAGCGGGATCACGGGCGGCGGCTCCATGCCGGCCGCCGCGTAGGCCAACTTCTCCGACCGGCTGCGGTCTTGGTCTGGCATGGGGTTCCTGGTCTCTCGCGTGACGCGTGGGACGGCGAGAGTAGCGCAGAAAATGGGTATCAACTGCACTTATGATAAGGGTCAGTTGATGGGTCCCCGGTGTCGGTCCGCACCGATGCCGGGGACCCGGGACCCTACGAGAACCGCGCCTACTCGGCGTCGCGCGGCCGGTCCTCCTTGGTGCCGTCGCCGTCCGTCTCCGGCGTGCGCAGGTAACCCTGAAGCTCCAGCAGGCCGTTGGCGGGGCGGCCGTCGGAGTTCTGGCCGTTGAGGTTCTGGCGGACCGAGTCCAGGATCGTCAGGCCCTGGGCGACCAGACCGGCCGCGATCTCGCCGAGGCCGTCCGCGCCGTTGAGGACGTTGACGTTGGCGCCGGCCAGGCCGCCCGCGGCCTCCTTCACGATCTGCGGAAGCTGGTCGATCAGCATCCGGTCGAGCGCGACCCGGTCGTACGAGGAGGCCGCCTCGGCCTGGATCTTCATGCGCTCCGCCTCGGCGATGGCGAGCAGCTTGATCCGCTGGGCCTCCGCCTCCGCGGGCTTGACGATCTCGGCCACCAGCTGCTGCTGACGCAACTGGGCCTGGCGCTGGGCAAGTTCGGTCTGCGCGGCCAGCACCTCCTGCTGAGCGTGCGCCTGCGCCAGCGGACCGGCCTGCGCGGCCTGCGCCTGCGCCCGGTCCACCTCGGCGGAGTACTCCGCCTTGACGATCGCGGTCTGCCGGGCGTACTCGGCCTGGTTGCGCGCCGCGACCTGCTCCGCCTCGACCGAGGCCTGCGTGGCCTGGGCCTGCGCGATCTGTGCCTGGCGCTGAATGGCGGCCTTGTGCGGCGCGGACATCGCGTCGATGTACCCGGTGGCGCCGTCGTCGATCGACTGGATCTGGAGCGAGTCGACGATGAGCCCGATCTTCGCCATCTCGACCTTCGAGGTGTCCAGGACCTCCGCGGCGAGCTTCTGCCGCTCGGTGACGATCTCCTCGACCGTCATCGAGCCGATGATGGACCGCAGGTGACCGGCGAAGATCCGGCCCGTCAGCACCGACATCTGGTCCTGGTCGGACAGGAAGCGCTGGCCCGCGTTGATGATGCTCTCGGTGTCGTTGCCGACCTTGAACGCGATCACGGCGCGTACGTGCAGCGCGATGCCCTGCCGGGTCACACAGGTCTCGGTGACCTCGGCCTCGCACATCGACAGTGTGAGGAAGCGAGTCTTGCGGAAGACCGGGAGCACGAACTTTCCGTGCCCCGTGACCACCCGGAACGGCGCGCCCCCCAGACCCCGTCGCCCGCCCGAGATCAACATCGCCTCGTCGGGGGCGGGAACGCGGTAACCGAACATGTTGTACTCCTCAACCTGCGCCGTCGGCGTCGCCGTCCAGCGCGTCCAGTGGATCGACCCACTCGATGACATCGACCCCGCGACAGCCGCGGGACTCGACCACGAGCACGGTGGCCCCCTTCGGAAGGGGCTGGGAGGACCAGGCGAGGAAGGTCTCGGAGCCGCCCCTGACCCGCACGAGGATCTCGCCGGGCCCCGCGGCTCCGCGCGTGGGGAGGAGCAGTTCCCCGGTACAGCCGATCACGGCCTCGTCCTGCTGCATCGACGGCGGCCTCCCCTCGTTCTGGCCCTTGACCTCCGACGATAGTCCTCTCCGGGCCGGTGGCCTACGCTCCGGTAGGTTCAGCCGTCGTGTACGCCCGCCACCTGCCTCGACAGGGGCTGGCGGCGGTCTCCTGAGCGGGCTGTGGCTTACTGGATCCATGCGCGACCACAACGAGGCCCGTCCGACGACTTCCGCGATGTCACCGGCCGTGCCACCGGCGAATCCTGCGATGTCACCGGCCGTGCCACCGACGGCTTCCGCGACGCCCTCGGCCGTGCCACCGACGACTCCCGCCACCCCGCCGGCCGGTTTTCCGCTCGGCTCCGCCACCACCATCGCCGAGCTGGAGCGCGACCCGCACCCACGTCTCGCGCTGCTGCGGGAGCACGAACCGGTCTCCTGGATACCGGAGTTGGGCGGCTGGACGGTGACCCGCCGGGACCTGGCGATGCGCGTGATGCGTGACCCGGTCGCCTTCACCGTGGACGACCCCCGCTTCTCCACCGCCCAGGTCGTCGGACCGAGCATGCTCTCGCTCGACGGCCCCGCGCACAAACGGCACCGCGAGCCCTTCACCGACCCCTTCCGGGTCCGGGACGTGCACGCCCGCTTCAACGAGTTCGTCGAGCGGGAGAGCGCCCGGCTCGTCGACGCGATCAGGCCCCGGGGCAGCGCGGAACTGCGCCGGGAGGCGGCCGGACCGCTCGCCGTCGCCGTCGTCGCCGAGTCCCTCGGCCTGCTCGGCGCGGACCCCAAAGAGGTCCTGACCTGGTACGACGCCATGGTGGGCGCGGTCTCCGACCTCACCGTGGGCGAGCCCGCCGACCCCGCGGCCGGGGCCGCCTTCGCCCAGCTGGAGGCCAGCGTCGAGGCCACGGTCGCCGCCCGCAACGAGGGCTCCGTACTGGTCGAGGCGGCCCGCGACGGGCGCCTGGAGCTGCCCGAGGTGGCCTCCAACGCGGCGGTGCTCATGTTCGGCGGGATCGAGACCACCGAGGGCATGATCACCAACGCCGTGCTGCACCTGCTGCGCGACCCGGCCCAACTCGCCCTCGTGCGCGCCGATCCCGAACTGATCGACGCGGCCGTGGAGGAGTCGCTGCGCCTCGAACCCGCGGCGGCCGTGGTGGACCGCTACGCCACCGCCGACGTCGAACTCGCCGGCGCCCGCATCCGCCGCGGCGACCTCGTCAGCGTCTCGATCGCCGGCGCCAACCGGGACCCGGCCGTCTTCACCGACCCCGACCGCTTCGACCTGCGGCGCGACAACGCCCGCCTCCAACTCGCCTTCGCCCACGGACCGCACTTCTGCCTCGGCGCGCATCTGGCCCGCCTGGAGACCAGGGTCTGCCTGCGCCACCTCCTGGACCGCCTGCCCGACCTGCACCTGGACCCCTCGGCGCCGGCCGAGGCGCGCGGCCTGGTCTTCCGCAAGCCGCAGGAGCTGCGGGTGCGCTGGACGGCGTAGGAAGGCGAGGGACGAGGCGGCTCGCGGATCACCCGTGACCGACGGAACGCGCGCGGCCGTTTCACAGAACCGTGTGATTGACTGACCGCCGTGTTGCAGGAGTCGGTCTTCCGTACCGAGGAACTGCCGGTCGGCGACCGGTTCGAAGCGTGGACCGAGCGGCTGGGCCGCACCCACGCGCCCATGGAGCTGGACAGCGACCGCGCGGCCGACTACCGCGGGCACCAGCGCGTGATCGGCCTCGGGGACGTCACGATCTGGCCCGCCAGTTTCGACCAGCTCGTCTTCCGCCGTACTCCCAAGCTGGTGCGCCGGTCCGACCCGGAGGTCTACCACCTCTCCCTGCTGCGCCGCGGGACAGGAGCGGCCAGTTGGGGCCGGGAGCACACCGCCTACGAGGTCGGCGACATCCACACCAACTGCTCGTCACGGGCGTACGAGATCGCCACCGGCTCCGAACCGGTCAGCATCGTCGGCATCGAAGTCCCGCGCACACTCGTGGCGTTGCCCGCGCGCAACGCGGACCGGGTGATCGGGTCCCGGATCTCGGGCCGGGAGGGGCTGGGTGCGCTACTGGCCCAGTTCCTCGGCCAGTTGGCCGCGGACACAAATCCCTACCGGCCCTCGGACGCACCCCGCCTCGGCAACGTCGTCGCCGATCTGGTCACCGCGCTCTTCGCCCACGCCCTGGACGCGGAGGGCCAGTTGGCGCCGGAGACGCACACCCGCACCCTGACCCTGCGGATCAAGGACTTCATCCGGCGCCACCTCGACGACCCGGACCTCACGCCCGCCCGGGTGGCCGCCGCGCACCACATCTCGCGCAGCTATCTGTACCGCCTCTTCCAGGCCGAGGGCCTCGCCGTGTCCTCGTACATCCGCGACCGGCGCCTGGCCGGTGCCCGCCGCGACCTCGCCGACCCGGCGCTGAGCGCCCTGCCGGTGCACGCGGTGGCCGTCCGCTGGGGCTTCCCGCGGGCCGCCGAGTTCAGCCGTGCCTTCCGCACCGCCCACGGCCTCACGCCTGGCGCCTTCCGCGAACAGGCGCGATGCGAGGCGGAGTTCGGCGGCGAAGGCGGTGGACCCGGTGCCAACTAGGTGTGGACCGTGTGCCAACGACAGGCGAGCCGGTGCCCACGCATGCTGGTGATCACCGCGATGGACGTCCGCGGGACCGGGAACGTGCCAGGACCGTGGGGGAGTCCTGGCACCTCCCGCCCCGGACCGTGAGCCCGCCCTCGTCGGCCGACCGTGTCAGTCGGACGTCCCCGTCACACGCGCGCGCAGAGCGACACCGTTGCGGGCGTACTCCTCCCTGAACCTGCCGAGTGCCGGGACGAGTTCGTCGGCGGCGGGGCCGAAGAACTCCTCGGAGTCGGTGAGTTCGGTGGTGCCGTCCGGTTGTGGGGTGAGCAGGAACGAGTGCCTGCCGAGGAGTGTGTCGAGCGATCCGCCCTCCCAGACCAGCCGCCGCGGGGCCTCCACCTCGACGATCCGCAGAGCGACGTCCTGCTCGGCGGTGTCGCCACGTGCGACGCGACCCGGCAACTCCGCCCCGACCAGGGCCTGTTCGGGCTTCGTGTCGAAGGACAGGACCGGATGCCAGTGCGCGTACGCGTCGAACGCCACCAGCACGCGCCACACGTCCTCCACCGGAGCGGAGATCCTGGTCACCGCGGTGACGACCGGGGCCGCCATCACGGCACCAGCACGATCCGGCCGCGCAGGCCGCCCGCGGCGAGCCGGGCATGCGCATCGGCGGCCTGCGACAGCGGGAAGATCGGCCCCACCCGCGGCGTCAGCACGCCGACCTCGGCGAGCGCCGAGACGTAGGAGAGACGGGTCGCTTCGGGACCGGCGGAGGTGTGGCGCACGACCACGCCCCGCTCCGGCTCCGGCAGCACGTCGACCCGCACGCTCACGAAGACGCCGCCGTCACGGACGGCAGCCATTGCGGGGGCACCCAGGGCCGCCGCGTCGAGCACGCCGTCCACGCCCTTCGGCACCAACCGCCGTACCGCCTCGCCCAGTTCCTCGTCGCGCGACACGAACCACCTGGCGCCGAGACCACGGAGGAACTCCTCGTCCTCGGGTCGCCCCTGCGCGACGACCCGCACGCCCCGCGTCCGGGCCAGCTCGACGGCGTAGCCGCCCACGGCTCCGGCGGCGCCCGTGACGAGGAGGGTGTCCCGGGGGCGCAGCGGGAGGTGGTCCAGCGCCTGGACGGCGGTCGTCGCGTTGAGCGGGATCGTCGCCGCGAGTGTCAGGTCCATGCCCTCCGGGGCGGGGGCGAGGGAGTTGAGGTCGGTCACGAGGTATTCGGCCTGGGTCTTCGTGGGGCGCAGCACGCGGGCGTCGTACACGATCACCGGAGTGCCGACCTCCAGGAGGACACCCGTGCCGACCGCGTCGATCGTGCCGGCGGCGTCCAGCCCCAGCCCGACGTACTCGACCTCCTCCAACGGCCCGAAGAACCCGCCCCACACAGCGGCGTCGGCGGGATTGAGCGCGGCGGCCGCGACCTTGACCCGGACCTCGAAGGGGCCCGGTTCCGGGAGCGGGACCTCCACGACCTCGACGGCCTCGGGTCCACCGATCTTCCTCACGACTGCTGCACGCATGATCTTCGCTCATTCCTTTGCATTGCCGAACACCTTGGGTGCTACGAACGCTAGGGGAGTTACGATCGATTGGTAAGTAGGCACTTTTTAGTGCGTTGCGCTCCCGACAGGAGAGACCGATGACCACCACGCCGAAGCCGGCACGCCGGATCGAGCCGGGCACGTACGAGGCGTACATGCACGACTGCCCCGCGGTGGCCCTGCTCTCGACGATCAGCAACCGGTGGGTCAGCCTGACGATGTGCACCCTCGGGTCGTACGGCGAGGCGATGCGGTACAGCCACATCAGCCGTGAGATCCCGGGTGTCAGCCAGAAGATGCTCACCCAGACCCTGCGCATGCTGGAGCGCGACGGCATGGTGAAGCGGACGGCCACACCGACCGTGCCGGTGCGCGTCGACTACGAGCTGACCCCGCTCGGGCAGGGCCTCTACGGCCTGCTGTCCCAGGTGCGCGACTGGGCCGCCGACAAGACCGACGAGGTCGACGAGGCGCGAGCCCGCTACGACACCCGGAAGACCGAGCCGGCAGGGGCGTAACGCACTAAAAAGTGCCTACTTACGGGTCGGTCGCAACTCCCCTAGTGTTGGTGATGTTCGGCGTTCGAAGTGTTCTTATTCGCAAATAGCGACACCGTGCTCAGGCCTCACCCGACTCGCTCCCGGCCGGCCGTACCTCGCGCGGGATGCCGAGGGCGCACACCGCGCCGGCCAGGACCACCGCGACGCCGACCCACACCGCGGGATGCAGCCCGGCGACGAACTGCCCGGGGTCGCGCGTGCTGCCGTGCGCGACGAACACCGTGCTGAGTACGGCGATGCCGAGCGCGCCGCCGATCTCCCGGACGGTCGTGTTGGCGCCGGACGCCTTGCCCGCGTGCTCCTTGGCGACCGAGCCGAGGACGACCGCGGCCGTCGGTGCGAAGACGAAGCCCATGCCGATCCCGGCGACGATCATCGGCCCGACCAGGGAGGGGTACGCGGTGTCGGTGTCGGTGACCAGGTTGATCCAGCCCAGGCCCACGCCCTGGAGGAAGAGGCCGAGCGCCATCAGGCGGCCGCCGCCGACCCGGTCGGTGAGCAGCCCGGCCACCGGGGCGACGAACATCGGCATCAGCGTCCAGGCCAGGGTGCGGACACCCGCCTCCAGCGGAGTGCGCGGCGGCACGATCTGGAGGTACTGCGCCAGCAGGAACAGGGAGCCGAAGACACCGAAGTACATGGTCGCCGAGACGACGTTGGTGAGCGTGAAGGCCCGTACCCGGTAGAAGGACAGCGGCAGCATCGGCTCGGCCACCCGTGCCTCCCGGACCGCGAAGGCGGCCAGCAGCACGGCACCGCCCGCGAACGCGCCCAGCACCTTCACCGAGGTCCAGCCCGCCGGCTCGCCGTGCACGATCGCCCACACCACCGCGCACAGCCCGGCCGCGGCCAGCACCACGCCCACCAGGTCGAGCCGGACCCCGGGCAGCGAACTCTCCCGCAGGGCGTACAGCGCCAGCGGGACGGCGACGACACAGACCGGCACGTTGATCCAGAAGATCCACTGCCAGTCCAGTCCCTCGACCACCGCGCCACCGACCACGGGCCCCATCGCCACGGCGAGCCCGCTCACCCCGGACCAGACGCCCAGCGCCAGGCCGCGCAGCCGGTCGGGCACCGCCTGGGAGAGCAGGGTCAGCGACAGGGGCATCACGGCCGCGGCGCCGAAGCCCTGGACCGTGCGGAAAGTGATCAACTCGGCGCTGGTGTCGGACAGTCCGCAGCCGACCGAGGCCAGCGTGAACACGGCGATGCCGACGACGAAGACGGTCCGGCGGCCGAACCGGTCGCCCAGCGCGGCACCGGTCATCAGCAGGCAGGCGAAGCTGAGCACATAGGCGTTGACGAACCACTGGAGCTCCTGCGTGCTCGCCCGCAGGTCGACGGCGAGGGTGTGCAGGGCCGTGGAGACGACGAGGTTGTCGAGCGCGACCATGAACATGGGCACGCTGCAGGCCAGGATCGCCAGCCACAGCGGGGTGCGCCGGGTGTCGGCGCGGGGTGGTGCGGTGACCGGCTCGGTGCGGGCCGGGTTCTGCTCGGACAGGGACATGGCAGGGGAATCTCCTAGCGCACGTGAAGACCGGGGGCCTACTTGTACAGAGGCTCGTTGCGCCTTCAACCGGACAGGGAAGTCGGCGGGACAGGGAAGCCGCCCCTCCGCCATGCATCCGTTGCGGGCCCGCCCGGGACCCCCGAGTCTTGGAGCGATGCCCAATCGCGAGGAGGCGGTCCACGATGGCGGACAGCGGTACGACGGGCGCCGAACGGCAACGGCTCGCGGAGGCCGACGCGGCCCGGGCGCCATGGCGCCGTTGGGGCCCCTATCTCAGCGAACGTCAGTGGGGGACCGTCCGCGAGGACTACAGCCCCGGCGGCGACGCGTGGTCGTACTTCACTCATGAGCAGGCACGCTCCCGGGCCTACCGCTGGGGCGAGGACGGCATCGCCGGCGTCAGCGACGACAAGCAGCGGCTGTGCTTCGCCCTGGCCCTGTGGAACGGCCGCGACCCGATCCTCAAAGAGCGCCTCTTCGGCCTGACCAACACCGAGGGCAACCACGGCGAGGACGTCAAGGAGTGCTACTTCTACCTCGACTCGACGCCCACCCACTCCTACATGAAGTATCTGTACAAATACCCCCAAGCCGCTTTCCCTTACGGTGACTTGGTCGACACCAACCGGTCCCGCGGACGCCGCGACTACGAGTACGAACTCCTCGACACCGGCATCTTCGACGAGGACCGCTACTTCGACGTCTTCGTCGAGTACGCCAAGGCGGGACCCGAGGACCTGCTGATCGAGATCACCGCCCACAACCGCGGTCCCGACGATGCTCCCCTCCACGTGCTGCCGACCCTCTGGTTCCGCCACACCTGGTCCTGGGCCGGCGGCACCGCCGTCCCGAGCCTCGCCCTGGACGGTTCGGCCGTCCGCGCCGAGCACGAGGAACTGGGCACGCGGCGGCTGTACTTCAGCGGCGGGACCGAAGACCTGCCCACCGAGGCCCTGTTCACCGAGAACGACACCAACAACGAGCGCGTCTTCGGCAGTTCGAACACCACGCCCTACGTCAAGGACGGCATCGACCGGTACGTCGTCCACGGCGAGACCGACGCCGTCAACCCCGCCCGGACCGGCACCAAGGCCGCCGTCCACCATGTCCTCACCGTCCCCGCCGGCGGCAGCGCCACCGTCCGGCTCCGGCTGACCGACGCCCAACACGCGGACCCCTGGGGCGACTTCGACGCGACCATGGACGCCCGCCGCACCGAGGCCGACGAGTTCTACGAGGACGTCCTGCCCGACGGCCCGAGCGAGGACGAGCGCCGGGTTGCCCGCCAGGCCCTCGCCGGCATGCTGTGGAGCAAGCAGTACTACTACCTCGACGTCGAGCGCTGGCTGGCCGAACACGGCGTCGACCCGCTCGGCGCCGACCCCGGCGTCCGCAACAGCGCCTGGTACCACATGGTCAACGACGAGGTCATGTCGATGCCGGACGCCTGGGAGTACCCCTGGTTCGCCGCCTGGGACCTCGCCTTCCACACCATCGCCCTGTCCATGGTCGACATCGGCTTCGCCAAGTCCCAGCTGGACCTGTTGCTGCGCCGGCTGTACCTGCACCCCAACGGCCAGATCCCCGCGTACGAATGGAACTTCGGCGACGTCAACCCGCCCGTGCACGCCTGGGCCGTCCTCTTCGTCTACGAGCTGGAGAAGCACCGCACCGGCAAGGCCGACCGCGCCTTCCTGGAGAACGCCTTCCACAAGCTGATGAAGAACTTCAGCTGGTGGCTCAACCGCAAGGACGTCGACGGCAACAACGTCTTCCAGGGCGGCTTCCTCGGCCTCGACAACATCGGCGTCTTCGACCGCAGCGCCCCGCTGCCCACCGGCGGCCACCTCGACCAAGCCGACGGCACCGCCTGGATGGCGCTGTACTGCCAGAACCTGCTGGAGATCGCGATCGAACTCGCCGACGAGAACCCGGTCTACATCGAGCAGGCGCAGACCCTCTTCGAGCACTTCGCGTGGATCGCCGTCGCCACCAACCGCATGGGCAAGGACAACGAGAGCCTCTGGGACGAGGAGGACGGCTTCTTCTACGACGTCCTGCGGCTGCCCGACGGCACCGCGACCCGCCTCAAGGTGCGCTCACTGGTCGGCCTGATCCCGCTCGCGGCGACCAGCGTGGTCGGTGCCTGGGCCGGCCGCCGCTTCCCCGAACTGGCCGCCGGGGCGCAGGAGTTCATAGAGCGGCACCCGGCCGTGGCGGCCATCGTCTCCGCCCAGCAGAACATCGGCCCCGGCGAGGGCGGCCGGGTCCTGTTCGCGCTGTTCGGCGAGGACCGGCTGCGCCGCGTGCTGGCCCGCATGCTCGACGAGGACGAGTTCCTCGGCCCGCACGGCATCCGCTCCCTGTCGAAGCACCACGCCGAACACCCCTACACCTTCGAGGTACATGGCGAGACGTACGGCGTCGGCTACCTCCCCGCCGAGTCCGACTCGGGCATGTTCGGCGGCAACTCCAACTGGCGCGGCCCGGTCTGGTTCCCCGTCAACATGCTGCTGATCCGGGCCCTGTTGAACCTGTACGTCTACCACGGCGACGCCTTCACGGTGGAGTGCCCGACCGGCTCCGGCAAGCACCTCACCCTCTACGAGGTCGCCCGCGAGCTCTTCGACCGCCTCACCTCCACCTTCCTCCAGGGACCCGACGGCCACCGACCGGTGCACGGCGCCCAGGCCAAGTACGCCAAGGACCCGCACTGGAAGAACCTGATCCTCTTCTACGAGTACTTCCACGGCGACAACGGCGCGGGCCTCGGTGCCTCCCACCAGACCGGCTGGACCGGCCTCGCCGCCGTCACCGCGACCCTGTTCCACGTCGTCGGCGTCGGCGACTGGGGCACCCTGCGCGAGGAGCCGCTGTCATGACGGTGATCCACGAGATCAACACCCTCATCTGGCTGGGCGAGTTGAGCGCACGGTACGACCGCCGGATCACTCTGGGCGAGGTCCCCGGCGAGGCCTGGGACGAGGTCGCGCGGCCCGGCGTCGACACCGTCTGGCTGATGGGCGTATGGGAGCGCAGCCCGGCGGGACTGGCGATCGCCCTGCGGGACGAGGGGCTGCTCGCCTCCTTCCGCGCCGCCCTGCCCGACCTCACCGAGGCGGACATCGCCGGATCCCCGTACTGCGTACGGAACTACGTCGTCGACGAGTCCCTCGGCGGCCCGGCCGGCCTCGCCGAGGCCCGCGCCCAACTGGCCGCGCGCGGCTTGCGGTTGATCCTCGACCACGTCCCCAACCACGTGGCCCCGGACCACCCCTGGCTCACCGACCGCCCCGACTGCCTGGTCCACGGCACCCCGGACGACCTCGCCCGCTCGCCCGAGGCCTTCATGGAGGCCGGCGGGCAGATCTACGCCCGTGGCCGGGACCCGTACTTCCCGCCCTGGCCGGACGTGGTCCAACTGAACGCCTTCAGCGACGCGTTGCGGACGGCGGCGGTGGAGACACTGGTGGCCATCGGCGACCAGGCGGACGGCGTGCGCTGCGACATGGCGATGCTGCTGATGACCGACGTGTTCGCCAAGACCTGGGGCGACCGGACCGGAGCCCCGCCCGCCGAGGACTTCTGGCCGTACGTGATCCCGCGCGTCCGCGAACGCCACCCGGACCTGCTCTTCGTCGCAGAGGCCTACTGGGACCTCGAATGGGCTCTCCAGCAGCAGGGGTTCGACCACTGCTACGACAAGCGGCTCTACGACCGCCTGCTGCACGAGGACGCCGAGTCCGTCCACGGCCACCTCCAGGCCGACCTCGCCTACCAGCACGGTCTCGTCCGCTTCCTGGAGAACCACGACGAACCCCGCGCCGCCGCCACCTTCCCCGGCGACAGCGAGCGCTCCGCCGCCGTCACCGTCGCCACCCTGCCCGGCGCGACCCTCTGGCACGAGGGCCAGTTCGAGGGCCGGAAGGTCCGCCCGCCGGTCTTCCTCTCCCGCCGCCCGCCCGAACCCGTCGACGAGGAACTTCGCGCGTTCTACGGCCGGTTGCTCCCGGCGGCGGCCGAGGTACGGGTCGGCGACTGGCAGTTGCTCACCTGTACGGGCTGGCCTGACAACGACACGCACCGCAACCTGCTCGCCTGGAGCTGGACCGGCCCCGACACCTGCCATGTCGTGGTCGTCAACGACTCGGACGCGCCCGCCCAGGGCCGGGTCCCGCTGCCCTGGCGCGACCTCCAGGACCGCGCCTGCCACCTCACCGACCTGCTGTCGGGGCAGACGTTCGACCGCGACGGCACCGAACTGGTCACCTCCGGCCTCTATGTCGACCTGCCGGGCCGCGCCTCCCACGTAATGCGCGCGTGGTAGAAGCGGATCATGCACCTTTCCACCGCCTCCCCCCGCCGGACCGGTGTCCGATGACCGCCGGCATCGACACCCCGGACCGCCGCGGCCGCACCGGCCTGGACCGCACGGGCCTCGACCTCACCGGCAACCCGCGCGTCAAGGTCCGCGAGGTCCAACTGCTCTCCAGCAACTGGTACGTCGAGCGCGCCACGACCTTCGACCTCCAGCTCGCCGACGGCACCTGGAGCACCCAGCAGCGCGAGACGCACGACCGCGGCAACGGCGCCACGATGCTGCTCTACGACGCCGACCGCGAAACCGTCCTGCTCACCCGGCAGTTCAGGTACCCGGTGTACGTCAACGGCCACCCCGACGGCATGCTCGTCGAGACCCCGGGCGGACTGCTCGACGACGATGACGAACACCCCGAACTCGCCGTGCGCCGCGAGGTGGTGGAGGAGACCGGCCACACCATCGGCGAGGTCCGGCACGTCTTCGACGTCTACATGAGCCCCGGCTCGGTCACCGAACGCGTCAGCTTCTACGCCGCCGCCTACGGCCCCTCGACCCATACCCACGAGGGCGGCGGCCTGGACGAGGAGGGCGAGGACATCGAGATCGTCGAACTGCCCTTCCGGCGGGCCCTGGAGATGATCCGCACCGGAGAGATCGCCGACGCCAAGACGATCATGCTGCTCCAGTGGGCGGCGCTGGAAGGCCCGTTCGCGAAGGGATAGTTCGCGATGGCTTGACTTCAAGTGCGCTTCAAGATGAAGACTCCCGTTCGTGCCCGGACAACCGGGCGCGAACGGGAGGACCCATCATGAGGTACCGCACCATCGGAACCGACCCGGCCCACCGCCGCGAGGTGAGCGTGCTCGCGCTCGGCGCGATGCTCTTCGGCTCACGGACCGACGAGGAGACGTCCTTCGCCGTGCTCGACCGGTACGTCGAGGCCGGCGGCAACTTCATCGACACATCCGACAACTACGCCTTCTGGACCGACGGCGGTCAGGGCGGCCACAGCGAGGAACTCCTCGGCCGCTGGCGGCGCAGTCGTGGCATCGGCGACGAGATCGTCATCGCCACCAAGCTCGGCGCCCGCCCGCTCGCCCCCGGCACCAGCTACATCGACAACCCCGAGGGCCTGTCCGCCAAGGTCATCCGCGAGTCCGCCGAACGCAGCCGGGAACGCCTCGGCGTCGACAAGCTGGACCTGCTCTACGCCCACATCGAGGACCGCACGGTTCCGATCCAGGAGACCGTCGAGGGCTTCGCCGAACTGGTCGCCGAGGGGACGGTCGGTCTCCTCGGGGTCAGCAACCACGCCGTGTGGCGCGTCGAGCGGGCCCGCGCCCTCGCCGCCGCGGCCGGACTGCCCGGCTACGAGGTGCTCCAGTACCAGCACAGCCTGCTGCGCCCGCGCGCCGACGTGACCGACGACATGTTCCCGGACGGCAGCCTCGGCCACACCGGCGCCGAACTGCTGACCTATCTGCGCGCCGAGCCCGAGGCCCTCACCCTGGTCGCCTACTCGCCGCTCCTCGCGGGCGCGTACACCCGCCAGGACAAGCCGCTCCCGCCGGACTACGACCACCCCGGCACCCCCGCCCGGCTCACCGTGCTGCGGGCGGTCGCCCAGGAGACCGGCGCCACCCTCAACCAGGTCGTCCTGGCCTGGCAGCTGGGCGGCGACCTGCCGATCATCCCCTTGGCCGGCGCCTCGTCCGTGTCCCAACTGGAGGAGAACCTGGCCGCGCTCGACCTGGAACTCACCCAGGACCAGCGCACCCGGCTGGACGCGGCGCACTGATCCGGGGCGAGCTGCCCGGCGGGCCGGCTACAGACCGCACCCCACGTGCGCCAGCGCCTGCCGGAGCAGTACCCCGTGGCCGCCCGGCATCTCGCCCTGCACGGCGGCCGACACGGCCTCCTGCGGGCTGAACCAGACCAGGTCCAGGGCGTCCTGCCGGGGCCGGCAGTCGCCGGTCACGGGCACGACGTAGGCCAGCGACACCGCGTGCTGACGCGGGTCGTGGTACGCCGTGACGCCCTGGGTGGGGAAGTACTCGGCGACGGTGAAGGGCTGCAGGGAGGCCGGGATCCGGGGCAGCGCCACGGGTCCCAGGTCCTTCTCCAGGTGGCGCAGGAGCGCGTCCCGGACCCGCTCGTGGTGCAGCACCCGGCCGGAGACCAGGGTCCGGCTGACCGTCCCCTCCGGTCCCATGCGCAGCAGCAGGCCGACGCTGGTGACTTCGCCGTTGTCGTCGACGCGGACGGGCACCGCCTCGACGTACAGGATCGGCATACGGGCTCGCGCCATCTCCAGCTCGTCGGCGCTGAGCCAGCCTGGCGTGGTATCGGTCATGTCAGACATTGCTTGATCATACTTTCAGGAGGGGCCGGGCAGACGGTAGACCCGGCGAGCGTTGTCCGCGCCCGCCCACCGGGCGATCCGCATTGCGTCGGGCAGGCTCAGCTCGTCGGCGTCCACCCGGTCCTGAAGCAGACCGGTCAGACCCCGCCGGAAGGCCAGCGCACCCAGACAGTAGAACTCAGCCAGACCGTACGCGTCCGAGCTGTACAGCAGTTTGCGGAACGGAGTGATCTCCGTCGCCTCCGCAAGGACCGCGCGAGCCCGGGCAGGACCGACGTGGTGCAGGGTGAGGCCCACGTCGAGATACACCTGCTCGAACACAGCCGCGAGGTAGGCGGCCTGGCGCTGGTAGGGCCAACAGTGCAGCAGAAGCACCGGGATCGTGCCGGCGGTCAGATGCAGCCAGTCGGTGAGATGCGTGGGGTCGCAGCGGTGCAGCCGGATGTCGTTGTCGCCGAATCCGACGTGCAGTTGGAGCGGCAGCCCGAGATCGACCGCGGTCCACAGCAGATGGCGTACGAGGACCGGGTCCGTCAGTCGGCCGCCCTCCGCGAGCCAGTGCCGGGCCGCCTCGGTGACCTCGTCCGCCGCGGGGCGGGCCGGGTCCAGGTCGAAGCCGGTGCGGTACGCGGCCACGGACTTCACCGCCACCACGCCAGGGCGCCCCACCGCCGCCCGCGCGGCCGCCCCGAACTCGGCCGCGTACTCACCGGGTTCGACCCCCTTCGCCGCCACCGCCTCCGCGACGCCCTCCAGCCGCACCACCTCGTACGCCGATCCGCCCACGGTGTCCGCCAGTTCGGCGGGCGCGGTGAGCCGGTCCGGGGTGTACCCGGTGTCCACGCAGAACACGTCCGTCGAAGCGGCGGTCAGGAAGCGCCGGTTGACCTCGCGCCAGCCCAACTCGGCCCGCCGGGCGAGGTAGTCGTCGACGGGGGCGTGCCGGGGCAGGTCGAGCAGGGGAGCGCAGTGCCGGCGTACCGACACGCCGACCGGGCTGTCGAAGGGCGAGATCCCCGGCCAGACCCCGCCCTCGGTGAGGAGCTCCTCGAAGCCCTCCCGGGACAGGTCCGCGGTGACCACCCCGTGGCAGTGATGATCCGTCAACTCCTGCGCGTCGAGCGCCTCCTGGATCGCGCCCACGTCAGTACTTCCAGCGGTAGGCGGCCGCCACGCCCTCGTCGTCCCGCCCGTCCACGGCGGCGATCTCGCCGAGACGCACGGCGATCACCGCGTCCGCGAGGACCGGTCCCAGCGCCGCCCGCAGCACCTCGTCCTTGCGGAGCTCCTCGACCGACTCGGCGAGCGACACCGGCAGTCGGCGCACACCCCGGGCCGCCGCCTCCGCGGGGTCGAGCCGGGCCGGATCCCCGGTGATCTCCTGGGGCAGCGGCGCCGACGAGGTGAGCCCGTGCAGCCCGGCCGCGATCACGCCCGTGAGGGCGAGATACGGGTTGGCGGCCAGGTCGACCGGCTTGACCTCCAGATTGGCGGCCTGGTCGCGCAGGCCCGCGGTGCCGGTGACGACACGCACCGCGGACTCCCGGGTCTCGCGGCCCCAGGCGGTGAACACCCCGGCCCACTGGGAGGGCTTGAGGCGCAGATAGCTGGCGGGACTCGGGGCGGTCAGCGCCGTGAGCGCCGGGAGCCGGCCGAGGACTCCGGCCACGAAGGACTCGGCGTCGGCCGTCATGCCGTAGCGGCCCGCACCGCCCGCGTGCAGGTTGACTCCGTCCCGCCACGCGGAGAGGTGGAGGTGACCGCCGTTGCCGACACCCTCGGCGAAGACGGCGGGCGCGAACGAGACGACCAGCCCGTGCCGCCCCGCCACCGCCCGGATCGTCTGGCGCACCAGGACACTGCGGTCGGCCGCGGCGACCGGGTCGAGCGCGCCCACCGAGACCTCGAACTGCCCGGACGCGTACTCGGGATGGAGCTGCTCGACGTCCACGCCCTGCGCCGCGAAGGCCGCCAGCAGGTCGGCGGTGTAGTCGCTGAGCTCGACCTGCCGGACGGCTCCGTACGCCGGGCCCGTGAGCGCCGGGACGAACTCGCCGGTGGCGGACGGACCCTGGCCGACGGCCCACTCGACCTCGACGGCGGCCCTGAAGGTGATGCCGTGCCGCTCGGCCGCCTCGGTGACGGTCCGGCGCAACACCGTACGAGCGCACGCCGGATGGGGCTCGCCCTCCTGCGTGATGCGGTCGACCGGTGCCCACGCCCAGCCGGGTTGCCCGGCCAGGACGGCGAGTTGGTCGAGGTCGGGGTACATGCGCAGATCGCCGTCGGGGGAGCCGAGGACGTCGGTGGTGACGATCGAGTCGTCGGCGAGGAACGTGTCGAACACCGGCGACGTGCCCACGCCCCAGGCCGCGGCCGAGGCGAGCTTCGCCGTCGGGACCGTCTTCACCCGTGCGATGCCCGCGGTGTCGACGTAGGCGAGGACGATCCCGTGCACCCCGCGTCCGGCCAGCTCGCCGCCGAGCGCGGTGGCCCGCTCGACATCACCGGGGCGCCCGCCGGGGACGGGATCGGCAAGGGTGGTCATACGTTCTCCTCGACGGTTCGACCGGTGTACTGGCCCGCGTCAGGGTTTCACGGCGACCGCGCCGAACTGCGGTACCACGGCCGGGGAGTCGGCCTCGGGACGCCAGCGCGAGCAGGACACCAGGCCCGGCTCCAGCAGGTCGAGGCCCTCGAAGAAGGAGGCGATGTCCGTGCCGCTGCGGGCGGTGATCGGGGGCGTGGCGTTCTCGTTCCAGAACTTCATCGCGGGGATCTGGCCCTCGCCGCCGAGTTCGGCGTCGAAGGTGGGGTGGGTGAGGACCAGGTAGCTGCCGGCGGGGACCGTGGCCATGATCCGCCGGGCGATGTCCCGGGCCTTCTCGGTGTCGAGGACGAAGTTCAGGATGCCGAGCATCATCACCGCGACGGGCTCGGTGAAGTCCAGGGTCCCGGCGGCGCGTTCGAGGATCGCCTCCGGGTCGTGCACGTCGGCGTCGATGTAGTCGGTGCCGCCCTGGTCGGTGCCGGTCAGCAGGGTGCGGGCGTGGGCGAGCACGATCGGGTCGTTGTCCACGTAGACGATCCGCGACTCCGGCGCGATCCGCTGGGCGATCTCGTGCGTGTTGTCGGCGGTCGGCAGCCCGGTGCCGATGTCGAGGAACTGCCGTACCCCGCGCTCCTCGGTCAGGAACCGCACGGCCCGGCCGAGGAACCAGCGGTCCGCGCGGGCGATCTCCCGGATGATCGGGAACATCCCGGCGACCTGCTCGCCGACCTGCTGGTCGACCGCGTAGTTGTCCTTGCCGCCGATCCAGTAGTTCCACACGCGCGCGTTGTGCGCCACAGCGGTGTTGAGCCTGGCCGATCCGCCCGAGGGGGTGTGGCTCTCACTCACGACTCTGCTCCTCCTCGCACCGCCTGCCACCTTCGTCGCCATTGTGCCGCGCGGTGATCACGGTGTCCCGGGAATCGGGGTGCAGGGGGTGGGACGAGACACGGGGGAGCGTTCTCAGTCGTCGTTGCCGGGGTCCGCGGCGGGCGTCTTCCCCGCCAGGACGTCCTTCAGGCGCGAGGTGCCCTCCTTCACGGCCTGTTCGGCCGAGTCGGACTCGTCGCCGTCGAGACCGCCCGCGGTGACGGTGATCGCGTCGTCGCCGACGCGTACGGCCATGACGTCCAGGGTGAGCGTGGTGGCCGTGCCGTTGGTGGTGCCCTGCACCGTCACGCGCAGCCCCTGCCGGGCGTCGCCCTCCTTCGGCACCGAGGTCTCGATCACCTGGACCGTCCGCTTCCCGTCCTTGGTGTCCGTCGCGGTGAACTGGTCGCACTTGTCCGGCAGGGTCCCCAGCCAGGTCAGAGAGGCGGCGAGCGGGGCCCGGTCGTAGGCGGCGACCTGGTGGAGGAGGCGGGAGTCGCCCTGCTCGAAGCCGATGAGGGCGGAGGCACCCGCGGGTTTGCCGAGCAGATCGTCGGCGTACAGGCCGTCGAGGAGCTTCTGACAGTCGGCCGCGTTCGTCTTCGCGGTGAGGAAGCCCGCCACGTCGACCTTGCCGACGAGCAGCTCGTCCCGCCAGGTCGCCGCGTCGTCGACCTTCGTCCAGTCGTCCTCGATGTCCGCCTCGGTGATCAGCGCGGCCCGCGCCCCGGCCTCGGTCAGCCGGGCCGGCGCGGTCGACGTCCGCGCGGCGAGCGGGGAGGCGGCCCGGGCCTCGTCGGTGACGGACGAGGCGGCGACATCCGGAGCGGCGACGTCCGAGGCGTTGGAGCCGCCGTCGCCGTCGTCCGAGCAGGCCGCGGTGGTCAGCAGCGTGCCCGCGGCCAGCGCGGCGGCGAACACACGGACGGGGCGGGACGCACGACGGGTCATGACGGGTGCCTCCTGGAAGGATCGGGTCTCCCCTCAGCGCACCACCGGGCCCACCGGCCCACCAGCGCACTGGCCCGTACGGGTGATGCCCGAGCGGTCGTGGACGCAGGTCACCGCATGCCTCGGCCATCCCGACCGAGCCGTCCGCCGGCCCCTGTCTCCCGGTCCGTCAAAGGCCGCCCGCCGCCGGTGAATTGACGACATCACGATCGGCTACCGGTCAGTACCCCCGCCCGGTGACACGTGGGAGGCCTGGGGTAACGTCCCCCGCGTCCGCAGGCCGGCGGTGTCGAAGGGGGCGGCTGACGCATGGAGATCGACCTGGTCGACGAAGGGGGCGCGGTGTCCGACAGCCCGCGGCTGGAGGCCCTGGCCCCCGAGCCCCTGCTGACCCGGGACTACGAGACCCGCCCCGCGCTCGTCTACGAGCGGCTGCGCGACCGGCACGGACCGGTGGCGCCGGTCGACCTGCTGGGCGTGCCCGCGTGGCTGGTGCTGGGCTACCGCGAGTCGCTCCAGGTGCTCCAGGACGACGCCGGCTGGCCGAAGGGCCTGGAGAACTGGCGGGCTCGCTCGGAGGGCCGGGTGCCCGCCGACTGGCCGCTCGGCCCGTCCCTCGAGGTCAACCACGTCCTGATCCAGGGCGGCCCTGGCTACCCGGCGCTGCGCACCGCATGGGACACCGCGCTGCGGCCCTTCCAGGACCCGCGCAACCCGCAGGCGAAGCGGCTGAAGGCGGCCGTCACCGGTTACGCGGACGAGCTGATCTCCCTGCTCGGGCAGGGCGGCGTCACGGGTGCGGCCGACCTGTCCGCCCAGTTCTCCCGGCCGCTCCCGCTGATGGCGGCGAGTCATCTGCTCGGCTTCCCCGGCTCTCAGGGCGACGACGCCCTGATGGACATGTGGCGGGTGCTCGACGCGGGCCCGGACGCGGAACCGGCCCTCGACCGGCTGCTGCACACGCTCAAGGAACTCGCCGCCTCGAAGATCGCGCAGCCCGCGGACGACTTCCCCTCCCACCTGGTTGCCGCCCACCCGGACCTCTCCGTCGACGAGCTGGCCCGCGAGCTGTTCATGCTGCTCGGCATGACCTCCGACCACGTCGGCATCCTCATCTCCAACACCGTCGGCGAGGTCATCTCCGGGGACGCCGACGGCGGGGTGCGCACCGCGCTGTCCGCCGGGATGGTCCGCGAGACCATGAACCGCGTGGTCATGCGCAAGCCGCCGCTGGTCAACTTCGTACCGAGGTTCGCCGCCGAGGACACGCGGCTCGGCCGGTACACCATCCGTGCCGGCGACCCCGTGTGGGTCTCCTCCGCCGCCGCGCACGCCGACCCGCTCTTCGCCGACAAGACGGCACCCGGCACCTCGACCATCAGTAGCCGCGCCCACCTGTCCTGGGGCGCGGGCCGCCGCCAGTGCCCCGCCCGCGAGCTTGCTTCGACGATCGCGGCGGCCGGCGTCGGCCGGCTCTTCGAGCGGTTCTCGCACCTCGAACTCGCCCTCCCCGTCGACCAACTGCCCTGGCGCTCCTCGCCGTTCATGCGCGGCCTGCGCTCCCTGCCGGTCCGCTACGAGCTGTCCGCACCGGTCACCTCGTACCCGCCGCCGCGCATGGCGGGCGTCTCGCTCGGCCAGGACGTATCCGGCGAACCGGACGCGTCCGACGGCCCCGACCACAGCGCCAAGCGCCGGTCCGCGCTGTGGCGCTACCTGACCGGACTCATCCGGTCGGGCGGCTGACCTGGGCTTCGACCGGCTCACGTAGGGTGGAAGCGCCGTCCGGAGCGGGCGGCGGTGCCGTCCACCCTCACCGGAAGCAGGTCATGTCCTCCGCCCCCGCACACCTCGTCACCGACCTTCCCACCGGTCCCGCGGACATCCGGCTGATCGTCACCGACATGGACGGCACGCTCCTGGACGACGCCAAGCGGATCCCGCCCGGCCTCTGGGAGACGCTGGCCGAACTGCGCCGGCGCGGTGTGCTGTTCAGCCCGGCGAGCGGCCGCCAGTACGCCACGCTGGCGCGGGAGTTCGCCGAGGTGGCCGAGGGCATGGCGTTCATCGCCGAGAACGGCACCTATGTCGTACGTGACGGCGTGGAACTCGCCTCGGACCCGCTGGCACCGGGCGTGGTCGCCGAACTGGTGCGGACGGTACGGCAGTTGGCGGCGTCCGGCGTGGACGTGGGGGCCGTGGTCTGCGGCAAGCGGTCCGCGTACGTCGAGCGGATCGACGGGGCGTTCCTGGACGAGGTGCGCCGGTACTACGTCGAGAACCAGGTCGTCGAGGACGCCACCGTGATCGACGACGACATCCTCAAGGTCGCCCTCTACGACTTCGGCTCCGCCGAGCGCACCACCGCCCCGGGCCTCGCCCCGTTCGCCACGACCCACCAGGTCGTCGTCTCCGGCGAGCACTGGGCCGACGTCATGAACCCCACCGCCAACAAGGGCGCCGCCCTGCGCGGCCTCCAGCGTGACCTGGGCATCACGCCCGCACAGACCATGGTCTTCGGCGACTACCTCAACGACCTGGAGATGCTGGACGCCGCGGAGTGGTCCTTCGCGATGGCCAACGCCCATCCGGACGTCGTCGCCAGAGCCCGCTACACAGCCCCGTCCAACAATGACAACGGCGTGCTGCGCACGATCGCACGCGTACTGTTCAATGGAGCTGCACACGTTCGGTCCTGAGGGGAGGGGTCGTGTCTCCTGCCGCAGCACCGCCCGTCGGTGCCCGTGTCCGGCGGGCGCGCCAGGCGAGGGGCATGAGTCTGCGCGCCCTGGCGCGGGAGATCGGCGTCTCCGCGAGCCTGGTCTCCCAGATCGAGACCGGCAAGAGCCAGCCGTCCGTGAGCACGCTGTACGCGATCACCACGGCTCTCGGGATCTCGATCGAGTCGCTCTTCGACGGCGGTGACGACGGCCGTGACGACATCGCCGCCGACGCTCAAGTCGCCGCCGCGGCAACGGCTTCGGCGGTCCCCGGCACCGTCCTGCACGCCCTCGCCGCCTTCGCCGCGGACCCCGGCCGCCGTATCGGGCCGCTGGTCACCCCCGGTGAACGGGAGACGCTGGAGCTGGACTCGGGCGTCGTGTGGGAGCGGCTCGGTCATGTGCCCGGCGTGGACGTCGACTTCCTCCAGGTGACCTACCGGCCCGGCGGCTCCTCCTCCAGCTCCGGCGGCCTCATGCGGCACGCGGGCACCGAGTACGGGTGTCTGACCTCCGGCGAACTCGTCCTGACCCTCGGCTTCGACGAGTACACGCTGGGTCCGGGCGATGCCGTGTGCTTCGAGTCGACGACCCCGCACCGCTACCGGAACGACGGCGCCGAACCGGCCGTGGGCGTCTGGTTCGTGTTCAGCCAATCCGTTCAGTGGCACGGGCCGACTGTTCAGTAACACTTGACACTCGCCGGGTCCGGTCGTTCACTCCGAAGCGGGGGTGGTCGCCATGACGATCCGCACATTCGGACCCAACGCCGTCGACTGGGAAGAGCGCATCGACCTGGACCGGCTCCGCACGGAGCGGCTGGCCCGGCTGCACGACTCGCTGAACCGCTCCTCCCTCGGCGCGGTGCTCAGTTTCGACTTCGCCAACATCCGCTACATGACCGCCACGCACATCGGCACCTGGGCGATGGACAAGCTGATCCGCTTCGCCCTGCTGACGCGCGGCGGCGAGCCCATCGTCTGGGACTTCGGCTCCGCCGCCCGCCACCACCAGCTCTACAACCCGTGGCTGGACTACAGCGACGGCAAGGACGGCCCGCCCACCGGCGCCCGCGCCGGCATCTCCACCCTGCGCGGCGCCTTCCACCCGGACGCGGGCATCGCCGAGGACGTGGCCCGGAAGATCGCCGCCGAACTCCGCGAACACGGCCTGGCGGGCGAGCCGTTGGGCATCGACGTGGCCGAGATGCCCGTGCTGGCCGCCCTGCGCACCGAGGGCATCGACGTCGTCGACGGCCAGCAGGTCTTCCTGGAGGCCCGCCGCACCAAGACCCGCGACGAGATCTCCCTGCTCACCCAGGCCTGCGCGATGGTCGACGCGGCCTACGAGGAGCTGTACGGCTTCCTGCGGCCGGGCGTCCGCGAGAACGAGTGCGTGGGACTGGTCAGCAAGACCCTCTACGACCTCGGCAGCGAGTACGTCGAAGGCGTCAACGCCATATCGGGCGAACGCTGTTCACCCCATCCGCACGTCTACAGCGACCGGCTGATCCGCCCCGGCGACCCCGCCTTCTTCGACATCCTGCACAGCCACCTCGGCTACCGCACCTGCTACTACCGCACCTTCGCCGTCGGCAGCGCCTCCGGTGCCCAGCGCGACGCGTACGTCCGCTGCCGGGAGTACATGGACCGGGCCATCGCCCTGGTCCGGCCCGGCGCCACCACCGCCGACATCGTCCGGGTGTGGCCGCGCGCCGAGGAGTTCGGGTTCGCCGACGAGACGGCGGCCTTCGCGCTCCAGTACGGCCACGGGGTCGGCCTGTCGATCTGGGAGAAGCCCATCTTCAGCCGGCTCGTCTCCCTCGACCATCCCGAAGTCCTCCAGGAGGGCATGGTGTTCGCCCTGGAGACCTACTGGCCGGCCGCCGACGGCTGGTCCGCGGCCCGCATCGAGGAGGAACTGGTCGTCACCGCCGACGGCTGCGAGGTCATCACCAAGTTCCCGGCCGAGGAACTGCTGGTCGCGGGCCGCAAGTACTGGACCGTCGGCGGTGAGCTCAACACCCGGCGCGAGGCGCAGTCCCACCTCAACACCGGCTTCGCGGACGGGACCCGCTGATGGACGCGGCCGAACTCCTCGCCCTGTACGAACGGATGGCCGTCATCCGGCGTACCGAGAAGGCCGCCCACGACCTGTTCCTGTCCGGCCTGGTCAAGGGCACCACCCATCTCGCCGCCGGGCACGAGGCGATCGCCGTCGGCGCGAGCGCCGCTCTGCGCGAGGACGACTACGTCTTCGCCACCTACCGCGGCCACCACCACGCGCTGGCCCGCGGTGCCACTCCCGAGGAGTGCCTGGCCGAACTCATGAGCCGCGCCACGGGGTTGTGCGGAGGCAAGGGCGGCTCCATGCACCTCACCAAGGCGTCCACCGGCATGCTCGGCTCCTACGCGATCGTCGGCGCCCACCTCCCGATGGCGGTCGGCGCGGCCTGGTCGGCCCGGCTGCGCGGCACCGGACAGCTGGCGGTCGCCTTCTTCGGCGACGGCGCCACCAACATCGGCGCCTTCCACGAGGCACTGAACCTGGCCGCCGTATGGAAGCTGCCCGTGCTGTTCGTCTGCGAGAACAACCTCTACATGGAGTACACCGCGATCGCCGACGTCACGGCGGTGGCCCAGCCCGCGGCCGACCGGGCGGCCGCCTACGGGCTGGCCGGCGAGACCGTCGACGGCAACGACGTCGTCGCCGTCCGGGACACGGTCGCCCGCCTCGCCCGGCGGGCCCGGGCCGGAGACGGGCCCGCCCTGCTTGAGGCCGCGACCTACCGGCACTTCGGGCACAGCCGCGCCGACCCGGCCGCCTACCGCCCCGCGGAGGAGGTCGAACGCTGGCTCAAGCACGACCCGTTGGACCTCGCGCGCGGCCGACTGGTCGAGCTGGGCATGTCCGAGGAGACGGTCACCGAGGCCGACGCCCGCGCGCGTGACGTCGTGGAGCGGGCGGTCGAGGCGGCGAAGAACGCGCCGGCGCCGGATCCGCGCGATGCGCTCACCGACGTATGGGCGGACGGGGGTGCCGCATGGCGGACGTGATCACCTACCGGCAGGCGGTCGCCGAGGGCATCGCGCGCGAGATGCGCCGGGACCCGGCCGTCGTGTGCCTGGGGGAGGACATCGGGGCGGCCGGCGGGGTGTTCAAGACGACCGCCGGGCTGTTCGAGGAGTTCGGGCCCGGGCGGGTGTGGGACACGCCGATCTCCGAACAGGCCATCGTGGGCGCGGCGATGGGCGCCGCGATGACCGGCATGCGGCCGGTCGCCGAGATCATGTTCTCGGATTTTCTCGCCTGTTGCTGGGACTACCTCGCCAACGAGATACCAAAGGTGCGGTACATGACCGGCGGTCAGGTCACCGTCCCGCTCGTCGTGCGCACTGCCAACGGGGGCGGTCTCGGCTTCGGTGCCCAGCACTCGCAGGCCACCGAGAACTGGGCGTTCACCGTCCCCGGGCTGAAGATCGCGGCTCCGGCCACGCCCGCCGACGTCGTCGGCATGATGGCGGCGGCGATCCGCAGCGACGACCCGGTCGTCTTCTTCGAGCACAAGGGGCTGCTCGCGAGCAAAGGGGCGCCGCCACCACCCGGTCACGTCGTCGAGCTGGGCCGTGCCGCCGTCGTCCGTGAGGGCGCGGACGTGACCCTGGTCGCCCTCGCCTCCATGGTCCCGGTGGCGCTGACGGCCGCCGAACTCCTCGCGGCCGAAGGCGTCGAGGCCGAAGTGGTCGACCTGCGCTGCCTGGTGCCCCTGGACACCGCCACCGTCATCGCCTCCCTGGGCCGGACCTCGCGGCTCGTCACCGTCGAGGAGAACCCGTACCAGGGCGGCTGGGGCGCCACCCTCGTGTCCGTCGTCGCCGACGAGGGGTTCGGCCTGCTGGACGCGCCCGTGCGCCGGGTGGCGGGGGAGTGCGTCCCGCTGCCGTTCGCGGACGCGCTGGAGGAACGGGTCATCCCCACCGTCGACAAGGTCGTGGCGGCGGTCCGCCACCTCGCCGCCTACTGAGAACCCCCGACCTTCCCTGGGAGGAAGCGCGATGACCGACCGACTACTCCTGCGCGCGGGCCACATCGTCTCCATGGACCCCGACATCGGGGACCTGCCCGAGGGGGACGTCCTGATCGAGGACGGCCAAATCACCGCCGTTCAGAGGGAGATCAGCGCCGACGCCGAGATCCTCGACATGTCCGGCCGCATCCTGATCCCCGGCTTCGTCGACACCCACCGGCACACCTGGGAGGCCTCGATCCGGGGCGTCGCCCCCGACGCCACCCTGGACGACTACTTCGTCGACATCCTCGACACCTTCGCCCCGCTCTACACCCCCGAGGACGTCTACGCGGCCAACCTCGCCGGCACCCTGGAGTGCCTCAACGCCGGCATCACCACCCTCGTCGACTGGTCCCACATCAACAACACCCCCGAGCACCCGGACGCCGCGATCGAGGCCCTCAGCGAGACCGGCATCCGCGCCCAGTACGCGTACGGCAGCGCCAACACCTGCCTCGCCGACTACTGGTTCGAGAGCAAGATCGCCATCCCCGGGGACGACGTCCGCCGCATCCGAGCCGCCCACTTCCCCTCGGACGACGGCCTGTTGACCATGGGCCTGGCCACCCGCGGCCCCGGCTTCTGCGTCAACGACGTCGTCACCGCCGAGTGGGCGCTGGCCCGTGACCTCGACATCCCGATCACCGTGCACGTGGCGATGGGTCGCCTGGCCGGCCGCTACGGCATGGTCCAACAGCTGCACGGACTCGGCCTGTTGGGCCCGGACACCACCTACGTCCACTGCTGCTATCTCAGCGACGAGGAGTGGCGGATGGTCGCCGACAGCGGCGGTACGGTCTCCATCGCGCCGCAGGTGGAGACGCAGATGGGGCACGGCTGGCCGCCCGTGATGAAGGCGATCGAGCACGGGCTGCGGCCCTCGCTGAGCATCGACGTCGTGACCACCGTGCCCGGCGACATGTTCACCCAGATCCGCGCGGCCTTCGGTGCCGAGCGGGCGCGCGTCAACGCGGCGAGCTGGCAGGCCGATGTGCCGGTGCCCGACACGATGTTGACGGCACGTCAGATGCTGGAGGCGGCGACGCTGAGCGGCGCGCATGTCGCGGGCCTCGAACACCGCACCGGTTCCCTGACCCCCGGCAAGCGCGCCGACGTCGTCGCGATCGACGCCACCGCGCTGAACGTCGCTCCGCTGCACGACGCGGTCACCGCGGTGACCCTGTCGGCCGACGTGTCCAACGTCGAGACCGTCATCGTCGACGGCGTGGTCCACAAGCGCGACGGAAAACTGACGGCCGACGTCGCCCGTGCCCGCAGGCTCGTCGAGGAGTCCCGCGACCGCCTCCTCGCGGCGAAGGAGGCGAAGCAGAGCGCATGACGAGGCATCTGGTGCGCAGGGCCGCCGACCTGCCAGAACTCCCTTACGACGCGCACGGATTCCGGCGCCGCGCACTGGTCGGCGAGGACGACGGGAGCGTCCACACCGGCTTCGGCGTCTGCCAACTCCGGCCGGACGGCGAGGTGTCGGCGCATGTGCACTCGTACGAGGAGAGCTTCCACGTGCTCGACGGGACCGTGATCCTGGACGTGCCCGAGGGCTCGTACCTCCTCGAAGAGGGCGACTACGGCCTCCTCCCGACCGGTGTCCCGCACGCCTGGCGCGGCGCCGGGGACACGGCCGCACGCTGGGCGGACATGCTGGCGCCGGTCCCGCGGGCGCGCTACGGCCACGACACCCGGCCCGTGCCCGCGCTGCCCGCCCGCGACCCCGTCCGCGTCGACGTCCGCGACCCGCGCACCCGCTCCTTCGGCCACTTCGAACCGGCGCAGATGGACCCGGGAAAGCAGTCCCAGGACCTCCTCGCGGTCTCCGCGAGCATGCGCACCGCCCTGCTCGTCTACAGCGGCATCACGGTGAAGATGATGGTCGACGGCGAGCTCGGCGCGGTCGCCTCGACGATGTTCATGGTCCAGTACGCGCCCGACGGTGTCGCCGGCAGCCACGACCACCCCTTCGAGGAGACGTACCTGTTCCTGGAGGGGGAAGCCGAGGCGGTCTTCGACGGCGAGCGGTACCGGCTCGGGCCGGGCGACTGCGCCTGGGCGGGCGCCGGTTGCGTGCACGGCTTCGCCAACTCGGGCCGGGGGCCGCTGCGTTGGCTGGAGACCCAGGCGCCGCAGCCGCCGTCCCGCCACTCCTACCGTTTCACCCGCGACTGGGACTACCTGAAGGAGATCCTGGACCCATGAGCAGTGTTCTGGTCGTCGGAGGCACGTCCGGGATCGGCCGTGAGTTCGCCCGCGTCCGCGCGGAGCGAGGCGACGAGGTCGTCCTCACCGGCCGTGACACCCACCGCGCCGACACCGTCGCCAAGGAGATCGGCGCCCGCGGCCTCGCGCTCGACCTGGCCCGACCGCAGGAGATCGCGGGCGCGTTGGCCGACGTCGGACACGTCGACCACCTCGTCCTCGCCGGCGTCTCCCGCGACGAGAACCGGGTCACCGACTACGACATCGCAGCCGCCCTGCACCTCGTCACGCTCAAACTCGTCGGCTACACCGAGGTCGTGCACGTGATGCGCCCGCGCATGGACGACGAGGGCGCGATCGTCCTCTTCGGCGGGCAGGCGAAGGAGCGCCCCTACCCCGGCGCGACGACCGTGGCGACCGTCAACGCGGGGATACGGGGCCTGGTGCACACCCTCGCCGTCGAACTCGCCCCGATCCGTGTCAACGCCGTCCACCCGGGTGTCGTGGGAGACAGCCCCTACTGGCGGGCGAAACCGGCGGAGGTCCTGGCCGGTCTGCGCGCCGGGACTCCCACCGGTCAACTCGCCACGGTGGCCGACGTGGTGGACGCCACGGACTTCCTGCTGCGCAACCGGTCGGTCAACGCGGTGGAGTTGAGCGTGGACGGGGGCTGGTTGCTGGGGTGAGGCACCGGCGGCCACCCGACAGGGCGGGCCGGCCGGTCACTTGTCGAGGGGCCAGTTCTCCGCCTCGAACATCCACCGCTGCTTCTCCAGCTCGGCGGTGATCGTGATCAGCAGGTCCTGGGTGACCGGGTCGGCCTCGTCGGTCGCGGTGATGCGCTCGCGCAGCCGGCCGATCGCCGCCCCCAGCGAGGCCACCATCACTTCCACGACCTCGGTGTCCTGCTGCCAGCCGTCCTTGGGGCTCGGCAGCGTGAAGGCGGCCGCGATCGTCTCGGGCCGGCCGTCCGGCGGCAGCCCGAGGGCCGCGGCGCGCTCCGCCACCGTGTCGGAGAACGCGCGGGCCGTGTCGACCACCTCGTCCAGTTGCAGGTGGATCGAGCGGAACCGCGGGCCCACGACGTTCCAGTGCGCCTGCTTGCCGATCAGCGAGAGGCCGAGCAGATCCACGAGGGTGCCCTGCAACGCGTCCCCGGCGATCGCACGGGCCGGTTCGGGAAGTGCGCTCTTCACCACAGTCATACGGGCATCTCCTTCGTCGTCGTTCGTCCCATCCGGGTGCCCGACGCGAAACGGCGCAAACGCGGCAGCGTCAGCGGGTGATCAGCGCCCCGTCCAGGAAACGGGTCAGATCGGCGAAGACCTCCGCCCGGTTCGTCTCGTGGAAGACCTCGTGCCGGGCGCCCGCGTAGATGCGTGAGGTGAGGAGGCCGGGACCGCGTAGCTCCTCGACCCCGACGCGGCTCCCGGCGAGCGGGACCAGCCGGTCGTCGTCCCCGTGCAGCCACAGCAGCGGAAGCCGGCCCACCGCGCCGCTCTTCGACACGGTCTCCAGGGTGCGCGCGAACGCCTCCACCGTCGGCCGCTTCATCGGCCCGTGCCAGACCAGCGGATCCGCCGCGTACGCCGCCCCGACCCCGGGATCGCGGGAGAGCGCCGCCGGGTTGATCGGTGTGTCGGGGATCTCGTCGTGGGCCAGCAGCCGGTGCGGCAGCGTCCAGTCGCCGATCACCGGCCCGGACAGCACGAGCGCGGCGAGCTCGTCCCCGTACCGCTGGGTGTAGCGGGCCGCGATCAGGCCGCCCATCGAGTGCCCGACCAGGACGACGGGTACGCCGGGGTACGCGGACCGGGCCAGGTCCGCGACGGCGTGCGCGTCGGTGACCACGTCCTCGAAGTCCTCGATCAGCACCCGCTCGCCCGCCGACCTGCCGTGCCCGGCGTGATCGGGCCCGAGGACGGCACCGCCGTGCCGCACCAGCACCCCCGCCACTTCCTCGTACCGCCCGATGTGCTCGCCGTACCCGTGCAGCACGAGGGCGAGGTAGCGGGGGCGCTCGGCGGCCCACTCGGTGACGACGATCCTGCCCTTGACGCCGTCCAGGGCGTGCTCGCGGACGTCGGCCATGTCTCCTCCAGCAGCGTCGGCGAAGGTCCCGGGGAGATCTTCTCAGGGGTGGAGCGGAGGTCCACAGTCCAATACTGGCTAGGTGCCAGGACGCCGGTACGGACCGACCCGCGAGACGCTCCTTACGGTGGCCGGATACGTGCGCATAGCATCGGTGTTCGCATGGACACGATGACGCTCTGGCACATAACCGGCTGGGAGTTCGCCGCCCTCGCCGCGGCGGCTCTCCTCGTCGGCTTCTCGAAGACCGCGGTGAGCGGGGCCAACACGGTGAGCCTCGCGATCTTCGCGGCGGTCCTGCCCGCCCGCGCCTCCACCGGCGTACTTCTGCCGATCCTGATCGCGGGCGATGTGCTGGCGGTGCTGACCTACCGGCGGCACGCGCACTGGCCGACGCTGTGGCGGCTGTTCCCGGCGGTCGCGGCGGGCGTGGTGGCCGGGACGGTGTTCCTGGTCTGGGCCGACGACCAGATCGTACGGACGTCGATCGGCGCGATCCTGCTGCTGATGGCCGGAGTGACGGTCTGGCGGCGGCGCACCGCGGAGGCCGACGCGGAACCGGACTCGGTGGCCACCAGGTCCGGCCGGGTCAAGGCCCGCTCGTACGGCGTGCTCGGCGGCTTCACCACGATGGTCGCCAACGCGGGTGGGCCGGTGATGTCGATGTACCTGCTCTCCGCGGGCTTCCGGAAGCTGGGCTTCCTGGGGACCTCGGCCTTCTTCTTCCTGATCGTCAATGTCGCCAAGGTGCCCTTCAGCGCCGGTCTCGGTCTGATCGACGGCAACTCGCTGCTCCTTGACGCAGCGCTCGTCCTGTTCGTCGTGCCCGGCGCGTTGATCGGCAAATGGGCTGTGAACCGAATCAACCAGCGACTCTTCGAGCAACTCGTGATCGCGGCGACCATCGTCGGCGGGCTTCAGCTGCTGCTGCGCTGACCCGACACCTGCCCTTCGGCCTGCGCCGACGGCTCGGGAATGCGACGGGGGGAGGCGTTGTTGGACCAGCTGTGATTGACATGCTCGGATCAGAGATCCGTGGCGTGGGCGAAGGGAGGACTTCATGGCACGCAGCAAGGCGCGTCCCGTGGTCACGCTGAGGTCGACGGCCGGAACCGGCATCACCTACGTGACCCGCAAGAACCGCCAGAACGACCCCGACCGACTGGTCCTGCGCAAGTACGACCCGGTCGCCGCGGCGCACGTCGAGTTCCGCGAGACCCGCTGAACCACCGGCTCGGCCGCACCACAGGCGCGACGCGTCGAGCAGCACGCCCGACGCGTCGCCCGGCGCCCCAGGAAGGACATCCCATGAAGCTCCGCATCCACCCCGACACCCGGCTCGTCGTCTTCCGTGACCGTGCCGCGGACGTCACGTTCCTGACCCGCTCCACCGCCGACTCGGCGAAGACGACCGAGTGGCAGGACGGCCGGACCTACCCCCTGATCGACGTCGAGATCTCCTCGGCGTCCCACCCCTTCTACACCGGCAACACCCGGGTCGTGGACACCGCAGGACGAGTGGAGCGCTTCGAGCGCCGCTACGGCCGGGCGACGGCCGCCCAGGGCTGACCGCGACCCGGCGCCGACCTCGAATCGGCGCGTGTGACGAGGAGAGCAGAACGATGAAGGTACGCAAGTCCCTGCGTTCACTGAAGAACAAGCCCGGCGCCCAGGTGGTCCGCCGCAAGGGCGTGGTCTTCGTGATCAACAAGAAGGACCCCCGCTTCAAGGCCCGCCAGGGCTGAGGAGCGTACGAAGACGAAGTGGCCCCCGTGCAGGTGCACGGGGGCCACTCGCATGTCCCGTCTAGGGCGCGATCCCGACCCCCGGGATCCTGCTCCACGCCTTCTCCTGCGCCGCCGTCATGGCCGGCCAGCGCAGCCCGCCCGGCCGCGGCCGCACGCGCGTGGCGTAGGCGGCGGGGTGGTACCCGGGATCGTAGAAGCAGCCGGTGGCGTACGTCCGGTCGAAGCCGGCGCACGAGCCCGCGATCGACTTGGCCGTGGGCCGCTTGCCCGTCCGCACCCAACGGTCCAGCGCCGAGATGTCGTTGGCGTACTCGGAGTCGCTCAGCGCGCTGTGCTCCGACTCCCGCGTGAACGTCTGCACCAGGTACCGCTCCCGGCCGGCCCCCTCGACCGTCGCCCGGTAGGCCGCCTCGTGCTCCACGAACGCCGTCGGGTCGTCGATCGCGTGCATCGTGAGCACCGGGATGGAGATCTTGCCGGTGAGATCACTGTCGTAGGACAGATCGCGTACGGCGGTCGGGTCCGCGCCGAAGCGCTGGACACCGGCGTTGAGCGCCTTGTCGTCGTGCGAACCGGTGTACCGGACGCCCTGGTTGGAGAACGGGTTCCGATCGCCGAGGCGGTTGTGGACGATGTCCCGGAAGGTGAACGTCGCGAACCGCAGATGCGACTCCAGCGTGCGCTCGGGCAGGCGCGTGACGGCGAGGATGTCGTCGAGGTTGCGCTGCTGGAGCGCGGTGCGCTCGGCGGGAGCCGACTCGAATCCGGTGCACTCCTGAAGGCGTGCGCGCAGCCCGGCGGACGTCATCGTCGAGTCGGCGCGCAGACCCTGCCAGAGCGGGTACTGCGGCTCGGTCGGGCGGGGGTGGTTCTGGCAGTAGTACTGATAGACCACGCGCAGATCGACGCGGTAGTCGTACCCGCGGGACCCGCCCCCGAGGACCCCGCTGGTGAGCAGCGCCCCGTCGTACCGCCCGTGCTTCTTGCCGTACGTCTCGACGACCTTGGCGGCGACGTCACCGCCCCACGACTGGCCGTGCACATACGTCCGCCGGGGCTTGCCGAACTCGTCGACGAACAGCCGGCGTACGTTCTCGGTGTCCTCGGCGGCCATCCGGGTGCCGTAGCCGCCGCGCCGGTAGGACGAGCCCGCCCAGGCGTACCCCTCCTCGACCATCACCGACCAGCGGGTCAGGTCGTCGACGCTGCGCTGCGGATCGGAGGTGTTGCCCAGGTCGGGGCCGCCGTGGGCGTGGACCACGAGGGAGCCGTTCCAGTCCTTGGGGACGGCGATGGCGTAGTAGGCGCCGTTCTTGTCCTGGCCGGTGTAACAGGTGGCCTTGCCGACCAGTTCGGCCGGGCAGGTCGCGGTCGTCGGCGGCGGGGCGTCCGCCCGGGCCGACGGCGGGGCTCCGCCGATGGTGCCCAGGAGCGCGACCGTCGCGGAGGCGACGACTCCCGCTCGACGCCAATCCCGTGCGCGTGTTCTCCAACTGTCCAAGGCGGCTCTCCTCGTCCACGCCGACGCAACGTCGCGCCGTGCGCGGCGATGCTAAGTAGCAAGGGGGCGGGGGAGCCATGGCGGAGATCGTTCTGTTCATAGTGTTCGGCGGGTCGACCGCGCCGACGTCCCGGTGCGGCCTCCCCGCGGACGACCTCGTACGCTCGCACCCATGTCCCCGCACCTCCTGATCCTCGGCGGCACCACCGAGGCCCGCGAACTGGCCGGTGTGCTCGCGGCGCGCGCTGGTGTCCGGGTCACGACGTCGTTGGCCGGGCGGGTGGCTCGGCCCGGGGCGCTGGACGGGGAGGTGCGGATCGGGGGGTTCGGCGGGGCCGAGGGGCTCGCCGACTGGCTGCGCGAGCAGCACGTGGACGCCGTCGTCGACGCCACGCATCCCTTCGCCGCCGCGATCACCGAGAACGCCGTGCGGGCCGGCGCGGCTACCGGGGTGCCGGTGGTGGTGCTGCGCCGTCCGGGGTGGACGGCCGGGGCCGCGGATCGGTGGCATCTCGTCGATTCCCTGGCGGACGCGGCGGAGGCGCTGGCGCGGTTCGGGCGACGGGTGTTTCTGACGACGGGGCGACTGGGTCTTTCGGCCTTCATCGGTCTGACGGATCGTCACTTCCTCGTGCGGTCCGTGGAGTTGCCCGAGCCGCCGGTGCCGCCCAACACCCAAGTGCTGATCGCCCGCGGGCCGTTCACCGTCACCGACGAGACCGCTCTGCTGCGGGAACACCGCATCGACGTACTCGTGACGAAGGACAGCGGGGGAGAGGCGACGGCCGCCAAGCTGACGGCCGCGCGTGAACTCGCCCTGCCCGTGGTGGTCGTACGACGGCCACCGCTGCCGGAGGGAGTGCGGGCGGTGGCCGATGCGGCGGGTGTGCTGGGACGGTTGGGGCTCGACTCGGCCTGAGCGGCGGCCCGGGTCGGTCCGACACCCCTGTGTGCTGAGCTACTTCGGCCCGCTCTTCGCCAACTCCGGCTGTTTCTGCGGCAGTCCGGTGGACATGTCCTCGACCAGCAGGCGCTTGGCGATCGTGTCCACCGCCGCGCGCAGGTCGGTGCCGGACGGGCGGCCGACGTCCTGCTGCACCCGGTCCTCCAGCCACTTGCCCCAGGCCTCGCCGATGACCGAGGCCTCACGCTTGCCCGCCGCGGTGTGGGAGAGCAGATTGCCGTCGCGGGTCAGATAACCCTCCGAGACCATGCGGTCGAAGACCGGCAGCAGTACCTCAGGCGGCAGATGCCGGCGTGCGGCGATCAGCCCGAGGCTGGAGTGGCCCACCATCCGCGTGTACAGCTCGACCTGCATGACGGCCCAGGCCCCGGCGATGTCCAGCCGTGTGTCGGAGTCCGAGATGAGCCGCCGGGCCGTGTCGAGGTCCGTGCTGCCGATGATCTTCCCCACCGCCGCTTCGAGCAGTCGCTGCGAGTCCCCGCCGCGCGGCGACGCGAACCCCTCGCCCATGTCGGTGGAGCCCGCCCGGGCGCTGTCGCGCAGCTGGACCTGCTTGAGGAACAGGGCGACCACGAACCCGACGACCGCGACGGGCACGGTCCACAGGAAGACCGTCTGGAGCGTGTCCGCGTAGGCGTTGACGATGGGTTCGGCCGTGGCCGAAGGCAGTTTGTGCAGGCCTTCCGGACTGCTGGCCGCCTTGGTGAGGGTGACCGGGTCCACGCCGCCGACCCGCGCTGCGCCGGCGACGCCCTCGGAGAGGTTCGGCTTGAGCGAGTTGGCGTAGATCGTGCCGAACACCGCGGTGCCGAACGAACTGCCCAGCGTACGGAAGAAGGTGACACCGGAGGTCGCGGTGCCGAGGTCGGCGTAGTCGACGGTGTTCTGCACGGCGATCGTCAGGACCTGCATGGACAGGCCGATCCCGGTGCCGAGCACGAACATGTAGAGCGACTCCAGCCACGCACCGCTGGAGGGGCCCATGAGGGACATCAGATACAGGCCGACGCCCATCACCACGGAGCCGACGATCGGGAACCAGCGGTACTGCCCGGTCTTGCTGACCACGTTGCCGCTGACGACGGACGCGATCAGCAGCCCGATCACCATCGGCAGCGTCCGTACGCCGGAGACCGTGGCCGAGTCGCCGTCGACGTACTGCAGATAGGTCGGCAGATACGTCAACGCGCCGAGCATCGCGAAGCCGACGATGAAGCTGAGGATCGAGCAGACCGTGAACACCGGGTTGGCGAACAGCCGCATGGGCAGCATCGCTTCCTTGGCCCGGGTCTCCACCCAGCAGAACAGCCCCAGCGCGATCGCGCCGCCGACGAACAGCGTGATGATGGTCGCCGAGCCCCACGCGTACTCGTTGCCGCCCCAACCGGTCGCCAGGATCAGCGCGCTGGCGCCGACCGCGACCAGCGCGATGCCCAGGTAGTCGATCACCGGCCGGGACACCGCCTTCACCACCGGGATGGTGCGGGCGGCCGCGATCACGACGACGATCGCGATGGGCACGTTGACGTAGAACGCCCAGCGCCAGGTCAGATGGTCGGTGAACAGGCCGCCGAGCAGCGGTCCGATGACCGTGGCGACGCCGAACACCGCGCCGATCGCGCCCTGGTACTTGCCGCGTTCGCGCAGCGGGATGACGTCGGCGATCAGCGCCATGGCGGTCACCATGAGGCCACCGGCACCGATGCCCTGCACCGCGCGCCAGGCGATCAGCAGCGTCATGTTGGTGGAGAAGCCGCACAGGAACGAGCCCGAGATGAAGACGACGGCCGAGACCTGGAAGACCACCTTGCGGCCGAACAGGTCACCGAACTTGCCGACCAGCACGGTCGACACCGTCTCCGCGAGCAGGTAGGCGGTCACCACCCAAGACATGTGCTCCGCGCCGCCCAGGTCCGACACGATCGTCGGCAGCGCCGTGCCCACGATCGTCTGGTCCAAGGCGGCAAGCAGCATGCCCAGCATGATCGTCACGAAGACGATGTTGCGGCGACGCGCGTCCAGCACCGGCGGCTGCGAGGCGGCGGGTGGTGCGGTGTCCTCGGTCACTGTCACGAGGTCACGATCCCACCGGGCCGCCGGAGGCGCACGTGTTGCGGGACCGCTCGGGTGGCGGAATCTACCCTTGGGGGCTGTCGTTCGGATCAGCCCGGAGTCGCGGGCAGGACAGCCCCTAGTTCCGGTCGGGGTTCCGGCGCAGCAGATACGTGTCCATGATCCAGCCCTTGCGCTCCCGGGCCTCGGCCCGCAGCCGCTCGATCCGCGGACCGGCCTCGGCGATCGGACCGGAGGCGAGGATCTCGTCCGGGGTGCCTATGTACGCACCCCAGTAGATGTCGATGTCCTGGTCGGCGTACCGCCGGAAGGCCTGGTGCGCGTCGAGCATCACCACCACGTCGTCCACCCCGTCGGGGAAGCCCTCGGCCAGCCGCCGCCCGGTGGTGATCTGGACCGACCCGGCCACCCGGTTGAGCCCCGTCCGATGCCGGGCGACCAGTGCCGAGACGCTGCTGATCCCGGGCACGACGTCGTACTCGAAGGCGACTTCGCCCCGCTCCAGGATCTCCTCCAGGATGCCGAGCGTGCTGTCGTACAGCGCGGGATCCCCCCACACAAGGAACGCGCCGCTCTCCTCCTCGCCCAGCTCCTCGGCGATGAGCCGCTGGTAGATGGCGGCCCGGGCGCTGCGCCAGTCCCCGACGGCGGGGGAGTACGCCGCACCTCCGGCGGCGCGGTCCCGCTCCGGATCGCGGGCCTCCACCACCCGGTACGACCCCTGCGGTACGTGCGCGTCGAGCATGTCCCGGCGCAGCTGGGTGAGGTCGCTCTTCACCTCGCCCTTGTCCAGGACGAAGAACACGTCCGTGCCGCGCAACGCCCTGACCGCCTGCAGGGTCAGCTGGTCGGGGTCGCCCGCGCCGATACCGATGACATGAATCTTTCGCACGCCGTCGAGTCTGCCGCACACCACTGACAACGTGTGCACCGGCTCCGCGCGTGGACCTGCGAGGAGGCCTACCCCCGCAGCCGAGGCGCCCGCGCCCCCGCGTCCACGCTCGCGCCGTCCCGCTCCACGTCGTCCGCCAACTCCCGTGCCCATGCGGCCAGCCCCGCGAGATCCATCCCGTACGGCCGCTGCCGTCCCGTCTCCGACGCCCACTCCTCCACCGCTCCGGCGCCCCGCCGCAGCAGCCGGACACCACCGGTGAGGTTGCCGCGCGCGGCATGCGTGAGCCCCACCGCGAGCTGGGCCAGCCCCCGCCACAGGGCCCTCTCTTCCGCCGGCCCCGACTTCCAGGCGTCCTCGAACACCTCGTGCGCGTGGAAGGGCTTCCCGGCCGAGAGCAGCTCCTGCGCCTCGACGACGGACCGCTCCGGGGGACGTACGACTCCCTCGGGCTGCCGCTCGACCCCGGCCGCCCCGTAGGGCAGGGGCCGCCCGAGCCCGTCGCGCGGCCGGGCGTTGCGCGCCCGCCCGTCGGCGTCCCGGTCGCGCCCGTCGGTGACTTCGTCCGGCGCTGCGTCGCTGCCGCGTCCCGTAGTACTCATGCGCCAAGTGTCCCGCGCCCCATGCCCCCTTCGGGGCGGCACGCGGCGTGCGGTAAAGTACTGTCCGCGTGATCACGCGTTTCTCCGCGTGTGTCGCATCGGGACGTGGCGCAGCTTGGTAGCGCACTTGACTGGGGGTCAAGGGGTCGCAGGTTCAAATCCTGTCGTCCCGACCAGCTTTGTGGCGGGTCGGTGGCCGTCCTCTCATTCAGGAGAGGGCGGCTTTCGCGTTCCCGGAAGGCCGGTGGCCGCATGCCGAGGCTAAGGCGGAATTCCGTGGCGGAGATTGTCGAAAACAATTCTTGACGTCCATGGGCGGTTCACGTCGGGGCAACCACTGGTGGCTCATAAGGAGTGCGCCTTTTCGGTCACGACCGTATCTGGCGTTGTGTGAGCGCGGCCGATCGGTCGAGGCACTCGTGCGGTCGTGGAGTCGACGGCGACGACCCGGCCGAGGCCACCCTCGGTGTCCGTCGGTGCGGGCAGAGCGATGAAAGCCCTTCCTAGGCACCCGCGTTCAGTGCCGGGACGCCTCGGATTATCAGTGCCCCGCGGCTCGTAAAACTCCCGCCGTTGCTGGGCTGCGGGCGCCTTCTGTGTACCGGGAGGCGCGCGGGGCGGCACTGGTCCGATGACTCTTCTTCAAATCTTGCGCACAAATTGCACACAAGCCTCTCTGCAGACGGGCTCAGATGGTCTAGATTGACCGTGCTTCGCAAGCTGTGACACCAGGCGACAAATGATGATCTATGGGTCCGGCGGCAAGGCGGACAGTATCGGTGGCTCTCGCGTCAGGCGTGGGGGAGACCGACTGTCGGAGCCCGAGAGGGGCTTGTGGCGCGGGGAGCGTCCAGGTCCGTCGGCGGGGTGATCGGTAGCGGTTCAGGTGGCTCCGCGACGGCCGGGCCGCCACGCACGGGAGGTAGGGGCCTCCCGGCAGGGGAAGAGGGGCGGCAGTTTCTCGGGGGGAACAGCGCTGCGGAGGGCGGGGACCTCCGCGGGGAGCGAAACAGTGTGAGGCGAACACGTCGTACCACTGGGGACCTTGGGGGGTTCTGTGCCACAGGGGGGAATAGTCGGCCCTTTTTCGGCGGCGCGCGAGCGTCTGACGGACGGGGTAATCAGTCAGCCCGCGACCGACTGGGAGCAGCGGTACCGACGTACCGTGATCACCAGCGACACCGTGGCCACCGCCTGCGTGGTGGCGGCGATCGGAGACTTCTTCGGGGCCCGGGACGCGGCCAACTGGCACGAGAAATGGGGAATTCTCGCATTCGGCACCCAGCTGCTGGTGCTGGGAGCGCTGGCGGTGAGCCGTTCGTGGGCTCCGGCCGTGCTCGGCCAGGGTGCCGAGGAGTTCCGCCGGCTCGGACGTTCGCTGTTCACGGCGACCGTCGTCCTGGCGCTCGGCGGGATCGCTCTGACCTCGCGCAACATCAAGCTCTGGATCTTCGTCGCGATCCCCGCGATCGCGCTCGTCACCATGACGGAGCGGTATGTGCTCCGCCTCTGGCTGCACAGACAGCGCAACGAAGGACGCTGCCTGAGACCGGTGCTCGCCGCCGGGAGCCCGGCGACCGTGCGCGACCTGATCGCCCGCACCCGTAAGTTTCCGCACCTCGGCTGGCGGGTGGAGGCCGTGTGCACGACGGACGGCCGCGGCGTCGACGGTGAGCAAGGCGGCCTGGACGGCGACCAGTTGGACGGCGTGCCGGTGATAGGCATGCTGGAGGACGTCGCCAAGCACGTCCGCCACGACGGCTACCGGGTCGTCGCGGTCACACCCGACCCGCACTGGTCACCGGACCGGCTGCAGCGCCTGGCCTGGAACCTCGAAGGCAGCGACGCCGAGATGATCGTCGCCCCTGTGCTGATGGAGGTGGCCGGCCCGCGACTGCACGTCGACGCGGTGCTCGGGATCCCACTGCTGCGGGTCAGCATGCCGACCTTCACCGGGGGCCGCCGGGCGATCAAAGGGGTCGTCGACCGACTGGGTGCAACGATTCTGCTGGTGCTGTTCGCGCCGCTGTTGATCGTCGTCGGGCTGCTCGTGGTGGTGGACAGCCGGGGTGGGGCCTTCTACCGCCAGCGCAGGGTCGGCAAGGACGGCCGCGAGTTCACCATGCTCAAGTTCCGCACCATGGTCGTCGGGGCCCACAAGGCACGCGCCGAGCTGGCCGACCGCAACGAGGGCGCGGGCCTGCTGTTCAAGCTCCGCAGGGATCCGCGGGTGACCCGGGTGGGTACGGTGCTGCGCCGCTACTCGATCGACGAACTCCCGCAGCTCTTCAACGTGCTCACCGGAGCCATGTCGCTCGTCGGACCGCGGCCCCCGCTGCCGGAGGAGTCCGCCGAGTACGGCCCGGACATCCGGCGCCGGCTGCTGGTGAAGCCCGGGCTCACCGGCCTGTGGCAGATCAGCGGACGCAGCGACCTGCCGTGGGAGGAGGCCGTCCGCCTCGACCTGCGGTACGTGGAGGACTGGTCGCTCGCCCTGGACACGGTGATCTTGTGGAAGACCCTGCGCGCCGTGATCCACGGGCAGGGGGCCTACTGATGCGCGGGGGTCGTCCGACCGACGCGCGGACCGCAGGCCGCAACGGCCTGCCTGGGGGGAGAGACCGGTCATGAGAGTCAGCGTTTTCGGACTCGGCTACGTGGGCTGTGTATCGGCCGCGTGCCTGGCCAGCATGGGCCACGAGGTCATCGGGGTGGACGTCAACCAGGTGAAGGTCGACCTGGTCAACGACGGCAAGGCACCCGTGGTGGAAGAACGTATCGGCGAACTCATCGCCGAGGTCGTACGAACGGGAGCCCTGCGCGCCACCCGCGACGTCCGCGAGGCGATCGCGGACAGCGAGGTGTCGCTGATCTGCGTGGGCACCCCGTCGGAGCCCAACGGCAGCCTGTGCACGACCTACTTGGAGCGGGTCACCGAGGAGATCGGCGCCGCGCTCGCCGAGCGGGGCGGCCGCCAGACCGTCGTCTTCCGCAGCACCATGCTCCCGGGCACCTGCCTCAACCTGCTGGTGCCGATCCTGGAGAAGCACGTCGGCGGCACCGCCGGCGTGGACATCGGAGTCGCGGTCAACCCGGAGTTCCTGCGCGAGGGCACCAGCGTCAAGGACTTCTTCGACCCGCCCAAGACCGTCATCGGCGAACTCGACCCGGCCAGCGGCGACGCGGTCGCGGCGCTCTACGACGGCCTGCCCGGCGAGGTGTTCCGGGTGCCGATCCCGACCGCCGAGGCCATCAAGTACGCGGACAACGCCTTCCACGGCCTCAAGATCGGCTTCGCCAACGAACTGGGCGCCGTCTGCCAGGCCCTCGGCGTGGACTCGCACCAGGTGATGGACGTCTTCCTCGCCGACCGCAAGCTGAACATCAGCCCCGCCTACCTGCGCCCCGGCTTCGCCTTCGGCGGCTCCTGCCTGCCCAAGGACCTCCGCAGCCTGGTCTTCGCGGCACAGCGGGCCGACGTCTCCGTGCCGATCCTGTCCCACGTGCTGGCCTCCAACTCCGACCATCTCCAGCGTGCGGTGGACCTGGTCGAGCGCACCGGCAAGCGCAAGGTGGGCCTCTTCGGGCTCTCCTTCAAGCCCGGCACCGACGACCTCCGCGAGAGCCCGCTCGTCGAACTCGCGGAGCGGCTCTTCGGCAAGGGCTACGACCTCAAGATCTACGACGCCAACGTGAGCCTCTCCCGGCTGCTCGGCGCCAACCGCGAGTACATCGAGAGCCGGCTGCCGCATCTCGCACAACTGCTCGCCGACTCCGTCGACGAGGTGCTGGAGCACGCCGAGGTGTGCCTGGTCGGGACCAAGGATCCCGCCGTGCTGTCGGCGCTGCCCCATGCGGGCAGCCCGGCGATCATCGACCTCATCCGCCTTCCCGACGCCGACGCGCGCCGGACCGAACCGGGGTACATGGGCCTTGCTTGGTAACGCGACCGGCGGCGACGGCACGAACCGTCGCGCGCTGATCCTGGTGGAGAACCTGTCGGTGCCGTTCGACCGGCGGGTGTGGCAGGAATGCACCACGCTGCGCGACGCGGGCTGGGAGGTGCACGTCATCTGCCCCCGGGGCGAGAAGCGGGACACGGAGCCGGAGGCGGTGATCGACGGGGTGCGGATCCACCGCTACCCGCTGCGCGCCGCCACCGGAGGACCGGCCGGCTATCTGCGGGAGTACGGATCGGCGCTCTGGCACACGCTCCGGCTGGCCCGCAAGGTCGGCCCGGTCGACGTGGTCCACGCCTGCAACCCGCCCGACCTGCTGTTCCTACCGGCCCTGTGGATGAAGCGGCGCGGCGCGCGGTTCGTCTTCGACCAGCACGACCTGGTGCCCGAGCTGTACCTCTCCCGGTTCGACCGTGGCGAGGACCTGCTCTACCGCGCCGTGTGCGCGCTGGAGCGACGGACCTACCGGGCCGCCGACATCGTGCTCGCCACGAACGAGAGCTACCGGGACGTCGCACTGCGCCGTGGCGGCAAGCGGCCGGAGGACGTCTTCGTGGTGCGCAGCGCGCCCGCGACCGACCGCTTCCAACCGGTGCCTGAAGATCCGGAGTTGAAGCGCGGCAAGTCCCATCTGCTCTGCTATCTCGGCGTCATGGGACCTCAGGACGGCGTCGACTACGCCCTGCGGGCCCTGGCGAAACTGCGCGACGAGGTCGGCCGGACCGACTGGCACGCGGTCTTCGTCGGCGCCGGCGACGCCTTCGACGCGATGGTGGAGCTGGCCCGGGAGCTCGGCCTGTCCGACCAGGTGCAGTTCACCGGGCGCATCCCGGACGCCGACCTGGTGCGCTACCTGTGCACCGCGGACGTCTGTCTCTCCCCCGACCCGTGCAATCCGCTGAACGACGTGTCGACCATGAACAAGGTCCTCGAGTACATGGCGATGGGACGGCCGATCGTCTCGTTCGACCTCCGGGAGGCGCGCGTCTCCGCCGGTGACGCCGCCGTCTACGCGCCCGACGACGACGAGGCCCAGTTCGCCAAGCTCATCGCGCTGCTCCTGGACGATCCGGAGAAGCGGGCCCGGATGGGCAGGATCGGCCAGGAGCGGATCAGCGGCCCGCTGTCCTGGGAGAACTCGCAAGCGTCGCTGCTCGCCGCCTACGCCGCCGCCACCCGGGACCAAGCCCCGGTGTCGACGGGTGGGCCGGTCCGTACGGGGAAGAGGCCGCACCATTGAATGACGACACGATCCGTCTGGCCACGATCGGACGGATTCTCCGGCGGCGCTGGCGGCTCCTCGCCGTCCTCGCCGTGGTCGGCGCGCTCGTCGGCTACGGCACCTCGGCGCTGCTGCTTCCGCCGCGCTACACGGCGGAGGCATCGGTACTGCTGCCCGGTCAGTGGGAGGAGCGCGAACTGCTCACCCAGGTGGACATCGCCACCAGTTCGGCGGTGGTCGACCGCGCCGCCGCCGCGCTCCACTGGAAAGGCGTCGACGGCACCGAACTGCGGGACAAGGTGAGTGCCAAGGCCGACGACGGGAACATCATCAAGGTCTCGGGCACGGCCGACACCCCGGAGCGCGCGCAGCGGCTCGCCGACCAGCTGGCGCAGCAGTTCGTCACCTTCGCCACCCGCATCGCGGGTGGCAGCACCGACCCCGCGGCGGACACCGCGACAGAGGCGCTGCGGAAGCAGGTGGCCAAGACCAACCGCCGCATCACCGAGCTGGCCGACGCGGCGGATCCGGGGCAGACCGTGGAGAGCGTGCAGACCCGCACCGAGCTCGAAGCCCTGCGCACCGGACTGGCGGACGCCATGAAGAAGCTGGAGGAGGCCAACCCGGCGACCGCCAAGGCCGGCCTGGTCGTCATGGGACCGGCTCCCCGGCCGACCGGCGCGGCGGCGCCGACGAGGACACAGCTCATCGCCGGTGGGGCGCTGCTGTTCTTTCTGCTCGCCGTCGTGGGGCATCTCGCCACCGCACGGATGAACCGCCGACTGCGCACCGAACCGGAGATCGTCGCCGCGCTCGGCGCACCCTTCCTCGGCACCGTCGACGTGCCGGACGAACGGCACGGGCACCAGTCCCAGAGCCACGGCGCACGGGCCCGGCTGCGCCGGTTCCTCGGCACCGACACCCGATGGGACCTGCCCGCCCCGCTGCTCTCCGGCGACGAGGCCGAGCGGCGGATCCGCTACCGGCGGGTGTGCACCCGCCTCCGGAACCAACTGCCCGCACCCCGGCGGCTGCTGGTCGTCGTACCGGAAGGCGACGAGATCGCCCGGCTGGCCGCCGGACAACTCGTCGCCGAGTCCGCCAACGACCCCCGGCTGAGGGTCGTGGAGGTCTCGGCGGACCGGCCGATCGTGCCGGACAGCGACACCGAGTCCGCCGCCCTCGCCCTCCTCAGCGCGGGGAACTGGACCGCCGCCGAACTCGCCGGCATCGCCGAGGCGTGCGCGGACGGCGGGCACGAACTCGTCGGCGTCGTCGTCGCCGGCACCGTCCACACCCGCACGACGGGGAAAACCGCCGACCGGCTTTCCGACGACGCCACTTTGACGTTCGCGGTCCACGGCCACGCGACAGGAGATCCAGCGTGACGACGAGCACGACTTCGGAGTCGTCGGCCGCCACCCCGCTCCTCGACCTCCAGGCGCTGGTGGTCGCGGTGCGCAGACGCCGCCGCCTGTGGGGCGCCATGGCACTGCTCGGGCTGCTGGCCGGCGCGGCCGTGGCGGTCCTGCTGCCACCGGCGCCGGCGGCCACGGCCAAGGTGCTGGTCGCGCACCAGGAGGACCAGCCGAACGACACCGGAACGCTGATCCGCACCGACGCGCAGTTGCTGGCGACCTCACGGATCGCCGGCCAGGCCCTGAAGATCCTCAAGTCCTCCGAGAAACCCGAGGACTTCATGAAGGACTACCGGGGCTCCGGACTGACCAACAACGTCCTGCAGATCGATGTGACGGCCAAGACCGACGCGGAAGCGGTGGCCCGGGCCAAGGCGTTGGCCGAGGCGTTCGTCGCGGACCACGCCAAGCGGATCCAGCAGATCGCCGACGCCAACGCCCAGGGCCTCCTGGACCAGCGCGCCCGGATGCAGTCGGAGCTCGCCGACGTCAACAAGACGATCGGCGGCAGGTCGCCCGACAGCGACCCGGCGGACGCGGCGAACCTGGAGTCGCTCTTCGCCCGGCGGGCCGAACTCACCTCGCAGATCTCCGACTTCGGCCAACGCGCCGAGGAAGCACGCGTCGGCGCGCCCCAACTCGTCGCCGGCACCCAGATCGTGGACGCCCCGCGCGCGGTGAAGCACTCCCTGCCCAAGGCCCTCGTCACCGACGGCGTGGTCGGACTCGTCCTCGGGCTCTTCCTGGGGCTCGCGCTGGCCGCGGTCGGCGTGGTCGTCGCGGACCGCCCCGTACTGCGCCGGGACATCGCGGCGAACCTCGGTGCCTCGGTCATCGCGGAACTGCCGCGCAGGTCCGGCCGGTTGTGGCAGCGACGGCGGACCAGAGTGGCCCGCGAACGGCTCACCACGACGCTGGCCCGCACCGCGCGCGGCTCGGCGGAACCACTGTCGCTGCTGGAACTGGGCTGCGCGCGCAGCACAGCAGTGATCGCCCTCGGTCTCGCCCGGGCCCTCGGGGAGGACGGACCGGTGAACGTCGTCGACGGCCTCCCCGGCACGCAGCTCTCGCGCCGCCGCCCGAAACCGGGGGACCCCACCGTGGTCGGCGGTGAGAAGGCCGCGACCGTGCCCCCTCAGGACCAGCGGATCGGCGTCGGCTCGGTGGCGCCCGGCACGGCGTGGACCGACCTCCAGTACCTCGGCGGCCGCACCGTGCTCGTCGTACGCGCCGGGCACGGCAGCGCCGCATGGCTGCACACCGTGGCACGACAGCTCGCGGACCAGCGCATCCCGGTGGTCGGTGTCGTGCTGATCGACCCCGATCCGCGCGACCGGACCGACGGCACGCTGTGGGACGGCCTGGCCAACGCGCTGCGCGGCCGCAGCGAGCCGCCGACCTGGCAGAACGCCACGGATCGAGCGGAACGACGGCTCCCCGAACGGCAGCCGATACGGGCCGCCCGGGTCCCGGACAACGACCAGGAGGTGAGGTAGGACATGTGCGGCATCGCGGGCACGTACCGATGGCCGGACGGAAAGGCCGTGACCGACCGGCTCACCGACACCCTCGCCCACCGCGGCCCGGACGGCTCGGGCCGCTACGGCCACCCGGTCGGTGACGGCGAAGTGCAGCTCGGGCACCGCCGGTTGTCCATCATCGACCTGTCCGAGACCGGCGCCCAGCCGATGGTCTCGGACGGCCTCGCCCTGACCTACAACGGCGAGCTGTACAACGCCCCTGAACTCCGGACGGAGTTGGAGGCCACCGGGGTGCGCTTCCGCGGCACCTCCGACACCGAGGTGGTCCTGGAGGCCTGGCGGCGCTGGGGCACCGACTGTCTGCCCCGGCTGCGCGGCATGTTCGCGTTCGGCATCTTCGACGAGCGCACCGGTGACCTGGTGCTCGTCCGCGACCAGCTCGGCATCAAGCCGCTGTTCCTGCTCCGGCGGGGCGAGGGCCTGATGTTCGCCTCCGAGCTCAAGGCGCTCGCCGCCGCGACCGGCAAGAAGCTGGAGGTGGACCAGGCGGCGCTCGTGGCCTCCCTCCTCTACTACTGGGTGCCGGACTCCCGCTGCGCGTTCCGCGAGGCCGAGAAACTGCCGCCGGGGAGCTGGCTGCGCTGCCGGCCCGACGGCCGGGTCGAGCGCGGCACCTTCTGGAGCCTCAAGGACGTCGCCGCCGAGGGCCGGGACCGCGCCCTGGCCGGTGAACGGCCGGACCTCGCCGCCATCGTCGAGGAGTCGACCCGCCGCCACCTCATGTCCGACGTACCCGTGGCGACCTTCCTCTCCGGCGGCCTCGACTCCAGCTATCTGACCGCGCTGGCCGCCCGCCACCAGCCGGGGATCTCCGCCTACACGATCGGATTCCGCGCCGAGGACGCCAAGTTCGAGGCGATGCCGGACGACCTGCGCTACGCCCGGCAGGTCGCCCAGCAGTTCGGCGTCGACCTGCACGAGATCGAGATCGCCCCGAACGTGCTCGACCTGCTGCCGCAGATGACGTACAGCCTCGACGAGCCGATCGGCGATCCCGCCGCGATCAACACGTACCTGATCTGCATGGCCGCCCGGGAGGCCGGGGTCAAGGTGATGCTCTCGGGCATGGGCGCGGACGAACTGTTCGCGGGGTACCGCAAGCACTTCGCCAACCTGCTCGCGCTGCGCTACCAGCGCGTCCCGCGCCCCCTGCGGCGCGGAGTGTCCGGGGTGGTGGACCGGCTGCCGGTCGCCTCGGCCACCCGGGGTTACAGGTCGGTGCGCTTCGCGAAGCGGTTCCTGTCCTTCGCCGGTCTGCCGGAGGAGACCGCGTTCCGGCGCAGCTACACCATGTACGACCAGGACGAGCTGCTCGCGCTGCTCAATCCGGACCTCGCCGGGACGGTCGACGACGTCATCACCGAACACACGGACGTCTACCAGGACAACGACCTCGACGACTTCGTCAACCGCATGTGCCTGACCGACTCCCGCATGTTCCTGCCGGGCCTGAACCTCACGTACACGGACCGCTCCAGCATGGCCGCCTCCACCGAGGTCCGGACGCCGTACGTCGACATCGAGGTCGTCAAGGCGGCGTTCGCCGTGCCCGGCAGCCGCAAGATCGTCGGGCGTCAGGGCAAGGCCGTCCTCAAGGAGGCGGCCACCTCGATCCTGCCCAAGGAGATCGTGTACCGGCCCAAGGGCCTCTTCAGCGCCCCGCTGCGGGCCTGGATGAGCCGGGACCTGGCACCGCTGGTGCGCGAGGTGGTCAACGACGGTGAACTCGTCCGGTCCGGGCTGCTGCGCCGGGACGCGCTGGCCCGGATGGTCGCCGAGGACGCCGCCGGACAGACGGACTACTCCAAGCATCTGTGGCACGTACTGACCCTCGAGTACTGGTATCGCGACGCGACCTCTGGCCCCGCCCAGAGCGCTCGGACGACGGCTTAGAAAACAGGAGTTCTGGTGAAGCAGGTTGTACAGAACTACAAGAGCGGCGAGCTCGCGGTGCTCGACGTTCCGGTACCGGGGTGCAAGCCGGGCGGTGTGCTGGTGCGCAGCGCCTACTCGCTGATATCCACCGGCACCGAGCTCATGAAGGTCTCCGAGGCCGGCATGTCGATGCTGGGCAAGGCCCGCTCCCGCCCGGACCAGGTGGCCAAGGTCATGCAGAGCGTGGCCACCAACGGACTGCCCGCCACCTACCGCAAGGTGATGGGCAAGCTCGACTCCTACACCCCGCTCGGCTACTCGCTGTGCGGGGTCGTCGAGCAGGTCGGCGCCGGCATCGACGACGTGAAGGTCGGCGACCTCGTCGCCTGCGCGGGCAACGAACACGCGCTGCACGCCGAGTTGAACTGGGTCCCCAAGAACCTCTACGCCCCGGTCCCCGACGGCCTCGCCCCGCAGCACGCGGCCTTCGGCACCGTCGGCTCGATCGCGATGCAGGGCGTCCGCCAGGGCGAGCCGCAGCTCGGCGAGGTCGCCCTGGTCATCGGCCTCGGCCTCATCGGGCAACTGGTGGTGCAGCTCCTCACCGCGGCGGGCGTCCGCGTCGTCGGCGCCGACCCCGACCCGGCGCGCTGCGAACTCGCCGAGCGCCTGGGCGCCGCGGCCTGCGGCGACCCCGCGTCCGCCGCCGTGGAGGCGGCCGTCGCCGAACTCACCGACGGGCACGGCGTGGACCAGGTGTTCCTGGCCGCGGGCGGCGGCAGCAACCAGCCCGTCGAACTGGCCGCCCGCCTCGCACGGGACCGCGGCCGAGTCGTCGACATCGGCAAGTGCCGCCTCGACCTGCCCTGGAACGCGTACTACGAGAAGGAACTCGACGTCCGCTTCTCGCGCTCCTACGGCCCCGGGCGCTACGACCCGTCGTACGAGCTGGAGGGCCGCGACTACCCGATCGGCTACGTCCGCTGGACCGAGCGCCGCAACCTCGCCTGCTTCCTCGACCTCGTCGCCCGAGGCAGGGTCGACGTGGACCCCCTGGTCAGCCACATCGCCGACTTCGACGACGCCGTGGAGACGTATCAGCGCCTGAAGGACGGCGAGTTGAAGGCCGTGGCCGTGCTGTTCAAGTACCCCGGGCAGACGGGGGAAGCGGGGGAGCCGGAGGCCCCGTCGGTGGCTGTGCCCGCGGTCCGCCGCAGCGAGGGGACGTCCACCCCGGCCCGGTCCGCGAAGAGTCCGGTGCGTCTCGCGTTCGTCGGTGCGGGCAACTACGCGACGTCGATGCTGCTGCCGCACCTGGCCCGGCGCGAGGGCGTCGAACTGTCGACCGTCGTCACCACGACCGCGCTCTCCGGTGCCAACGCGCAGCGGAAGTTCGGCTTCGCCAACGCGACCACCGACCTCGACGCCGTCCTCGGTGACAAGTCCGTCGACGCGGTGTTCGTGGTCACCCGGCACAGCTCGCACGCCGAACTGACCCGGCAGGCGCTGCTGGCCGGCAAGACCGTGTTCGTGGAGAAGCCCTTGGCCCTCACCGAGGACGAGCTGGCCGGAGTCCTCGCGGCGGTGGAGGAGTCCGGCAACGACCGCATCCAGGTGGGCTTCAACCGCCGCTTCGCGCCGCTGCTCCAGGAGGCCAAGGACCGGTTCGGCGCGCGCAGCGGTCCGGCCAACCTGCGATACCTGGTCAACGCGGGCAAGCTGCAGCACGGCAGCTGGTATCTCCAACAGGGCGCCGAGGGCTCGCGGTTCGCCGGTGAGGGCGGCCACTTCATCGACACGGCGAGCTGGCTCCTCGACGCCGACCCGGTCTCCGTGTACGCGACGGCCGCGCCCGGCAACGAGGACCTCCAGGTCGTCCTGCGCTACCCGGACGGCTCCACCGCCACCATCGGCTACGTCACCACCGGCGCCTCCGGCTTCCCCAAGGAGACCCTGGACCTGGTCGGGGACGGCAAGGTGCTGAAGTTCGACGACTTCGTCCGTGCCTCGGTCCACGGCCCCAAGAAGTGGGTCAGTTCACGGCTGCCCAAGGCCCGGGACAAGGGTCAGAACGCCGAACTGGCCGCGTTCGTCAAGGCGGTTCGGACCGGCGGACCGATGCCGGTGCCGCTGGAGTCGCTGGTCGCCACCACGGTGGCCACTCTCGCCGTGCAGGCCGGCCTGGCGGGCGGCGCACCGGTGACCCTGGCGAGGCAGCCATGACCATGAGCGCGGGCTGGTACCTGCGGCGGCTGTCCCGGATGGGACCGCGGGAGGTCGCGGGCCGGGCGGGCGACGCCGTGCGGAGGCGGCGGTGGCGATCGGCGCGACCGGACTGCCCGAGCGTGACCGGTGCCCGGTTCACCGCGGTCCTGCCGGAAGAGGCGATCGCCGCGGTGGCACCGGACGCCGCGAAGCGTCTCGTCGCCGAGGCGGACCGGCTGATGTACGGGCACGCCGAGTTCTTCGGGGTGGTCCGCGACGACCTGGACGACCCGGACTGGTGGCGCGACCCGAAGACCGGGCTCCGGGCCCCCTGGGGCTACGCCTTCGACGTGCCGTACCGGGACGAGGACGCGGTCGGGGACATCAAGCAGATCTGGGAGCTGTCGCGGCACCAGTACCTGACCGTGCTCGCCGCCGCCTACGCGATCACCGGCAACGAGCGGTACGCCGAGCGCGTGGCCGAGCATCTGCGGTCGTGGTGGGCGGCCAACCCGCCACTGCGCGGCGTGCACTGGATCAGCGGTATCGAGCTGGGCATCCGGCTGCTGTCCTGGGTGTGGGTCCGTCGGCTGCTCGACGGCTGGCCGGGCGCGGCCGAGCTGTTCGAGGACAACCCCGTGGCGCTGAACCAGATCTGGCACCACCAGCGCTGGCTGGCCGGCTTCCCCAGCCGGGGTTCCTCGGCCAACAACCACGTCATCGCCGAGACGGCCGGGCAGTTCGCCGCGGCCTGCGCGTTCAACTGGTTCCCCACGTCGGCGCGTTGGCGATCGGACGCCCTGCGGTCGCTGGACCGGCAGCTGCGCGCCAACACCTTCGACTCCGGCCTCAACCGCGAGCTGGCCACCGAGTACCACGGACTCGTCCTGGAACTGGGCCTGGCCGCCGTGGCCGAGGCGGACGCCGCCGACGTGCCGGTGCCCGAGTCGCTCCGGCTGGTGCTGCTGCGGATGACCGACGCGCTGGCGGCCGTGGTGGACAACCGGCTGCGACCGCCCCGTCAGGGGGACGCGGACGACGGCCACGGCCTGATCCTGGACGGCGCGGGTACCGACCGCTGGGCCTCCCTGCTGGCCACCGGCGACGCCGTGTTCGGCCGGCTCGACTGGTGGCCGGAGGTGACCGCCACCGACGTGCGCACCCCGCTGCTGACCGCGCTCGTCCGGCCGTACGCGAAGGACGGAACCGGCAGACCGGCGACCCGGCCGGCCCACTTCGCCGACGCCGGGCTCACCGTCCTGCGCGGTCCGGAGGAGATCTGGTGCCGCTGCGACGGCGGCCCGCACGGCTTCCTGTCCATCGCCGCGCACGCCCACGCCGACGCGCTGTCCGTGGAGGTGCGGCACGACGGAGTCGACGTACTCGCCGATCCGGGGACGTACTGCTACCACGGTCAGCCCGTGTGGCGGCAGTACTTCCGCTCGACGCTCGGCCACAACACCCTGCAACTGGACGGCGGTGACCAGTCCGTCTCCGGCGGCCCGTTCCTGTGGACCCGGCACGCCCGCACCCGCGTCCTGGACGTGGACGACTCCGGGGCAGGGGTGGCCCGTTGGGCCGCGGAGCACGACGGCTACCAGGGCTCGGTGCACCACCGCCGGGTGGAACTGACGGCCGCGAACCAGGAGCTGAGGATCGTCGACGAGGTGCGCGGCCCGCGCCAGGAGGTCCGACTGGTGTTCCACCTCGGCCCCGCGATCGCCGCGGACCTGGTGGGGCACCGCGCGGTGCTCACCTGGATCCGGGACGGCGAGGGGCGGTCCGCGGTGCTCGACCTGCCCGGGCAGCTGTCCTGGCGGGCACATCGCGGCGAGACCGACCCACCGCTCGGGTGGTACTCCGCAGGATTCGGGCGCAAGGAACCCACCACCACGCTCGTCGGCACCGGATTCGCCGACGGCACGGACGGGTTCACCACAGTGCTCGGATTCCGCGGCTAGGGGGGCGCGTGGGCATCAGAAGACGGCACCGGGCGCTGGCGGTGATACTGCCGGCGCTGGCCGTGCTGACCGTGACCGGCTGCGAGAGCACGTCGAGCGCCCCGGACGCGAAGCCGAGCGCCGCGCCGTCCACGTCCACGTCCGCCACCCGGCCCGTGGCCCGGGTGTGTGCCAACCCCGCCGCCGGACCGGCGAAGGCGCCGGCGAGGGCGGTGACCGTGGACCCCGCCATGGTCGGCGATCTGGCGGCGAAGACCAAGAGCAGCCCCCCGAACACCACGTTCTGGCTCCGGCCGGGCACGCACAGACTTGAGCGGGACCGCTACGCGCAGGTCATCCCCAAGAAAGGGGACCGCTACCTCGGTGCGCCGGGCGCGGTGCTCGACGGCCGCAAGGTCAACCAGTACGCCTTCGCGGGTCCCGCGAGCGATGTCACCATCAGCCATCTGACCGTGCGGGGATTCGTCCCGCCGCTGGACGAGGGCGTGGTCAACCACGACTCGGCCGACGGATGGACGATCGAACACTCCACGATCCAGGACAACTCCGGTGCCGGGCTGATGGCCGGCGACCGCCAGCAGGTCCGCGCCAACTGCCTGCGCGACAACGGCCAGTACGGCATGAACGCGTACAAGGGCGACGGCCGCATCACCGGCCTGGTGGTCGAGGGCAACGAGATCGTGGGCAACAACACCGGCGACTGGGAGCGGCGGCGGGAGGGCTGCGGCTGTACCGGAGGCATCAAGTTCTGGGCCGTCGACCGCGCCGAGGTGAGCGGCAACTGGGTGCACGACAACCGTGGAACGGGGTTGTGGGCGGACACCAACAACAACGACTTCCGCATCGAGAACAACGTGATCGAGGACAACGACGGAGCCGCACTGATCTACGAGACCAGCTACAACGCGGTCATCCGGGACAACACGATCCGGCGGAACAACTGGGTCGAGGGCCGCAAGGCGGCCGCCGGCGGCGACAACTTCCCCTACGCGACCGTCTACCTGTCGGAGTCCGGCGGCGAACCACGGGTCCCGGCCCGCACCGACAAGATCGATGTCTACCGGAACGTACTGGAGAACAACTGGTCCGGGATCACTCTGTGGGAGAACGCCGACCGGTTCTGCAACAGCCCGGCCAACACCTCCTCCGGCGACTGCACCCTGCTGGTGAAGAAGACGAGCAGCTGTGTGAGACCGGCGATCACCAAGGCGCCGCTCTACTCCGACTGCCGGTGGAAGACCCAGCGGGTGGACATCCACGACAACCGCTTCGTGCTCGACGAGTCCGTCGTCAAGTGCACGGAGATGTGCGACCGCATGGGGCTGCTGTCCAACTACGGCACCTATCCGGACTGGTCGCCCTACCAGGGCGAGCGGGTGGCCGACGCCATCACCGAGAAGCAGCACAACCGCTGGCACGACAACGTCTACGTCGGACCGTGGAAGTTCGTCGCCGAGGACCAGAGCCGGGTGCTCGACTTCGGACAGTGGCAGGCGGCACCGTACCGACAGGACAAGGGCAGCACCCTCGATCTGCGGGTGGGTGGTCGAGATGGCTGACAACCCCGCGCGCGAGGGTCTCCCCGGCGGACCGGACAAGGCCGGAACACAGCCGGGCGCCGAACCGCGCCCGGCCCGCGCCCCGAAGGCCGTCGGGATCGTTTGGGGGCTGCTGATCCTCAACACGCTCGGCTCCGCCGGGGCCAAGACCATCGTCCCGCTGCCCCGCTCCCTCATCCAGATGGTCACGATGGGCGCGCTGGTCGCCGCGTTCGGCTTGGCCCTCGTGGTCAACCAGCGGGTGCGCATCAGGTCCAGCGCCTATGTGCTGCTGCTCTCCCTGCTGCTGGTGTCGAGCGTGATCTCCAGCGCGAGCCTGGAGTCCGGGATGGGCGCGCTGTTCCGCTGCTTCCGCCTGACGCTCTTCGTCGGCACCCTGTGGCTGCTCACCCGCTGGTGGGACGGCAGCGCGACATTCGTCCGCCACCACATCCGGGCGTACTACGGGGTCCTCGGCTCGGTGGCCCTCGGCCTGGTCGTCGCCCCGGGCAAGGCCCTGCCCGACCTCTACGGCGGACGCCTCGTCGGCGCGCTGTGGCCGCTCACCCCGCCGCAGATCGGGCAGTACGCGGCGGTCATCATCGGGCTCACCGTGCTGCTCGTCATCGGCAGACGGACCGACCGGACCAGCGCCGTGCTGGTCATCGTGCCGTCGCTGGTGCTGCTCGCGCTGACCCACACCCGGACGGCCACGCTCGGCCTGCTGCTCGGGCTGGCGCTCGCGATCGGCTCGCTCGTCCTGACCAGTGCCGCGGCCCGCCGCTTCTTCACCTGGGCGGTGCTGATCTCCGTGGTGGCCGCGGTCGGCTTCGCCTCCGCGCTGCAGACGTGGTTCCTGCGCGGGCAGAGCCAGGAGAACTTCTCCAGTCTCACCGGCCGGGCCAAGGTGTGGAACGCCCTGCTGGCCGAGCCCCGGTCGACCGCGCAGCACCTGTTCGGCGTGGGCCTGGGCGACAAGTCGTTCGGCGGGCTGCCGATCGACAACAGCTGGCTGGCCGTCTACAACGAACAGGGTCTGATCGGCGTCACCCTCGTCGCGGCGATCATCACCGTACTGGGCGGCGTCGCGCTGCTGCGGCCGCCGTCACTGGAGAGGGCCTGCGCGATCTTCCTGATCAGCTACTGCGCGATCGCCTCGTACACCGAGGCCGGTCTCGGTGACGCCTCGCCGTATCTGCTGCATCTGGCCCTGGCCGCCTCGCTGTTGGCGGCCCCGGCCAAGCCCGCCCCCTTCCTGATGCCCGAAGACAGTCGTCGGTACGTCCCGCGCTGGGCCCGTGGCTCGGAGGTGAACTGAGCATGCACGTCCTCGTGGTGCACAACCGCTACAACTCGGCGCAGCCGAGCGGGGAGAACAACGTCGTCGACCAGGAGGTGGAGCTGCTGCGCGCGGCCGGTCACCGGGTCGAGCTGTTCGAGCGGCGCAGCGACGACATCGGCGCCCGTTCCCTCCTCGGCAAGGTCGCGGTGCCGCTCCTGGTGCCGTGGAATCCGGCCGTGCGCAAGGAGTTGGCCGCCACACTGCGCGCCGAGCGGCCGGACGTGGTGCACGTCCACAACGTGTTCCCGCTCCTGTCGCCCGCGGTCCTCGCCGCGTGCGCCGACGCCGGAGTGCCCGCCGTCGCCACGCTGCACAACTACACCCAGGTCTGCCCGCCCGGCACCCTCCAGCGGGACGGCCGCCCGTGCACCGAGTGCGTCGGCTCGACCCCGCTGCCCGCCGTCCGGCACGGCTGCTACCGCAACTCCAGCCTCGCGACCGTGCCGCTCGCGGTCAGCCTCTCGGTCAACCGGAAGCGCTGGTGGACCGGCGTGGAGCGCTTCCTGTGCATCTCCGCCGCCCAGCGCGACGTCCTGGTGAGTTCCGGCATGCCGGCCGAACGCCTCGCGGTGAAGCACAACTTCGTCCCCGAACCCGACATCCGCCGGGAGGGTGAGGGCGAGCAGGTGCTCTATCTCGGCCGGCTCGCGGAGGCCAAGGGCGTACGGCTGCTCATGGCCGCGTGGGACGAGCTCGCGGCGAGCGGCGGTGTGGGCGTCCCGCTCGCGATCGCCGGTACCGGGCCGCTGGAGAAAGAGGTCACCGCCTGGGCGGCGGGCCGCGACGACGTGCGCTACGTCGGCCTGCTGGACCCGGCGGAGTGCCGCAAGGCCATCGCGCGGTCGGTCGCCGTGATCGCGCCCTCGACCTGGCTGGAGGCGTTCGGCCTGGTGGTCGTGGAGGCGATGGCGGCCGGGGTGCCGACCGTCGCCGCCGGTCACGGCGCCTTCGTCGAACTCGTCGAGGACGGCGTCACCGGGCTGCTGCACCGGCCCGGCGACGCTGCCTCGCTCGCGTCCGGCATCCGCCGGATCGCCGCCGACCCGGACCGCAACCGGGAGATGGGCGAGGCGGCCCGGCGCCGCTACGAGCAGGGATTCAGCCCGGCCGTCGGCCTGGAGCGCCTGCTGGAGGAGTACCGCACCGCGATCGCGGGACGGTCAGCACCGGCTCCCGGTGGGAACACCCACGCGGGCAGGGGGGATGGGGACAGCACATGACACGATGCCGACTCTGCGGCTCGGAGGCGACGGCGAGCGTCGTCGACCTCGGGGCGACACCGCCGTGCGAGAGCTTTCTCGCCGCCGATCAACTGGACCTGCCGGAACCGGCGTACCCGCTTCATCTGCGGGTCTGCACCGACTGCTGGCTGGCGCAGATACCGCCGCTGATCACGCCGGAGGAGACGTTCAAGGAGTACGCGTACTTCTCCTCGTACTCGACCTCCTGGGTGCAGCACGCGCGCACCTTCGTCGACGGCGCGGTGGACCGCCTCGGCCTCGGCACCGACTCCTTCGTGGTCGAGGTCGCGAGCAACGACGGCTACCTGCTGCGGCACGTGGTGGACCGGGGGATCCGCTGCCTGGGCATCGAGCCCTCGGTGAACGTCGGCGCCGCCGCGCGGGAAGCGGGTGTGCCCACGTTCACGGACTTCCTGAGCCCCGACACCGGCGCGACCGTCCGCGCCGAGCACGGCCCGGCCGACCTGGTCGTCGCCAACAACGTGTACGCGCACATCCCCGACGTGGTCGGCTTCACCCAGGGACTGCGCGCCCTGGTCGCCGACGACGGCTGGGTCTCCATCGAGGTGCAGCACCTGCTCACCCTGATCGAGGACAACCAGTACGACACGATCTACCACGAGCACTTCCAGTACTACACGGTCGCCTCCGCGATCCGGGCCCTCGCCAGCGGCGGACTCACGCTGGTGGACGTCGAGTTGCTGCCCACGCACGGCGGCTCCATCCGGCTGTGGTCCCGCCCGGCCGAGGTCGCGGGGGAGCCCTCGCAGCGGGTGGCCGACGTACTGGCCCGCGAAAAGGCCGCCGGGCTCCAGGAGTTGGCCGGGTACACCGAGTTCTCCGCCCGGGTCGCCAAGGTGCGCCGGGACCTGCTGCGGTTCCTCATCGACGCGGCCGAGCGCGGCGAGACGGTGGTCGGCTACGGCGCCCCCGGCAAGGGCAACACCCTGCTCAATCACTGCGGCATCCGCCCCGACCTGCTCGCCTACACGGTCGACCGCAACCCGTACAAGCACGGCCGGTTCACCCCCGGCACCCGCATCCCGATCCTGTCGCCCGAGCAGATAGCGGCCGACAAGCCGGACTACGTCCTCGTCCTCCCGTGGAACCTGCGGGCCGAACTGGTCGAGCAGCTGTCCTACGTGCACGAGTGGGGCGGCCGGCTCGTCTTTCCCATCCCGGAACTGAGCATCGTCGAGGCGGCGCAGTCGAAAGAGGTCACAGCATGAAGGTCGTCCTGTTCTGCGGCGGTTACGGGATGCGCATGCGCAACGGAACCTCCGACGACGTACCCAAGCCCATGGCGATGGTCGGGCCCAGACCCCTGATCTGGCATGTCATGCGCTACTACGCGCACTTCGGGCACAAGGAGTTCATCCTGTGCCTCGGCTACGGCGCCCACCACATCAAGAACTTCTTCCTCAACTACGAGGAGACCGCCTCCAACGACTTCGTCCTGCGCGGCGGGCAGACCGAGTTGCTCTCCACCGACATCGCCGACTGGACGATCACCTTCGCCCAGACCGGCATCGAGTCGCCGATCGGGGAGCGGCTGCGCCGGGTGCGGGATCACCTGGACGGCGACGAGATGTTCCTCGCCAACTACGCCGACGTGCTGACCGACGCCCCGCTGCCGGAGATGATCGACAAGTTCGCCCAGCGCGACGCGGGCGCCTCCATGATGGTCGTACCGCCCCAGTCCTCCTTCCACTGCGTGGAGTTGGGCGAGGACGGCCTGGTGGGCGGCATCACCGCGGTGAGCGACATGCCGCTGTGGGAGAACGGCGGTTATTTCGTGCTCCGCCAGGAGGTCTTCGACCACATACCGGAGAACGGCGACCTGGTCGCCGACGGGTGTGCCCAACTGGCCAAGCAGGGGCGGCTGGTGGCGCATCAGCACCGCGGCTTCTGGAAGCCGACGGACACCGTGAAGGAGCGGGCCGCGCTCGACGAGGCCTACGCGCGGGGCGACCGTCCGTGGGCCGTGTGGGAGCGGGACAGCGCGGGGGTGCGTGCGTGATCAGGCTCGGAGCCGGTCCTCTGGACCGGATCGTGGCGGTGGGCGCCCACTGCGACGACATCGCCATCGGCGCCGGCGGCACCCTGCTGACGCTGTGCCAGGCGCGGCCCGGCATCCGCGTCGACGCGCTGGTGCTCTCCGGCGGCGGCAGCGAGCGCGAGCAGGAGGAACAGGCCGCGCTCACCGCCTTCTGCCCGGGCGCCGACCTGCGCCTGACCGCGCACAAGCTGCCGGACGGCCGCCTGCCCGCGCACTGGGAGGAGGCCAAGGAAGCGGTCGAAGAACTCCGCGCCCAGACCGAGCCGGAGCTGGTCCTCGCGCCGCGCACCGACGACGCCCACCAGGACCACCGCGGCCTGGCGCAGTTGATGACCACGGCGTTCCGTGACCACCTCGTGCTCGGCTACGAGATCGCCAAGTGGGACGGCGACCTCGGCCGCCCTGCGGCCTACCAGCCGCTGGAGACCGAGACCGCCGAACAGAAGGTACGGCTGCTGCAGGAGCACTACCCCTCGCAGCGCCACCGCCCGTGGTACGACCGGGAGGCCTTCCTCGGCCTCGCCCGGATCCGCGGAATCGAATGCCACGCGCGCTACGCCGAGGCCTTCGCCGTCACCAAACTCACGCTCAACCTGGGGGGTTGAACACCTTGCGCGTACTACTGACCGGACACCAGGGATATCTGGGCACCGTGATGGCACCCGTCCTCACCGCCGCGGGACACGAGGTCGCCGGCCTCGACTCCGGCCTCTTCGCCGACTCCGTCCTCGGCCCGCAGCCCGCCGACCCGCCCGGCGTGCGGGTGGACCTGCGCGACCTCACCGCCGAGCACGTGGCCGGGTTCGACGCGGTGATCCACCTGGCCGCGCTCTCCAACGACCCGCTCGGCTCGCTGGCCCCGGAACTCACCTACGACATCAACCACCACGCGTCCGTACGACTGGCAAAGCTGGCCCGCGACGCGGGAGTCGGGCGCTTCCTGTACGCGTCGACCTGCTCCGTCTACGGCGCCTCCGGCGGCGACGACCTGGTCACCGAGGACGCCCCGCTGCGCCCCGTGACGCCGTACGCGGAGTCGAAGGTGCGGGTCGAGGACGACGTGCACGCGCTCGCCGACGACGACTTCACCCCGGTGTTCATGCGCAACGCCACCGCCTTCGGCTACTCGCCCCGGCTGCGCGCCGACATCGTCCTCAACAACCTGGTCGGCCACGCGCTGCTCTCCGGCGAGGTGCTGGTCCTCTCCGACGGCACCCCCTGGCGCCCGCTGGTGCACGCCGCCGACATCGCCCGCGCCTTCACGGCCGCGCTCACCGCGCCGCGCGAGGCGGTCCACGACCGGGCCTTCAACATCGGCAGCGAGATCAACAACGTCACGGTCGCCGAGATCGCCGAGCAGGTCGCCGAGGCGGTGTCCGGCGCGAAGGTCGTCATCACCGGGGAGAACGGCGCCGACCCGCGGTCGTACCGCGTGGACTTCTCCCGCTTCCGCACCGCCATCCCCGACTTCGACTGTGAGTGGACGGTCAAGCAGGGCGCCCTCGAACTCGCCGACGCCTACCGGAAGTTCGACCTGACCCGGGAGGACTTCGAGCAGCGCTTCACCCGCCTCGCCGTGCTCAAGGCGGCCTCCGAGGCCGGCACCGTCGACGACACCCTGCGGTGGCGCCGATGACCGAGCCGGGCGAGGAAATGCACGGTCTGGTGGAGCGGCTGTACCCGCTCTGCCGGAGCATCACCGGCGACGGTGTGCGCGCCACCCTGGACATCGTCGGCGAGTACATCCCGCTGGAGGTGCACGAAGTGCCGACCGGGACGCAGGTGCTCGACTGGACGGTGCCGCAGGAATGGAACATCCGGGACGCGTACATCGCCGACAGCACGGGCCGACGGGTCGTCGACTTCGCCGAGTCCAGCCTGCACGTGCTCGGCTACAGCGTGCCCGTGTCGGCGACCATGCCGCTCGCCGAGCTGCGCGCACACCTGCACACCCTGCCGGATCACCCGAACTGGGTTCCGTACCGCACGAGTTACTACAAGCCGGAGTGGGGTTTCTGCCTGGCGCAGGAGACCCTGGACGGGCTGCCCGAGGGCGACTACGAGGTGCGGATCGACTCCACCCTCGCGGACGGCCACCTCACCTACGCCGAGCACGTGGTCCCCGGACAGGTGGCCGACGAGGTGATCGTCTCCTGCCACACCTGTCACCCGTCGCTGGCCAACGACAACCTCGCCGGCATCGCGGTGGCGACGTTCCTCGCCCGGCAGCTGGCGCGTGAAACGCCGTACTACACCTACCGGTTCATCTTCGCGCCCGGCACCATCGGGGCGATCACCTGGCTGGCCCGCAACGCGGAGCGGGTGGATCGGGTCAAGCACGGCCTCGTGCTGGCCTGTGCGGGGGACCGTGGACAGTTGACGTACAAGCGGAGCAGGCGTGGCGACGCCGAGATCGACCGAGTGCTGCGGCACGTGCTGGCCGCGTCCGAACGGCCGCACAGCATCACCGAGTTCACCCCGTACGGCTACGACGAGCGGCAGTACTGCTCGCCCGGCTTCAATCTGGGCGTGGGCTCCCTCACCCGCACCCCGTACGCCGGCTACCCCGAGTACCACACCTCGGCGGACAACCCGGACTTCGTCTCCCCGGAGGCCATGGCGGACACCCTCGCCGTCTGCCGCGAGGCGTTCGCCGTTCTCGACCGCAACCGGCGGTACGTGAACCTCAGCCCCTACGGCGAACCGCAGTTGGGCCGGCGCGGGCTGTACGACGCGCTCGGTGGCCGCAGTGACACCAAGCAGGCCCAGATGGCCATGCTCTGGGTGCTCAACCTCTCCGACGGCGAGCACAGCCTGCTGGATGTCGCCGAGCGGTCCGGGCTGCCGTTCGACACCGTCGCCGCCGCGGCCGACGCCCTGCGCGGTGCCGACCTGGTCAAGGAATGACGCCCATGACCGTCCCGGGGGAGAAGACGACAGCACCGGCCGGGTCCGCCAAGCGGGCCCTGGTCGGCCGGCTGTCCTGGGGACTGGCCGACCAGGCGGCCTCCAGCATCAGCAACTTCGCGGTGGGCATCTACGTGGCCCGCTCGCTGGGCGTGACCGCGTTCGGCGTGTTCAGCCTCGCCTGGGTGACCTACGGCGTGGTCCTCAACGTCTCCCGGGGCCTTGCCACCGACCCGCTCGTGGTGCGCTTCAGCGGCGTGCCGGAGGCGTCCTGGCGCGGGGCGGTGGCCCGGTCGACGGGCACCGCGCTCGGCGTCGGCGCGGCCCTCGGCGTGGTCTGCCTGGCGGCCGGGCTCGGCCTCGGCGGCCGGGTGGGGCCCGCGTTCGTGGCCCTCGGCGTCATGCTGCCGGGACTGTTGCTCCAGGACGCCTGGCGGTTCTCGTTCTTCGCCGCCGGCGCCGGGCGCAAGGCGTTCGTCAACGACGTCGTCTGGGGCGTCGCGCTCGTCCCGGCCATGGTGGTGGCGGCCCACGTGGACACCGTGGCCGCCTTCGTGCTCGCCTGGGGCGCGTCCGCCACCGTCGCCGCGGCGTACGGCTACCTCCAGTCCGGCATCCGGCCCCGGCCGGCCGAGGCACGCGGCTGGCTGCGCGAGCAGCGCGATCTCGGCTACCGGTACCTGGTCGAGAACGTCAGCCTCAGCGGCGCCAGCCAGGTGCGGGCGTACGGGCTCGGCGCCATCGTCGGAGTGAGCGCGGTGGGCGCGGTGCGCGGCGCCGAACTCCTCATGGGCCCCTTCCTCGCCGTACTGATGGGGCTGTCGCTGGTCACCGTCCCCGAGGCGGCCCGCGTGCTGCGGCAGGCCCCGCACCGACTGGGCAGGTTCTGCCTCTTCCTCGGCGGGGGACAGGCCACCGGCGCGCTGCTCTGGGGCGCGGCGCTGCTGCTGATGCCGGGCAGGCTGGGCGAGTTGGCGCTCGGCGACGTCTGGCACTCCTCCTCGCATCTCCTCGTGCAGATCACCCTCAGCGTCGCGGGCGCGGGTCTCGGCACCGGCGCGGCGGCCGGACTGCGCGCGCTCGGCGCCGCCCGCCGCAGCCTGCGCTGCCAGCTGTTCGCCTCCGCCTGCTACGTCGGCGGCGGACTCGGCGGCGCGGCCCTCGGCGGTACGTCCGGTTCGGCCTGGGGCGTCGCCGCCGCGACCATCAGCGGCTCGGCCGTGTGGTGGCTGCAACTGCGCTCCGCCCTGCGCGAGCGCCACCGCGAACCCATCCCCGAAGTGAGGACCTCATGACCGACCGACCCAGGCTGAGCATCGGCCTGCCCGTCTACAACGGCGAGGAGTACCTGGCCGAGTCGTTCGACGCGCTGCTCGGCCAGACCTACGAGGACTTCGAACTGGTCGTCTCCGACAACGCCTCGACCGACGGCACCGAGGCCGTCTGCCGCAAGTACGCCGCCCAGGACTCCCGCATCCGCTACCTCCGGCTGCCCCGCAACATCGGCGCCACCCCGAACCACAACCATGTGCTCGACGAGTCCCGCGGCGAGCTCTTCAAGTGGGCCTCGCACGACGACCTCTACGGCCGCGACCTGCTGACGCGCTGCATAGAAGCACTGGACGAGCGGCCCGACGTCATCCTCGCGCACACCGACCAGGCCGTCATCGACGGCGACGGCCAGGTGACGGTGCCCTACGAGTACACGCTCGCCACCGGCTCGCCGCACGCCCCGGAGCGCTTCCGCAGCCTGCTGTTCGAGCCGGGCGGCGACGACTTCTACGGAGTGATGCGGACCGACGTGCTGCGCCGGGTGAAACCGATGGACAGCTACCACCACGCGGACCGTACGTACGTCGCCGAGATCACCCTGCACGGACGCTTCCACCAGGTGCCGGAACTGCTCTACTTCCGCCGCGACCACCCCAACCGCGCCGAGCGGGCCAACCCGTCCAAGCGTTCCCGGTGCGTCAACCTGGACCCGCGCCGGGCAGGTCTGCTGCACCCGACGCCCAGACTACTCGCCGAGTACGTCTGGGGCTTCGCCTCCGCGATCCGGCGGGCGCCGATCTCCCCGGCCGACCGGCGTGCCTGCTACGGCCACCTGGCCGCGTGGATGACCAGCCGGGTGCGGCCGGGCGCCGGCGAGCGGGTCGAGGACCGCGCCCCGGTCGACCCGGCCCAGCTCACGGTCTCCGTGGACGCCCTCGTCGCCGGCCGCGAAGGGAGGCACGCATGACGTCCGCGCCCCAACACCCGGTGCGCGTGGGCGTGTTCGGCCTCCTCGGTTCCGGCAACCTCGGCAACGACGGGTCGCTCGAAGCCGTCCTCGGATACCTCCGCAGAGACCATCCGGACGCGGCCGTGGACGCGCTGTGCGGCGGACCCCAGGCCGTGACGGCCCGGTTCGGGATCCCCGCCACGCGACTGCACTGGAACCGCGCCGAGTACCGCACCGCGTCCCGCCTGGGCTCGATCGCGGCGAAGGGTCTGGGGAAGTTCGTCGACGTCTTCCGCACCGCCGCCTGGGTGCGCCGCCACGACGTGGTGATCGTGCCGGGCATGGGCGTCCTGGAAGCCACCCTGCCGCTGCGGCCCTGGGGCTTCCCGTACTCCCTGTTCCTGCTCTGCGCGAGCGGGAAGCTGACGCGGACAAAGGTCGCCCTGGTCAGTGTCGGCGCCGCCGAGATCCGCAACCGGCCCACCCGCGCCCTGGTCCGCTGGTCGGGCCGCCTGGCCGCCTACCGCTCCTACCGGGATGCCCAGTCCCGGGACGCGATGCGGGCGATGGGCGTCAACACCGCGCGCGACGAGGTCTACCCGGACCTCGCCTTCTCCCTCCCGTCACCACCCGCGAACGCGCCCTCGGACGCACCGGGCACGGTCTGCGTCGGCGTCATGGACTTCCACGGCGGCAACGACGACCGCGCCCGCGCCGACGAGATCCACGGCCGCTATCTCGACGGCACGATCCGGTTCGTCCGCACCCTGGTCGAGGAGGGCAGGACGGTCCGGCTGCTCACCGGCGACCGGTGCGACGCGACGGTGGTCGCCGCCATCCTCGACGCGGTGGACTCACCGCTCGTCACCGCGGCCGAACCGACCTCCCTGGACGACCTGATGAAGGAGATGACGGCCGCCGACACCGTGGTGGCAGTCAGGTACCACAACCTCATCTGCGCGCTGAAGACCGGAACGCCGGTGCTCGCGCTCAGCTACGCGGCGAAGAGTGACGCGCTCATGGACCGGATGGGTCTCGGCGCGTTCTGCCACCCGGCCCGCGAGGTCGACGCCGACCGGTTGCTGGAGCAATTCCGGGCGCTGGAGAAGCGATCGCCCGAGCTGCGGCAGACGCTCGTCGAGCGGAACCGGGACGCCGCCCACCAACTCGACCGCCAGTTCGCCGACTTGACCGCGGCCCTGTTCCCGGCGGCCGACCGCACCCACGTCCACGCTCGGCAGGAGTCTCCATGAAAGCGACCGAAGTTCCGGAGATAGCAGGCGCGTTCCTGTTCGAGCCGACGCCGTACGCCGACGAACGCGGCTTCTTCTGCCGCACCTTCGACGCCGACGTGGTCCGCTCGGTGGGCCTCGACCCGCACGCCTTCGTCCAGGACAGCGTGTCCCGCTCGGTCCGGGGCGTGGTGCGCGGTCTGCACCTGCGCTCCGGCGCCGGCGAGGCCAAGTTGGTTCGGTGCTCGTACGGGCGGATCTTCGACGTCGTGGTGGACCTGCGGCCGGATTCCCCGACCTTCCGCCATTGGATTTCCTTTGAACTCACAGGAGAATCACAGCCAACTCTTTACATTCCCGCGGGATGCGCGCACGGTTTTCAGGCACTCACCGACACCGCCGACACCTCGTACCGGATCGACCGCCCGCACGATCCGGCCGAGGACGTGACCATCGCCTACGACGACCCGGAACTGGCCATTCCCTGGCCGCTGCCGGCTGCACTGATGTCCCAGCGGGACCGCGCGGCGCCGAGTCTCGCCGAGGTCCTGAAGCACAGAGAAAGTTGAGGTCCCCGTGGACACCGAAGAGTTCCACCTGCCCCTGTCGCGGACAGCCAACGAGCGGCTGCACGCCATGATCCCCGGGGGTGCGCACACCTACGCCAAGGGCGACGACCAGTACCCCGAGAACCTGGCCCCCGTCATCAGCCACGGCAGCGGTGCCCACGTGTGGGACGTCGACGGCAATCGCTACATCGAGTACGGCTCCGGCCTGCGGTCGGTCAGCCTCGGCCACGCCCACCCGCGCGTGGTCGAGGCGGTGCGGCGGGAACTCGACCGCGGCAGCAACTTCGTCCGGCCGTCCATCGTGGAGGTCGAGGCCGCGGAACGCTTCCTGGCCACGGTGCCGACGGCCGAGATGGTGAAGTTCGCGAAGAACGGCTCCGACGCCACCACCGCGGCGATACGGCTCGCCCGCGCCGTCACCGGGCGCCTGCGGGTGGCCATCTGCGGGGACCACCCGTTCTTCTCCGTGGACGACTGGTTCATCGGCACCACGCCGATGTCGGCGGGCATCCCGGCGGCGACCACGGATCTCACCGTGGCGTTCCCGTACGGGGACCTGGCCGCCACGGAGGATCTGCTCACCCGGTACGACGGCGAGATCGCCTGTCTGATCCTCGAACCCGCCGCCCACACCGAGCCACCGCCCGGATACCTCGCCGGCCTGCGCGAGCTGGCCGACCGGTACGGCTGCGTACTGATCTTCGACGAGATGATCACCGGCTTCCGCTGGTCCGAGGCGGGCGCCCAGGGCCTGTACGGCGTGGTCCCCGACCTCTCCACGTTCGGCAAGGCGCTGGGCAACGGGTTCGCCGTCTCCGCTCTGGCCGGGCGCCGGGAGCTGATGGAGTGGGGCGGGCTGCGGCACTCCGGTGAGCGGGTGTTCCTGCTGTCCACCACGCACGGTGCGGAAACGCATGCCCTGGCAGCGGCGATGGCCGTGCAGGCCACCTACGTCGAGGAGGGCATCACCGCGCGGCTGCACGCCCTCGGCGAACGGCTGGCGGCCGGTGTCCGCGAGGCGGCGGCCGGCATGGGCGTCGGCGACCACGTCGTCGTCCGGGGACGGGCCAGCAATCTGGTCTTCGCCACTCTCGACGAGAACGGGCAGCCGTCGCAGCAGTACCGCACCCTGTTCCTGCGCCGGCTCCTGGCCGGCGGAGTGCTGGCCCCGTCCTTCGTGGTGAGCAGCGCACTGACGGACGCGGACATCGACCGCACCGTCGACGTGGTGGCCCAGGCATGCGCGGTGTACCGGAAGGCGCTGGACGCCGCCGATCCCACTCCCTGGCTTGCCGGGCGACCGGTGAAGCCCGTGTTCCGCAGCGCGGTGTGACCTGAGGTGACGTCAGTGGCGCGCCTGCCGACCGGCATCTGCCGTTCGGCGGTCCGACCGCTCGCCCAGCCGGTCGGCCGTCCGGTCGACCAGCCACGCGGTCGCCGGGACGACCGCCAGCGCGGTGCACCAGCCGCCGAGGGCGTCGGTCGGATAGTGCGCGCCCAGTCCGACCTGCGCCCATCCCATGGCGGCGCCGGCCGCCAGCGCCGCGATGAGCACGAGTGACGTGCCGGCCGTCCTGCCGAGGCCGAGCCGTGGGGTGGCGAGAAACGCCGCCATGAGGGCGAGGGCGGTGAAGAAGGCGGTGTGCCCGCTGGGATAGGACAGGTTGTCGGGGCCGTGGATGGTGCGTCCCACCAGGTGCTTCAGGAGCGTCGCCGCCCCTACGGTCGTGGCGGCGCCGGCGACGACGAACACGGCCGCGCGGGGACGCCGCAGCAGCAGGCAGCCCGCCACGGCGACCGCGAGCAGCACCCCCGCGCCCACGGGCTCTCCCAGGAAGTCCAGGGCGAGGGCGACGCGCCGCCACGGCGGCCGCAGACTGTCGGCCGTCGGCGCGATGATCCACCGGTCCACGGTCCCGGACTCGCCGTGGCCCGCGTACATGACCCCGAGCACGACGACCACCAGGGCGGAAAGGGCCGCGATCAGCCCGAGCCACGGGCGCAGCGTCGGAGGCAGTACCGATGTCGCCGGCCGGCCGGTCAGCTGATCCAACGCGCGTCCCCCATCGTGTCCGACTCGCCTTTCGGCGACCATGACCGTCCCCCGGACACCCGTACCTTGCCTGTACGCCTCCACGGGAGCCGTCAGCACCCTAGCCGCATTCGGTAAGACGGTGGCGGAACAGGTCAGAAGCCCGCGGCCCTGGCCGCCGTGTACACCTCGGCGGACACGTCCTTCAGTTCCTGCGCGTCGCGCGCGGCCCATGAGAGGTCGACCAGGAACTCGTCGAGGCCGATCCCCTCGTACGCCATGAGGTCGGTGACGATCTGCTCGACGTCGCCCTGGAAGGGCTTGCGGTCCGCGCCCTCGTACCGCTTGGCGGTGTAGTCCGGGTTCACGCGGACCACCGTGCGCAGGGGCAGGGTGCGACCCCGCTCGGCGGCGAGGTCCTGCAACCGGCGCCAGTTCTCGGTCACTTGGGCGGGGCCGTCGGCGTACGGCAGCCAGCCGTCGGCGTGGTCGACGAGCCGGCGCATCGCGCGCGGGCTGTTGGCCGGCACCAGGATCGGGATCGGGCGGGCCGGCTTGGGGCCGACCACCGCCGAGGCGATGCGAGTGACCCGGCCGTCCTCGTGGACCACCGGGTCCGGGCCCCACACCGCCCGGCACACCTCGAACACCTCGTCCATGACCTTGCCGCGCTCCTCGAACGGGCGCACCCCGGCGGCCGCGTACTCGTCGAGGGACCAGCCGCTGCCCAGGCCCGCGACCACCCGGCCGCCGCTCGCCGCGTCCAGCGTGGCCAGGGACTTGGCGAGCTGGAAGGGGATGTGCAGTGGGGCGACCAGCACGGCGGTGCCCAGTTCGGCCCGTTCGGTGGCCGCCGCCGCGAGGGTCAGCGTGACCAGCGGCTCGGCCACGCCCCGGTAGGCGTCGGGCCAGGGCAGGCCCGGGACGCCGTACAGGGGTTGGGTCTCGGGTTCGGGGAACAGGGCGCGTTCGTACACCCAGAGGCTGTCGTAGCCGATCTCCTCGGCGGCGCGTGCCACGTCGGGCACGTCCCTGCCGAGGTCGTACTGCCGATTCTGCGGGAGACCGATTCCGAGCCGGGTCATGCCGGTGTGCTCCTTCGTCTTTGGGTGCGCGATCGAATGCGAAGCCGCGGTCCACGGCAGAGCGCTCCGGCGGGTGACGCGCGGCCTGTGGCTGCGCGCGTCACCCGCCGGGGAGGAGCGGTCAGTGCTTGTCGACGGCCGAGGCCCAGTCGAAGTCGACGCCCATGTCGGAGTACATCTTCGAGTAGCCGACGAAGCAGTTGAACGTCGTGACCTTGCCGTTCTTCAGGTACCAGAAGTCGGCGGTCGGAGCGTCGACCTTCTGCCCCTTCCCCTTGACGAAGCCGCCCGTCGGCGCCTGGAGCCGCCCGTCGAACGTGCCCTGGATCGACAGCTCGATGCTGATGGTGTCGCCGTTCACGGTGATGCGCTTGAGCTCACGGTGGACATCGGAGAAGAGGCCCTTCATGTAGGGCAGCACGGTGCCGAGCGCCTCCCCGCGGTAGGCCACGCCGGAGACCATGTCGTTGAAGACGCCGTCCTTGGTGAAGCTGTTGACGAACGTCGGGACGTCGATGTGGCTGCCCTCGGCCACGTAGTAGTCGCGCAGGACGACCGCGAGGTTGGCCTTCTCGTGCTTGGTCAGGTGCCGGTCGGTGAGCGGCAGCTTCGCCAGCTCGCGAGCGGTCAGGGGTGGGGGGGGTGCCGTACCGCCATGGGTCGCCGCGGTGTTGTGGGCAGGGCTCGCGGCCTGTGACGGCATCGCGGCGATGGTGAGACCACCCAGGACAGCTACCGCGGTCGCGGCGGTGATCGACTTCCGGCTGAGCAGCTTCATGACGTGTTCCTTCAGATCGGTTTCTGGTCCGTCTTGGTAAATCAAACGCTCGCTTGAGATTATGAACGGCAAGGCAACCTGTCAAGCGACTGTTTGAACTGTGGGGGATTGCTTGACAATCAACTCAAGCGGATGATTGAATTAATATTGTGACATCGGTGAAGAAAACGGACTTGCGCCGAGAGGCCGGTCAGCGCACGCGGGACGGCCTGCAGGCGGCCGCCCTGGAACTGCTCGCGCAACGAGGCCAGGAGGGCGTGACACTCCGCGAGATCACGGATCGCGCCGGAGCCAACGTCGCCGCGGTGAGCTACCACTTCGGTTCATTGAAGGCCCTGTGCGACTCGGCGATCGAGCACGCGCTGGAGCGGTATCTGGACGCGCAGATGCTGGCCCTGGACTCCCTCGGCCCCACCGCGACACTCCAGGACCTGGCGACCGCCTTCGCCCGGCCGATGATGCGCGCGCTGGCGGCCGGCGGGGAGGACCTGGCCGTGATGCGGACCGTGGCGCGCGTCGGCATCGAGCCGCCTCAGGGGTGGGAGCGGCTGAACGAGAAGTTCGACCTCAGTCGCCGCATGGCCCTCCGGGTGCTGACCCCGAACATCCCGGATGTCGGCGAGGAGGAGCTGATCTTCCGTACGCGCTGCGCGGCCGGCCTGCTGAACTGGCTCGCCCTGGCGCCCATCGGTGCCGAGCTGGCCGCCCTGTCCGCCGAGCAGATCGAGCGGCAGCTGGTTCCCGTGGTGGCCGGGGCATTCCGTGGGGACGCCGCCCCCGTCGGCTGACCGGGTCCGGGGTCACCTGCGATCACCTTCGTCGGGCGCTGTCGTGTTCGCGTTGACAAGCGTGTCTCTATAAATGAAACTGAATTCACCTTCACTTCTGGTGGTTCATGACGATCGGAGAGACCATGCCTGACATGCCCGCCGCGCCGGTGATCCCGCTGCCCATCGCCACCCGTATCTCGCCGCCCGACCTCGGCGACAGCACGCTGCTGGACATCGACCCGGATCCGCAGATGTCCCTCGGCGCCGTCGAGGTGGACACCCATGACGACATCACCTACAAGACCGTCGAACTGCCCGACGGGGAGTCGCGCGAGCTGAAGTACGACATCGTGCGGCCCGCCACCGACGAGCGGCTGCCACTGGTCGTCTACCTTCCCGGGGGCGCGTTCCTGCGCTGCAACAAGGTCATGGCGTTCGAACTGCGCCGGCATGTCGCCGAGTCCGGGTTCGTCGTCGTCGGCGTCGAATACCGTGTCACGCCCGACGGCGCGACCTACCACGACACCATCCACGACGTCCGTGCCGCCCTCGCCCATCTGCGCCTGCACGCCGACGACTTCGGGATCGACCCCGCCGCGGTCGCCGTGTGGGGGGAGTCGGCCGGCGGCCATGTGGCGGCGCTCACGGGGACGACGAACGGTCTTGCCGAGTTCGCCGAGGGCTCCGACCCGTCACCCCTGGGACAGGTGCAGGCCGTGATCGACGGCTTCGGCAGTTCCCGACTCTCCGCGATCGCCGACGACTTCGACGAGGAGGCCCAGCTCCACTACCGGCACGAGCCCACCCACTTCTCGGCCTACCTCGGCAAGCCCGATGCGCTGTTCTCCGATATCCCCGACGCCGTGCGTGCCGCGGATCCGGCCACCTACGCGACCGCTTCGGCCCCGCCGTTCCTGCTCCTGCACGGCAGCGCGGACGTGATGGTCTCGCCGTCCCAGACGCAGCACGTGCACCAGGCGCTGCTCGCCGCCGGGGCCGACAGCACCCGCTACGTCCTGAACGGCGCCAACCACGGCGATGTCGCCTTCCTCGGACTCGTGGGCAGCGGGCTCCCGTGGTCCTCGGCCACCACGATGGGCATCGTCACCGAGTTCCTCCACCGCCATCTCGACCGGACCGACGCGTCCGCGTAGCGCCTCCAGGTCGCGCCCGACTCCCGGAATCGGGACGGGCGCTCGGGAAGACAGCCCCGTTCCCGGGTCGTTGAAGGCGATGGCGCGGTCGGTGTGTGGCCATCCGAGGCATGACCGCCCACGGGATTGGCCGAGCGGGGAAGAGTGGTGATCACGCGATGCGGGCGGTGCGGTTCCACGAGTACGGCGGGATCGATGTGCTGCGGGTGGAGGAGGTGGCGCGGCCGGTGCCCGGCGCAGGGCAGGTGCTGGTCGAGGTCCGTGCGGCCGGGATCCAGCCCGGCGAGGTGATGATCCGCGAGGGCGCGCGGCACGATCGCTGGCCCTCGACGTTCCCTTCCGGGCAGGGCAGCGATCTGGCCGGTGTCGTGGTGGAGGCCGGTCCGCAGGTGCGGGGCTTCGCGGTGGGCGACGAGGTGCTGGGCTTCACCCACAACCGGGCGAGCCACGCGGAGTTCGTCGTGGCCGACGACGTACAGCTGGTCTCGCGTCCGGAAGGGCTGCCCTGGGACGTGGCCGGGTCACTGTACGTGGCCGGCACGACCGCGTACGCCACCGTGTTCGCGGTGGACCCCGGTCCGGCCGACACGGTCGTCGTGTCCGGTGCGGCGGGCGGTGTCGGATCCCTTGCCGTGCAGCTCGCGGGGCGCCGCGGTGATCGGGCTGGCGAGCGAGCGCAACCACGCCTGGCTGAAGGAGCGCGGTGTCGTCCCGGTCGCGTACGGGGAGGGCGTGGCCGACCGGATCCGGGAGGCCTCCGGCGGGCGGGTCGACGCGTTCATCGACACGTTCGGCGACGGATATGTGGACCTGGCCGTGGAGTTGGGCGTGCGGCCCGAGCGGATCAACACGATCCGCGACTGGCAGGCCGCGGCCAGGGTCGGGGCGCACACCTACGGAGAGGGCGCGGCGGCGTGCGCGGTGGTCGTCGGCGAACTGGCCCGACTCGCCGCGCGCGGCGAGCTGGAGGTGCCGATCGCCCGCACCTACCCCCTGGAGCAGGTGCGGGACGGGTACCGCGAGTTGGAAGGGCACCACCCGCAGGGCAAGATCGTGCTCCGGCCCTGAACCCGGCGGTCCGTGTCGGCCCGGGTCAGGGCCTGACCAGCAGTTGGAAGTCGAACGCGTACCGGGACGCCCGGTAGATGTGCGTCCCGTACTCGACCGGCCGGCCCGTGTCGTCGTACGCCGTGCGCTGCATGGTCAGCAGGGCGGCGCCCGCCTTCTCGTCGAGGCGGGTCGCCTCCTCGGGGGTGGCGGAGCGGGCGCCGATGGTCTGGCGGGCGCTGTGCAGGGTGATGCCGGCGGTGCGCATCATCCGGTACAGGCCGGTCGACTCCAGCCGGGCGCTGTCCAGTTCGAGGAGGTTCGCGGGCAGGTAGTTGCAGAGGAAGGCGACCGGCTGGCCGTGCGTGCAGCGCAGTCGTTCCAGGGCGACGACCTCGCTGCCCTCGGCGATGCCGAGCGCGGCGGCGACGTCCGGGGTCACCGTCTCGCGCTCGTTGCGCAGCACCTCGGTGGTCGGGCCCTGGCCGGCCGCCTCCAAGTCGTCGTAGAGACTGCTGAGTTCCAGCCCTCGCTTGACCTGGCTGTGCACCACCTGGGTGCCCACCCCGCGGCGGCGCACCAGCAGGCCCTTGTCGACCAGGGACTGGATGGCCTGGCGGACCGTGGGTCTGGACAGGCCCAGCCGCATCGAGAGATCGATCTCGTTGCCCAGGAGATTGCCCGGGGCGAGGATCCCGTGCTCGATCGCCGCCTCCAGCTGCTGTGCGAGCTGGTAGTAGAGCGGCACCGGACTGCCCCGGTCCAGGGCGAAGTCCAGCGAGTGGAGCGCGGGGGCGGTCATGGCACGTGCGGGGTCGCCGGCCTTGGCCATGGAGGTACCTCCCTCGAAAGAGACCTGACGGCAGGTCAGGAGTGGCTGGGGAAACCGAGGTTGATGCCTGCGTCGGCCGGGTCCGGCCAGCGGGTGGTGATGACCTTCCCCTGCGTGTAGAAGGCGATGCCGTCGTTGCCGTAGACGTGCAGGTCGCCGAAGAGGGAGTCCTTCCAGCCGCCGAAGGAGTGGTAGCCGACGGGCACCGGGATCGGCACGTTGACGCCGACCATGCCCGCCTTGACCTCCAGCTGGAACCGGCGGGCGGCGCCGCCGTCACGGGTGAAGATCGCGGTGCCGTTGCCCCAACGGGAGTCGTTGATCAGCTTGATGGCCTCGTCGTAGGAGTCCGCGCGGACCACGACCAGGACCGGGCCGAAGATCTCGTCCTTGTACGCGTCCGCCGCCAGCGGCACCCGGTCCAGCAGCGACACTCCGAGGAAGAAGCCGTCCGCGCACTCGGGGTGTCCCTCGACCGAGTAGCCGGTGCCGTCGACCACGACCTCGGCGCCCTGCTCCGCGGCCGACTTCACGTACGAGGCGACCTTGTCCCGGTGCTCGCGGGTGATCAGCGGGCCCATCTCGGAGGCCGGGTCGTTGCCGGGTCCGATGCGCAGCTTGCCGGCGCGCTCGGCGATCTTGGCGACCAGCTCGTCACCCGTGTCACCGACCGCGACCACGACCGACACGGCCATGCAGCGCTCGCCGGCCGAGCCGTAGGCCGCGTTGATCGCCTGGTCGGCGGCGAAGTCCAGATCGGCGTCCGGGAGGACGAGCATGTGGTTCTTGGCGCCGCCCAGGGCCTGCACACGCTTGCCGTGCTCAACCGCCTTGAGCTGGATGTACTTCGCGATCGGCGTCGAGCCGACGAAGGAGACGGCCTCGATGTCCGGGTGCTCCAGGATGCGGTCCACGGCCACCTTGTCGCCCTGCACGATGTTCAGCACACCGTCGGGCAGCCCCGCCTCGGAGGCGAGTTCGGCCAGGCGGAAGGACGCCGACGGGTCCTTCTCGGACGGCTTCAGGACGAAGGTGTTGCCCGTGGCGATGGCGAGCGGGAACATCCACATCGGCACCATGGCCGGGAAGTTGAACGGCGTGATGCCGGCGACGACACCGAGCGGCTGGCGGATCGACGCCACGTCCACGCGGGTCGAGACCTGCGTCGACAGCTCGCCCTTCAGCTGCACGCTGATCCCGCAGGCCAGCTCCACGATCTCCATGCCGCGCGCGACCTCGCCCAGCGCGTCCGAGTGCACCTTGCCGTGCTCGGCGGTGATCAGCTCGGCGATCTCGTCGCGGTGCGCGTCCAGCAGCTCGCGGTACTTGAAGAGGATCGCCGTGCGCTTGGCGAGCGAGGAGACACCCCAGCTCTCGAACGCGGCCTTGGCGGAGGCGACGGCCGCGTCCACCTCGTCGACGGTCGCGAACGCGACCTGCTTGTCCTGCGCGCCGGTCGCCGGGTCGTACACGACGCCGTAGCGGCCGGAGGTGCCCTCGACGGGCTTGCCGCCTATCCAGTGGGTGATCGTCTTCATGGTGCGAAGGCCTTTCGGGGGAGGGGAGTTCAGAGGTGGCGGCGGCGGTCGGCGACCTGGCGGTCGTACTCCTCGCGGGCCTGTACGGCGGCCTCGCGGGAGGCCGTCTCGGCGACCGGCACGTCCCACCAGGCCTCGGCCGGGGGAGCGGTCGGGGTGGCGGTGTCGGTCTCGACGTAGACACAGGTCGGGCGGTCGGAGGCGCGGGCCGTGGCGAGCGCCTCGCGCAGCTCGCGCACGGTCTTGGCGCGCAGGACGTCCATGCCGAGGCTGCCCGCGTTGGCGGCCAGGTCGACCGGGAGCGGGGCGCCGGAGAAGGTGCCGTCTGCGGCCCGGTAGCGGTAGGCGGTGCCGAAGCGCTCGCCGCCGACCGACTCGGAGAGGCCGCCGATGGAGGCGTAGCCGTGGTTCTGGATGAGCAGGAGGTTGACCGGCAGGCCCTCCTGGACGGCCGTGACGATCTCGGTCGGCATCATCAGGTAGGTGCCGTCGCCGACCAGCGCCCACACGGGCGTGTCGGGCGTGGCCTGCTGGACGCCGATCGCGGCCGGGATCTCGTAGCCCATGCAGGAGTAGCCGTACTCCAGGTGGTACTGGCGCGGGCTGCGCGAGCGCCACAGCTTGTGCAGGTCGCCGGGGAGCGAGCCGGCCGCGTTGATGATCACGTCGTCGTCGCCGACGACCGAGTCGAGCGCGCCGAGCACCTGCGTCTGGGTGGGGACGGCGTTCTCGTCGGCGGCGGTGAAAGCCGCGTCGACGACCTGTTCCCAGCGACCCTTGCCCGCGCGGTACGCGGCCTCGTAAACCGAGTTCACACGGTGACCGGCGAGTGCCTCGGTCAACGCTGTGAGCCCCGTCCTCGCGTCGCACACGAGTGTCCGCGCCGCCAGCTTGTGAGCGTCGAACGCGGTGATGTTCAGGTTGACGAACCGGACGTCCGGGTTCTGGAAGAGCGTGTGGGAGGCGGTGGTGAAGTCCGTGTAGCGGGTGCCGACGCCGATCACCAGGTCCGCGGTGCGCGCGAGGTCGTCGCTGACCTCCGTGCCGGTGTGGCCGATGCCGCCGAGGTCGGCCGGGTGGTCGTACCGCAGCGAGCCCTTGCCCGCCTGCGTAGAGGCGACCGGGATGCCGGTGGCGTCCACCAGGGCCTTGAGCGCCTCCTCGGCGCGGCTGTGGTGGACCCCGCCGCCCGCGACGATCAGCGGGCGCTCGGCGGCCCGGATCGCCGCCACCGCCTCCGCCAGCTCGTACGGGTCGGGCGCGGGACGGCGCACGTGCCACACGCGCTCGGCGAAGAACTCCTCCGGCCAGTCGTACGCCTCCGCCTGCACGTCCTGCGGCAGCGCCAGGGTCACCGCGCCGGTCTCGACCGGGTCGGTGAGGACCCGGACGGCGTTGAGCGCGGAGGGGATCAGGGCCTCGGGGCGGGTGACGCGGTCGAAGTAGCGGGAGACCGGGCGCAGCGTGTCGTTGACCGACAGGTCCGCCTCGACCGGGTGCTCCAGCTGCTGGAGGAGCGGGTCGGCGGCCCGGGTCGCGAAGTAGTCGCCCGGCAGGAGCAGCACCGGCAGCCGGTTGATGGTGGCCAGCGCGGCGCCGGTCACCAGGTTGGTGGCGCCGGGGCCGATGGACGTCGTCACGGCCTGCGCGGACAGGCGGTCCAGCTGGCGGGCGTAGCCGACGGCCGCGTGCACCATGGCCTGCTCGTTGCGGCCCTGGTGGTAGGGCATGGTGTCCTCGCCCGCCTCCAGGAGGGCCTGGCCCAGTCCGGCAACGTTGCCATGGCCGAAGATGCCCCAGGTGCCGGCGATCAGCCGGTGGCGTACGCCGTCGCGCTCGGTGTACTGGACGGACAGGAACCGGACCAGGGCCTGGGCGACGGTCAGACGGCGGGTGCGGGTGCTCATCAGGACTTCTCCGGTGCCGTGTAGAGGGGGAGACGGGGGTCGACCGGCTGGTCCGGCCAGGTGTCGCGGACCCAGGCGTGGTCCGGGTGGTCGCAGATCAGCCAGGCGCGCTCGGGCTCGGGGCCCGCCATGACGTTCAGGTAGTACATGTGGTGACCGGGCACCGCCATCGACGGCCCGTGCCAGCCGTCGGGGATCAACACGACGTCCCCGCCCCGGACTTCGGCCAGGACGTCCGTGCCGCGCCCCTGCCCGGAGGGGGAGACGCGCTGGTAGCCGAGGCCGGGGATGCCCTCGTGCTCGGCGAACTCGAAGTAGTAGACCTCTTCGAGCACCGACTCCTCGCCGGGCCGGTCCTCGTCGTGCTTGTGCGGCGGGAAGGACGACCAGTTGCCGCCCGGCGTGATCACCTCGACCGCGATGAGCTTGTCGCACTCGAACACGCCTGCCGCGCCGAAGTTGTTGACCTGCCGGGAGGAGTTGCCGGTGCCGCGCAGCTCCACCGGCACGTCCGAGGCCGGTCCGTAGTGGGCGGGCAGCCGGCGGGTGCAACGCGCTCCGGTGAGCGCGAACCGCCCGCCGCCGGCCGACACGACGGTCGCCCGCGCGTCCCTCGGCACGTACGCGAAGTCGCTCACGGAGCTGAACACGCTGTCGCGGCCGGTGAGTTGGAAGGTGTCGTGGCCGAAGTCGTCGGCGGCGGCGACCGTGCAGCCCCCGCTCAGCGGCAGCACGATCCACTCGCTGTCGCCGGTGTCGAAGGTGTGGCTGCCGCCCGGTGGCAGCTCGAGGACCCGAAGGCTGGAGTAGCCCCAGCCGGCCTTCTCCGGCGTGATGTCCACGACGTAGGGGCCGCCGAGGGCCTTTCCTGCGGGAAGGTGATACGTCATCGCGTTCCTCCGTGTCACGACCGGCCCGTCACAGCAGACCGACGGCCGTGTCGACCGCCGTCTCCACAGTGCCCTCGGCCGGGTAGAGCAGCGAGCGGCCGACGACCATGCCCTGCACGGTGGGCAGCCGCAGCGCCTTGCGCCAGCGTTCGTACGCGCCTTCCTGGTCCTCGCCCACCTCGCCGCCGAGCAGTACGGCCGGCAGGGTGGAGGTCTCCAGGACCTCGCCCATGTCGTCCGGGTCGTCGGTGACGGGGAGCTTGAGCCAGGTGTAGGCCGAGGTGCCGCCCAGGCCCGAGGCGATGGCGACCGACTTGGTGACCGCCTCGGCGGAGAGGTCGTTGCGGACCCTGCCGTCCACCCGGCGGGAGATGAACGGCTCGACGAACACGGGGAGCCGGCGGGCCGCCATGTCGTCGACGGCCCGCGCGGTGGACTCCAGGGTGGTGAGCGAACCGGGGTCGTCGTAGTCGATACGGACCAGCAGCTTGCCCGCGTCGAAGCGGAGCCGCTCGATGTCCTCGGCGCGGTGGCCGGTGAAGCGGTCGTCCATCTCGAAGACGGCGCCCGCCAGGCCGCCGCGGTTCATGGAGCCCATGACGACCTTGTTCTCCAGCACCCCGAGCAGCAGGAGGTCGTCCAGGATGTCGGCGGTGGCGAGGACCCCGTCGACGCCGGGGCGGGAGAGCGCGATGCAGAGGCGTTCCAGCAGATCCGCCCGGTTGGCCATGGCGAGCCTGCGGTCGCCCACGCCCAGCGCGCCGCGGGCCGGGTGGTCGGCGGCCACGATCATCAGGCGGCCGCTGTCGCCGAGCAGTGGCCTGCGCACGCGTCGGGCGGCGGCTTCGGCGACGGCCTCGGGATGCCGGGCTCTGACCGTGACGAGGTCGGGGATGCTGATGGACAAGACAGAGCTCCGTTTCAGGCGGTGGCGCGCGCGAGGAGGCCGTCGACCTCGGCTTCGGTGGGCATCGCGGAGGAACAGGCGAGCCGGGAGGCGACGAGGGCGCCGGCCGCGTTGGCGTACCGCATTGTTTCGGCCAACTCCCAGCCGGACAGCAGCCCGTGGACGAGGGAGCCGCCGAAGGCGTCGCCCGCGCCGAGGCCGTTGGCCACCTCGACGGGCACCGGCGGGACCTCGGCGGTGGTGCCGTCGCGGTGCACGGCCAGCACGCCCTTGGGGCCCTGCTTGACCACCGCGAGCTCCACGCCCGCGGCCAGCAGCGCCTCCGCGCAGGCCAGCGGCTCGCGGACGCCGGTGGCGATCTCGCACTCGTCGAGATTGCCGACCGCGACGGTCGCGTGCCGCAGGGCTTCCGCGTAGTACGGGCGGGCCTCTTCCGGGTCGCGCCAGAACATCGGGCGCCAGTCGAGGTCGAAGACCGTGGTGCCCGCCCTGTCGCGGGCCTTCAGGGCGGCGAGCGTGGCCGAGCGGCTGGGCTCCTCGCTCAGGCCGGTGCCGGTGATCCAGAAGACGCGGGCCGCCCGGATCGCCCAGAAGTCCAGTTCCTCGGTGTGAATCTCCAGGTCAGGAGCCTTAGGCTGCCGGTAGAAGTAAAGAGGGAAGTCATCCGGCGGGAAGATCTCGCAGAAGGTCACCGGTGTCGGATAGGCGGCGACGGGTGTCACCCAGCGGTCGTCGACGCCGAACTCCTTGAGCGCCTCGTGCAGATAGGTGCCGAAGGGGTCGTCACCGGTGCGGGTGATCACCGCCGTGTTCCGGCCGAGCCGGGCCGCGGCGACCGCCACGTTGGCGGCCGAACCGCCGAGGAATTTGCCGAAGGTCTCGACCTGGGCCAGGCCCACACCCGACTGAAGGGGGTAGAGATCGACCCCGATACGGCCCATAGTGATCAGGTCGAAGGGCTGGGCTTTCTGGGCCATGTGCGACGCTCCTAGGGCTCTGTCCGGGGATGCGGGCCCCGGAGGACCTCCGCCTCCCAGGTGTAGGCCTCCGGAGCCGATGCTGTCAATACTTTGTACTGACATTCGGACCTGCTTGTGAAATGATGTCTTAACAAAGTATTGACAGTGGGCGCGCCAAGGGATTGGATCCCGTCCCAGTACTTCTGCCGTATTTGCGGCGCACGACCCGGACATGCCAAGATCCCGGGCCCCGGATCTTTGAGATCCCTCTCCCTTTCCCCCGCAAGCACAGTGAGGTGCCAGGAAAGATGGACCGCTCCACTCACCACCGCTCCCGCAGAATCGTCCCCGTTGTGGCGGTCGCCGCGGCAGCTGCCCTGACCCTCGCCGGCTGCTCCAGCAGCTCCGGGGGCAAGAAGTCCGAAGAGGGCGGGTCGGGCGCCTCGGCGGGCAAGGCCACCACACCCCGGATGACGGTCGCCCTCGTGACGCACCAGTCGCCCGGTGACACCTTCTGGGACATCGTCCGCAAGGGTGCCGAGGCCGCCGCGGCCAAGGACAACATCAAGCTGATCTACTCGGCCGACCCGAACGCGGGCAACCAGGCCAACCTGGTGCAGAACGCGATCGACCAGAAGGTCGACGGCATTGCGATCACCCTTGCCAAGCCGGACGCCATGAAGGACGTCGTGAGCAAGGCGACGGCCGCGAAGATCCCCGTGGTCGGCCTCAACTCCGGTGTCAGCGACTGGCAGAAGCTCGGCCTGATGGAGTTCTTCGGCCAGGACGAGACCGTGGCCGGCGAGGCGTTCGGCAAGAAGCTGAACGAACTCGGCGCCAAGCACACGGTCTGTGTCGTCCAGGAGCAGGGCAACGTCGGCCTCACCCAGCGCTGCGACGGGGTCAAGAAGACCTTCTCCGGCAAGACCGACGTCCTGTACGTCAACGGCACCGACATGCCGTCGGTGAAGTCGACGATCACCGCCAAGCTCAAGACCGACAAGTCCATCGACTACGTCACCACGCTCGGCGCCCCGTTCGCGCTGACCGCCGTGCAGTCGGTGTCCGACGCGGGCAGCAAGGCGAAGATCGCGACCTTCGACCTGAACAAGGACCTCACCACGGCCATCAGCAAGGGCACGATCCAGTTCGCGGTCGACCAGCAGCCGTACCTCCAGGGCTACTTGGCGATCGACTCGCTGTGGCTCTACAAGAACAACGGCAACTACATGGGCGGCGGTGAGCAGCCCGTGCTGACCGGCCCGGCGTTCGTCGACAAGTCCAACGTCGACGCGGTGGCGGCGTTCGCCGCGAAGGGCACCCGGTGATGAGTATGACCCAGCACGCCGAGCCGGCGGTGGAGACACCGCCGGCCCCCGGCCCCAAAGAGGCCGACGGCAGGACCTCCCAACGCCCGCTGGTCTTCAAGCTGTTGGCGCGCCCCGAGGTGGGAGTCTTCCTCGGCGCCGCCGCCGTCTACGTCTTCTTCCTGATCGCCGCGCCCCCGGTGCGTGACGGCAGTTCGATGGCGACGGTGCTGTACCAGTCGTCGACGATCGGCATCATGGCGCTGCCGGTGGCGCTGCTGATGATCGGCGGCGAGTTCGACCTGTCCTCCGGTGTCGCCGTCATCTCCTCGGCGCTGACCGCGAGCATGCTCAGCTACCAACTCACCATGAACGTGTGGGTCGGTGTGATCGTCGCGCTGCTCGTGTCGCTGGCGATCGGCGCGTTCAACGGCTGGATGGTCGTCAAGACCGGGTTGCCCAGCTTCCTGGTCACCCTGGGCACCTTCCTGATCCTCCAGGGCGTGAACCTCGCGGTGACCAAGATGGTCACCACCAACGTCGCCACCGACGACATCAGCAACATGGACGGCTTCGGCCAGGCCAAGAAGGTCTTCGCCTCGTCCTTCGACATCGGCGGCGTCCAGGTCAAGATCACGGTCTTCTACTGGCTGGTCTTCGCGGGCATCGCCACCTGGATCCTGCTGCGCACCAAGTACGGCAACTGGATCTTCGCGGTCGGCGGCAACAAGGACAGCGCCCGCGCCGTCGGTGTCCCGGTCACCTTCACCAAGATCTCGCTGTTCATGCTGGTCGGCTTCGGCGCCTGGTTCGTCGGCATGCACCAGCTCTTCACCTTCAACACCGTCCAGTCCGGCGAGGGCGTCGGCCAGGAGCTGATCTACATCGCCGCGGCCGTCATCGGCGGCTGTCTGCTGACCGGTGGCTACGGATCCGCGATCGGCCCGGTCTTCGGTGCCTTCATGTTCGGCATGGTCAACCAGGGCATCGTCTTCGCCGGCTGGAACCCCGACTGGTTCAAGGCGTTCCTCGGCGTGATGCTGCTCGGCGCCGTGCTCATCAACTTGTGGGTCCGCCAGTCGGCGACCCGGAGGTGACCCCATGACATCCATCGACAAGTCCGGCACCCACGGCGAGATCATCCCGGACACCGTCCCCGAGCAGGGGGCGAAGGACGCGCCGATCGTCGAACTCCGCAACGCCGGCAAGTCCTACGGCAACATCCGTGCCCTGCACGGTGTCGACCTCAAGGTCTTCCCCGGCCAGGTCACCTGTGTGCTGGGTGACAACGGCGCGGGCAAGTCCACGCTCATCAAAATCATCTCGGGTCTGCATCAGCACACCGAGGGCGAGTTCCTCGTCGACGGTGTCCCGGTGCGTTTCTCCACCCCGCGTGAGGCGCTCGACAAGGGCATCGCGACGGTCTACCAGGACCTGGCGACCGTGCCGTTGATGCCGGTGTGGCGCAACTTCTTCCTCGGCTCCGAGATGACCAAGGGCCCGTGGCCGATCCGCCGTCTCGACATCGACAAGATGAAGAAGACCGCCGATCACGAGCTGCGTGAGATGGGCATCATCCTGGACGACCTGGAGCAGCCCATCGGCACGCTCTCCGGCGGCCAGCGCCAGTGCGTGGCGATCGCCCGCGCCGTCTACTTCGGTGCCCGTGTCCTGATCCTGGACGAGCCGACCGCCGCACTCGGCGTCAAGCAGTCCGGTGTGGTCCTGAAGTACGTCGCCGCCGCCCGCGAGCGGGGTCTCGGCGTCATCTTCATCACCCACAACCCGCACCACGCCTACATGGTCGGCGACCACTTCAGCGTGCTGCGCCTGGGCACCATGGAACTCTCCGCCTCCCGGGACCAGGTCAGCCTCGAAGAGCTCACCAACCACATGGCGGGCGGCACCGAACTCGCCGCCCTCAAGCACGAGTTGTCCCAGGTGCGCGGGGTCGACGTCGACGAGCTGCCGGAGGCGAACGACCTCACCGCACCCGTGGCGACCGGCTCCGAAGGGAAAGCCTGAGATGGCGAACGCCCTCGACCGCATCAGGGTCGGCTCGGCGCCCGACTCCTGGGGCGTCTGGTTCCCGGACGACCCGCAGCAGGTGCCCTGGGAACGTTTCCTGGACGAGGTCGCCCAGGCCGGCTACCCGTGGATCGAGCTGGGTCCGTACGGCTATCTGCCGACCGACCCGGCCCGTCTCACCGACGAGATCGCCAAGCGCGACCTCAAGGTGTCGGCCGGCACGGTCTTCACCGGCCTGCACCGCGGCCCGTCCGTCTGGGAGTCCACCTGGGAGCACGTGAGCCAAGTGGCCGCGCTCACCCAGGCGATGGACGCCAAGCACCTCGTCGTCATCCCGTCCTTCTGGCGCGACGACAAGACCGCCGAGATCCTGGAGCCGCCGGAGCTGACCGCCGAGCAGTGGGCCCATCTGACCAAGGGCATGGAACGGCTCGGTCACGAGGTGAAGGAGGCGTACGGCCTCGACATCGTCGTGCACCCGCACGCCGACACCCACATCGACACCGAGGACCACGTCGAGCGCTTCCTCGACTCGACCGACTCCGAACTGGTCAACCTCTGCCTGGACACCGGTCATTACGCCTACTGCGGCGGCGACAGCGTCAAGCTGATCGAGACCTACGGCGAGCGCATCGGCTACCTCCACCTCAAGCAGGTCGACCCGGAGATCCTCGCCGACGTCGTCGCCCACGAGGTGCCGTTCGGGCCGGCCGTGCAGCGCGGTGTGATGTGCGAACCGCCCACCGGCGTACCGGAGTTGGGTCCGGTCCTGGAGGCCGCGCAGAAGCTGGGCGTGGAGCTGTTCGCCATCGTCGAGCAGGACATGTACCCGTGCGAGCCGGACAAGCCACTGCCCATCGCGGAGCGCACCCGCAAGTTCCTGAGGTCCTGCGGCGCCTGACCACCCGAGGGGGACGACCATGGCTCAGCGTGGAACGCTAGGAGTGGCCGTCGTCGGCACCGGCAAGATGGGCGCCGACCACGTCCGCCGAATCCAGGAAGTCACCAGCGGTGCCCGGGTGAGCGCCGTGGTGGACGTCGACGCGGAGCGCGCGAAGGCCGTCGCCGCCCGGGTCGACGGCTGCACCGCCTACACCGACCCGGCCGCCGCGATGGCGGCGGCCGACGTCGACGCCGTCCTGATCGCCTCACCGGGGCCCGCTCACGAGGCGGCCCTGCTGACGGCGATCGAGCACGGCCTGCCGGTGCTGTGCGAGAAGCCGCTCACTCCCGACGCGGCCTCGGCGCTCCGTGTGTTGGACACCGAACGAAAGCTGGGCCGGCGACTGGTCCAGGTGGGCTTCATGCGGCGCTACGACGCCGAGTACCTGAGACTCAAGACCCTGCTGGAGACAGGCCAGTTGGGCAGACCTCTCATGCTCCACAACCGGCACCGCAACGTCGCCTCCGCACCCGACTGGCGCAGCGAGATGCTGATCAACGACTCCGTCGTGCACGAGATGGACGTGACCCGCTGGCTCCTCGACCAGGAGATCACCGCGGTCACCGTGCTGCGCCCGAGACCGTCCGCGAACGCTCCCGACGCCTTGCAGGACCCGCAGTTCGTCGTCTTCGAGACGGACGGCGGTGCCGTCGTCGACGTCGAGATCTTCGTCAACTGCGGCTTCGGCTACCAGGTCCAGGCCGAGGTGGTCTGCGAACGCGGCACCGCCCGGATCGGCGACGGCCACGCCATGGTCACCAACATGGCAGGCCGCTGGGGCGGCACCATCGCCCAGGACTTCGTCGAACGCTTCGCCGACGCCTACGACCGCGAACTCCAGACCTGGGTCGACGCCACCCGCGCCGGCGAGGTCGTCGGCCCCAGCGTCTGGGACGGGTACGCGGTGGCGGCCGTCTGCGAGGCGGGCGTGCGGTCGCTGGAGGAGGGCGGCCGGGTGGAGGTGGAGCTCGTGGAGCGGCCGAAGCTGTACGGCTGACGGCCTCCCTCGTCGACCATGGCGTTGTCGAGCACGGGAGGGGCGCAACCTCCAAGTGCCCCCGGTCGTCCTCTGATTGACGGCGAGGGGGCGGTGGATGGGTGTCCTGCGGATGATGCTGCCGGTGCCGCGCGCGGTGGCCCGGGTGGCGCCGGGAGCGGGCCGGCCACTGCTCGGTGCGGCGCTGCTGCGCTGCGTCATGCCGGCCTGGGTGCTGCTGCGACCGCCGCCGGTCGCACGCCGGGTGGCGTGGGCGGCGGAGGCGGTCGAGCTGTACCGATCGATCGGCGCGGAGAACCGCCCGGACGAGCTGGCCCGCGCCCTGGTGCTGCACGGCCAGGTGCTGCTGCTCGCGGAGCGGTACGAGGAGGCGGTCGCCGCGGTGGACGCCTCCTCGGCGGTGCCGGGGGCGCGACCGTCGCCTGCGCGGACCGCGGGTGCCCTGCGCACCCGGGCGCAGGCCCTCCTGGACGCGGGCAGGGCCGAGGAAGCCCTCGCACCGGCCCGGGAGTCCGTCGAGCGGTATCGCGGCGGACCGCGCCCGGCCCGCCGCGACCGGTCCCTGGGCGGGCTGCCGACCGCAATGCTCACCCTCGCACTGGTGCTGGGAAGGCTCGATCGCCGGACCGAGTCGGTGGCGGTGCACGAGGAATGCGCGGAACTCCTGCGAACCATGCCCGTACGGCAGTTGGGACGGTTCGGGCTGACTCGGCCGAGGGTGCTCGTCGAACTGATCGACGGATTCGGGGCTCTCGGCCGCCACGAGGAGGCCCTGGCGCTCGCCGCGGAGGCGGAAGAAGCCCTCCAGGGACCGGTCGTGTGGGCCGGCCCCGAGCTCGTCCAGTACCTGCGCGTACGGCTCCCCACAGCGCTGGCCCGCAGTCGTCTCGCCATGGGCAGGACCGCCGAGGCGCGCGACACGGCCGAGGAGGCGGTCACGCAGGCGCGCAAGGGGATGGAACGCCATCCCGTGCGCGGGCCGCTGTGGTTGGTCGACGCGTTGGTCTGTTTGGCCTCGGTCCTTGACGAAGTGAAGGCGCGCGAGGAGGAGTTGGGCGTCCGGCGGGAGCTGGTGGACGCCTACGCGCGGCTCGCGGCCGACCGCTCGGCGGGCTACGAGCCTTCACTCGTCGACGCTTTGGGCGCGCTGTCCGTCGTGCACGAGGAACTCGGCGAGCACGCCGAGTCCGTCGCCGCGACCGAGCGGGGCGTGACCCTCCTGCGGCGTCTCGCGGAGCGCGAGCCGGCAAGCTTCGAGCCTCATCTCGCCCGCTGGCTGGCCGACTTGAGCCTGTGTCAGCAGAGTGCCGATGTGAGGGAGGCGGCCGTGGCGAGCGCCCGGGAGGCGGTGACCCTCACCCGGCGACTGGCCGAGTCCGACTGGCCGACGTACACACCCCTGACGGCCCGTCGGCTCCGGGTCCTGGGTGCCGCCCTGCGCCGCAGCGGCGACTTCGCGGGAGCCGTGACGAGCTACGAGGAGGCCGAGGCCCTCCTGCGTGATGCGGTGGAGCAGTCCGACGACGACGTCGACCGGCACGGGTCCGACCTGGCCCGGACCCGTTTCCTGTTGGCCTGGGCACTCCGCAGGGCCGCCACGGCCGACGGTGCCGAATCGGCCGTACCGGCCCTGCGCTCCCTGCTCGCCCTCACCCACCGCACGGACGCCACCGCCGTCCACGCCGTCTGCGTCATGGCCTTCGCGGAGGCACGGACAGAGCATCAGGACGACGTCGTACGGGAATGGGAGACGGCGACGGGTGAGCCGTATCCGACCTTCGTCTACCGGTTCACGACCGACCGTGGCCGCGGTTCGAAGCCCGCCGCCCGATAGCACGCGTCGATCAGCGTCATCGTCGCCACCGCGTCGTCCGCGTCCAGCGGCAGCGGCTCGCCGCCGCGTACCCGCGCCGCGAACGCCTCCAGTTGGTAGGTGTACGAGGACCGTGTGCCGAGCCGTTCCGTGCGCTCGCCCTTCGCCGTGCGGACCACGACCCGGTCGTCGAGCTGGGGAAGGACGAAGTTCGGGGCGCTCGCCTCGCCTTCGGTGCCGACGATCCGAAGGCTCATCTCCAGCTCGTCGTACGCCATGTGGCAGCGGGCGCTGCCGGTGGCCCCGTCGGGGTACTCCAACTCGGCGTCCAGCCACTCGTCGACCCCTGGCGCCCCCGCCCGTTCGCCGCCCCGGGCGGAGACGAGCCGTGGGGCACCGCCCGCCCAGGGGGCGAGCTGCCGCAGCGCGTGCAGGCTGTAGCAGCCGAGGTCCATGACGGCGCCGCCGGCGAGAGGGAGGGACCAGCGCGGGTCGGTGTCGGGCGGGGCCGGGATCGCGACCAGGGCCTCGACCCGGCGCAGCGTGCCGATCTCGCCGCTCGCGAGGATCTCGTGCAGGCGCCGGGTGACCGGGTGGAAGAGGTAGTGGAAGGCCTCCATGAAGACCGTCCCGGCCTTCGCCGCCGCCTCCCGGACCTCGGCCGCCTCCTCGGCGTTGCTCGCCGACGGCTTCTCCGACAGGACGTGCTTGCCGGCCGCGAGGGCGGCGAGGTTCCACGGACCGTGCAGCCCGTTGGCGAGCGGGTTGTAGACGACCTCCACCTCGGGGTCGGCCAGCAGGTCGGCGTAGGAGTCCGCGACCCGCTCCACGCCGTGCTCGGCCGCGAAGGCCTCGGCGCGGGACCGGTCGCGCGCGGCCACCGAGACGAGTCGGTGGCCGGTCGCGCGGGCCGGGTCGACGAGGGCGCGCTCGGTGATCCGTGCGGCTCCGAGGATTCCGATGCGCAGGGGTTCTTGGACCGGTTCGCTCATGGCTGCGGCTCCTGTTCGACAGGTTCTACATGGGTGTTCCGGGCGCCGGAGGCCGGTCCTGCGCCCGGAACGTCTGTGGGGCCGCCGGTCAGGCGCCGCGGACCTCGGCGATCGTCACCGGGCGGTGCTCCTGCAGCGAGAGCGTGCAGGCGTCGGCGATCCAGCCGGCCTCCAGGGCGTCCGCCACCGTGCAGGGGGAGGGACGGTTGCCGGCCACGACCTCGGTGAACGCGGTGAGTTCGGCGCGGTAGGCCGCGGTGAAGCGGTCCATGAAGAAGTCGTACGGGACGCCCGCCGGGAAGGTCACGCCGGGCTCGACCGAGCGCAGCGGGAGCCGGTCCTCCAGGCCCACGGCGATGGTGTCGTCGAAGCCGTGGATCTCCATGCGGACGTCGTAACCCCGGCCGTTGTGGCGGGAGTTGGAGACCACCGCGATCGTGCCGTCGTCCAGGGTGAGGATCGCGCCGGTGGTGTCGGCGTCGCCCGCCTCCTTGATGTAGTCGGCACCCCGGTTGCCGCCGACCGCGTACACCTCGGTCACCTCGCGGCCGGTCACCCAGCGGATGATGTCGAAGTCGTGCACCGAGCAGTCCCGGAAGATGCCGCCGGAGGCGGCGATGTACGCGGCCGGCGGCGGCGCCGGGTCCAGCGTGGTGGAGCGGACGGTGTGCAGCTTGCCCAGCTCGCCCGACTGGACGGCGGCCCGGGCGGTGACGAAACCGGCGTCGAAGCGGCGGTTGTAGCCGATCTGGATCGGTACGTCGCTGCCCTCGACGGCCTTGAGGACCTGTACGCCCTCGGCCATGGTCTTGGCGACCGGCTTCTCGCAGAAGACCGGGATGCCGGCCTCGACGGCGGCCAGGATCAGGCTCGGGTGGGCGTCGGTCGCGGCGGCGATCACCACACCGTCCACCCCGGCGGCCAGCACGGCCTCGGGGGAGTCGGCGACCTCGGCGCCGAAGCGCTCGGCGGCCTTCTTGGCCGCTTCCGCGAACGGGTCGGCCACGACGAGCGACTCGACCGCGTCGAGTCCGGAGAGGGTCTCGGCGTGGAAGGCGCCGATGCGGCCGAGGCCGAGGATTCCGATACGCATGAGGGTGCTGCTCCTTGGAAGTGCGGGTTTCTTGCGGGGAGGTCTCAGTCGAGGGCGCCGAGGACGTTCTGGTCCCAGTCGAGCACCGAACCGGTCACCACGCCCGACCGGTCCGACAGCAGGAAGACCACGAAGTCGGCGATCTCGTCCGGCTGGCCGAGCTTGCCCATCGGCAGCTTGGCCGCGGCCTCCTCGCGCCAGCCGTCGTCGGCGCCGTGGAACGCCTTCTGGGTGGCGTCCTCGCCCTCGGTCGCGGTCCAGCCGATGTTCAGGTCGTTGATCCGGATCCGGTCCCAGCGGTGGGCGTGGGCGGCGTTGCGGGTCAGCCCCGCGAGGCCGGCCTTGGCCGCGGAGTACGCCGCCAGGTTGGGCGGGCCGCCGTGGGCGCAGTTGGAGCCGATGTTGACGATCGTGCCGGGCGCCTTGCGGCTCAGCATGTCCGCGACCGCCGCCTGCATGGCGAAGAACGGCGCCTTGAGGTTGATCGCGATGTGCTTGTCGAACAGCTCCGGCGTGGTCTCCAGGAGCGAGCCCCGCGAGGTGAGCCCGGCCGAGTTGACCAGGCAGTCGACGCGACCGTACGCGGCGACGACGTCGCCCACGGCGGTCTTCGCCTGCTCGGCGTCGGCGAGGTCGGCGCGGATGAACATCGCCTTGCCGCCGGCGGCCGTCAGCTCGGCCACCAGCTCCTCGCCCGGTGCCGGGCGCCGCCCGGTCACGGCCACGACCGCGCCCTCGCGGACCGCGGCCCGGGCGATCGCGGCGCCCACCCCCTGGCTGCCGCCGTTGACCAGGACGACCTTGTCATCTAGAAGGCCCATGATTCTCCTCAGCTCTCGCGCCGCTCGGCGCAGGCCCGCAGCTCGTCGCGCAGAGCCCGGGGTGTCCATGTCTCGCGCAGCGCCCGCCGCACCACGTCCGCCTGGGAGGGCGGGGCGAGGCCGTCGACGGGTGGGTCGCTGTCGAGGTTGGTCGGAAAGGGGTAGCCCTCGGCGCTCGCGGCGATCACGTTTCCCAGCCACTCCTCGCCGACGCCCTCGGCGCGGCGCCGGAGCAGGGCGGGGAACACGGCGTTCGCGATCGCCTCACGGTCCACCGTCTCCATGGCCCGCCCGAACGCGGAGGACACCTGGAGCAGGTTGGCCGCGCGCCGGATGTCCGCGGACCGGTTGGTGCCGGCCGCGTGGAAGAGCGCGGGGTTGAAGAAGACCGCGTCGCCCTTGGCGAGCGGGAGCTGCACGTGGTGCGCCTCGAAGTAGGCCCGGAACTGCGGCAGCCGCCACGCCAGGTAGCCGGGCTCGTACTTCTGCGAGTGCGGCAGGTACATCGTCGGCCCGGACTCGACCGGCATGTCGCAGTGCGCCACCGCGCCCTGCAGGGTCAGCACGGGGGAGAGCGCGTGCACGTGCGCCGGGTAGGCGGCAGCGGCCTCGTTGGACAGGAAGCCCAGGTGGTAGTCACGGTGCACGGTCTGCGCCGCGCCGCCCGGGTTGACCACGTTGACCTGCGAGGTGACCTGGTAGCCCGGGCCCAGCCAGGCGGCCGAGACCAGCGCCAGCATGTCGTTCGCGTAGTAGTCGGCGAACGCCTCGGGGTCGTACAGGGCCGCCTTCTCCAGCGCGTTCCACACCCGGTCGTTGGCGCCCGGCTTCGCGAAGTGGTCCCCGGCGCTCGCGCCCGAGGCACGCTGTTCGGCGATCAGCGCGTCGAACACCGTGCTCAGCCCGTCGACCACGGACAGGTCGGGGAAGGCGCCCTTGAGGACCACGATGCCCGGCCCGTCGGCGAGGGCCCGGACCAGTTCGTCCTCGACGCCGGCGCGCTCCTCGGTCTTGCGCAGGAGGTCGCTGTCGTAGACCAGGACGTTGCGTTCGACGCCGGTGGCGTGCGGGTACTCGGCGAGGTCGGTGACCGTCTCGGCGAGGGTGCGGAAGGCGTCGAGATCGCAGTCCTGCTCGGACAGCCGCGCACGGCTGCGGACGGAAGGGAAGGACATCGTCGTCCTCTCGGAAACGGAGTGACCCAGCTCTGTCATTCTTGTCAGTACAAACCCCTCGAACAACCAGCAGGCAGCCATCAAAAACCCTTCAAGGAGTCACCGGTGGGCCACCCCTTCCCGATCCGCGAGATCGCACGTCAGGCGGGTCTCAGCGAAGCCACGGTGGACCGGGTGCTGAACGGCCGCGGCGGCGTCCGGGAGAGCACCCAGCGTGAGGTCCGCCAGGCGATAGCGGACCTGGACCGGCAGCGCACCCAGGTCCGTCTGGTCGGCCGCACCTTCATGATCGACATCGTGATGCAGACGCCCGACCGCTTCTCCACCGCCGTACGCGGCGCGCTGGAGACGGAGCTCCCCTTTCTCCACCCGGCCGTCGTGCGCTCGCGCTTCCACTTCCGCGAGACGGGCCCGGCGCAGGAACTCACCAAGACCCTGGACCGCATCGGCCGGCGCGGCTCGCAGGGCGTGATCCTCAAGGCCCCGGACGTCCCCGAGGTCACCGCCGCCGTGGCCCGGCTCGCCGAGGCCGGCATCCCCGTCGTCACCCTGGTGACCGACCTGCCCGCCACCGCCCGCCTCGCCTACGTCGGCATCGACAACCGGGCCGCCGGCGCGACCGCCGCGTACCTCATGGGCCAGTGGCTCGGCGACCGCCCCGGCAATGTCCTCACCAGCCTCAGCAGCGGGTTCTTCCGCAACGAGGAGGAGCGCGAGATGGGCTTCCGCAGCGCGATGCGCAGCCGGTACCCCGAGCGCGCCCTGGTCGAGATCGCCGAGGGCCAGGGCCTGGACGCCACCCAGTACGACCTGGTCCGGGCGGCGCTGGCACGCGACCCGGACATCCGGGCCGTCTACTCCATCGGCGGCGGCAACATCGCCACCCTCAAGGCCTTCGAGGACCTGGGCCGCGAGTGCGCGGTGTTCGTCGCACACGACCTCGACCACGACAACACCCGCCTGCTGCGGGCACACCGCCTGTCCGCCGTCCTCCACCACGACCTGCGCCAGGACATGCGGGAGGCCTGCCACATCGTGATGCGCGCCCACGGCGCCCTGCCGCCCGCGGGACCGACCCTGCCGTCCGCGATCCAGGTCGTCACGCCCTACAACATGCCGTCGCAGACGACGAGTTGAGGGGACGGGAGTGACCACGAGGACCGAACGGGTCGAGATCGAAGGCGTCAGTCTGCTCGCCACCCTCACGGTGGGCGGCGACCTCGGACTGCTCGCGCTGCACGGCAGCAACGAAGGCGGTACGGCGGAACTCGCGCGGTCCGTCGCGGAACGCTGCGCCGCCACCAGCCTGGTCTTCACCCAGCCCGGTGTCCGCAAGCCGGTGCACATCCCGTCCCCGCGCATGGCGGTGCGACACTGCACGCTCCTGCGGGACTTCCTGGCCCATGTCGAGCTGGTGGTCTCCCTGCACGGCCACATGCGGCCCACGGCGCCGCGCTCCCTCTTCCTCGGCGGTGGGAACCGGCCCGCCGCGCGGCTGCTCGCCGACGAACTCGGTTCCCTGCGGCCGGAGTTCGAGCCGGTCACCGACCTCGACGAGATCCCCGTGGCCCTGCGCGGCCTGCACGCCAGGAACCCGGTGAACCTGGCCCGCCGAGGGGGCGTCCAGGTGGAACTCCCGCTCTCCGCAAGGACATCGCGGCGGGGCTGGGTCCCGGGCGTCCCGGACACCCCGCCGCAGTCCGTCGCCGACGCGCTGGCCAAGGGTGTGGAGCTGCTGGCGACCCGGCCCGGGGACGGACCCGCGTCCGGTCCCAAGTCCGGTCCTACGCTTGGACGTTGACCCAGGATCCGCTCTCCGCCGACCGCACCATGGCGTCCACCACCGCGGCGCTGTGCACCGCGTCCGGCAGGGTGGCCCCGTACGGGCTGCCCTCCGCGATGGAGCGCAGGAAGCGGTGGGCCTCGATCACCTTGAGGTCGTCGTAGCCCATGGCGTTCGCCGCGCCCGGCTGGAAGGCGGCGAACTCGCCGTCGCCCGGGCCGACATAGACCGTACTGACGGGCTGGTCCTGGTAGGTGGTGCCGCGGCTGACGCCCAGCTCGTTCATCCGGCGGAAGTCCCAGAACACCGCGCCCTCGGTGCCGTGCACCTCGAAGCCGTAGTTGTTCTGCTCGCCGACCGAGACCCGGCAGGCCTCCAGGACACCGCGGGCGCCCGAGGCGAAGCGCAGCAGGCAGCTGACGTAATCCTCGTTCTCGACCGGGCCGAGCACGCCGCCCGTGGCCCGGGTGTGGCCGGCGGTGGCGCCGGTGGGGCGGGCCCGCTCGGGGATGAAGACGGCGGTGTCGGCGGTCAGGGAGGCGATGTCGCCCAGCAGGTACCGGGCCAGGTCGGCGCCGTGCGAGGCGAGGTCCCCGAGCACTCCGCTGCCGCCGCGCTCACGCTCGTACCGCCAGGTCAGTGCGCCGTCGGGGTGGGCCGCGTAGTCGCTGAACAGGCGGATCCGGACGTGGGTGACCGTGCCGATCGCGCCGGAGGAGATCAGCTCGCGGGCGGCCTCCACCGCGGGCGCGTTGCGGTAGTTGAAGCCCACCGCGCCCTGGACGCCGGCCTTGGCGACCGCGTCGGCCACGGCTCCCGCGTCCGCCGGGGTCAGACCCACCGGCTTCTCGATCCAGATGTGCTTGCCGGCCTCGGCCATCGCCACGCCGATCTCGCGGTGCAGGAAGTTCGGGGCGGTGATGCTGACCGCCCGGACCCGCGGGTCCCGCGCGACCTCGCGCCAGTCCCGGGCCGTCGAGGCGAACCCGAACTGCGCGGCGGCCTCCTCGGCCCGGCCGGGCACCTCCTCGGCGACCGTCACCAGCTCCGGACGCAGGGGCAGCCGCGGGTAGTGGTGCAGGACGCGGGCGTACGCCTGGGTGTGCACCCGGCCCATCCAGCCGAACCCGACGACGGCGACACCGAGCGAATCCACCATGACAGCCCCTCTTTGGACCGGTCCATATCCTGTCCAGCCCACCCTGAAGCCCCTGCTCCGCCGCTGTCAACCCTCACCGGACCCTTTGACAAGCTGTATCAGCACATGGAACGGTCCAGAACATGAAACCGCCGACGATCCGCGACGTGGCCGAGCGGGCCGGCGTGTCCAAGTCGTTGGTCTCGCTCGTGCTGCGCGGCTCCGAGCAGGTGCGCCCCGAGAAGCGGGAGGCCGTGCTGCGGGCGGTACGGGACCTCGGCTACCGGCCCAACGCCGCCGCCCGCAGCCTCAGCGAGCAGCGCACCCGCACGGTCGGCGTGCTGCTGAACGACCTGCGCAACCCCTGGTTCGTCGACCTCCTCGACGGCCTGAACTCCCTGCTGCGCGACAACGGCCTGCACATGCTGCTCGCCGACGCCCGCCTCAACCGCCGCACCGGCGACGACCTCGCAGGCCCCTTCCTGGACCTGGGCGTGGACGGCCTCGTGGTGGTCGGCACCCTCCCGGACCCGGCCGTACTCGGGACGATCGCCGAGCGGATGCCGGTCGTCGTGGCGGGCGCCCGGGAGCCGCTGCTGCCGGGCGTGGACGTCTGCGCGGGCGACGACGAGAGGGGCGCGCGCCTGGTCACCGAGCACCTCATCGGGCTCGGTCACCGCCGGATCGCGCACATCGCCGGGTACGGCGCCGTCGGCGAACTGCGCCGGCGCAGCTTCGAGGCGACGATGCGGGCGCACGGTCTCGCGGACGGGGCTCGGGTCGAGGCCGGCGACATGACCGAGGAGGGCGGCTACCGCGCCGCCGTCCGCCTGCTCGGCCGCCCCGACCGACCCACCGCCCTCCTCGCCGTCAACGACATCGCCTCCGTCGGCGCCCTCTCGGCGGCCGAGGAACTGGGGTTGCGCGTACCGACGGACGTGTCCGTGACCGGCTACGACAACACGAGCATCGCCCGGCTGCGCCACGTCTGGCTGACCACGGTCGACACGGCCCCGCACGAGGTCGGGCGACGCGCCGCCCGCTGCCTCCTTGACCGGTTCGAGACGCCCGGGGGAGCGGGCCGGGTCCACCTGGCCGCCCCGACCCTGAAGATCAGGGGCACCACGGCAGCCCCCGCCGACCTCACAGATTGATCGCGTACGCCTTCCGCAGCGTCTCGTGCACCGTCCAGGTCGTACGGTCGCCCGCGCGCAGCACGGCCAGGTCGCCGGGCCCGACCCGGAGCGTCGACCCGCCCTCGACCTCGATCGTCGCCGATCCGCTGATCACCACGAACAGCTCGTCCGCCTCGGTGTCCGTGACGACCCCCGGCGTGATCTGCCAGACGCCCCGGATCTGCCGCCCGTCCGCCGACTCCCAGACCACCTTGCCGGTCACCTCGGGCGTCCCGGAGACGATCTGCGCGGGGTCGAGGGGCTCGGGTTCGAGCTCGACGTCGGGGATGTGGAGTACGAAGCTGTCGGTCATACCCGGACCCTAGCGACCCCGTCCGCCGACCGGGCGTGGACACTGTGTGCGGTATCGGCCCAGGTGGGAGGACACATCGTCGGGCGGCCCCGGACTGGCGCGGCGGCCCGGGCCGGGTGATCGTCGAAGGCATGACGGACTCCACGACGGCCGTCCCCGCGCCGCGACAGCACGACACGCGCGAGGCGATCCTCTTCGGCGGTGTCTACGGCTCCGTACTGGCCTGCTCGATGGTCGCGGCACTCACCCAGTACGGCCACACCTCCCAGGACAGCCGTCTCTACGACGCCGCCTGGCTGTTGGTGACCGCGGCCGCCTCCGCCCTCGCGCACGGCTACGCCCACTACATCGCCGAGCGCGCCCCGCACCGCCGCGGGGACGCCCTGCGCGTCCTCGCCGACGAGTGGCCCCTGGTCACGGCGGTGCTGCCGACGGTGCTGGTGCTTGCCGGGGCCGGCTGGGGCTGGTGGCCGGCGGACGACGTGGAGTACGCGGCGTTCGCCCTGAACATCGTGCTGCTGTTCGCGCTGGGCCTGGTCACGGCCCGGTGGTCGCACCGCAGTTGGCCGGTCGCCGTGGCCATCGGGGCGGTGGACGCGCTGCTGGGGGTGGTCGTGGTGGTGGCCAACGCGGTCATCAAGTAGCCGGTGTCCGGCAGGACTTCCGGGTACGGCGGACGGCCGCCGCCCGCTGGAGCGGGGCAACGGCCGTCGGTGGAGCGTTGGTTGGGCTGTCAGGCGTTCGCCGTGACGGCCTCCGGCCGGTCGTCCGACTCGTTCGGCGCCGGGGCCGGTGCCTGTCGGCGCGGGATGAAGGAGGCGACGAGGAAGGCGAGCAGGGCGGCTCCGGCGCCGATGGCCATGACGACCTTGAAGCCGCTCTCCGACGGGAGGGCGTGACCGCCGAAGTCGGTGGTCATCTGGGCCAGGATCACGCCGGCCAGGGCGCTGGCGAAGCTGGTGCCCAGCGAGCGCATCAGGGTGTTGAGGCTGTTGGCGGCACCGGTCTGGGACGGGTCGACCGCGCCCATGATGAGGGCGGGCATGGCGCCGTAGGTGAAGCCGACACCGGCGCCGATGACGCACGAGACCAGGACGAGGTGCCAGACCTCGCTCATCAGGACGATGTTCAGGGCGTAGCCCGAGGCGACGATCAGCGCGCCGATCATGAGGGTGATCTTGGGGCCCTTGGCCTTGGTGACCCGCGCGGACACGGCGGACATGGCCATCATGACCAGACCCTGCGGGGCGAGCACCAGACCGACGGTCAGCATGGACTTGCCCAGGCCGTAGCCGGTCTGCTCGGGCAGCTGCAACAGCTGGGGCAGGACCAGGGACATCGCGAACATCGAGAAGCCGAGGGCGACCGAGGCCAGGTTGGTGAACAGCACCTGCGGCCTGGCGGTCGTCCGCAGGTCGACCAGCGGCTGCGCGGAACGCAGCTCCCACCAGCCCCAGGCCAGCAGGATCAGCACGGCGGCGGCGCCCAGACCGAGGGTGGTGCCCGAAGTCCAGCCCCAGTCACCGCCCTTGGAGACGGCGAGCAGCAGGGAGAGCAGGCCGGCGGACAGACCGAGCGAACCGACCAGGTCGAAGCGGCCACCGGTACGCACCTTGGACTCGGGCACGATCAGCAGCACCATCGCGAAGGCGACGGCACCCAGCACCGCCGAGGCCCAGAACAGCAGGTGCCAGTCCCACTTGTCGGCGATGAACGCGGCCGTCGGCAGCCCCAGCGCACCGCCCACGCCGAGCGAGGCACTCATCAGCGCGGTGGAACCCGCCAGCCGGTCGGCGGGCAGCGCGTCCCGCATGATGCTGATGCCCAGCGGCACCACGGCCGCCGAGAGGCCCTGAAGCGCGCGGCCGATGATCATCGGGACGAGCGAGTCGGCCAGCGCGCAGACCACGGAACCGGCGACCAGCAGCACGATGCTGACCAGCAGCATGCGCCGCTTGCCGATCATGTCGCCGAGGCGTCCGACGACCGGCGTGGCCACCGCCGCCGCCAGCAGGGTGGCGGTGACCGCCCAGGCGGTGTTGGACGCGGAGGCGTGCAGCAGGGTGGGCAGCTCCGGGACGATCGGGATGACCAGGGTCTGCATCAGTGAGACGACGATTCCGGCCAGAGCCAGGACCGCCACCACGGCGTTCGGCTTCGGCGGGGCGGTCCCCGCGTCGGCGGGTCGGGTCAGGGCGTCGGACATGGCTGTGCCTCCGGCAAGGGGTCATTGCTTGACTTACGCAAGCATAAGCAGGATTGATTGACTTAAGCAAGTGGATGTTTTGTGACGTGCCCCGCGGGTGGCTGGGGCGGATGGGGGAGTGAGGCTCAGTCGGCTGGAGAACGCGCCAACTGGTCCGCATCCAGGGGCAGTTCGGCGACGACCTCGAAGCCTCCGGTGGTTCGCGGACCCACTCGGACGTGTCCGCCGACGGAACGGGCGCGCTCGCGCATGCCCATGACGCCGTAGCCGCTGTCCTGGGGAGACCCGGAGAGCGGCCCCGCCCGGCCGCCGTTGGCGACCGTCACCGTCAGCCGGTCCCGCGTGTACTCGACCCGCACCTCGGCCACGCGGACGCCCGCGTGCTTGGTGACGTTGGTGAGGGCTTCCTGCACGATGCGGTACGCCGTCAGGTCCGCGCCGGCGGAGAGGGGGACGGGCTCACCTTCCGTGGAGGCGACCGTCGCGCCCGCCAGACCACTGCCGCCGAGTCACCCCGCGCAGGCCGCCGATCTCCCGGCGCCCGTCCCGCGGAACTCCACCGCTCCGGCGCCCGCCCCACGTGCCCTACGGCACCCTCCGTGGCAGACGGAAGATTCCAGAGCCGCCCCCCGGCGGAGCCCTACGCGTCGAAGGTGACGACGACCTTCTCCGCCGCCCCCGGTGTCAACGCGAGTTCGAAGGCGTGCTCGGCCTCCGTGAAGGGGATGCGGTGGCTGATCAGTTGGGCGAAGCGCTCGTGGTGCTCGACGAGTTCGGGGGTGACCTCGAAGATCTCGGTGGGGTAGCCCTGCGAGGCGATCAGGGTCAACTCGCTGCGCAGCATGCCCCCGAGGTCGATGTCCGCGCCCTTCTTCTGCACGGCGACCATGACCAGCTTGGCGCCCCACTTGGCGGAGTCGATCGTGGTGTTGACGACGGCCGCGACACCGGCGGCGTCGATGTAGATGTCCGTGCCCGCCCGGGGCTGTCCCAGCGCGTTGGCGGCCTGGCCGTGCAGTTCCGTCAGCCGGGCGGTGACGTCCTCCTCGGCGGAGTTGACGACCGCGTCCGCGCCGACGGCCAACGCGGTCTCCAGCCGCTCGGGGATGACGTCGGCGACGACCACGTGCTCCACCCCGCGCAGCTTCAGCCAGATCGTCGCGCCCAGTCCGATGGGCCCGGCACCGAAGACCACGACCTTGTCGGCCGGCTTCGCCTCGGAGCGGTTGACGCAGTGCCGGGCGACCGCCATCGGCTCGTTGAGCGCGGCGACGGCGAAGGGCACGGTGTCGGGGAAGCGGGTCACGGTCCTGCCGAGCCGGGCGTCCTCCAGGAGCAGGTACTCGCTCAGCGCGCCGTGCTCGCCACCGCACCCGATGATGCCGGACGGCACGCCCTGCGGGTTGACCACCACCCGGTCACCGACCTTCAGGTCCGTCACCTCGGCGCCCACCTCGACGATCTCGCCGGCCGGTTCGTGGCCCAGCGGGATGGAGCGCATCGAACCGTCGGCGCCCGCGGGCATGCCGCCGATGTGTAGGAAGAAGGTGTCGGTGCCGCAGATACCGCACGCGCGCACCTTCATCAGGACGTCCTTCGGACCCGGCACGGGACGCTCGACGTCCACCACGGCGATGTGGTTCCGGTCGCCGGTCTTGACGGACTTCATGGTGGCCATGGGGAGACTCGCTTTCCTGAGGCACTGACGAGGGAGGCGTCGGCAAGGGGAGGTACTGGCAACGGGACGCACGGAAAGAGGTGTCGCCGGGCCCGGCGCCGGACGGGGGGAGTGTTCCGGGCACCGGGCCCGTCGACCGCGCCGTACCCCGTCCCCACGGGTCCGGCGCACGGGGACCGCATCCGCTCGACGCGATCCCGGTCTGATGGACCGGCTTCCTTGACTTAGGCAAGCATGATTGGGTTACTTAAGTCAAGCAAGCAATTGTGTGGTCCGGGATATTGCTTAAGTCAGGCAAGTAGATCTAGTCTCGTCGGTATGCCCGCACCCCGATCCGCCCCGGCACCCGTCTCCGCGACCGTGGTCGAGATCGAGCAGGTCCTCAGCCGCATCACGTACTTGGCGGGCCGTGCCCGGCAGCACGAGCGGCTGATGGCGGTCGCGGGACTGGATCTCGACCGGGCCGCGGTGACGATCCTGCGGCACATCGCCGAGAGCGAGCCGCTGCGGCCGGGGGTGCTGGCGGTGCGGCTGTCCGTCGAGGCATCCCATGTCACGCGCCAGCTGAGGCAGTTGGAGCAGGGCGGCTACGTGGTCCGCATCGTCGATCCCGACGACCGAAGGGCCCAGCGCGTCCAGCTCACCGGCCTCGGTCTCGCCGCCGTCCGGCGGATCCGGGAGGCCGGCCGACAGGGCATGGCGCTGGCCCTGGCCGACTGGTCGGCCGGGGACCTGGAGCAACTGGCCACGCTCTTCCACCGGTTGACCGATGACTTCGTCGCCCACGCGGAGGACCCGTTGCCGAGGAGCGTCCCCACCGCCCGTTGACCGAGAGGCGGTACGACGAGGGGGCCCGGCGGCCCTGACCCACCGCCGGGCCCGCCCGTCAGCTCTTCGACCTGCGCCGCGCGCAGGTCATGTCACGGCCGTTCGCGCTCTCGCACCACAGCTCGGTGCCGGACTTGAACGGCGCGCCCGCCCAACGGAAGGCGTCGTCGGCCGTCTTGCCCTTCGGCGTGTAGGCGACGTAGTTGGCGGCGTTGTCCCGGTCGCCCGTGCCGGCGTACTTCACCTGCTGGGGATAGGGATACACCGGGCGGGTGTAGGCGGCGGAGCCGTCGCTGTCGAGCTTCGCCGCGGTGACCGCGCCGGGGGCTTTGCCGGACTCCGTCCAGTCCAGCAGCGGGGAGAGGAAGTCGATGCTCGTCGCCCCGTAGCCGCCGGCGCAGTGGAACATGCCGGGGACGGTGTAGAAGCGGTAGAACCGGTCGGCCGTCGCCCTGCCGACCGTGTCGACCACCGCCTGGCGGTAGGCGATCGAGCCGGTGGGCGGGATGTAGCCGTCGGCGAGGCCGTGCCACATGATCAGCTTGCCGCCCGACCTGTAGAAGGGGGTCAGGTCGGGGTCGGTGGCGTCGTAGATGCCGGCGAACTCCTTCATCGTCCTCTCGAAGCTCCGCTCGGTGAACAGGTCGGCGGTCAGCTCCAGTTGGGGCTTCGCCGTCCAGGTGCCCAGCCAGCGCAGGAAGCCCGAGCCGATCCGGTACATGAAGAGGTCCTTCTGGGTCTGGCCGTCCTTGGGGATGACCAGCCCCGCCCACTGCGGCTCGGAACCCTTCGCCTCGCCACCGCTGTAGAGGTGGGTGCCGTCCGGGGCCGTCACGCCCCGGTAGATCTTCTGTACGACGGTGACCTGCTCGGTGGTGAGGCAGTTCGCGGCGTCCTCGTCACCCGGGCACTGGAGCGTGGCCGGGTCGAAGGCGCAGGCGTCCGGGTCCTGGATCGTGCCGTTGCCGATCCCGTCGTCCGTGCACCGGGCGATGACCGCCGTGTGCAGCATGTCCAGCTTGGCGGCGGGGAGGATCACCGAACCGTCCGCGCGGAAGTCGACGGTGCCGAGGTAGGCCTCCTCGAAGCCGTTCAGCGCCGTCTGGTTGAAGGCGGGTGCGCCGGCTTGGATCCCGTCGAAGTCGTCGGGGTAGCGCTGCGCCTCCAGCAGGGCCTCACGGCCGCCGTCGGAACAGCCCGAGTAGTACGAGTAGGCGGGCGGGGCGCCGTAGAAGGACTTCACGATCGCCTTGGCGGCGACGGCGAAGACGTGCTCGGAGCGGTAGCCGAAGTCCACCTTGAGCTGCGGGTCGGTGGCCCAGACGTCCGCGCCGCCGGTGCCGGTGTGCCCCTCGTCGTCCTGGCCGACCACGAAGGTGCCGTCGGTGAGCGGGGCGCAGCCCGCGGTGGCGGCGGGGGAGGTGGTCACGTTGACGCTGCCGCAGTAGCCGCCGCAGCCGAGCTGGAGGTAGCGCCCGCGGTAGGTCTGCGTGGGCAGGCGCAGCTCGAAGTGGATCTGCGGGGCGATGACTCCGGTGACCTTGCAGTACTCGTACTTGTTGGTGTCGCTCTTGGCCACGACCGTGGCCGCGGTGATGCCGGTGGCGGCGCCGTCGAGCCTGCTGAAGTCCTGAGCCGCCAACTGGGCGCAGGGCAGCGTGGGTTGGGTGACGGGGAGGTCCCGGCCCGCGGTGGCCGTCACGGTGGTGGGGCCGGCGGAGCTGGTGGGGGCCACCAGGACCGCGGTGACGGTGAGCGCGGCCGCGGCGACGGCGGCGAGGAGGGCGGCTCTGGTGCGGGACGGGCGGTACGGCAGGCGTGGTCGCCTCACGCGGGTTCCTCTCCGGATCATGCGGGTTCCTTTCCGGGGTGGGGCGGAAGGATCTGGGGTGGCGGCGCCGCCCCGGGAAGGTAGCGCTCCCGGCTTCCTGCGGGCAATACGGCAGACAAAATTGTTGACAATCTTGTTTGGCTAGATTTAGGTTCGACAGGCACTCACTCAGGGAGGGCACGATGCTCAAAGAAGCCCGTCCGAGCACCGGGGAGCAGGCCAAGCAGCATGCGCTCGCGCAGCTGCGGCAGGCGATCCTGCACGGCGAGATGGCACCGGCACAGCGACTGGTGGAGAACGAGCTCGCCGAGCAGTTCGGTGTGACCCGGGCCAGCATCCGTGCGGCACTCATCGACCTGGAGTCCCAGGGACTGGTCGAGCGGATCCGCAACCGGGGTTCGCGGGTGCGGGTGGTGACCGTGGAGGAAGCGGTCGCCATCACCGAGTGCCGCATGGTCCTCGAAGGTCTGTGCGCGGCCAAGGCCGCCACCCTGGCCAGCGACGAGCAGCTCGCCGAGCTGACCGAGCTGGGCACGGCGATGACCAAGGCCGTGGCCGACGGTGAGCCGGTGACCTACTCCGAGCTCAACCAGGAGCTGCACACCAAGGTCCGGGACTTCTCGGGCCAGGCGACGGCCGTGGACCTGCTGGAGCGGCTCAACGCCCAACTGGTGCGGCACCGTTTCCAGTTGGCGCTGCGCCCGGGGCGTCCGCAGCACTCCCTGAACGAGCATCTGGCCATGATCGAGACGATCAGGTCCAGGGATCCGCAGGCGGCCGAGGCGGCCGTCCGCGCCCATCTCACCAGCGTGATCGAGGCGTTGCGCGACTGATCCGCGCCGAGGACACGCACGGGGGTGGGCGCTCACCTGTCCACAAGGAGATTCGAGCAATGACCCAGGCCAACGCGCCCGCCACCCCACGATCCACGCTCGTCGTCACGGCGCACGCCGGGGATTTCGTGTGGCGGGCGGGCGGCGCCATCGCCCTGGCCGCAGCCCGCGGGGAGAAGGTCACCGTCGCGTGTCTGACCTTCGGCGAGCGCGGCGAGTCCGCCAAGGCGTGGCGGGAGGGCAGGCAGCTGGCGGAGATCAAGGCGATCCGCCGGGACGAGGCCGAGCGGGCCGCCGCCGCCCTGGGCGCCGAGGTCCGCTTCTTCGACGCCGGCGACTACCCGCTGGTCGCCACCGCCGAGTTGACCGACCGGCTCGTCGCCGTCTACCGCGAGACCCAGCCGGACGTGGTGCTCACCCACCCGACCGAGGACCCCTACAACGGTGACCATCCGGCCGCCAACCGGATGGCGCTGGAGGCCCGCATCCTCGCGCAGGCCATCGGTTACCCGGGCGAGGGCGACATCATCGGCGCCCCGCCGGTCTTCTACTTCGAGCCGCACCAGCCGGAGATGAGCGGCTTCAAGCCGGAGGTCCTGCTCGACATCACCGAGGTGTGGGACACCAAACGCAAGGCCATGGAGTGCCTCGGCGCCCAACAGCACCTGTGGGCCTACTACACCGACCTCGCCGTCCGCCGCGGCGTCCAGCTCAAGCGCAACGCGGGCCCGAACCTGGGGCTCGCGCACACCACCATGGCCGAGGCGTACATGCGGCCGTTCCCGCAGATCGCGAAGGAGCTGGCATAGCCATGGGCGGAGTGATCGTCACCAACCCGCCGAAGGCGGACGCGAAGGACGTCGACGCGCTGGCCGGCTTCGGCGTGGCCACCATCAGCGAGGCGATGGGCCGCACAGGTCTGCTCGGACCGTCGATTCGCCCCGTCCAGCAGGGAGTTCGGGTCGCGGGCACCGCGGTCACCGTGCTCGGCTGGCCCGGCGACAACCTGATGATCCACGCGGCCGTGGAGCAGTGCGGCGAGGGCGACATCCTGGTCGTCACCACCACCTCCCCGTGCACGGACGGCCTGTTCGGCGAACTGTTCGCCACCGCACTCCAACACCGTGGGGTGCGTGGCGTCGTCCTCAACACGGGCATCCGCGACACCCAGGAACTGCGCGACATGGGCTTCCCCGGCTGGTCCCGCGCCGTCTCCTCTCAAGGCACCGTCAAGGCCACCGGCGGTTCGGTCAACGTGCCCGTCGCCATCGACGGCCAGGTCGTCCGCCCCGGTGACGTGATCGTCGCCGACGACGACGGCGTGGTGGTCGTACCGCGCGAGCGGGCCCGTGAGACGGCGGCGAGGTCGGAGGCCCGCGAGGCCAAGGAAGCCGCCACCCGCGCCGCCTTCCTCGAAGGTCAACTCGGCCTGGACCGCTACGGGTTGAGGGAGACGCTCAAGCGACTCGGCGTCGAGTACAAGACCTACGAGGAGTACGCGGGGGAGCAGCCGTGACCGGCGGGCCCGAGGAGGTCCGCTGCATGCTGATGCGTGGCGGCACCTCCAAGGGCGCCTACTTCCTCGCCGAGGACCTGCCGCCGGACCCCGCCGAACGTGACGACCTGCTGCTGCGCGTCATGGGCAGCCCCGACCCGCGGCAGATCGACGGACTGGGCGGCGCCCACCCGCTGACCAGCAAGGTGGCCGTCGTCTCCGCCTCGGCCGACCCCGAGGCCGACGTCGACTACCTGTTCCTCCAGGTCGCCGTGGACCGCCCCGAGGTCACCGACCGGCAGAACTGCGGCAACATCCTTGCCGGCATAGGCCCGTTCGCCGTCGAGCGGGGGCTCGTGGCCTCCGGTGACGGCGAGACGTCCGTCCGTATCCGCATGCTCAACACCGGGGAACTGGCGATCGCGCGCTTCCCCACGCCGGGCGGCCGGGTCGACTACACCGGTACCGCGGAGATATCCGGGGTGCCCGGTACCGCGGCACCGGTGGTGATCGAATTCCCGCAGGGCGGCGGCCAGTTGCTGCCGACCGGGCGCGTCCGAGACGTTGTCGCCGGCACCGAGGTGACCTGTGTCGACAACGGCATGCCGGTCGTCCTGATCCCGGCCGCCGCGCTCGACGTCACCGGTTACGAAACGCCCAAGGACCTGGAAGAGGACCTCACCCTCGCCGACCGGCTGCGGGAGATCCGGCTGTCGGCCGGCAAGCTGATGGGCCTCGGTGACGTCGAGGGCACCACCGTGCCCAAGCTCAGCCTGCTGGCGCCGCCCACGGCCGGCGGGGCCGTCATGACCCGCACCTTCATCCCGGTGCGCTGCCACACCTCGATCGGCGTCCTGGGCGCCGCGAGCGTGGCGGCGGGGCTGCTGGTGCCGGGTGGGGTGGGGGAGGGGATCGCGCACATCCCCGTACCAGCGAAAGAACCACCGCAAAGCGACCGAATTCGCATCGAACATCCCAGCGGATTCCTAGACATCGAAACTACCGTGGCCGCCGGAGCCCAAGGTTCCGCTCCCGTGGTCCGCCGCACCGCGGTCGTACGCACCGCACGCAAGATCTTCGACGGCACCGTCTTCCCCCGGTCGGCCGACACAGCCCCCACGCCCGCACTCGCACACCCCCTTGGAGGCAACGATGGCTCCGCCGCTCGGTGACATCGCCCATATCGGCCACGCCCAGCTCTTCACCCCGGACCTGGACGCGAGCGTCGCCTTCTTCACCGACTACCTCGGGCTCACCGTCAACGGCGAGGACGGCGACACCGTCCACCTCCGGACCTACGACGACTACGAGCACCACAGCCTGGTCCTCACCGCCCGCGACCAGCCCGGCCTCGGCCGGCTCGCCCTGCGCACCTCCAGCGAGGAGGCCCTCCAGCGCCGGGTCAAGGCGGTCGAGGAAGCGGGCGGCACCGGCAGGTGGGTCGAGGACGAACCCGGCCTCGGCAAGCTGTACGTCACCACCGACCCGGACGGCCACGAGCACGCCCTGTACTGGGAGAGCGAGTACTACCGGGCGCCCGACGAGCTGAAGCCCGCGTTGAAGAACCAGCCGCAGGCCAAGCCCAACCGGGGCGTCGGAGTCCGGCGCCTTGACCACATCAACTTCCTCGCCGCGGACGTTCTTTCCAGCGCCGAGTTCCAGCAACAGGTGCTGGGCGCGCGGCCGACGGAGCAGATCCAGCTCAACAGCGGGCGGATCGCGGCGCGTTGGCTGACGTACGCGAACAAGTCGTACGACGTCGTCTACACCGAGGACTGGACCGGTTCGACCGGCCGGCTGCACCACATCGCCTTCGCGACCGACACCCGCGAGGACATCCTGCGCGCGGCCGATCTCGCCATCGACACGGGCGTGTTCATCGAGACGGGTCCGCACAAGCACGCCATCCAGCAGACGTTCTTCCTCTACGTCTACGAGCCGGGCGGCAACCGGATCGAGCTGTGCAACCCGCTCACCCGGCTCGTCCTGGCGCCCGACTGGCCGCTGATCACCTGGACCGAGGAGGAGCGGAAGAAGGGGCAGGCCTGGGGCCTGAAGACCATCGAGTCCTTCCATACGCACGGGACGCCGCCGGTCGGCTGAGCGGCGCGCGAGAGCCACCGGAGTCACCCTCCCTCGATTGTCGATGAGATTGTTGACAAAAACGTTGACTGTTTAGGGGATGGCTCCTTAGCGTCTAGCGCACCAAGCACGAGAGGTAACCAACGATGTCCTCCTCCCCGTCCCCCTCCCTGTCCCCTTCGTCCGCCCGCGGCAGCAGACTCGCGCTGATCGTCGTCGGCCTGTGCTGGCTGGCCGTGCTCTTCGACGGGCTCGACATGTTCATCTACGGCTCGGTGCTGCCGCACCTGCTGGAGACGAAGACCTTCGGGCTCACCGCCGACCGGGCCGGCGACCTCGGCAGTTACGCCACCTTCGGCATGCTGGTCGGCGCGCTCACCACGGGCACGGTCGCGGACCGGATCGGCCGCAAGAAGCTGATGGTCGCCTGCGTGACGCTCTTCTCGCTGGCCTCCGGGATCTGCGCGGTCTCCGGCAGCATCGAGGTCTTCGGCCTGGGCCGGACCCTCGCGGGCGTCGGCCTCGGCGGTCTGCTGCCGACCGCGATCAGCATGGTCTCCGACTACGCCCCGCGCGGCCGTACCGCCCTCACCATCGGCATGCTGATGACCGCCCACCACGCGGGCGGCATCCTGTCCGCCTACGTAGCCAAGTGGCTGGTGGATCCGGTCGGTTGGCGCGCCGCCTTCTGGGTGTGCGTGGTCCCGCTGGCCTTCGCGCCGGTGCTCGCGAAGTTCCTGCCCGAGTCGCTGAGCTTCCTGGTCGCCAAGGGACGCACCGACGAGGCCCGCGAACTCGCCGGCCGCTACGACGTCGAACTCCCGGCCGCGGCGGGCAAGAAGACCGCCGCGGACCGCTGGGACGCCCTGGTGGGTCTGTTCCGCGGCGGTGAGTGGACCCAGACCCTGCTGTACTGGCTCGCCTCCTTCGGCGGACTGCTGCTGGTCTACGGCGTCGCCACCTGGCTGCCCACCCTGATGCGCGCCGAGGGCTACGAACTGGCCAACGCCCTGACCTTCGTCGTCGTCTTCAACCTCGGCGGCATCGTGGGCATGCTCGTCGCCGGTCGCGCCGCCGACCGCTTCGGCGCCCCGCGCATCTCGGCGATCTGGTTCGCCCTCACGGCAGTCGGCGTCTTCCTGCTGGGCGTCCACATGGCGCAGGCGGTGACGATGCTGGTCGTCTTCCTCACCGGCGTCTTCCTGAACAGCGCCCAGACGATGATCTACGCGACCGTCTCGATCCGCTCCACGCCCGACAACCGCGCCACCGCCGTCGGCTGGACCTCCGGCATGGGCCGCTTCGGCGCCGTCTTCGGACCGTGGCTCGGCGGGCAGTTGCTGGCGGCCGGCAACGGCGACTGGGGCTTCACCGCCTTCGCGCTCGCCGGCGTCTCGTCCATGGTCTTCATCGGCATCGCGGCGCTGCGCAGCGCCAGGTCCGACACCCCGACCGGCAGCGAGCGGAAGCTGGTCACCGCGCACTGAGCACGCACAGGTCATGGAACGACGGACGCCGGCCACCGCACGGGATGCGGGGCCGGCGGTCCGGCGTTCTCAACTGCCTTGCGGTGATCAGTCCTTGCCCATCTGGTCCTCGTCCGACAGGTGTTCCACCGTCTTCCCGGTCTCGGTGAACGTCCGGGTCACATAACCGGAGGAGTACACCCACAGGATGCGCAGCGGTACGTCCCCGATGTTCCGGAAGAGGTGAGGGATCGGCGACGGCACATAAGTGGTGTCGTACTGCTCCAACTTGGTCACCTCGCCGTCCACCCACACCTCCGCCGCGCCCTCCAGGATCGTCACGTGCTCGTCGCAGTTGTGCGAGTGCAGCGGGGCGCCGGAGCCGACCGGATAGACGCTCATCCCGCTGGTGATCCTGTTCTCCCCGCCGGCCGACGGCGTGGTGATCAGCGGCGTCGAGACGACGGCACCTCCGCGGTCCAGTGGCGGTACCGACGCGACCTTGATGATCGTGGTCATCCGGGCTTCCTCTCCGATCCTCGGGCGGCGATGTGTTGACCGACGTTAGGTCGCGCGCGGGTGAATGGGTGCCCTCCAGCGTGCAGTTTTACGTTGCAGTCCGGGAGGGGCTGAGCTTCCGGAACCCGGCTGTACGGTCTGCTCGCGTCGGACGGTTTCCCGTTCCGTGCCCGAAACGCGGCGGAAAGAAAAGGCAGGTACGGCCAGATGAGGCTCCCCGTTCTCAGCGAAGAGGAAATGGATCCGCGACAGCAGGAGCTGGCCGCCCGCATAGCCGGCCGGCGCGGTGCGGTCCGCGGTCCCTTCCGGGTCTGGCTGCACAGCCCGGAGATGTGCGAACGGGCCGAATCCCTCGGTGCGTTCGCCCGGTTCGACTGCGGCCTTCCCAAGCACCTGCGCGAGTTGACGCTGCTGATGGCCGCCCGCAACTGGGACGCCCAGTACTCCTGGAACGCACATGTGCACCAGGCGATCGAGGCCGGCATCCCCGAGGCCGCGGTCCAGGCCATCGCCGAGAAGCGTGAGGCCGTCTTCGACAACGCGGCGGACCAGGCCTTCTACCGGTTCTGCCGGGAGATCCTCGACGAACACTTCGTCACCGACGAGACCTTCGCCGCGGCCCTCGCGCACTTCGGCTCCAAGGGCCTGGTCGACACCATCGGCGCGCTCGGCAACTTCACCATGCTCGGCATGTGCCTCAACACCTTCCAGGTGGACCTCCAGGCCGACAAGGAACCGCCCTTCCCCGACATCCGCGGTTACGGGCGGGTCGCCCTCGTCGCCGACCGGCCGCAGCCGTGAGTTCCCTGACCGGCCCGAGCACGCAGGGAGGTGCCGCCGTGACACCGGCCGATCCGGCCGCACCGGCCTTCGAGGACAGGCCCGCGGCCGTGCTCCGCGTCCGGGGTGTCCGCAAGAGCTTCGGCGGGGCCGCCGCCCTCAAGGGCGTCGACCTCGACCTGTACCCCGGCGAGATCCACGCCCTGATGGGCATGAACGGCGCCGGCAAGTCGACGCTCGTGCAGATCCTCTCCGGGGTCCACCAGGCCGACGGCGGCACGGTCGAGGTCGACGGACACGTCCAGCATGGACTCACCGTGCGCAGGGCGCGCCGGCTCGGCATCGCCTCGGTCCCGCAGCGCCGCGAACTGGCGATGGGCCTGACCGTCGCCGAGAACGTGCTGCTGGGCGACCTGCCCACCCGGGCCCGCGCCGTGCGCTGGAAGGCCGTCCGCGACCAGGCCCGCGCCGCCCTGCACGGGCTCGGCATCGACATCGACGTGGAGCGCACCGCCGGTTCGCTCAGCGTCGCCGAACAGACCATGGTCGAGGTGGCCCGCGAGGTCCGCCGCGGCGGCCGGATCCTGATCCTCGACGAACCGACCGCCTGCCTGAGCGCCGAGGCCGCGGACCAAATCCGGTCCCTGGTACGGACGTTGCGGGACGAGGGCGTCGCCGTCGTCTACATCTCCCACTACATCGACGAGGTCATGGCCGTCGCCGACCGCCTCACGGTCCTGCGGGACGGGGGAGTGGTCCGCACGGCGCCCGCCGCGGAGATGGACCACACGGATCTCGTACGGGCCATGGTGGGCCGCGATGTCGTCTCCAGCCGGCCCGAACGCCCGGAGCCCAAGAACGAAGTCGGCATCTCCATACGGGGGTTGACCCACGGCCGGGCCATCCGGGACTTCACCGTCGACGTCCGCGAGGGCGAGATCGTGGCCGTCCTCGGGCCCGCCGGGGACGCCCAGTCCCGCCTGTTCGACCTGCTGTCCGGACGGCAGCGGCCCGACGGCGGTCAACTCACCGTCGAGGGACGCCCGGTGCCCTTCGGCAAGGTCCCCGCCTCGCTCGCCAGCGGACTGCGCTGCGTCACCGGCGACCGCCGCGCCCTGGGCCTCGTCCCGGAACTCTCCCTGGACGAGAACCTGATGCTCGCCGACGACCGCTTCCACCGCCGGCGCCTGCACCGCCGTACCCAACTCGCCCGGCGCGCAGCCCCGTTGAGGCGCAGCTACGGCGTCAAGGCGCTGTCCGGCAACCCGCCGGTGAGCGCGCTGTCCGGCGGCAACCAGCAGAAGGTGCTGCTCGGCAAGTGGCTGGAGACCTCACCGGCCGCCTGCTTCCTGGAGGATCCCACCAACGGCGTGGACATCGCGGCGATGGCTGACATCCACACCCTCATCGACGACCTCGCCTCCCGGGGCGTGGCCGTCCTGCTTGCCTCCTCGTCCGCCGAGGAGGTCATGCGCCTGGCCGACCGGGTCGTCGTGGTGAGCGCGGGCCGCACGGTCGCCGAGCACGACATCACCGCCATCACCCGCGACGAACTCGTCGCCACGACCCTCGGAGGCGAACCGCAGTGAGCGTCAAGACACTTCCCGATGCCCCCGGCGTCTCCGACCAGCCCGAGGCAGCCCGCCGGTCCCGATTCACGCTCGCCGCACTGCGCGACGTACCGCACGCCGGACTGATCGTCGTCCTCGCCCTCGTGGTGATCTTCACGGCCGCGCAGAGCGAGACCTTCGCCACCGACCGGAACATCATCAACGTCCTGAGCCAGATCAGCGTCAACGCGGTGCTCGCCGCCGGGCTCACGCTGCTGATGACCGCGGGCGGCATGGACTTCTCCATGGGCTCCAACGTCGCCGTCACCGCCGCGGTCGCCGCCAAACTGCTCGCGGGCGGCCACGCCACGGCGTACACAGTGGTCGTCGCGCTGGTGCTCGGCACGGCGATCGGGCTGGTGAACGGGCTCGTGGTGACGTTCACCAACGTGGCGCCCTTCGTCGCCACGCTGGCCTCGGCCACCCTGCTCGACGGCGTGGCGCTGCTGGTGCACGACGGCAACACCATCTCCATCGGCACCCGGATGTTCGCGCTCGGCAACGACAAGGTGCTCGGCGTGCCCTGTCTGCTGGTCGTCGCCGTCCTCGTCCTGATCGCGACCGCCCTGGTCATGCGGTTCACGGTGTTCGGCCGGGACGCCTTCGTGATCGGCGGCAACGAACACGTGGCCCGGCTCAGCGGCATCAACGTCACCGCCCGCAAACTGACTCTCTACGGCCTCACCGGCACCCTCTCCGGGCTGGCCGGCCTGATGCTGCTCTCCCGCCTCGGCTCCTCCAGTCCCGGCGGCACCGCCGGACTCTCGCTCCAGCTCGCCGTCGTCGCCGCGGTCGTCATCGGCGGCACCTCGCTGGCCGGCGGCTACGGCACCGTCGTAGGCACCGCCCTGGGCCTGGTGCTCCTCGGCGTGGTCGCCAACGCGCTCAACCTCCTGGATTTCTCCAGCAATTACCAGCCGGTCTCGGTCGGCGCCGTGCTGCTCGTCGCGGCGATCGCCAACGAGATGCACAAGGCCCGCGCCAGGTCACGGCACTGAACTGCCCTGCCACCTGGACGACTTGTCCCTCTTGCCTCTCCGAACCCTCTCCCTCTGAAAGGGCGAAACCCATGAGACTTTCCGTCAGTTCCCGCAGTGCGCTGCTCGCCACGGCCGTCACGACCACGCTGGTCCTGAGCGGCTGCGGCAACGACAGCGACAGTGGCAGCAGCAGCTCCGGCGACCTCACCCTGGGGTTCGTCAACGGCGGTGACACCAGCTTCCACACCTGCTTGCAGAAGGCGGTCGAGGAGACGGCCAAGACGGAGGGCGCGAAGGTCTACACGGCCAACTCGCACCAGAATGCCGGGACCGAGCTGTCCAACATCGAGGACATGATCTCCCGCGATGTGAGCGCGCTGATCGTGCAGACGGTCAACGTCGACTCCCTCAAGGGCGACATAGCCAAGGCCAAGGCCTCCGACATCCCGATCTACCTCACGTCGGTGGCGACCAGCGACGTGAACGACATCCTCGGGGCTGCCGTCGTCGACCTGGGCAAGGTCGGTGCCCTGGATGCAGGTTGGGTCGCCGACGACGCGGGTGGCAAGGACGTGAAGGTCGGCATCGTCGCCGGTGCCCCGGGCGCCGCCTCCGACCTCTTGGTGAACGGCTTCAAGGGCGCGCTGCCGGCCACCGCCAAGGTGGTCGCCAACCAGCCCGGCATGTTCAATCCGGCCAAGGCGCAGGACGTCGCCGAGAACATGATCGAGGCGCAGCCCGACCTGGACTACGCGTTCGTCGCCAACGAGGACATGGCGTTCTCGGTGCGCAAGGCGTTCGACGCGGCCGGCAAGAAGGACGTCAAGATCGTCACCGTCAACGGGACCGAAGAAGGACTCGCCGCCGTGAAGGCGGGCGAGTTCTCGGCGACCGTCGCGAACTCGGCCAAGACGATCGGGGACACCGCGGTCAAGAACGCCGTCGGACTGCTCGGTGACAAGAAGGTTGACAAGATTGCCAACATTCCTCTTGTCTTGGTCACCAAGGACAACCTGAGCGAAGCGCCTCAGTACTGCCCGAAGTAGAGGGCGCGGAGGAAAACATGGATCGCTTGCTCCTCATGCACAGCTTCGTGACCGTCGCCCAGGTGGGCAGTTTCAGCGGAGCCGCCAAGAAACTGGGTTCGTCCGGCTCGCTGGTGTCACGGCACGTCGCCGAGCTGGAGCGACAGGTGGGCGTCCGGCTCGTGAACCGCACGGCACGCTCGGTGAGCCTGACCGAACCGGGCCTGCGGTACGCGGAATTCGCCGCCCGCATTCTGGACGAGATCGAGGCCGAGGACGCCGGCATCGCGCATCTGCACGACCGCGCCGAGGGGATGCTGAGCATCATCTGTCCGAAATGGATAGGCAGCCTCGATCTCGGCGACGCGATAGCCGCTTTTTCGGCGGCCCATCCCAAAATCCAGGTCCGTTTCGAACTCGGCGGAATGTCCGACCGTACCTATGACTTCCTGGACAGCGGATTCGACGTCGCGTTCCACACCCGGGATCTGCGCGACTCCAGCGTCCGCCTGAAGAAGATCTCCTCCCTGCCCTTCGTGCTGTGCGCGTCCAAGACGTACGTCGAACGGGAGGGCCCGCTGGCCCACCCGAACGACCTCGCCACCCGCGACTGCCTCGTGCACGTCAACGACCCGGTCTGGCGCATCGGCCACGGACACCAGAGCACCCTGCACAAGATCCGAAACATCGCGTTCTCGTCGAATTCCTACATCGCCCTGCAGAAGGCCGCCGTCCACGGCCGCGGCATCGCCCTGCTCCCGCAGCGCCCGGCCTACGACGACCTCGTCTCCGGCGCGCTCCAGGTGCTGCTGCCCGAACTGGCCGTACCGGACCGCCCGTTGTACGCGATCTACGGTCCGGGCCAGGACACCCCGCGCAAGGTCAGCGTCTTCCTGGACTTCCTCGCCGAGTGGTTCTCACAGAATCCCATCCCCGCGATGCGCGGATAACCGAAACGCGGACAACTGCCGGCGGCTGTCGCAAGAAACGATTGCGCACCTCGTAGAGCTCAGGCCATTGAGGGGCGGGCCGGCGCGAACCTACGCTCACGAGGCGACCCGGAAGCGAGGAATCCATGGGAATCCAGAGAATCGAATCGATCACCTACGGCATCGACGATCTCGACGAATGCGCCCGTTTCTTCGACGACTTCGGGCTCTTCCTCCTCGAACGGACCGACGAACACGCCGTCCTCGAAACGCTCACCGGTCAGACCCTCCACCTGGACACCGCCCCCGGACCGCCGCTGCCGTCACCGGTGGAGGACGGGCCGACACTGCGCGAGGTGGTGTGGGGCGTCGACACACTGGAGGAACTGGAACGCCTTGTGGCCGTCGTGGCCAAGGACCGCGAGCTCCGCGAGAGCGCCGACGGTGTCCATCACACCGTCGACGAGACGGGCTTCGGCGTCGGGCTGACCCTGGCCCGCCCCAAGCCGGCACCGGTCACACCCCGGCCGGCCAACGCGCTCGGCAGTGTCAACCGCTGGAACACCGCCCTGACGGCCATCGAGCGGGTCCGCCCGTTGCGCATGTGCCACGTGGCGCTGAACATCCCCAATTCCGGCAAGGAGGCGGCCGTCGCCTTCTACACCGAACTCCTCGGCTTCCGCCCGACCGACGTCGTCGAGCCCATGGGCGTCTTCATGCAGGCCCCGGGCGACGAGGACCAGCACACCATGCTGCTGTGCCACCGCCCCGACCGGGCCGGGATCAACCACATCGCCTACGAGGTCCCCGGCTTCGACGACGTCGTCGAGGGCGGCAACCACATGATCGACAAGGGCTGGCGGGAGGCCCGCAGGCTGGGCCGGCACACCATCGGCTCCAACGTCTTCCGCTTCCTGCACGCCCCGTGCGGTGGCCGCGTGGAGTACGCCGCCGACATGGACCGGGTCGACGACACCTACGAGACCCGCGTCCACGAGACCACCCCGCCGCACCACATCTGGGCGCTGCGCACCAACCGCGACCAGGAAGCCCCTGACCGGTCCCGACCCTGAGAGGGCACCCACCCATGACCACCGACCACGGCTACCCCGCCGTCCGCATGTACATAGCGGGCGAGTGGTGCCAGGGCGGCACCGGACGTACCGCCCCGATCGTGAACCCGGCCACCGAAGAGGTGATCGGCGACGTACCCCTCGCCACCCCCGCCGACCTCGACCGCGCCCTGGCCGCCGCCGACACGGGCTTCCGCACCTGGCGCGGTACGTCGATCGCCGAGCGCACCCGGATCCTGCACACCGCCGCCGACCTGCTCACCGACCGCGCCGCCGCAGTGGGCCGGATCATGACCCAGGAGCAGGGCAAACCCCTCGCGGAGGCCGCCGGTGAGGCTCGCCGGGTGGCCGACACCCTGCGCTGGCAAATAGAGGACGCCCGCCGCGCGTACGGCCGCCTCATCCCGTCCGCCCCCGGCACCGTGCTCTCCGTGCGCCGCGAACCCGTCGGCCCCGTCGCCGCGTTCGTGCCCTGGAACTTCCCCGCGGGCGGCCCCATGCGCAAGATCTCCTCCGCGCTGACCGCCGGCTGCTCCATCGTCATCAAGGCCTCCGAGGAGACCCCGGCGACCGCCGCCGCCCTCGTCTCCTGCTTCGTGGACGCGGGTCTGCCGGCCGGCGTCCTCAACCTCGTCTTCGGCGAACCGGCGGACGTGTCGGCCCAGTTGATCGCCTCTCCGGTCGTCCGCCTGGTCGCCTTCACCGGCTCCGTCCCGGTCGGCAAGCTCCTCGCCGCCGAGGCCGGCACGGTCATGAAGCCCGCCCTGATGGAACTGGGCGGGCACGCGCCGGTGATCGTCTGCGCGGACGCCGACCCGGCCATGGCCGCCCGGCGCGCGGCCCAGGCCAAGTTCCTCAACGCGGGCCAGGTGTGCACCTCGCCGAGCCGGTTCCTGGTCCACGAGAGCCTGATCGACGACTTCACCGCCGAGTTCGTGACGGCCGCCGAGGCCGTGGTCGTCGGCGACGGCCTGGCCGAGGGCACCACCATGGGCCCGCTCGCCAACGAACGCCGGCTCACCGCGATGCAGCGCCTGACCGCCGACGCCGTCGCCCGCGGGGCCAAGGTGCTCACCGGCGGCGAACGGCTCGACCGCGCCGGGTACTTCTTCGCACCGACCGTCCTCAGCGACGTACCGGCGGACGCGGAGGTGATGCACGAGGAGCCGTTCGGACCACTCGCACCCATCGTGCCGTTCACCGACCTCGACGAGGCCCTGAAGACCGCGAACGGACTGCCGTACGGCCTCGCCGCTTACGGATTCACCCGCAGCGCGGCCACCGCCGAACGGCTGTCCGCCGAGCTGGAGGCCGGCATCCTCTCCCTCAACCACTGCGGCGGCTCGGTCCACGAGGCGCCCTCCGGCGGGGTCAAGGAGAGCGGCTACGGACGGGAAGGCGGGCCCGAGGCTCTGGACTCCTACCTGGTCACCAAGCGCGTCTCCCACCTACTGGTGCCATGAGGTACGCGCGGATCTCGGTCGGCGGGCGGGCGGTCTGGGGCCGGGTCGGGGAGCGGGACATCGAGCTGCTGTCCGGTTCTCCGTTCGAGTTGCCGTCCGGCTCAGCTCACGAGTCGCTGTCCGGCTCCTCGCTCGAAGGCGCCCCGGACATGATCGGCACGGTGCCGGTCGCGGAGGCCGTCTGGCTGCCGCCCGTCCTCCCGCCCGTCTTCTACGCCGTCGGCATGAACTACCCGCGGCACATCGCGCACGCCGGCGTCGAGACCCCGAAGCGCCCCGAGGTCGGCTACCGGGCCAACAACGCGCTCACCGGCCACCGTTCACCCATCGTCAAGCCCGCCGAGGTCACCGGACGCTTCGAGGCCGAGCCCGAACTCGTCGCCGTCATCGGGCGAACGCTGCGCCACGCCACCTACGACGAGGCGCGCGAGTCGGTCTTCGGCTGGACCATCGGCAACGACGTCAGCGCCCGCGCCTGGCAGCACCAGGACCGCACCTTCTGGCGCAGCAAGAACAGCGACACGTTCAAGCCCATGGGGCCCTGGATCGAGACCGACGTCGACGCCCTCGCCCAGACCACCACCCTGCGTGTGAACGGCGAGACACGGGCCCAATTCCCCACTGGCGACATGGTGTTCGACCCCTTCGACCACCTCGTCGAGATCACCCGGCACACCACCGTGCACCCCGGTGACGTGCTGTGGATGGGCGCCGAGGCCACCTGCCAACTGGAGCCCGGGGACACCGTGGAGATCGGGATCAGCGGCATCGGCATGCTCTCCAACCCCGTACACCTCGAAGGGAACGAGCCATGAGCAAGGAACCGCGCTACATCCACCACGTCAACTTCCCCACCACCGACCCCGACCGGACCGCCGAGTGGTACACCAAGGTCTTCGGAATGAAGCGGATCATGCCCAAGTCCAACACCCGTGTGGTGCTGATGACCCGAGGCAACTTCGACCTCCACTTCACGCCGGTCGAGGAGATGGAGCGCATGGCGCCCTATCACTTCGCCGTCGAGGTCGACGACTGGGACGACTTCCTCGACCACCTCAAGGACCTGGGCATCCGGCATACCCGCCCGATCCAACGCCCCGAGAACCAGTCCAAGTTCTGCTACATCCACGACCCCGACCACACCATGATCGAGCTGGTCCACCACGCCAAGCGCCCCAACTGAGCCTGCACGCACGGGAGTCCATCCTCATGCCCATCGCCGACTCGGACGGCACCTCCATCTATTACGAGCGCCACGGCAGCGGCCCGGCGATCCTGTTCGTGCACGGCAGCGGTGGTCATCACGCGGCCTGGTGGCAGCAAGTGGCCGCCCTGCGCGAGCAGTTCACGATCCTGACCGTGGACCTGCGCGGCTTCGGCAAGTCCGACACGCCCACCCCTCCGCACTCGTCCAGGCCCGAGTTCGACGGCCAGGACTTCCCGGGTGACGTCGTCGCCGTCCTCGACGCCGAGAACATCACCGACGCCATGCTCGTCGGCCAGTCCATCGGCTCCGTCGCCGCCCTGCGCGCCGGACTGCTGCGCCCCGAGCGCGTCTCCTCAGTAGTCCTCGGCCACTCCCTCGGCGGCATCAGCCACCCCGAGCTCAAGGAACTGGCCGCCGCCGACCGTGCCGAGGCCGTCAAGCTGCCCGTCATCAACCGGCTGCTCACCCAGCCGTTCCAGCGGGAGCGCGCCGATCTGACCTTCCTCTTCCAGCAGATGGGCACCTTCAACGTCGCCCGAATGCAGGACCTGCGCAACCTCGACACCAACGGTCCGTCCCTGGCGGAGATCCAGGACTCCGGCATACAAGTCGCCTTCCTGGCAGGGGAGAAGGACGCGGTGCTCAGCGTGAAGACCGTGACCCGCGCTCACGAACTCCTTCCCGGCTCGCACCTGGAGATCGTCCCGGACGCCCCGCACTCCATGTACTGGGAGGCGCCCGCGCAGTACAACGCGGCCGTCACTCACCTGCGCCGCACCCTTACCGCACCGAAGGAAGCCGCATGAGCAGCCTCACCCTGGACGCCGCCGAGGAGATCATCGACGCCGCCCACAAGCGCGCCCAGGCGATCGGAAAGGCGGTGAGCGTCGCTGTGGTGGACGCCGGCGGCTTCCCGATCGCGATCCGCCGCCCGGACGGCGCCCGCCCGCTCACCCCGGACATCGCCCGCGCCAAGGCCTACACCGCCGCGATCATGCAACGCCCCGGCACGATGCTCAAGAAGTGGCAGGAGAGCCAGCCCGTCTTCTTCTCCCAGCTGTCCCAACTCCCCGGCGCGTCCATGCCGATCATGGCCACCGAAGGCAGCCTCACCATCAAGAGGAACGGCGAGATCATCGGCGGCCTCGGCATCGCGGGCGGCACCGCGGACGAGGACCAGCGGATCGCCGAGGAGGTACTCGAATCCCTCGGCTACGAGCTGGAGTTCGCGGCCTGGGGCACAGCGGGTACCGAGAGCAAGTCGGCCCCGTCCGGAAAGGACGCGTGACGTCATGGCGGACACCTTCAACTACCGCATCGACCACCACGGCAGCCTGGTCCGCCCCGGCGACCTCGCCACGATCGGCGTGGAGCAGGCGGTCAAGGACGCCGTGACCTTCCAGCGCAAGCTGCGCTCCACGGTCGTCACCGACGGCGACTTCCCGCGAGAGGACTTCCGTAGCGCGGTGCTTGACGGCGTATCAGGCTTCAGCCGTACGGACGAGACGGACCCCGACGGCCTGGCCCGCTGGGTCGCGGAGTCCCTCCCGAAGCCGGCCGGCCCGCTGCTCGCCGACTCGGCCGCCAAGCTCGCCGAACTGACGGTGATCGCCCCGAAGGCATCGCTGCCCTCTCCGGCCTACCTGGCCGCCACGACCTACGAACCCGGCCTGGGCGTATCCTCCGCCCGCGAGCTGGGGGAGGCCCTCGCGGAGATCATCCGGGCGGAGATCGAGTTGCTGATAGCCAAGGGCGTACGCCTCATCCAGCTCAACAACCCGCTGCTTCTGGACCAGTTGGAGCACGACCGAGGTGCGCTGTCCTTCGAGGACGCGCTCGCCGTCGAGGCGTTGGCGGTACGCCTGGACGACCGACCCGAGGGCGTCCGCGTAGGTGTCTGCCCCGGCTGGGCGGCACCGGCGGAGGCGGACCGGGCCCGCACCGAGAAGCTGTACACCGAGATCCCGGCCGACCGCTGGATCCTCCCCTTCGACCAGGGCACCCAGGCCGAACTGGACCTGGTCAGGGCACTCCCGGAGGATCGCGACTTCTGCCTCGGCGTGGTCGACGCGACCGTCCCCGAACTGGAGGACATCGACACGGTGATGCAACGGATCGACGCGGTAGGCGAGTTCAAGGACCTGGAAGACGGAGCGGTCTCACCGTCCCGAGGCTTCGCGGATGTGGCAGGCCGACCACTGCTGACGGCAGAGGCCCAGCGCCAGAAGCTGGTCCTGGTAGAGACAATCGCCCGCTACTGCTGGGGCAACGAGTTCTAGAACGCCCTTAGGGGCGCGGGGAACTGCGCGATCAACCACGAACTACCCGCGCCCCTAATCGCACACAAGCCAGGCAGACGCTAAAGCACCTCGGCAAAAGTCACCGAACGCTCGGTCAGCAACGGCCACACGGTCTCCAGGATCAGTTCCTTGAAATGCGGCGCAGCCTTGTGCGCCTCGAACCCGGCCTGGTCGGCATACCGCTCATAGAGCAGAAATCCGCCGGCCACGGAATGAACCTCGTACACCTCGTTCGCGGGCTCGGCCCTGGTCTCCCCGCGCATCTCCAGCAGAGCGTCCCGCACGGTCGCCTCATCCGCGGGCGCGCACTGGTAGGTGGCGATGACTGCGTAGGCCATGTCTCGTCTCTCCTCGGCGATTCCGATCCTCCGACCCGCCGATTCCAACACGATTCCCCTGATGAGCGGCTCGCGCGAAGCGCAATCAATGTGTGCCGCCCCGGATCTGGCCCCCTGTCGCCCAGTGAGATGTGGTGAACCGCATGCGTACTCTCGAAACCCTCTCCGGAGGGGAGTGGATCACGACCGGCGACTGGATCGACGTCCACGACCCGGCCGACGTCCGCGCCCCCTTCGCCCGCGTGCCCGCCCTCGCTGCCAAGGACGTCACCAGGGCCTACGACCACGCCGAGCGAGGCTTCGCCGTCTGGAAGCGCACGAGCCCCTTCGAGCGGGCCCGGATATTCACCGACGCGGCCCGCCTGATCCGCGAACGAGTCGAGGAAATCGCCGCCGACGTCACCGCAGAGAACGGCAAGACGCACGCGGAGGCGACCGGAGAGACCCTGAAAGCAGCCGACTTCCTGGAGTATTACGCCGCCCTCGCCCGGCAGGGCTACGGCACGCTCCTGCACGACGTACGCCCCAACCACCGTACGCACACCCAGCGTGAACCCATCGGCGTGATTCTCGTGATCAGCCCCTGGAACGACCCGCTGATCACCCCGGCCCGCAAGCTCGCCCCGCTGCTCGCCACCGGGAACGCGGCCGTGTTCAAGCCGGCCACCGAAACCCCTTTGTCGGGGCTGCACTTCGCCCGCGCCCTGCACGACGCGGGCCTGCCGGCAGGCGTCTTGAACGTGGTGACCGGGCGCACGGCGGAGATCGAGGAGGCCCTCCTCGACGACCCACGCATCGTCGGCATCACTTTCACCGGCTCCAACGCCGTAGGCAACCGCATCCGCCGCCGCCTCGCCGACCGCAACGTCCGCTTCCAGGGCGAACTCGGCGGCAAGAACGCCTCCGTCGTCCTGCGCGACGCCGACCTGCCGACCGCCGCCAAGGCCGTCGTCGCCGCCTCCTTCGGCCAGGCCGGGCAGCGCTGCACCGCCACCAGCCGGGTGATCGTCGAGCAGCCGGTGTACGAGGAGTTCGCGCGGTTGCTGGTCGCCGAGGTCGAGACGCTGACCGTCGGCCCCGGCAGCGACCCGGCGACCACCTTGTGCCCTCTCTCCAGCCCCAGGCAGCGCGACTCCGTCCTCGCCGACCTGGCCCGCGCACTCGACCAGGGCGCCACCGTCCTCACCGGCGGCCAGGCGGACACCAACGGCGAGCGCGCGCACGGCTGTTACGTCCAGCCGACCGTACTCGCCGATGTCACCGCCGAGTTGGCGATCTGGCGCGAGGAGGTCTTCGGCCCCGTCCTCGTCCTGCGGGCCGTCGCCGACTTCGACGCGGCCGTCGAGGCGGTCAACGACTCCGACTTCGGGCTCGCCGCCGCCGTCTTCACCCGGGATCTGGGCCACGCGTACCGCTTCGCCGACGCGGCCGAGTGCGGGCAGGTCGCGGTCAACTCCACGACCACCGGCTGGGACGTCCATCTGCCCTTCGGCGGGTTCCACGACTCCGGTACGGCGTACAAGGAGCAGGGCGACGAGGTGCTCCGCTTCTCCACCCGGGTCAAGACGGTCGCCGTCAACCTCGGTGCTCCGGAGCAGAGTGGTGGCTGACGAGACCGTCGGAGTCGTCGGCGCCGGCATCGTGGGCCTGGCCACCGCCCGCGAGATCGCGATGCGGCGTCCCGGCACCCGGGTCGTGGTCTTCGAGAAGGAGCCGGAGGTCTCCCGTCACCAGACCGGCCACAACTCCGGTGTCGTGCACGCCGGTCTCTACTACACGCCCGGCAGCCTCAAGGCCGACCTGTGCGTGCGGGGCGTGGCCCTGCTGCGCGAGTACTGCCGGCGGCGCCAACTCCCGTACCGCGAGACCGGCAAGCTGGTCGTGGCCGTCCGCGAGGACGAACTCGGCCGGATGAACGCCCTCTTCGAGCGGGCCCGCAACAATCACGTGCCCGACCTGCGCAAGCTCTCCCGCGAGGAGATCCGCGAGATCGAACCGCACGCCGGCGGGATCGCCGCCCTGCACTCCCCGCGCACCGCGATCACCGACTACCCGGCGATCGCCCGCGCCTTCGCCGAGGACGTCGTCGACTCCGGCGGCGAGGTGAAGCTGGGCTTCCCGGTCTGCTCGCTCCGTGACGTGCCCGGCGGCATCGAAGTGGGGTCGCGGCAGGAACGTATCCGCGTGGATCGGTTGATCCTCTGCGCGGGCCTCCGGTCCGACTCGCTCGCGCGGCTCGCCAAGGACACGAAGGAACCGCGGATCATCCCGTTCCGGGGCGAGTACATGCTGCTCAGGCCGGAGCGTACGAACCTGGTGCGCGGCCTCATCTACCCCGTACCGGACCCGCGTTACCCCTTCCTCGGCGTCCACTTCACGCCCCGCGTGGACGGCTCCGTGGAGGTCGGACCCAACGCCGTGCTGGCCCTCGCGAGGGAGGGCTACACCCGGACGAGGATCTCACCGAGGGACCTGCTGGGCCTCGCCGCCTACCCCGGCACCTGGAAGATGGCGGCCCAGCACTGGCGTACCGGAATCAAGGAGTACCGCGGTTCCTTCTCCACGGCGGCCTTCATGAAGGACGCCGGGCTGTACGTCCCCGGAGTCGGCGTCCGTGACGTCGTGCGCGGCGGGGCCGGTGTGCGGGCTCAGGCCCTGGACCGGGACGGCACGCTCGTGGACGACTTCCGCATCCATCGCGCCGGGCGCGTCACCGCCGTACGCAACGCGCCCTCGCCGGCCGCCACCGCGTCGATGGCGATCGCCGAACACATCGTGCGCGCGGTCTTCGAAGATGCCGCCGCAAACTGAAAATGCCCTGCGTACGGCGCACTTTCACGCAACAACTGCTTGCGCTCCAGGGGACTCCGCAAGGCCGCGGGACCCGCCTAGCGTTCCCTCCGTAACGCCCATCACCCCGTTCGACAGAAAGAGTTGAAGGATGTTCGTCGTCGACACCCAGATTCACATCTGGAAGGAAGAGACCCCGGACCGCCCCTGGGTCCCCGGCGCCCGGGAGCGCATCCGTCTCAACGGCCACCGGGAGGACCCCTTCTCCTACGAGGAGGCCCTGGAGCTGATGGACGAGGCGGGCGTCAACCGTGCGCTGATCCTGCCGCCGTCCTGGGAGGGCGACCGCATCGACTACGCCCTGGAGGCGTGCGAGGCGCATCCCGACCGCTTCGGCATCATGGCCCGCATCCCGCAGAACAAGCCCGAAGAGGGCACGGCGATGCTCAAGGACTTCGCCCGGAACCCGCATGTGAAGGGCACCCGGCTGACGTTCCACCGGCCGCAGGACCGCAACTGGATGATCGACGGCACCAACGACTGGTACTGGCCGGTCGCCGCCGAGTTGGGCATCCCGACCATGGTGCACGCCCCGATCTGGAAGCGTGAGCTGGGCGAAATCGCCGACAAGCACCCCGAGTTGAAGATCATCATCGACCACATGGGCATCATGGCCCGCTGCGTGGACGACGCGATCGGCTACTGGGTCTCGGAGACCGCCGACCTGGCCGCCCACCCGAACATCTACGTCAAGGTGTCGGCGCTGCCCGGCTACTCCACCCAGCCCTTCCCGAACAACAACATCCAGAAGTACGTCCGCGAAATGGTCGACAGGATGGGCCCGCAGCGCTGCTTCTACGGGACTGACATCACCCGCCTGCTCGGCCACGGCATCACCTACACCGACACGATCGAGCAGTTCACCAAGCACTGGGACTTCACGCCCGAGGAGCTTGAATGGATCATGGGCCGCGGTATCTCCGAGGTCCTGAACTGGCCGATCGAGGGCTGAGGAAGCACCAGAGATGACGGACTACCCGCACAACCCGGGCGTCGACGGCGGTGACGCTGTGGTTTCCGCCCTGAACGCCGTCGGCGCCGAGTACCTCTTCTGCTCGTCGGGGTCCGAGTGGGCCCCCGTGTGGGAGGCGCTGGCCCGCCGGCACCGCGACGGCGAACCCGCCCCGGAGTACCTCGACCTGACCCACGAGACCGTCGCCGTCGGCATGGCCACCGGCTTCGGCCTGGTCAGGCGGCGCCCCCAGGGCGTCCTGCTGCACGCGGCCCCCGGACTGCTCCAGGGCTCCATGGCCGTGCACGGCGCGCTCCTCGCCGGCGTTCCGATGGTGGTCGCCTCCTCGGAGTCCACCACGTACGGCGACGCCCCCGGCCACGATCCGGGCGGCCAGTGGTACCGCAACCTGTCCGTCGTGGGCGGCCCGCACGGCATCGCGCAGCCCTTCACCAAGTGGTCCAACGAGGCCGCGAGCGTCCACACCCTGCCCACCATGATCACCCGGGCGGCGGAGCTGGCCTGGCGGGCCCCGGCGGGACCGGCGTACCTCAACATCCCGCTGGAGATCCTCCTGGAGGAGTGGGACGGCCGCGCGGCCAAGCCGATCGTCGCGCCGGGATCCACGCACAGCTCGCCCGAAGAGGTCGATTCCGTCGCACAGTTGATCCGCGAGGCCGCCAACCCCGTGATCGTCACGGAGACCGCTGGCCGGGAGGAAGGCGGCTTCGAGGCCCTGGTCGCCTTCGCCGAGGCCTGGCACCTTCCCGTCGTCGAGCCCGACTCGGCGGTGTGCGGCAACTTCCCGCGCACCCACCCGCTGCACGCCGGCAGCGACATCGGACCGTGGATGGCCGAGGCGGACCTGATCCTCCTGGTCAACTGCCGCGCCCCCTTCTACCCGCCGTCCCGCCGCCCCGCCAAGGCGAAGGTCGTCGTCATCGACGAGGTACCGCAGCGCCCGCACGTCGTCTACCAAGTCCTGTTCGCCGACCGCTACTTGGAAGGCACCGTCACCAACACCCTGCGCCAGCTGACGAAACGGGCGAAGGATCTCGACGAGGTGGCGATCGCCGTCCGCCGTACGGCGCAGGAGCAGCGGCACGCGGCCGAACTGGCCGCCGTCACCGCCGCCGAGAGTCAGGCCGCCGACGCCGAGGGTGTCGACCCGGTGCTCGTCGCCGCGACCCTGCGCACGCTCCTCGACGGTCGGGACGGCATCGTCGTCGACGAGACCATCACCCACAGCCGGATCGTCAAACGGCATGTGCGGACCGACACTCCCGACTCGTACTTCTACGTCCAAGGCGGCCTCGGCCAGGGCATCGCGGTCGCCCTCGGCGTCAAACTCGCCGCGCCGGAACGCCCGGTGGTGCTCACCATCGGCGACGGCGCCTTCACCTACAACCCGGTCATCCCGTCGTACGACGCCTCCAAGGCGTACGAACTCCCGTTGCTGATCGTGGTGTTCAACAACCGCGTCTACAAGTCGATGAACCTCAACCACCGCCGGTTCTACCCGGACGGCGCAGCCGCCGAGACCGGCGAATGGCTCGGCACCGACCTGCGCCGGCTGCCCCGACTCGCGCGGTTCGCCGAGCCGTTCGGCATGCACACCGAGACCGTCGACACCACGGACGCGCTCGCGCCCGCGCTGGAGCGCGCCCTCAAGGCCGTGACCGGGGGCACCACCGCCGTCGTCGACGTACTCGTCACCCGCTGATCCGGACCCGCTCATCCGCAACGCCTGATCCAGGAGGCTCCCGCCACCATGTCCACCACACCGTCGAAGGTCCTGGTCCCCGCCGACGACCTGCGCACCTTCTCCGCGGCCCTCCTGGAGAAGGGCGGCCTCAGCCCCGAACACGCCCGCACCACCGCCGACGTGTTCGTCTGGGCCGCGCTGCGCGGAGTCGACTCCCACGGCATCGCCCGCGTCCCCGCCTATCTGGAGCTGCTCGCCAAGGGCGTCGCCAACGCCGACGCCGAGATCACCGTCGAGTCGACCACCCCGGCCGCCGCCGTCCTCGACGCCGACCGCGCCCCCGGCCCGGTCGCCCTCAGCGCCGCCGCCGACGAGGCCGTACGGCGGGCCCGCGTGACCGGCATCGCCTCCGTCGGCGTCCGCCGCACCGTCCACACCGGCGCCATCGGCTACTACGTCTCCAGGATCGCCGAACAGGGCCTGGTCGGGATCGGGTTCGTGGCCGGCATGCCCAACATGGGGTACACCGGCGTCAAGGGCGCGGCCGTCGCCACCAGCCCGCTCGCCATCGCGGTACCGGCCCGCGACCAGGCCCCACTGCTCCTCGACATGGCCACCGCGACCATCGCCCTGGGAAAGATCCGCCAGGCGAAGGCGAGCGGCGCGCCGTTGCCCGAGGGCGCGGCGGCCACGGAGGACGGCACCCCCACCACCGACCCCGAACTGGCGGTCATGCCCTTGCCGTTGGGCGGCGCGAAGGGCTCCGGCATGTCACTGGCCTTCGAGCTGCTGACCAGTGTCCTCGTGGGCGCGCCGATCTTCTCCGCCTTCCACGCGGACGACCCGGCCGGCCGCAAGCACCGCCAGAACGCCCTGCTCATCGCCCTCGACCCGGCCGCTTTCGGCGACCCCGACGCCTTCACCGCGAACGTCGACACCACTCTGGCCACGCTCAAGGACCTCCCGGTGGCGGAGGGCGCGGACGGTGTCCACTACCCCGGCGAACGCAGCGCGGCCGTGGCCGCCGAGCGGGGTGAGCGGGGCATCCCGGTGGCCCCGAAGGTGTGGCGCGACCTGACGGAACAGTCGGAGAAGCTGGACGTGAGGCTGCCGAGGGTGATCGGCTAGTGCTCGGATCGGCGGTTTCCCCGACGCCCTTCTGTTCTAGGGGCGCGGGGAACAGCGCGATCAGCCGCCAGTGGCTTTCCGTATCTGACGTGCAATCAACTCATAGGTCGCGCGGGCCTTTTGATCGTCCTGGCCGTCATATCCGTGATCGACCCCACTCACATCCCGGTACTCCACCAATGCCCCCGCCACCCGCAACCGGTCCGCGTAGGCCATGGCCTCGGCCTTGAGCAGATCGAACTCCGCGGTGATGACCACCGCCGGAGCGATGCCCGTCAAGTCCACCGTGTCGGACGGATGCGCGGGCGACACGAGCCGATCCCGACGCAGCTCCACGTCAGGGATGTACGCCGTGTCGAACACGTCGGTCATCCAGGGCCGCAGCACTGGTTTGTCGACGGCGGCCCGCTTGGACCTCGCCTCGGTCGTCAGGTCCAGCGGCGGATAGTGCAGCACCTGCAGCGCGATCGACGGCCCGCTCTCCTCCAACGCCTGCCGCGCCACGGCCGCCGCGAGCCCACCACCGGCGCTCTGCCCACCGATCGTGAGACGCCCGCCGTCCCACCCGTGCTCCGGGCCGTGCTCGGCGACCCAGCGGACGACCTCGTAGGCCTGGCGCGGGGGAGCCGGGAACGGATGCTGCGGGGCGACGGCGTAGTCGACGTTGATCACCACCGCCCCCGCCTCGACGGCGAGGAAGCGGCACAGCGGATCGTCGATCTCCGTCACGGACATCACGTATCCGCCGCCGTGGAAGTTGACGTGCACCGGCGGCGGATCGTCGCCTTCGGTCGTCGGCAGGTACACCACGGCCCGCGCCGGCGCGACCGACGTCGGGATCGTCAACTCGGTGACCACACGCGGGTATTCGGGGAACCGTGCGTGCGACGCGGCAGCGGATCCGCGCCCGCCGGAGCGACGCTCGGCGGACAGGGTCGCGCGCTGCATCGCCTTCGCGGCGAACGCGGCCACCGCCGGCCTGGCCAGGAAGGACATGCGGGCTCCGTTCTCAGTGGATCACGCGGACGCCGTCCAGGGCGATGGTCAGGACCCGGTCGCGCTGGGCGTCGTCCAGGAAGGTCGTGCCGGTGACGCCCGCGACCATCCGGATCAGATCGCCGAAGTCCATGTCCTTGCGCGCGACGCCGGCCGCCTGGGCGCGCTCGAAGAGCGGACCGCCCGCGGCGTACATCGAGTCGCGGCAGGCGTTGAGGATCTCCGACTCCCCGTCGAGGGCCTCCCGGATCGCCCGCTTGGTCACCATGTAGGCGGCGAACCGGGCGAGCCAGGACGTCAGGGCCTCCCAGGGCTCCTGGTCGGCGACCTGCCGGGCGACCCGCACCAGGTCGTTGACCTCGTCCGCGTACACGCTCTCGAAGAGATGGCGGCGGGTCGGGAAGTTCCGGTACAGGGTGCCGATGCCGACGCCTGCGCGCCGGGCGATGTCCTCCAGGGAGGCCTCCGCGCCGTTCTCGGCGAACGCCTCGCGGGCCGCGACCAGCAGGGCGTCATAGTTGCGGGCCGCGTCCTTACGGTGGGGCCGCTGGGACGCGACGATCTCGCTGACGGGGAACGACAGAGCCTCGCTGGTGGGCGACGGCTGGGCGGTCACGGGTGCCTCCCGGGGTGGGGCGGGTTGAACCGGAGGTGTGCCTCCGCTACAGTGGAGGGGTACCTCCACTTTACCAGTGTGGGTGGGCCCGGTGCGGATGCGTGCGGCCGCACGCCCGGCCGACGCGACTCCACCCCCGTATCTCCCATCTCTGCTCCCTCCTCTCTTCTTCTCTCCCTGTCTCCATCTCCCCTCGGTTCGGAGAGGCCTTTTCATGCCCCGCAAGTCCACCCGTCTCACCTTCGCGGTGCTCGCGACCGGTGCCGGCGTGTTCTCCATGCTGCAGTCGCTGATCGCGCCGGCCCTGCCGACCGTCCAGCACGCGCTGCACACCTCGCAGTCCACCGCGACCTGGGTGATGACGGCCTATCTGCTGTCCGCCTCCGTCTTCACGCCGATCCTCGGCCGGGTCGGCGACCTCATCGGCAAGAAGCGCACGCTGGTGTCCGTCCTGGTCGTCGTGGCGCTCGGCTGTCTGCTCGCCGCGCTCGCGCCGAACATCGGCGTGCTCATCGTCGCCCGGGTCGTCCAGGGCATCGGCGGCGCCCTGTTCCCGCTGTCGTTCGGCATCATCCGGGACGAGTTCGACGCCTCCCGGGTCAGCGGCAGCATCAGCAACCTGTCCGCCGTGATCGCCGCGGGCGGTGGCGTCGGCATCGTGGCGGCCGGCCCCATCGTGTCCGCGCTCAACTACCGCTGGCTGTTCTGGATCCCGGTCGCCGTGGTCGCGGTGACCACGCTCATCGCCCTGCGCTATGTGCCCGAGTCGCCCAACAGGGCGGAGGGCAAGGTGAATTGGCTCGGCGCCGGGCTGCTCTCGGCATGGCTGGTCGCCCTGCTGCTGCCGCTCAGCCAGGCCAGCGTGTGGGGCTGGGGCTCGGGCCGGGTGATCGGCCTGTTCGCCGCGGCCGTCGTGCTGTTCGCGCTGTGGCTGCTGGCCGAGGCCCGCTCCCGGTCCCCGCTCATCGACCTGCGCGTGATGCGGCTGCCCGCGGTGTGGACCACCAACGCCGCCGCGCTGCTGTTCGGCGCGGGCATGTACTCGCTGTGGTCCTTCCTGCCGGGCTTCGTGCAGACCCCGTCCTCCGCCGGATACGGCTTCGGCGCGAGCGTCACGGCCTCCGGGCTCCTCATGCTCCCGATGCTGGTGGCGATGTTCGTCTCCGGCATCCTCAGCGGCCGGCTGGAACCGGCGGTGGGCGCCAAGTCGCTCCTCACCACCGGTGCCGCGCTCGGTGCGCTGGCCCTGGGCATGCTCGCCCTGTGGCACGACGCGCAGTGGCAAGTCGCCCTGGTCTCGGGCGTGTTCGGCCTCGGCATCGGACTCGCCTTCGCCTCGATGGCCAACCTCATCGTCGGCAGCGTTCCCGCCTCCCAGACCGGCGCGGCCACCGGCATGAACGCCAACATCCGTACCATCGGCGGTTCCATCGGCGCCGCGCTGACCAGCGTCCTGGTCACCGGCCACCTCCAGCCCTCGGGCCTGCCGTACGAGTCCGGCTACACCCACGGCTTCGCCCTGCTGGCGGCGCTGTGCCTGGCCGCGGCACTGGCGGCACTCCTGGTCCCGACGCGGGCCCGCGGACTCTCGGGTTCGCTCCGGGCGGCCACCGACGTGTCGACGGACCTGCCGAGCGACCGCTCGCAGACGGCGGAGCCGAACCCGGAGCCGCTGGCCTCCGGCCCGCGAAGCTGACCCACCCCTACGCGTGGCCCACCCCGCTACTCACACCCCACGCCGTCCCCGTCCCGATCGAGGTGCCGCCCGTATCCGGGGTCACCGACCCGGACGGGGGCGGCACCGGCCGCGCGGGCCGCGTCGCAGTTGGCGTAGTACACGTCCTGCCCGCCGGAATCGTCGCTCCCACCGGCGACTTCGGCGGGCTCGGCCGTGACCGTCGCCTTCACGGTCCGTGTCGCCCGGACGGTGACCGTGGCGGCCGGTTCGGGATCCGCGGCTTCGGTGACCGTCGCGGTCGCCGTGGCGGTCGTCGTGACCGTGGCGGTGACCCGGGGTGCGGCCGACGCCGACGCCGGCTCCTTCCCGTCGTCGCCTCCACCGGCCAACAGGCCCACCAGGAAGGCGAATCCGACCGCAGGGATGACATAGCGCTTTCTCGCCCACCGCGGCGCCGGACCGGCCGACGGTATGCCGGCCGGCGGGTTGGGCGGGACGTTGGGCGAAGCGTTGTACGGATTGGTCATTTTCGTACCCCCCTGCGTATTTCGCGTGAGGGGACGGTAGTGCTGCGCAGCATGCGGCAGGAGACGTTCCGTGGTGCGGTGACCGATCCGTGACCGTGCGGGGTGGCCGTGTGCATGCGGTAGGGTTTACCTGCGTGATCACACGTTTCGACGAGTGAGCCGCACCGGGACGTGGCGCAGCTTGGTAGCGCACTTGACTGGGGGTCAAGGGGTCGCAGGTTCAAATCCTGTCGTCCCGACGGTGCGAAGGGTCTTCACGGGCGAGAGCCTGTGAGGGCCCTTTTGCGTGGCGTCCTCTTTTGTGAGACGCGGCGGGTTTCCTCAAAGGGAATGCAGAATCTCGCCGATTTTCTCCGCCACCGTCTCCGCCGCGCCCTTCGCGTACGACGAATCCATCGCCTCGTACGTGATACGGGCATAACTTCGGGATTCGGCCATGTTCTTGGCGCCGCCCTCCAGCATCGACATGACCGCGGTGTGTTCGAAGGGGGAATGCGTCTTGATGGTCAGGGCGGTGTCGGTGGAGAGTTCCGGGGAGACTCCGACGAAGACGCCCTCGCCGAGGCGGAGGATCCAGATCGGTACCGGGGCCGTGCCGGTCGGTGTGAAGTCGTAGGTCTTCGTCGGTGCGGTGGGGTGTCCGCCGGGGACCGTGTCGACCGTGACGGAGTCGGTCAGCAGGCGGAGCCGGGACGCGCCGACGGTGGACGCCCTGATGGTCTCGCTGACGCGGACCACCTCCGTGCCGAGTCGCTCGCCCTGCACCGTGAGCAGGATCCAGCCCGCGTCCTGGGCGTCGACCTGGGACCAGCCGAGGTCCTTGTCGATGGTGTACCGCTTGGCGCGGAACGCCGGTGACTGGTCGCCGCACGAGCCGACCAGGAAGAACCCGACGACGTCGTCGCCGTACTGCTCCTCCACGTGCCCCGCCGCCGCGCCCGCGAGGTCGGCCGTGATCGGCAGGTCGCCGTTGGCCATGACCGACTGCATCATCACGGACGACTGGACGCTGTAGTTGACCAGGACGGCGATCGGCCTGCCGGCGGTGTCGTCGATACGGGTCACGCCCACACTCTTGTCGGACGGGCCGCTCTCGCCCGTGCCCAGCCACCAGCCGTCGGCCGTACGGACATCCCGGTTGACGTTCACATCGCACGTGCCGGTGCCGAAGCCGACCCGCGCGGGCCGCAGGCCCGAGACCGCCGTCGCGACCGCCGCCGAGGTCGCCTTCTTGATCTGCTCCACGTACCGCGCCGCCCCGCTGCCGCTGCTCACGGCCTGTACGTGCGGCGCGGAGAACGTGTGCGTGACGGTCACGACGATGTCGGCCGTGGCCACACCGGCCGCATCGGAGATGATCGCCCGCATGGCGGCTATCGCCTCCGCGCTGATCGACGTCAGGTCCAGGACGGCGAGCGCGACGCGCCGGGAACCGCCCTCCAACAGCAGCACGCGCACGTGCAGGTCGTCGTGGACGGTGGTGAAGCCGTCGAGAGGGAGGAGCGAGGCCGGGAACGCGATCGCGGCCCGGCCGGCGCCCGCCTTCAGCACCGCCGCGGCGCCGCCGCCGCGGTCCGCTTCCTGGCCGGCCGCCCGCGCGGTCCCCGTACCGCCCGTCAATGATGTGGCCCCCACCGCCGCGGCGAGCGAACCGTTCAGAAACGAGCGGCGACGCAGCGGGCCGTCCTGCTTTTCACCGTTCTCAGGCACGGAATGCACAACTCTCCTTCACGTCAGGCATCCGGAAGACACCCGATGCTGCAAGGGGAGTCGACGGTCACATAGCGCGCGTCGTGAAATCTGAGATTGCGCGTTCTGACTACCGCGCATGACCAGGAAACCTCTGCGTGACCTGTGAAAAAGAACCGTTCCGCAGCATCATGGCGTGAATTCGCACAGCTTTCCCCGAGCCGATGTTCCTAACGTTTCCGCCATCGCCAGCCGGCTCGAAACCATTCGAAACCAGGAGTGTGTGTTGTGGTGGAACGACGTACGTTCATCGCCGGATCCGTGGTGGCCGGATCCGCGGCCGTTGTCGGAGCCGGAGCCTTCCGTGCGGCGGCCGCATCGGACGACGAAGCAGCCACCGCCGAGCACGTCCGCGGTGTCACCGCGATCACGAAGGTGTTCGGCGACGGCCAGAAGCTCATAGCCGTCGCCGTCGAGTACGACCGCCGCATCGACAACTCCTCTTTGTCGACCTCGACGTTCACCGTCACCGACAGGACGGTCACCAAGGTCTACGCGAACACGGCGGTCGACCTCAGCGAGCGGGGCCACGACGGTCGCTACGTCATCGTCGAGTTGTCTCCCGACGACACCACGGCGGCCCTGTGGGTGACCCAACAGGGCGGCTCAGGCACCCCGACGGGCACGCCCGGCGCCGGCGGGCCGAAGGTCGGCGACAGCACGCCGGGCGGGACGATCGTGGCGGCGAAGGCCTCGCTCTTCCAGAAGGGCACCGTCACCACGACCGGCGGGACCCGTTACGCGGCCACCGACACCTTGCTGACGACAAGTGCCGTGGTGAACCTGATCGTCGACGACTTCGAGCAGTTCACCTTCGACGACCCCGCCACCGGCCGGACCCTCAGGTACAACCTCTTCATCCCGAAGGGTCACGACCGCCGCAAGCGCTACCCGCTCGTGCTGTTCATGCACGACGCGAGCGTCGTCAACGTCGCCACCGAGGGGCCGCTGGTCCAGGGACTGGGCGCCGTGTGCTGGGCCGGCCCGGAGGACCAGGCCAGGCACGAGTGCTTCGTCCTCGCCCCCGAGTACGGCTCGGTGGTCGTCGACGACACCTACGTACCCTCGTCGCTGTTCGACGCCACCGCCAACCTCGTCGAGGCGGTGACGGAGAAGTACGCCATCGACGAGAACCGCCGCTACACGACCGGCCAGTCGATGGGCGCCATGATGTCGCTGGGCCTGAACATCAAGTACCCGGACCTGTTCGCGGCCGCCTACATCGTCGCCGGCCAGTGGCCCTCCGACGTGGCCGCCCCGCTCGCCGACAAGAAGCTCTGGATCGTCGTCTCCCAGGACGACGACAAGGCCTTCCCCGGCGAGAACGCCATCACGCAGGTCATCAAGGACCAGGGCACCGAGGTCGCCACCGCCGCGTGGGACGGCCAGTCCACGGACGCGCAGTTCGCCGCCGACGTACGCCATCTCAAGGCGCAGAAGGCCCCGGTCAACTACGCCTCCTTCCAGACCGGCACGACCGTCCCGGCAGGCTCCAACACCAGCGCCCACATGGCCACTTGGCGCATCGCCTACACCATCCCCGGCATCCGGGACTGGATCATGCGGCAGTCGAGGTGAGGCCGCGCCGGTGACGCCCCCGACGAGGGGCTCCTGCGGTGCCGGGTGCGTTGACGGATGGCCATGCCTGCGCGGCCATCTCCGACACAGATAACCGCCATCTCCAACCATCTCCGCCGAACGGGAAACAACCACTCCGCCCGCATGTTGGCAACACCAGACGGTGAACCAGGGCCGGTCGGTGCGACACTGGCCGGCCGGTCCGCCGCCGACGGAATCCACCGTCAAGGGATCGGAGTGTTGCGATGTTGTCGACGTCGGCCAAGGGTCCGCGCACGGATCCCGCGCCCGCCCCGAAGGACGGAGCCGCCCGGGCTCCGCACACCGTCCGCCGGTACGGCCGCGGTTTCTGGACGGTCGCCGCGGTGTTCGTGACGGCGATGGCGTTCTCCACCGTCCCCACCCCGCTGTATCCGCTGTACCAGGCCCGCGACGGGTTCTCCACGTTCACGGTGACCGTCGTGTTCGCCGTCTACGCGGTCGGTGTGCTGACGAGTCTGTTGCTCGCCGGGCACGTGTCGGACTGGCTGGGCCGCAAGAAGGTCCTGACCTCGGCGCTGGCGCTGGAACTGCTCGCCGCCGTGCTGTTCCTGTCCACCGCCTCGCTCCCGGTGCTGATCGTCGCCCGACTGGTCACCGGCCTCGGCGTGGGCATGCTGACGGCGACCGCGACGGCGTATCTGCACGAACTGCACGCCGCGCACCGGCCCGGCGCCTCGACGCGACGGTTCGAGATCGTGTCGACCGCGGCGAACATCGGCGGCCTCGGAGTGGGGCCCCTGGTCGCGGGCGCGCTCGCCGAGTACCTGGGGGCGCCGCTGCGGCTGCCGTACGCCGTCTTCGTCGTGCTGCTGCTGATCGGTGCGGTCGCCGTCGCCCTGACACCCGAGACGGTCCGGAAGCCTGCCGTGCGGCCCGCGTACCGGCCGCAGCGGGTCGGCGTGGCCGGCGGCGACCGCGGATACCTCGCCGCGGCGGCGGCCGGTTTCACCTCCATGGCCGTGTTCGGCCTGTTCACCTCGGTCGCGCCCGGATTCGTCGCCGGCACCCTGCACCACCCGTCCCACGCGCTGGCGGGACTGGTCGTGTTCGCGGTGTTCGGTGCCGCCGCCGCGGCCCAGACGGGCACCGGCCGGCTCGGCGACCGGACGCGTTGGTACGTCGGACTCCTCGCCCAGGCCGCGGGGATGGCCGTACTCGCGATCGGCGTACACCTCGCGGGCCTGCCCGTGTTCCTGCTGGCCGGCGTTCTCGCCGGAGCGGGTGCGGGGGTGCTGTTCAAGTCGGCCGTCGGGCACGTGGCCGCCACGGCCGCCCCGGCCCAGCGCGGTGAGGCCCTCGCCGGGCTGTTCCTCGTCTCCTACCTCGGACTGGCCCTGCTGCCCGTCGGACTCGGCGTCGCCAGCCTCCACATGAGCCTGGGGAACGCGACGACATGGTTCACCGCGGTAGTGCTGGCGCTGCTGGCCACCGTCGCGGTGGGGGCCCGGCACCACGGTCCGGCCGCGCCTGTTGAATCCACCTCGGAGCGTGCGTGACGACAGAACAGACGAAACCGGCAGCGCGAACGGCGACGCGTCAGACCGGGAAGGTCACTCCGGTCAGTTCCTCCGACGCCGCCCACAGACCGCGCTGGAGGAACTCGTCGTGGGAGAGCCGGTTGGACCGCACCCGCACCGGATAACCCCTGAGCTCCCGGAGTCCGCGTGGGCCGTAGTACTCGCCGCCTCGCACGTCGGGGTCGGTCGCCGCGCGCAGGGTGGGCAGCGCGCCGCGGTCCGCGGGCTGTGAGATCAGGGGGTTGAACGCCCTGACGAAGGTGCGTACGACGAACACCGAATTGCGGATCAGTTCGGTGGACGCGAGGCCCGGGTGCGCGGCGACGGCGACGGTCGGGGACTTTTCCGCCAACCGGCGCTGGAGCTCGTAGGTGAACTGAAGGTTCGCCAGCTTCGACTGGCCGTACGCGCCCACCCGGCTGTAGGAACGGCGCTCCCACTGGAGGTCGTTCAGGTCGATGGCGGCCCGCAGGTCGTGGGCCAGGCTGCTGACCGTCACCACTCGGGAGCCCTCGACCGTCAGCATCCGGTCCAACAGCAGCCCGGTGAGGGCGAAATGGCCGAGGTGGTTGGTGCCCAGCTGGAGTTCGAACCCGTCAGCGGTCGTGCTCTTGGGTGTGTACATCACCCCGGCGTTGTTGATCAGCAGGTCGATCCTCGGGAGCCCGGCCCGCAGTTGGTCCGCCGCGGCGCGCACCGAGTCGAGCGAGGTGAGGTCGAGGTGCCGCACCGTGACGTCCGCGGAGGGAGCGGCGGCGGTGATCCGGCCGGCGGCCCGCTCGCCCTTGGCCGTGTCCCGTACCGCCAGCACCACCGCCGCACCGCGCGCGGCGAGGACCTTGGCGGTCTCGAAACCGATCCCGGTGTTGGCGCCGGTGACCACGGCGACGCGGCCCCGCTGGTCGGGCACGTCCTCGGCGGTCCACTTGTCGACCACGATTCCTCCAGGATGATCGGCCGCGGCCATGTCCGGCGCCGGCGTGACGCCGCTCCGGATCAGCAGTTGACCACGTCCGCGCGGAGAACCAACAGGCCCTATCCGACGCCGTGCAGGAGCGAGGCCACCACGAGGTCCGCGGCCGGGCCGGGTTCGATGTCGACGAACACATGGGCCATGGTGTCGACCAGGTTGCTCAGCAGCGCCGTCGCCCACCCGGGCGGCAGGTCCCGCCGGACCAACCCCTCGTCGGCCGCGCGCCGCAGGAACGCCTCCAGCCGCTCGCGCAGCGCCTCGGCCCGCTGCTCGGCCTCGGGGTCCTCCTGCATCATCCGCCGGATGTCCACCGGCCAGCGCCGGCTGACCGGGATGATCGACTCGACGTATCCGTGCAGCGCGATCGCGACCGGCGCCTTTTCCAGGCGGACCGCGTCCATGACCACCTCGGCGGCGTCGAGCTTCGCCGCGTAGACGGCGGACAGCAGGGCTTCCCTGCTCGCGAACCGGCGATAGACCGTGCGCCGGTCCACCCCGGCCTCCGCCGCGATCGCGGCCATGGTCGTCGCCGGGTCCCGCGCGAGCAGCCGTGCCCCCGTCTGCAGGACCGCGTCCAGGTTGCGGGCCGCGTCGGCTCTCATCGCGGTGATCACCTTCCGTAGTTCCAGAGTGCTGTAGCGCCACAATAACATTGCGCTTGTTGCATTAACTGTCACATCAACATAGCGTTTGTTGCGTCAACCTCTACACGACAGGGACAGAGAGAAGACGGCGCCATGATCGTGCGCGACAAGCTCTACACAGGCGGTCTCTGGACCGACCCGAGCGACACCACCCCGCTCGACATCCGTTCACCCCACGACCAGTCGCTCGTCGGCCGGTCCGTGCAGGCCCGGCCGGCCGACATCGACCGCGCGGTCGCGGCGGCCCGGGCGGCCTTCGACGAAGGGCCCTGGAGTCACACGACTCCGGAGCAGCGCCAGGACCTGATCGTGCGGCTGAACAAGCTGCGCGAGGAGCGGGCCGAGGAGATCGCGCGGCTGATCACCACCGAGCGCGGCAATCCGCTCTGGTTCAACAGGGCGGGTCAGGGCGGACTCACCCGGCAGGCGCTCGGCTACCTCAAGGCCGCCCGCGAGTTCGGCTGGGAGGAGACGCTCGACCCGTCCGTCCCCGGCGCCGCCTTCCGCAGCGTGGTACGCCGCGAGGCCATCGGCGTCGTGGCCGCCGTCATCCCGTGGAACTCACCGTTCTCGGCGGCGCTGGCGAAGATGATCCCGGCGCTGCTCGCGGGCAACACCGTGGTCCTGAAGGCCTCGCCGGAGAACTCCCTCAGCATGATGCTGCTGGCCGACCTCTTCGACGAGGTGGGGCTGCCCGAGGGCGTCGTCAGCATCCTCCCGGCCGACCGGGAGACCAGCGAGTACCTGGTCGCCCATCCCGGCGTCGACAAGGTCGCCTTCACCGGCTCGACCGGCGCGGGCCGTTCCATCGCGGCCGTCGCGGGCCGCCAACTCAAGCGCGTCAGCCTGGAGTTGGGCGGCAAGTCCGCGGTGATCATCCTGCCCGACGCGGACCTGACCGAGGCCGTGCCCGCACTGCGGTTCGCCTCGCTGATGAACAACGGCGAGGCGTGCATCGCGCAGACGCGAGTTCTCGCGCCGCGCAGCCGCTACGAGGACGTGGTGACCGCCCTCAAGGACCTGCTCGACGGACTGAAGGTCGGCGACCCGTCGGCGGAGGACACCTTCGTCGGCCCGCTGGTCCGCGCCGAACAGCAGGAGCGGGTGCGGTCCTACATCCGGCTCGGTATCGAGGAAGGCGCCCGCCTGGTCACCGGAGGACCCGAGTCGCCGGCCGGTCTCGAGCAGGGCAACTACGTCAGGCCGACCCTGTTCGCGGACGTCGACAACAGCATGCGGATCGCACGCGAGGAGATCTTCGGTCCCGTCCTGGTGGTGATCCCCTTCGACGACGAGGACGACGCCGTGCGCATCGCCAACGACTCCGAGTACGGCCTCAGCGGTGGCGTCTGGACGGCGGACGTGGAGCACGGCCTCGAGCTCGCCCGCCGGATCAGGACCGGCACCTTCACCGTCAACAGCGCGCCCATCGGCTTCGACGGCCCGTTCGGCGGCTACAAGGCGAGCGGCACCGGGCGCGAGTACGGAGCCGTCGGCCTCACCGAGTACGTCGAGCACAAGACGATCACCGTGCCGGCCTGATCACCCACCTCACCTGACCCGCACAGAAGAAGCACGACCTGCGAAGAAGAAGGAAGATCACGATGACTACCAGGACCTGGCTCATCACCGGCGCCTCCGCCGGACTCGGACGCGAACTCGTGCTGGCCGCGCTGAACCGCGGCGACCGCGTGGTGGCGACCTCCCGCCGGCCGGAACGCCTCGACGACCTCGCGCGCGAGCACGGCGACCGACTGCTCGCCGTCGCGCTCGACGTCAACGATCCCGACGACGCCCGCGCGGTGGTGGCAACGGCCGTCGAACGCTTCGGCACCGTGGACGTCGTGGTGAACAACGCCGGTTACGCCACCAGCGCGGCGATCGAGGAGATCCCGGACGGCGAGTTCCGGGCCCAGCTGGACATCAATCTGTTCGGCGTGGTCAACGTGACCAAGGCGGTGCTTCCCGTGATGCGGCGGCAGCGCTCCGGGCACATCGTCCAGATCTCGTCGATCGGCGGCCGGGTGGGCGGCACCCCGGGTCTGGGCGCCTACCAGACCGCGAAGTTCGCGGTGGAGGGGTTCTCGGAGGTGCTCGCCAACGAGGTGGCCCCCCTCGGCATCAAGGTGATCATCGTCGAGCCCGGGGGACTGCGCACCAACTGGGTCGCGGGAGCCGCCACTTCGCCCGTTCCGATCGGCGAGGACTACGACCGGACCGTCGGCGAGTGGGCGCGCATGTTCGCCCAGTACAACGGCAACGAACCCGGTGACCCGGCCAGGGCGGCGCAGGTCATCGCGGAGACCGTCGACACCGAAGAGCCGCCGCGGCGCCTGCTGCTCGGTTCGGACGCGCTGCGCATCGCGCTGGAGTCAGGTGCGGAGCGCTCCGCGGAAGCGGAGAAGTGGGCCGAGGTCAGCCGGTCGACGGACTTCCCCACGCCCGACGAGCGGTAGGCAAGCCGTGGGCGGCAGGCAAGCGACCAGTCGACCGGTCACCCCTTCCCGTTGAGCAGCCGCCACGGGTTGTCGACCCGGAACGCCCGCTCCGCGGCCCCGCCCAGACCGAAGCCCGGCCGCTCCGGTGGCCCGGCGTAGGGCCGGTCGGTGCCCTGGACGACGGCATCCGCGCCGAGCGCCGCCACGATCGCCTCCACCGCGCGCGGACCGTACGAGGACGTCTCCACGAACACGTTCCGGTCCACTTCGTCCGCGCCGTCACCCCGCGCCGCGAAGCGCTCCCCGTGCAGCGGGGCGAGCGCGGCCAGCAGGGCGAAGCAGACCCGCAGCCGGGGGTGCCGGGGTCGCCCGAAGGCGCGGAACGCGAACCAAGAAGCGTGCATCTGCTGGACGTAGGGGACCATCGCGGGCCACCAGCCGGGCCCTGGCATCACGGGGCCCGCCAACCCTGAGCCCCATGCTCCCGAGCCCGACGACCCCGACAGCGCCGGCCCGGGATGCACGAACAGCGGGAGATCACGCTCTTCGAGGAGGTCGAGCAGCGGGGCGCACCGGGCGTAACCGGCCGCGTCGGCAAGGGAGTTGGCCGGAAGCTGAAGCCCGGCCGGCCCCAGCCCCGAATCCAGGGCCTCGGCCGTCGCCTCCGCGTCGATGTCCCGCACACCGGCCGCCGCCCACGCCCCGAACGGTTCCGGCAGACCGGCCGCGTCCTCGTGGTGCGCGTCGATCAGTGGCCGTGCCTCCTCGGCGGGCAGCCACTCGATGCCGAGCGGGGCGGACAGCGAGACGAGGGCCCGGCCTAGGCCGTCGGTGGCGGCCAGTTCGGCGCGCCGCGCGATGTCGTGATCGGCGGCGGAGACCTCGTAGGGCGGCTCACCGACCGTGTGGAGGGTCCAGCCGTCGAGGTGCGGCGGTTCGGTGCGGGCGCGCAGGGCGGCCAGGAACGCGGGGCCCCACAGATGCTGATGGACATCGACAGGCGACAGCCGCTGAAGGGCATCGATGTCCGTCACGCCAACTCACCGTCCAGGTCGGTGCGTTGGCGCAGCACGCGCAGTTCCGCGCCGGCCGGCTCCATCTCGTACAGCTTCCCCCGCGCGTTCTCGAACGGGCGGTGCAGGATCATCATCAGTTGTCCGTCGAAGGTGTGGAAGAGCATGCCGTGGCCGCTGTCCTGCCGGACCAGGGGCCGACGTTGGTGCCACGGTCCGGTGAGGTCGCCGGACTCGGAGACGGCGTACGTCTGCACGTAGCCGCCGCTGAGCGTGCCGTCCTCCGCGGCGACGTTCTTCTCGTACGTCGACCACAGCATGAGCAGGGTGCCGTCGGGTGTGCGGTGGAGCTGTGGGCCGTCGGTGACGTAGGGCGCGAGCTGGTGCGGGACGCCGGCGGGGAGCTGCTCGGTGATCCAGGACGCGTCCGAGGCCTTGAACAGGAGCACCGGGTCCCCGACGGTCCGGGTCAGGTCCGGAGCGAGCCGGATCGCCTCCATGGTGCCGTCGAGCGTCTGGAGCCACTCGTGCGCATACACCATCCACGGCTGCCCGGACGGGTCTACGTACAGCGTGCCGTCCAGGGTCATGAGGTGCTCGGGCGGGGTGGGGCGGGACGGGTCGACGACGGTGAAGGGGCCCAGCAGGGAGTCGGACACGGCTGTGACCGTGCCCCGCATGTGGGTGGGGAGCCGGAACGGCGTGCCCCAGCGGCCGGGCGGTGGGACCGGAAGCGGTCTGTCCGTGTTGTGCAGGGTCGTGAACAGGTAGTACCTGCCGTCCCGTCGGTGCACCTCCGGGGCCCAGGCGCCGTCGGTCGCCCAGATGCCCGGCTGGTCCTCGGTGCGGAAGACGACGACCGGGGGCGTCCAGTCGCGCAGGTCGTGGCTGCGGTAGACCATCGTGCCGGTGCCGTCCACGCCCGACACGGACGGGTCGTTGGACGTGTAGAGGTGGTAGGTGCGGGTCAGGTCGTCGGCGACCACGAAGGGGTCGTGCAACGGCATGTCGGGCAGGCGCATCGGCGCGTTCGGGGGCACCTTTCCAGCGTACGGCCGACCTCTGACACCTCCTGAGCCGCATACGCGCGCTGCCGTCCCACCACCCGCCGACAGCCGGACACCGCCCGCCGCAGGCCGGAAAAAACGCATGGACCGGGCCGTACCGGTCGCAGGACACTGCCATGCCTGGCCGTACGCGGGGACACGACGACAGGGTGGGAATGGGAACGCCTGCATCGCACGACGGAGTACCGGGCCGCGGCTCGGTTCTGCTCGCACTTCGGTTCTACGGGCGGGAGTTGGCGCGGCTGCGGCGGCTGACGCTGCCCGCCATGCTGCTGCCCGCGCTGGGCAACGTCGGCATCGCCTACATCGCGCCGCTGGTCGTCGCCAAGCTCGTCGGCCGCATCGCCGACGACGACGGCATCGGCGTACGCGCGACACTGCCGTACGTCCTCGCCTTCACCGTCGTCCTGCTGCTCGCGGAGACGCTCTGGCGGATCGGACTGCACTGCCTCAACCGCCTGGACGCCCTCGGTATCGAGCACCTCTACGTGATCGGTCTGGACGAACTGTTCGCCAAGGACGCCTCGTTCTTCCACGACAACTTCGCCGGCTCGCTGACCAAGCGGGTCCTCAGTTTCGCCTCGCGGTTCGAGGAGTTCGTCGACACGCTGACGTTCAACATCATGGGCAGCCTGATTCCGTTGCTGTTCGGGTCCGTTGTGCTGTGGCGCTACGAACCCCTGCTGGTCGTCGGCCTGTTGACGATGATCACCGTGACGGCGCTGTGCGTGGCGCCCCTCATCCGGCGTCGCCAGCGGCTGGTGGACCAGCGCGAGGCGGCCATCGCGCGCGTGTCCGGGCATGTCGCCGACAGCCTGATGAACATGGACACCGTGCGGGCGTTCGCCGCCGAGGAGCGCGAGGCCGCCGAGCACCGCTCCCGGGTCGCCACGTCCCGCCGACTGACGCTGATGTCGTGGGACTACGGCAATCTGCGCATCGACACGCTGGTCGCGCCGCTGTCTGTGGCGACCAACGCGCTCGGGCTGCTGCTCGCGGTGACGCTGAGCCGGGGCGGGCACGGGGTGGAGGCGGTCGTGGTCGCGTTCACGTACTACACCAACGCGACCCGGATCATGTTCGAGTTCAACCAGATCTACCGGCGGCTGGAGAGCTCGATGACGGAGGCCGCGCAGTTCACCGAGCTGCTGCACTCGCCCCCGACCGTGCTCGACCCGGCGAAGCCGGACCCGCTGCCTGCGCGGGCCGCCTCGGTCCGCTTCGAGCGGATCACCTTCGCCCACGGACCCGGCGCCCCGCTCTTCGACGGACTCGACCTGGCCGTGCCCGGCGGCGCGAAGATCGGCCTGGTCGGGCGGTCCGGCGGCGGCAAGACCACCCTCACCCGGCTGCTGCTGCGGATGACGGACCTGGACGCCGGCCGGATCCTGATCGGCGGCCAGGACATCAGCAGGCTCCGCCAGGCCGACCTGCGCGGTCTGATCGCCTACGTGCCCCAGGACCCGGCCATGTTCCACCGCACCCTGCGGGACAACATCGCCTTCGCCCGCCCGGACGCCACCGACGCCGAGATCCGCCGGGCGGCCGAGGCCGCGCACGTCACGGAGTTCGCCGACGCGCTGCCCGAAGGCTTCGAGACGATGGTCGGCGAGCGCGGCATCAAGCTCTCCGGCGGCCAGCGCCAGCGGGTCGCGCTGGCCCGGGCGATCCTGCGCGACGCGCCGATCCTGCTCCTAGACGAGGCGACCAGCGCCCTCGACTCGGAGAGCGAACTGCTCGTCCAGGAGGCGCTGTGGCGGCTCATGGAGGGGCGCACCGCGCTCGTGGTCGCGCACCGGCTGAGCACGGTCGCCGGCATGGACCGCCTGGTGGTCCTGGACCGCGGCCGGATCGTCGAGCAGGGCACGCACGAGGAACTGCTGGCCTCCGAAGGCACCTACGCGAAGCTGTGGCGCCACCAGTCCGGCGGCTTCCTCTCCGACAGCCCGGCGGAGGAGGACGCCGCCCTGGACGACGGCGCCGCCCGGGCCGACGTGAACTGAACGGGCCGATGTGAACCGAACGGCACACCGAAACCGAACGGGACACCGACCGGTCGGTGGACGCCCTCTTGACGCCGCAGCCAGGGGGATCGACACTCCAGAAGGGAATCCTAGTGAACAGGTAGGGAATGACATGAGGCGCCTTGGACCGGTCACCGTACGCGTGAGCCGCTCGCCTCTCCTCACCTCCCGCCGCCACATCGATCTGCTGCGCGTCTGCAGCGCGATCAGCCGCCAAGGCTGAGCCGCGCCCCTCCCGTGCCCGCGACGCCCACGCGTCGTCCCGCGACCGGACGCCACCGGCGTCGTCCGTCCACCGCGCACGGCTGAGCCCGGCCCCTTCCCGTCCGACGTCGCTTCCGCCGCGCGTACGTCCGCGCCCGCTCCCGGGGAGAGTCATGTCCGTCACACCGCTGGCCGCCCACACCACCACTCCGTCCACGCCCGCCTTCCGGGGCCGCATCGGCGGCGATCCGCGCAGCGGCCACTACGCCGTTCCGCGCCGCTACCGCCTCCATCTGTCCACCGCGTGTCCCGACGGCCTGCGCATCGCCGTCACCCACAGCCTGCTCGGCCTGGACACCGTCTGTCCGGCGACCTACCTGCCCGCCGTCCCCGACTCCCCGCAGGGCGGCCACTCCGTGCTGCGCCCGCTGTACGAGGCGAGCGCCCACCGGTACTCAGGACCGGCCGTCGGACCGGTGCTCAGCGACGACTGGTCCGGGCGGATCGTCAGCACCCACGCCCCGGACATCACCCGCGACCTCGCCCGCCGCTTCGGCGCCGACCGGCTCTCGCTGTACCCGTGCGGCGCCGAGTCGGAGATCGAGGCCGTCGAGCGGATGTGCGCCCAGGACATCGAGGGAGCCGCCCAGCGCGCCGGACAGTCCGGGGGCGAGCAGGCGGAGCGGGACGCGGCCCTTGAGGCACTGCTGGAGTCGCTGGGCGCGCTGGATCGGTGGCTCGTGGGACGCGACTACATGATCCGGGATCAGATCACCGCCGCCGACGTCGAGTTGTGGGTCACCCTGGTCCAACTCGACACCGTGCACCGCCATCACCTGGACGCCTGCGCGGTCGAGCGCATCGCCGACCGCCCGACCCTGTGGGCGTACGCCCGCCGGCTGGCCGCGCACCCGGCCTTCGGCACCCATCTCGACCTGGACGGCATCGCCCGCCGCCACCACGCCCACTGCCGAGGCCTGGAGGCGGCCGGCGCGGCCGTGCAGATCCTCGACTGGGCGGCCCACGCGGCCCGATAGCCGCTCACCGTCCGTCCACGGCAGCTCCACAGTCGTTCCACTTCGTGGACCGGCGTTGACATTCGTTCGGGCAAGTGTCTTGAATATCGCCCAGAACGGTCATGAGTGTCAGCGACAAGCCCTGGCTTGCTGACCGGCAACCCTCGCACCGCGGTGGGGTGCCCCAGGTGACGACCGGACCGGATGACGTTTCGGTAAGCGCGCGGCCCCTTCCGGGGGCCTCCGACAGTGACAGGTGACGCCATGTACGCAGCTCTCAGGACGGCCGCATGCCGCCCACAGAGCTGCGTACTGTCGTACGCGAACCTGTTCGTCGCCGACCGTGCCGTCGATCTGCTCCGGGTCAGCAGCGCACTGTGTACCGCACCGGGCCGTGCCCGCTGTCGGGGCTGACGACCAGCCAGCCCGCGCACCTCTGACGCACACCCGCCTCCGCCGGTGTGCAGTTCCCCTCCCCGCCCCCAGTCCCGCGCAGCCGCGCGCGCCGCCCGTCGTCGCGCGTCCACCGCCGGGGTCCGGGGTGTCCGAACCTGCCGGAGCCCACCATGAGTGAACCCCCTGGCGCCGCCGTGTCCCTCGCCGAGGCACCGCCTGCCGACGAACCGTCAAAACCCCTCACGGCACAGAGAGTTCAGCCCCTGCGTCGGCCGGGGCGCTGGATCGCCACCGCGGTCGTGCTGGTCCTCGCGGCCCAGTTCGTGCACGGCCTGGCGACCAACCCGTTCTACCAGTGGGACCGCTTCGGCTACTGGTTCCTGCGGCCGACCATCCTCGACGGACTGCTCATCACCCTGGAAGTGGCCGCCTACAGCGCGGTCCTCGGCCTCCTGGGCGGCATCCTGCTCGCCCTCGCCAGACTCTCCAGGTCCCCGGTGCTGCGCGCGGTGAGCTGGACCTACGTCTGGGCGCTGCGCTCGATCCCGCTCATCGTGGTGCTGCTCTTCCTCTACAACTTCAGCGCCCTGTACCGGACGTTGAGCGTCGGCGTCCCCTTCGGGCCGGCCTTCTTCTCCTTCGACGAGTCGAAGCTGGCCACCGACATGGTCGTCGCCGTCATCGGCCTCAGCCTCAACGAGGCGGCCTACGCGGCCGAAGTGGTCCGCGGCGGCATCCTCTCCGTCGACCAGGGCCAGCACGAGGCGGCCTCCGCCCTCGGCCTGCCGAAGAGCTACCAGTTCCGCAGGATCGTGTTCCCGCAGGCGCTGCGCTCCATCACCCCGAACTACGTCAACCAGCTGATCGGCCTGATCAAGAGCACCTCGCTGGTCTTCTACGTCTCCCTGCTCGACCTGTTCGGCTCCGCGCAGACGATGGGCTCCACCTACCCCGGCGACATCGTGCCGCTGCTCCTCGTCGTGACCGTCTGGTACCTGATCCTGACGAGTGTCGTGTCGGTCATCCAGTTCTACGTCGAGCGGTACTACGCCCGGGGCGCCACGCGCTCGCTGCCGCCGACGCCGATCCAGAAGCTCCGCACCGGCCTCACCGATCTGCGGGCCCGCATCCGCCGGGAGGCCGCGATATGAGCGCCAAGACCCTCGAAGCGCCGACCGACATCACGCCCGCCGCCGTGGAGGTGCACGACGTGCACAAGTGGTACGGCGCCCACCGGGTGCTGGACGGCGTCGACCTGACCGTGCGGCCCGGCGAGGTCACCGTCATCCTCGGCCCGTCCGGCTCCGGGAAGTCCACGCTGCTGCGGGTCATCAACCACCTGGAGAAGCCGGAGATCGGCTACGTCAGCGTCAACGGCGAACTGATCGGCGTGAAGCGCCAGGGGGAGCGGCTGAAGGAGCTGAGCGAGCGGGCCATCCTCGCCCAGCGCAGCCGGATCGGCTTCGTCTTCCAGAACTTCAACCTGTTCCCGCACCTGACCGTCCTCGACAACGTGGCCGCGGCCCCCGTCGCCACCGGCCGGCTCGGCAAGCCCGAAGCCCTGGAACTGGCCCGCGAGTTGCTCGGCCGGGTCGGTCTCGGCGAGAAGGCCGGCGCCTATCCGAGGCAGCTGTCCGGCGGCCAGCAGCAACGCGTCGCCATCGCACGCGCCCTCGCCCTGCGCCCCGGCGTCATCCTCTTCGACGAGCCGACCTCCGCCCTCGACCCCGAACTCGTCGGCGAAGTCCTCGCCGTCATCAAGGACTTGGCGACCAGCGGCACCACCCTCGTCATCGTCACCCACGAGATCGGCTTCGCCCGCGAGGTCGCCGACCGGGTCGTCTTCATCGACGGCGGAAAGATCGTCGAGCAGGGCCCGCCGCACGAGGTCCTCGACAAGCCCCAGCACGAACGGACCCGCGACTTCCTCAGCAAGGTCCTCTGAGCCTCACCCTTCTCACCCCCAATAGTCCTGAACACCGAGCCTAGGAACAGCCATGTCTCCCCTCAGCCTTCGCAGCAGACTCACTCGCGGACTCACCGCCGGCACCGTGGTCGCCGCCCTCGCCGGCGGGCTCGCCGCCTGCGGGGGAGACAGTGACGCGGCCACCACGACCGACAACGCCGCCGCCGGCTCGGTCACCGTGGGTGCCCTGTCCCTCGGCGCCGCCAAGGAGACCACGCTGAAGGTCTCCGAAGTGAAGTCGATCAGCGCCGAGTTGCCCAAGGACATAGCCAAGAGCGGCAAGCTGGAGATCGGCGTCGGCTTCCTGCCCGCCGGCTCCCCGCCGCTCGGCTACGTCGGCTCCGACCAGAAGACCCTCACCGGTTCGGAGACCGACATCGCCCGCCTGGTCGCCGCCGTCCTCGGCCTCAAGCCCGAGCTGAAGAACTCCACTTGGGAGAACCTCTTCATCGGTCTGGACAGCGGCAAGGTGAACGTCGCCTTCTCCAACGTCACCGACACCGAGGAGCGCAAGGCGAAGTACGAGTTCGCCTCCTACCGCGAGGACAACCTCGGCTTCGCGGTGAAGGCCGACAACTCCTGGAACTTCGACAGCAACTACGAGAACCTCGCGGGCAAGACCGTGGCCGTGGGCGCCGGCACCAACCAGGAGCGGATCCTCCTGGAGTGGAAGAAGAAGCTGGCCGCCGAGGGCAAGAAGGCGCTCACCGTCAAGTACTTCCAGGACAACAACAGCACCTACCTCGCGCTGACCTCCGGGAAGATCGACGCCTACCTCTCCCCGAACCCCTCGGTCGCCTACCAGGTCTCCTCGACCAAGGGCACGGCGAAGGCGATCCGCAACGCGGGCACCTACTCAGGCGCCGGATCCTCCCTCCAGGGCCTGATCGCGGCCACCGCGAAGAAGGACAGCGGCCTCGCCAAGCCGCTGGCCGACGCGATCAACTACCTGATCAAGAACGGGCAGTACGCCAAGTGGCTGGCCGCCTGGAACCTCTCCAACGAGGCCGTCGCCAAGTCCGAGATCAACCCGCCCGGACTGCCGCTCAGCGACTCCTGACCCACCCTCTCAGCAAGGGGACCCCGCCGTGTCCCGGCGGGGTCCCCGACCCGTGCGACCAGTACCGGAGCCGTCACCCGATGTCTTCCACCGCCAGTCTCGAAACCACCACGTCCCACGTCCTGGACAACCCGGCCTGGGCCGCGCTCACCGGCCCGCACGCCCACTTCGCCGAGCGCGTCGGCCGCGCCGTCCGCTACCCCGTCGACGTGGCCGGCTTCCACGCCATCACCGACAACGACGACCCGCGCGCCTGGGCCGACCTGGCCACGCTCATCGGCCCCGGCGGCACCGCCGCGGTGCGCGGCGTGGGCGAGGCCCCGGCGGGCTGGGAGATCGTCCGCTCAGGCCAGGGCGTCCAGCTCGTCGACACCGCGCTGTGGGCCGAGCCCGACCCCGAGGCCGTACGCCTGGGTCCCGCCGACGTACCCGAGATCCTCGACCTGGTCGCCCGCACCGAACCGGGCCCCTATCTGCCCCGCACCGTCGAACTGGGCACCTACCTGGGCATCCGCCACGAGGGCCGGCTCGTCGCGCTGGCGGGCGAGCGCCTGCACCCGCCGGGCTGGACCGAGATCAGCGCCGTGTGCACCGACCCCGAGCACCGCGGCCGGGGCCTTGCCACCCGGCTGGTCCGCGCGGTCGCCGCAGGCATCAAGGAACGCGGCGAGCAGCCCTTCCTGCACGCCGCGGCGAACAACACCAACGCGATCCGGCTGTACGAATCGATCGGCTTCACGCTGCGCGCCCGTACGGTCTTCTCGCTCGTACGGTTCACCGGGCCGACCGCTGCCCCGGATCCGGAAGAAACGGCATAGCCGTGCCGTTGTCCTCAATGAAGCCGGACTCCGTGGAGGTGGAGCACATGAGCGGCGCGTCCCTCGTGCACGTGTGTCTCACCACGCGGCAGCACATCGATCTGCTGCGTGTCGCCGGCGCGCTCTGTCGCCCCTGACGCCGTTGCCCCAGCGCCGTGAGCCCATTTCCCTGGGCTGGCGATCTCGTACGGACCTCCAGGAAGGCACCTACTCGTGTCATCGACCTCCCCTTCGCATCTGCATCTCGCCGTGGCCCTCGACGGCACCGGCTGGCACCCTGCCTCCTGGCGCGAGCAAGTGGCCCGCCCCCGGGACCTGTTCACCGCCGGCTACTGGGCCGACCTGGTCGCGGAGGCCGAGCGCGGCCTGCTCGACTTCGTCACCTTCGAGGACGGACTCGGCCTCCAGCCCTCGCACCACGCCGAGCTGGACGGCCGCACCGACCAGGTCCGCGGACGTCTCGACGCCGTACTCACGGCGTCCCGCATCGCGCCCCTGACCCGGCACATCGGCCTCGTACCGACCGTGATCGCCACGCTCACCGAGCCCTTCCACCTCTCCAAGGCGATCGCGACCCTCGACTACGTGAGCAGCGGCCGCGCGGGCCTGCGGGTGCAGGTCAGCGCCCGTCCGCACGAGGCCGACCACTTCGGCCGCCGCACCTTCCCGCCGCTGGACCTGGCGGAGCTGCGCACCCCGGCCGGACAGCAGCGGCTCACCGACCTCTTCGACGAGGCTGCCGACTACGTCGAGGTCGTGCGCCGGCTCTGGGACAGCTGGGAGGACGACGCGGAGATCCGGGACACCGCCACCGGCCGCTTCGTCGACCGGGACAAGCTGCACTACATCGACTTCGAGGGCGCGCACTTCAGCGTCAAGGGCCCCTCGATCACCCCGCGCCCGCCGCAGGGGCAGCCCCTCGTCACCGCGCTCGCGCACCAGACCGTCCCCTACCGGCTGGTGGCCCGCCAGGCCGACATCGGCTACGTCACCCCGCGCGACGCCGACGACGCCCGCGCGATCGTCGCCGAGATCCGCGCCGAGCAGGAAGCGGCCGGCCGCGCGGACGAACTCGTGCACGTCTTCGGCGACTTGGTGGTCTTCCTCGACGACGACCAGGCCGCGGCGGAGGACCGACGCGCCCGTCTGGACGCCCTCGCGGGGGAGCCGTACGAGAGCGACGCACGGATCTTCGCCGGTACGCCCACCCAACTCGCCGACCTGCTCCAGGAGTTGGCGGGGGAGGGGCTCACCGGCTTCCGACTCCGGCCCGCCGTCCTCGGCCACGACCTGCCCGCCATCACCGAGGGTCTGGTCCCCGAACTCCAGCGCCGCGGCGCCTTCCGCACCGCCTACGAGGCCGACACCCTGCGCGGCCTGCTGGGCCTCGCCCGCCCCGCCAACCGCTACGCCGCAGCCTGAGCCGGAAGGGCCGACCGCACCCATGAGCAAGCCGCTGAAGCAGATCCACCTGGCCGCGCACTTCCCGGGCGTCAACAACACCACCGTGTGGAGCGACCCCAAGGCCGGCAGCCACATCGAGTTCAGTTCCTTCGTGCACTTCGCGCAGACCGCCGAACGCGCCAAGTTCGACTTCCTGTTCCTCGCCGAAGGACTCCGCCTGCGCGAACAGGGCGGAAAAATCTACGACTTGGACGTCGTCGGCCGCCCCGACACCTTCACCGTGCTGGCCGCGCTCGCCGCCGTCACCGAGCACCTCGGCCTGACCGGCACCATCAACTCCACCTTCAACGAGCCCTACGAGGTGGCCCGCCAGTTCGCCAGCCTCGACCACCTCTCCGGCGGCCGGTCCGCGTGGAACGTCGTCACCTCCTGGGACGCCTTCACCGGCGAGAACTTCCGGCGCGGCGGCTTCCTGCCGCAGGACCAGCGGTACTCCCGCGCCAAGGAGTTCCTCGCCACGACCAACGAGCTCTTCGACTCGTGGCACGGCGACGAGATCGTCGCCGACCAGGCGAGCGGCACCTTCCTACGGGACGCGAAGGCCGGATCCTTCGTCCACGACGGACAACACTTCGACATCCACGGCCAGTTCAACGTCCCGCGCTCCCCGCAGGGCCGCCCGGTCATTTTCCAGGCCGGCGACTCCGACGAGGGCCGCGAGTTCGCCGCCTCCTCCGCCGACGCCATCTTCAGCCGGTACGCCCAGCTGGAATCGGGGCAGGCCTTCTACACCGACGTCAAGAACCGCCTCGCCAAGTACGGCCGTCGGCATGACGAGTTGCTGATCCTGCCCGCCGCGAGCTTCGTCCTCGCCGACACCGACGCCGAGGCGGAGGTACTGGCGAAGGAGGTGCGCCGCCAGCAGGTCAGCGGCGCCACCGCCATCAAGCACCTCGAGTTCGTCTGGAACCGGGACCTGTCCTCGTACGACCCGGAGGGTCCGCTGCCCGAGATCGATCCCGACCTCGGCGAGAACCACATCTCCAAGGGCCGCGCCCAGGTGCGGATGTACCGCGACCCGCTGGCCACCGCCCGCGAGTGGCGTGAGCTGGCCGCCGCCAACAACTGGTCCATCCGCGACCTCGTCATCGAGACCGGCAACCGGCAGAACTTCATCGGCTCCCCGGAGACGGTGGCCAGGACCATCAACGAGTACGTCCAGGCCGACGCCAGCGACGGCTTCATCCTCGTCCCGCACATCACCCCGACCGGCCTCGACGACTTCGCCGACAAGGTCGTCCCCCTGCTCCAGGAGCAGGGCGTGTTCCGCACCGAGTACGAGGGCCCGACGCTGCGCCACCAGCTCGGTCTCGCCCACCCGGACGAGACGGCGGCCGAGCGGGCCGCGTCGTGAAGTTCCTCGCGATCACGCTCATCGTGCACCGCCCCGACCCGGTCACCGGGGTGCTGAAACCGACCCACGAGCGGTTCCGCGAAGTCCTCGACAACGCGGTGCTCGCCGAGGAGTTGGGCTTCGACGGCTTCGGGGTGGGGGAGCGGCACGAGCGCCCGTTCATCTCCTCCTCCCCGACCGTCGTCCTCAGCCATGTGGCCGCCCTGACCAAGCGGATCCGCCTGTTCACCGCCGTCACGACCCTCAGCCTGCTGGACCCGGTCCGCGCGTACGAGGACTACGCGACCCTCGACCACCTCTCCGACGGGCGCCTGGACCTGATCATCGGCAAGGGCAACGGCGCCGCCCAGCGGGACCTGTTCCAGGTCACGCCCGAGGATCAGTGGGACCGCAACGCCGAGAGCTACGAGGTGTTCCGGCAGATCTGGCGGCAGGACAAGGTGACGGCGGCGACCCGCTACCGCCCGCCGCTGGAGGAGGCGGAGGTGTGGCCGCGGCCCTACCAGAAGCCGGTCCGGGTCTGGCACGGCAGCGCGACCAGCAAGGAGTCCGTCGACCTCGCCGCCCGCTACGGCGACCCGCTGTTCTCGGCGAACGTCACCAACCCCATAGAGCCGTATGCCGAGTTGATCCGCTACTACCGCGAGCGCTGGGAGCACCACGGCCACGACCCGGCCGACATCGCGATCGGCGCCGGCACGGCGGGCGTCCTCGTCACGCCCACCTCGCAGGAGGCGTCGGCCGCGTACCGGCCGATCTTCGAGTCGAACCTGGCATTCTTCAAGCAGGCGGGCCTGCCCGTGGTCTTCGAGACCCTGGAGGACTACGTCGAGCGCAGCTCTGCGCTGATCGGCAGCCCGCAGCAGGTCATCGACAAAGTGCACCGCTATCACGAGCAGTTCGGGCACACGGTGGTCCATCTGCACGCGGACGCGAGCGGTCTGTCCGACGCACAGCACCGGGACTCGCTCGAACTCTTCCAGTCGGCGGTCGCCCCCGTCCTGCGCAAGGACATCCCCGACCCGCCCTTCGACTGGGGCCCGGTCCTGCCGACACCGTCGACCAGCAGCGAGGAGCCGGTCCGTGTCTGACATCCCCCTCGGCGTCCTCGACCTGGTTCCGGTCTCGTCGGGTTCGACCGCCGCCGACGCCCTGCGCAACTCCATCGACCTGGCCCGACAGACCGAGCAACTCGGCTACGCCCGCTACTGGTTCGCCGAGCACCACCTCAACCCCGGGGTCGCGGGCACCTCTCCGGCGGTCGTCCTGGCCCTGACCGCGGCCGCCACCTCCACGATCCGCCTCGGCTCCGGCGCCGTACAACTCGGGCACCGCACCGCGCTGTCGACGGTGGAGGAGTTCGGGCTGATCGACGCGCTGCACCCCGGCCGCTTCGACCTGGGCCTCGGCCGCTCGGGCGGCCGTCCGCCGGCGGAGCGGGCCACCGGGCCGACGGCCACACCCGTCGTCGACGGACGCGCCCCCAACGGCCTGCTCATCCCGCCCCGCTTCTCCTTCGAACGCCTCCTCGGCTCACCCCGCATCGCCCTGCAACGCCGGCTGCTCCTGCTGCCGAACGCCGAGTCCCAGGACTACGCCGAGCAGATCGACGACATCCTCGCCCTACTGGCCGGCACCTACCGCTCCCCGGAGGGCGTCGAGGCACACGTAGTGCCCGGCGAGGGCGCGGAGTTGGAGCTGTGGATCCTCGGCAGCAGCGGTGGCCAGAGCGCCGAGGTCGCGGGCGCCCGGGGCCTGCGCTTCGCCGCCAACTACCACGTCAGCCCCGCCACGGTGCTGGAGGCGGTGGACGGCTACCGCGCCCACTTCCAGCCCTCCGACCACCTCGACAAACCCCACGTCAGCGTCTCCGCGGACGTCGTCGTCGCCGAGGACGACGCCACCGCCCGCGAACTCGCCACCGGTTACGGTCTGTGGGTCCGCAGCATCCGCACGGCCGAGGGCGCGATCGCGTTCCCGACCCCCGAGGAGGCCCGCGCGCACGTCTGGAGCGAGGAGGACCGGGAACTGGTCCAGGACCGCCTCGACACCCAGTTCGTCGGCTCGCCGGGCCGGGTCGCCGACCAGCTGGAACAGCTCCAAGAGGCCACCGGCGCCGACGAGTTGCTCATCACGACGATCACCCACGACCACGCCGACCGGGTGCGGTCGTACGAGCTGCTTGCACAGGAGTGGGGCCGACGTTGAAGTACCGGAGCTGAGGTATCGGAGCTGAGGTATCGGAGCCGAAGCACCGGAGCTGAGTGACTGGAGTGAGCTCAGCCGGTCGGCCCCACGGGCGCGCTGCTGCGTCCCTGGCGCCGGCCGCTGAGCTCCGCGTCCAGCGTCTCCTGGGCCACGCGCATGATCTCGGCGTAGCCCGGGTCGCGCAGCCGCTTCCACATCTCGTCCTCGGACACGTCCTCGACCCGGGCGACCACCCACCAGATGTTGCCGAAGGGGTCCTTGATCCGCCCGCCGCGGGTCCCGAAGGCGTCGTCGGCCACGGGCGTCACCACACTGCCACCGGCCTTGACGGCCCGGGAGAACGCCTCGTCCGCGTCGGCGACGAACACCCGCAGCAGGCTGGGTAGGACCGGCCAGTCCGTACGCCGGTCGAAGGCCAGTATTACGGTGTCGCCGACCCGGATCTCACCGTGCCCGATCAGACCGTCCTCGGTGGCGACCCGCGCGAGCTCCACACCGCCGAAGGCCCCGGCGACGAAGTCGAGAAAGGCCCCGGTGTCGTCGGTGACGACCCAGGGCGCGACGGTGGTGTATCCCTGCGGCGTGACGCCGGCCTGCTCGGACATCGCGGTCCCTCCACTCGTACTGGCTGTCGTGGACGACGATAGGAGCGGACTAGGTCGGTTTCTGTCCTATATCGACAGGCCGCGCCGGACCGGGAGCGCGAGGCCGGAGGCGAGGACGTCGAGGAGGGCGACGCTGCTCTGCGAGTGCCGGGTGGACCGTACGGCGATCACGGCCGCTTCCGGGACATGTGGCGAGGCCGGGCACGGTCTCCCTCCCCCGAAGGTGACCGTGCCCGACCGCTCCCCCGGCGCCGGACAGGTGGTCCAGCGACGCCCGAGTGGCGCGGTTTCCCGTGCTGTTACCAGCACATGACCGCTGTCTGTCCCGGTCCCCAAGCCGAGTACAGACGCACACGGACGTAGTAGCGGCGGCCCTTGACGAGACGGGCCCTGATGGTGGCGTTGTGCGGTGTTCCGCCGTCGTCGCGGCCGGTCAGATAGCGGGGCTCCTCGTCCCGCTCCTCGAAGACCACGACGACGGTGTCACTGTCGCCGAAGGTGCCCACGGTGTACTCGCGGGTCTCCGGCGGATCGATCACGAAGTCCGCCTGCTCGCCCGGTCCGAGACCGAGCGGCGCCGACCGGAAGGGCACCAGCGCGGGCGGCTGCGGCGGATCCGCCGGCGGATACCAGCGCAGCACGAACTCCTTGTCGGCCGGCGACAGCGAACCCGGCGGATTCAGACCCGCCCGGAACTGCTCCGGCTCCAGGATCAGCCCGCCCGAGAACGGGTACTCCATGATCGACTGCGGGTCCCAGACGGAGCCGTTGACCTCGTCCGGGTCCAGCTTGCGCAGAATGTTGAAGAACGTCTTGTCCCGGCTCCAGAAGTTCGGCGAGCCCGCCAGATCGGCGTAGACGGCCTCGTCGTCCCAGTGGATCCCGGCGAACGGGCTCTGGTGCTCGTGCAGCATCCCGAGCGCGTGCCCGATCTCGTGCAGGGCCGTCCCGCGCTCCCCGGGCGCGGTCAGGTCCCAGCCGAAGTTCATCGTGCGGTCGTGCACGCCGACCTGCAACGCGTCCCGGCCCACCGTCGACCACGAGCCGTCGCCGAGCTGGAACCCGATGCGCACCTCGGCCTCCGTGCGGTCCGCGACCTCGACGAAGGACACGCCGAGCCCGAGATCCCGCCACTCCTGGAAGCACTCGCGCACCACGTCCCGCTGCTCCTTGGCGCCGACCCACGAAACCCGCCGCATCGCCCCGGTACCCGGGACGGGGATGACGGAGGCGTCGCCCTCGCCGTCGAAGAAGCAGTAGTGCAGGACCGTGCCGTTGACCCACATCCGGTTACCCGAGATGAGCGCGCTGCGCCGCTCGGCGGTCAGCCCTGCCGCGAAGGCGGGGGCCGACTGCTGCGCGAGGGAGCAGTAGCGTCCGGTCATGCGCACAGCCTGCCCCGATCCAGGTCACGGGCGCCTGAGTCGGGGTCTACTCAAGTCGCCCTGTATCAGGACTGAGTACTCGCGCTCATACTCCCGTGACGACTTTCGAACGCGAGGCGAAGACCCTTGAACTGCCCTGGCCGTTCACCGGACGAGAGGACGAGCTCGAGCTGATCCGCCGGTCCCTGACCGCGAGCCACCACGGCATCGTGGTCACCGGCCCCGCGGGCTCGGGCAAGACCCGGCTGGTCACCGAGGCACTGCGGGGCAGCGACCGGGCCCGCGCGGCCGGAACACCCGAGACCCGTCACCTCTCCTTCGCCGCGTTCGCGCACCTCCTGCCCGAGACGGTCTCCCTGCACCGGGCGGTCCAACTCCTCTCCGGCCTACGGCTCTTGCTGGTCGACGACGCCCACCTGCTCGACGACGCCTCGGCCGCCCTCGTGCACCAGCTCGCCGTGCACGGCCGCACCCGCCTGGTCGTCGTCGCGGCCGACGAGACGCCGCTACTCGGCGCGATCTCCCGCCTGTGGACAGGCGAGTTGCTGCCCCGCCTCGCCCTGGAGCCGCTGCCCCGCGAGGACACCGAACAGCTCCTGGCGGCCGGCCTCGGCGCGGACCCGGAGCCGCTCACCCTCAACCGACTGCTCCGCCTGTGCGGCGGCGACCTGCGCCTGCTGCGCGACCTGGTGGACGCGGTGCGCGAGCGCGGACTGCTCGACCGTCGCCCGGACACGGAGAGTTGGTCCTGGCGCGGCCCGCTGCCCGTCACGACCACCGTCCGTGAGCGCGCCGCGCGTGTGCTCGACCGGCCGCACGCGGACGAACGCGAGACCCTGCAACGCCTCGCCTTCGGGGAGCCGTTGGGGCAGGACACGGACGACTTCGACCTCCATGTCCTCGAACACCTGGAGGCCGAGGGCCTGGTCCGTATCGACGAGCACCAGGAGACTCCCGCCGGCCCCACCACCGTCCGCCTCGCCCACCCCCTGTACGGCCCGGTGCTGCGCGCCGCGGCCGGTCGGCTGCGGGCGCGGCGGCTGGCCCGGCGGCCCGAGCAGTGGCGGCCGGCCCTCGACGCCGAGGCCGCCGAGCTGACCGGGCGGATCGAGCGGGCGGACGTCAGGACCACGACCACGCCGGTGGGGGACTGGCTGGTCGGAGAGGGCGCGTCGGTGCCGGCGGGGTACGCCGCCGTACGCGCCCGGTATGCGCGGCTCCGGGGGGAGCTGCGCGAGGCGGCGGCCTGGGCGAGGGAGGGACTGCGGGACGACGGGGGCGATCTGTCCTGCCGTACCGAACTCGCCCTGGCCACCGCCCAGTCGGGGGAGACGGGCACCGCTCACACGGCCGCCGGGGGACCGCTCGGGGGCGGCGCGGCCGTGTGGCTGGCGGTGTCCGGGGGGGACGTCGACGGGGCGCTCGAGACGATCGGAGCGGGAGATTCGTACGAACTGTACGAGGCCGTTCGTCTCGGCGCCCCGGAGGCGGTCGCCGACCGGCTGCCCGCCGACGGTGTCCTCGCCCTGCACGCCGACGCGCTCGCCCGCGGCGACGGTCCCGATCTGGACCGGGCGGCCGAGGCGCTGGAGCGGCGCGGCCTGCTGCTCTTCGCCGCCGAGGCGCACGCCCAGGCGGTACGGGCCCACCGCGACCCGCGCGCCGCCCGCACCTCACGCACCCGTGCCGTCGCCCTCGCCCGCCGCTGTCAGGGCGCCCGTACTCCGGCCCTGTCCGGCCTGGTCCTCGGTGAACTCACCGCCCGCCAGCGGCAGATCGTCACTCTGGCGGCAGCCGGCCTGAGCAACCGTCAGATCGCGGAACAGCTCACCCTGTCCATCCGCACCGTGGGCAACCACCTCTACAGCGCGTACGCCCGGCTCGGCGCCAGCGACCGCGGGGCGCTGCCCTGGCTCACGGCGGTACCGGACGCCCAGCCGGCCTGAGCCGCACACCGGAGCAGCGGTCTGACCCCCAGTATTCGGGGGAGGGGTCAGGCCGCTTCCCCGCGCCCGGGATCTTCTTCGTGAACTCCGTGCTGCGGTGCGGGAGTTCGGCCATCGGAGGGACAACCCGCGACCGGTGCCTTCCGCTCAGGCCGCCCCGAACGCCGCGAACGCCCACCCCGTCGCCTGGTGCATCGCGTCGCCCGGCAGCGCGGCCCGGGCGTCGCGCAGGGCCTCCGCCAGCGAGAGGCCGACGCTGAGGCCCTTGTGCAGGGCGAGCATCAGCGGGACCACGGCCGCGTCGTTGACCGGCGCGCTGCTCGCCACCACCCCGGCCGTGCCCAGCGGCAGCAACGCCGTGACCAGGCCGAGCAGTTCGTCAGCGCCGACCGAGGCGAGGCGGGCGGTGTCGCAGCTGGACAGGATGATCCGGTACGGGCTGCGGTCCAGCCGTTCGAAGTCGTGGACGATCAGCGGACCGTCGGCCATCCGCAACGACGAGAACAGCGGGCTGTCGGCGCGGAAGACCCCGTGCGCGGCGATGTGCGCGAGCGCCGCGCCGTCCAACTCCCGCAACACCCGCGGCACGCGCGCGTCGTCGTGCTCCAGCAGGATCGGCCTGCCGTACCGGTCTGCCAGCTCGGGCACCTCGGCACCACCGGTCGCCAGACCGGGACCTCGTACCAGCACATGGCGTCCACCCGGCGGTGGCTCGGTCTCCCGGGCGCGCAGCCAACTGCTCGCCGACGGCGACACACTGAGCACCCGCTCGCGCAGCGACGGCAGCAGGGCCCACGGCACGCGGTGCAACCGCCCTGGCGGCACGACGACCACGGGCCCGGAGCCCAGGTGCGCGGCCGCCGGTCCCAGCAGCAGCTCCTCCAGCCGGTGTCCCATCGCCTCGACCACCGGAAGCCGTGCATCCGCCCCGGGATGGGCCAGTCGCCGCAGTCCCGCCTGGACGTGTTCGGCCTCGCGCTCGGCGTCGGCGACCAGTCCCGCCTCGAACCGCCGGACCCGGCCCTCCGCGCACAGCAGCACCTGAACCCGCCCGTCCAGCACGGCCAGTTCCACCAGCCGCACCTCGCCGAGGCGGGCCAGCAGCCGGGCGGGGTCGAAGCGGGTCTCGTCGCCGGGGGCGTCGCCGCGCATGTGCAGGGTGCGGGAGCGGATCTCCCGCTCCAGGCGCCGCTGTTCGCGCTCCAGGGCGGGCAGTGGACGGCCCTCCATACGGGCCTCCTCCGCCTGGGCGGCGATCACCCGGAACGAGGTCAGGTCGCCGAGCAGCCCCGGATCGGCCGGCGGCCGGGTCGGCGGCGCGGACAGCACGGTGGCCCGCCAGCGCTCGCTCCACACCAGCAACCGGCGCGGCCCGCCGGACTCCACGCTGGCCTGCTGCGCCAACGCGGCCAGTTCCGCGCCCTGCTCGGTGGCACGGGCCCGCAGCTCCGAGGCACCGAGCGTCATCCGGTGGTCGTCCAGCACGTCGAGGCCGCGCCGACAGGCCTCAAGCACACCCCGGCTCGAACCGGCGGACCGGGCCCGCAGCGCCTGCGCCGCCCAGCCCGTCATCCGCGCCAGCGGCGGCCCGCTGTGCCGACTGCGGGCGGCCACCGCCAGATGCCGTTCCGCGTCCGCCGTCCAGCCCAGGCCCAGCGCGATCCGGCCCGCGAGGAGGGAGGCCTCCGGCGCGACCGGAGCGCCGAAGGACGCGAGCTTCTCGGCGACCGCGGCGGCGTCGGCGACCAGTCGCCCCGAGCCCCGCCCCGCGGCCACCCGCGCCTGGATCAGCACCAGCCGGGCGTGCGCCTCCCACCAGGGGCGTCGCTGCCCGGCGAACAGCCGCACCGCCAGCTCCGCGCGCGCGATCGACGTATGCGGATCGCCCGCCCGCCGGGCCGCGTGGGCTGCGACCAGCAGCAGCTCCGCCTTGCGGGTGGCCTGGCCGCCGATACCGTCGAGGACCCCGATCGCCGCGTCCGCCTCGGCCAGTGCCTCCGGGGCGAGCCCGGCCGCCATCAGGACCTCGCAGCGCCGGATGTAGAGCATGAAGGACGGCGTACCGAGCTTGGCGTACCGCTCCTCGGCCTCGTCGAACAGCCGCAGCGACACCGGGATGTCGCCCGACCGGAACGCGGCCAGGCCCCGGCTCTCCACGATGTCGGCCTTGTCGTGCTCCTGGCCGGTGGTGTCCCACAGCGTCTCGGCGGCCGTGAAGTCGGCGTCCGCGCGGTCCACCGCGCCCAGCGCCAGGTGCACGGTCGCCCGCAGCGTCAGCGCCCGGGCCACCCAGATGGTGTCCTCCGCCTGCCGCAGCACGGGAATCGCCTTGCGTACGTCCTCCAGGGCCTCCCGGTGCCGGCCCAGCACCCAGCCGGCGTAGGCCCGCCGGAACAGCACGCGCGCGCGGGTGTGGCCGGTGCCGCGCTCCACTCCGCGCTCCAGCGCGGCCAGACCCTGCTGAGTGCGCCCCGAGTGCACCAACGCGACCCCGAGCGCGGCCAGGACATCCGCCTCCCGGTCGGCCGAGTCCGCGCGCGCCGCGAGATCCCGGGCCCGCCGCAGGTGATGGAGGGCGATCTTCATGTCGCCCCAGTCCCGCTGCCAGATGCCGATCACCTGGTGGGCGATGGAGGCGTGGAGCAGCGACGGATCGGCGTCGAGCACACCTTCCGCCCTCGCCAGCGCGTCCTGAGGGGCGGCGAACACCATGGGCAGCAGTTCCAGGACCGCGTCGCTTCCCGCTGTCACTCAAAGGATGGTAGTGGTCCCGGTTGCACACCACACCGGTTTGGCGCTGTATCAAACGACGACCCGGCGGCTCTGACTGACGACCACCGCCTCAGTGGAGGAGGACACGCCATGGCACCTCAGCGTTTCCACGAGCAGTTCGACCAGATCCAACGCTCGATGCCCGACACCCCGCTCGCCCTCGGCCCGGACGACGCGGCCGAGTTCATCTACGAGAAGGGTGTCGTCCTCGCCCGGGACGGCGAGGAGGCCCAGCTCGTCGAGGACACCGTACGCACCCACTTCGACCGGACCACGGGGCTGGTCGCGGACCGGGTGCAGCGCGTGAGCCCGCAGACCAACCGCTCGGGCATCACCCGCATCCAGGTCGGCGACCCCGGCCACGGCGACGGCCGCGGTGACCGCGCGGTCGCGGGCGCCCTGCGCGCGCTGCGGGAGCAGGAAGGACGCCAGGGACGCCGCCTGGTCAGCCGTAACCACATCGTGTCCATCGCGGTGAACTCCTGCCCCGGCGACGAGCCCGTGCCCGCCCCCCTCACCCAGCCGCCCAACCCGGCCGCGGCCGAGGAGTCCCACGAGGACACCGCCGTCCGTGTCCTGGTGATAGACAACGGCCTCACGCACGACTTCGCCGCGTACCCGCTGCTGGCGAACACCCAGGGCGACCCGCAGCTCCAGGAGACCGACGCGAACGGGATCCTCCAGCAGTACGTCGGACACGGCACGTTCATCGCCGGACTCCTCGCGGCCGTCTCGCCCAACACCGACATCACCGTGCGCAACACGCTCAACGACGCCGGCGCGGTCCTGGAGTCCGAGTTCGGCGAGCTGCTCTTCGACGCCGTCGAGCGGGACGGCTGGCCGGACATCCTCAGCCTCTCCGCCGGCACCTCCAACGGCCGCGTCGACGGACTGCTGGGCCTGGACGGGTTCATGTCCGCCCTGCTCGACCAGAGCACCCTGCTGGTGGCCGCCGCCGGCAACAACGCCAGCGCCACCCCGTTCTGGCCCGCCGCCTACGCCTCCCTGCCCGACTACGCGGACGCCGTCCTGTCGGTCGGCGCGCTGCGCAGCGACGGCGAGTTCGGCGCCTGCTTCAGCAACCACGGCGCCTGGGTGAAGGTCTTCGCCCCCGGTGAGCGCCTCACCAGCGCCCTCACCGGCTTCGACGTGCCCGTCCCGTACATCTACCAGCACTCCACCTACGACGCCTGCCGCTTCGGCTTCACCTACCACTGCACCTGCCAGTACCCGAGCCACGCGGGCGTGCTGAGCGACGACGGCTCCCACCCCACGCCGGACCAGGTGCTCTTCGAAGGGTTCGCGCAGTGGAGCGGCACGTCCTTCGCCACGCCCGTCGCCGCAGGCCTGGTCGCCTCCTACATGACCGCGCACAAGGAGCAGGACCCGCGCGCCGCCGCGCGGCTGCTGCTCGCCGCCAACACGGAGATCGCGGAGGTGCGGGGGGCGCACGTCCCGGCGCTCCGGCCACCCACGTGGCGCGCGATCCCCACCACGTCGGCATGAACGCGATCCACTGGAGGTCACGGTCCAGGGCCACCCCTCTCACGGCGTACGATGACATGCCGTACACGAGGGGTGGAGCCGTGGACCGAGCAGATGTCGGCGCGTTGGTCCAGTCCGCCGTCGACGGTGATGCGGCGGCCTGGAAAGCGCTCGTTGAAGGGCTGAGCCCACTGGTGTGGTCCGTCGTGCGCGCGTACCGGCTCTCCGACGCCGACGCGCACGAGGTCTACCAGACCGTGTGGTTCCGCTTCGCCCAGCACCTGGGCCGGATCCGGGAACCGGAGAAGGCCGGCTCCTGGCTCGCGAGCACCGCGCGGCACGAGAGCCTGAAGGTCATCAGGAGCCTGAAAAGGCTGACCCCGACGGACGATCCACAGCTCCTCGACCGGGTCAGCGAGGACAGTACGCCCGAGCAGTCCCTGCTGGACTCGGAGGAGGCCGCCGCCCAGAGCGAGCGCGTCCGCCATCTCTGGCAGGAGTTCGCCGAACTCGGCGACCGGTGCAGGCAGTTGCTGCGCGTCCTGATGGCCACGCAGCCGCCCAGCTACCAGGAGGTCTCCGCCTCACTGGGCATCGCCGTCGGCAGCATCGGACCGCTGCGCCAGCGCTGTCTGCGCCGCCTGCGGGCACGACTCGAAGCACGAGGTGCGGTGTGACGGACAACTACGGCACGGGTGGCCCGGACGGCATGGACGACCTGGATGACTTGGACGACATGAGCGGCGACGACGCCCACGACGACGACTTCGACCTCGACCTGCTGGAGGAGGAACTGCGCCGGGCCGCGGGCATCCTGGACCCGATCCCCGCGCAGCTCCAGCAGCTCGCCGTCGAGGCCTTCGCCCTGCACGACCTCGACGCCCGGATCGCCGAGCTGACCTTCGACTCGGTCACCGACGCCATTCCGGTCAGGGGAGCGGTGGACGTTCCGCGGATGCTGACCTTCCACGTGGGCGGGCTGACCGTCGACGTGGAACTGACCGCGCAGGGCCTGATGGGCCAGGTGCTGCCGCCGCAGACGGCCCGGATCGAGGTCCTGAGAGGACCGCAGGGCGGCTCCGCGCTGACGACGGACGACATGGGCCGCTTCACGTCCGTGGAGTCCCCCGCCGGCCCGTTCGCCCTGCGGCTGCGGACCGACGAGGGGACCGTCGTCACGGACTGGCTGACGGCCTGAGCGGTCGGGCGCCCCTCACCAGGTGCCCGACACCGCTCACCGCACGCCCGAGGCCGCCCGCCGGCTACCCGGCGCCGGTCACCAGGTGACGGGCAGGTTCCGGGGTCCCCGGATCATCGTCCGGCGGCGCCAGACCACCTGATCGGCGGGGACAGCCAGACGCAGGTCCGGCAGCCGGTCCAGGAGCGTGCCGACCAGCAGTTCGGTCTGCATCCGGGCCAGGACGGCGCCGGTGCAGTAGTGCGATCCGTTCCCGAAGGCCAGGTGCGGGTTGGGGTCGCGGTCCGGGTCGATGCGGTCCGGGTCGGGGAAGACGGCCGGGTCCCGGTTGGCGGCCAGGTAGGACACGTACACCGGGTCGCCCGCGCTGATGCGGTGGCCGTGCAGCTCCACGTCCTCCAGGGCGATACGGGCGAGGCCCACCGAGGTGCGGTGCGGGATGTGGCGCAGGAGCTCGTCGAGGACGGGTCCCCGGGCCTCCGGCTCCCGCATCCGCTCCCTCAACTCCGGCCGGGTGAGGACCAGGAACAGCATCTGGCCGCAGTTGTGGGTGACGGCCTCGCCGCCGATCTGCAGCGGTCCGGCGAGCCCGACCGCCTCCTCCTCGCTGATCTCGCCCCGCCCGACCGCGGCGCCGAGCAGCGAGTACACGTCCTGGCCGGTGCTGTCCGCGCGGGCCCGGACGGTGTCGGTGATCCACCCGTACATGCCGTTCTTGGCCCGGTCGGCGGCCTCGGCGCCACCCGAGGTGGAGATGATCTGCCGGGTCCAGGAGTGCACCCGCTCCCGGTCCTCGACGGGCACGCCCATCACCTCGCTGACCACGGCGAGCGGGAAGGGTTCCAGGACCCGCTCGATCAGATCGGCCGGTGGCCCGTCGCGTACGACCCCGTCCACCAGCTCGTCGAGCAGCTCCTGCGCCCGCGGCCGCAGCCGCTTCATCGCGCCGACCGTGAAGGCACCGGCGACCGGCTTGCGCAGCCGGTTGTGGTCGGGCTGGTCGGCGAAGGCGAGCGAACCGGGACGCGGCTTGAAGTGCGGGGCCAGCCGCGTCACTTGACGGCGGGTGACCTCCGCGCGGCCGAACCGCGGATCGTTGGTGATCGCCTTCACGTCGTCGTACCGGGTGGCCAGCCACGCCCAGCCCTCGCCGTGCGGCAGCCGGATGCGGGTCAGCGGGCCCTCGCGCATCAGCTCCGCGAGCACCGGGTCGAAGTCGTCGGGACCGGTGAGGTCGAGCGCGGGCCAGTCGCGCACCGGGGGCGGTGCCTGGGCGGTCAGCAGGGTGGGATCCTCGGTCATGCCCCCACCCTCACCGGCCCCCGGCCGCCTGTCGCGCGGGAGTGCTCCAGCCGGAGGCCGGAGTGAGGCGCCACGAGGAGATCAGCGCGGTACGGCGTCCACGAGGGCGGCCAGCGCGGTCGCCAGCCGGGTCAGCCCGGGACCGGCGGGCCCGCCCGGCTCGGCCATGTACTGATCCCGGCGGATCTCCACCATCAGGGCCGCCACCCGCGGATCCTTCCCGTAGAACTCCAGCGGTACGTACGCCCCGCCGAACGGGCTGTCCACCCCCGTCTCCCCGCACCCGGCGAACGCCTCCCGCGCGGCCGTCAGCAGCTCGGGCGGCGTGTGGAAGGGGTCGGTGCCCAGGCAGACCGGCGGCCGGGGGCCCTCGCCGTGCAGCTCGTACGGCAGCGCCGCGGACGGATAGGAGTGGACGTCGATGACGACGGCCCGCCCGGTGGCGGCCAGCCGGCCGGCCACCGCGTCCGTCATCGCTTGCGCGTACGGCCGGAAGCAGCGGTCGATCAGCGGCTCGGGGTCGCTGTCCGCGGGCCGCAGCTCGCCCCGGTGCGTGGTCCGCGTGTACACCGCGCCCATCCCGACCGACAGCATCTCCTCCCGCTCGTCGGGGAACCGCTCCGGATCGACGACCAGCCGCGACAGCCGGTTGACGAACCGCCAGGGCATGACGGCCGACAACCCGGCCGCGGCCTCGGCCAGTTCGGCGGTGTGCGCGTCGGTGATGTGGTCCAACTCCCGCTCCAGCGCCGCGTCGTCCAGCACGATCCCCGCGCGCACCTCGGCCGGAACGACCCGTGAGGAGTGCGGTACGTGCAGGATCACGGGGGAGTCGGCGGGGCCGGGCAGAAGCTCGAACGGCGCGGGCGGCACTGGGCTGCTCCAAGAGACTTGGAAGGGGGCGTTGTCAGTGGTGCGTGGCAGCATCAAAGGTGCCACATCGACAGGCACGGACATCCGCGAGACGTCCGTGGGCACGAACCCGGGGGAGCACCATGCCCATCAGCAACCAGCAGGCGGCCGCACACGCGTTTCTCAAGGCGCTGTACAGGGACGCCTACTACCCCGACCACGTGGTGGACCGGGGCCGGGACATCCTGCTGCGGCTGTGCGAGCGCATCGAGGCCGAGCGGCCCGCCGACCTGGACGCGCTGTACGTCCTCACCCAGGCCGCCACCGACGAGTTCAACGACCTCGAGACCGCCTTCGAGGAGGCCGGCAGTGAGATCGAGACCGTGGCCCGCGAGGAGATAGCCGAGGACTTCTGGTTCGTCGCGAAGACCTACGGCTTCGAGAACGCGGACGTGGAGGAGCTGATCGGCACGCGGGACTGGTGAGCGGGCGGCCCGGAGCAGCAGCCGGCCCGGGACAACAGCCGGGCCCGCGAGCCGGCGCCAACTGTCAGCCGGGGCCCAGGAGTTCCCGAACGAGCTCCCCGACCCGCTCCGTCTCGATCAGGAACCCGTCGTGCCCGTACGGCGACTCGATCACCCGCAACCGGTCGGCGGTCGGGATCAGCGCGGCCAACTCGGCCTGCTGTGCGAGCGGGTAGAGGCGGTCGGAGTCGACGCCCGCGACCAGCGTGCGCGCGGTGACCCGGCTCAACGCGGACCGGGTGCCGCCGCGGTCCCGGCCGACGTCGTGGGCGTTCATGGCCTCGGACAGGACCACGTAACTGCCCGCGTCGAAACGGTGGACCAGCTTGGCGGCGTGGTGGTCGAGGTAGGACTCGACCTGGTAGCGGCCGCCGTTCCAGGGATCCTCGGTGCCCTGGGGTGTGCGGCCGAAGCGGAGCCGGAGTTCGGGTTCGCTGCGGTAGGTGACGTGGGCGAGTCGGCGGGCGAGGCCCAGGCCGGTGCGGGGTCCGCGGGCGGTGTCGTGGTAGTCGCCGCCCTGCCAGTGCGGGTCCGAACGGACGGCGTGCAGCTGGATGTTCGACCAGGCGATCTGCTCCGCGCTCGCCGCCGCCGTGGTGGCGAGCAGCAGCAGCGCGCCGGTGCGCTCGGGGTGGGACACCGCCCACTCCACGGCCCGCATCCCGCCCATCGACCCGCCGACGACGAGTGCCCACCGCTCGACGCCCAGCGCGTCGGCGAGCCCGGCCTCGGCGGCGACCTGGTCGCGCTGGGTCAGGAACGGGAAGGAGCCGCCCCAGCTCCGGCGCCCGTCGGGACGCGTCGACGCCGGTCCCGTACTGCCCTGGCAGCCGCCCAGGACGTTCGGGGCGACGACGAACCAGCGGTCGGTGTCGAGCGCGAGCCCGGGGCCGACCAGCCCGTCCCACCAGCCGGCGGTCGGGTGCCCGGGCCCGGCCGGGCCCACGACATGGCTGTCGCCGGTGAGGGCGTGCAGGACGAGGACGGCGTTGGCGCGGTCCGGCGCGAGCCGCCCCCAGGTCTCGAACGCCAGCCGCGCGCCCGGCAGTTCACCGCCCGCCTCCAGCGGGAGCGGCTTCTCCGGGGTGTGCCACCGGCGCCGCCCGGGCGGGTCCCCTTCCCGCCAGGCCCCGGTGGCCGGCGGGAGGGGACCATCAGGAGCAGCGGTGGCGGCCGCCGGCACCTACGCGCCCTTGGCCGCGCGGAATCCGGCCTCCAGGTCGGCCTTGAGGTCGGCGAGGTTCTCGATGCCGACCGACAGGCGCACCAGGCCCGGCGAGGTCCCCGTGGCGGCCAACTGCCCCTCGTCCAGCTGGCTGTGGGTCGTGGACGCCGGATGGATGATCAGGCTGCGGACGTCACCGATGTTGGCCAGGTGGCTGAACAGCTCCACGGCGTCCACGAACCGCTTGCCCGCCTCGACGCCGTCCCGCAGCTCGAAGGAGACGACGGCGCCGGCCCCGCGCGGCAGGTACGTCTGCCCGGCTTCGTACCACTGACTGGACGGCAGGCCCGGGTAGTGGACGGCCGCCACCTCGTCCCGCTGCTCCAGCCACTCGGCCAGCGCCTGGGCGTTCGACGAGTGCCGCTCGATGCGCAGGCTCAGCGTCTCCACGCCCTGGAGCAGCAGGAACGCGGAGTGCGGGGAGAGCGCCGGGCCGAGGTCGCGCAGCAGCTGCACCCGCAGTTTGATCGCGAAGGCGCCCGGGCCGAGCGCCGGCCAGTACTGGAGGCCGTGGTAGCTCGGGTCGGGCTCGGTGAAGTCCGGGAACCGCTCCGCGTGGGCTCCGAAGTCGAAGGTGCCGCCGTCCACGACGACCCCCGCGATGGTCGTCCCGTGTCCGCCGAGGAACTTGGTCGCCGAGTGCACGACGATGTCCGCGCCGTGCTCGATGGGCCGCAGGAGAAAGGGAGTCGGGACGGTGTTGTCGACGATCAGCGGTACGCCCGCCTCGTGCGCCGCGTCCGCGACCGCCCGCACGTCGAGCACGTTGCCCCGCGGGTTGCCCAGCGTCTCCGCGAACAGCGCCTTGGTGTTGGGCCGGATCGCGGCCCGCCAGGCCTCGATGTCGTCCGGGTCGTCCACGAAGGAGACCTCGATGCCCAGCTTCGGCAGGGTGTGCCGGAACAGGTTGTAGGTGCCGCCGTACAGCGACGTACTGGAGACGAGGTGGTCGCCCGCGCTCGCCAGGGTGAGGATCGCCAGGGTCTCCGCGGCCTGTCCGGAGGCCAGGGCCACGGCCGCCACACCGCCCTCCAGCGCGGCCACGCGCTGCTCGAAGACGTCCTGGGTGGGGTTGTGGATGCGGGTGTAGATGTTGCCGGGCTCGGCGAGCGAGAACAGGTCGGCGGCGTGCCGGGTGTCCCGGAAGACGAACGACGAGGTCTGGTAGATCGGCGTCGCGCGGGCACCGGTGGTCGGGTCGGGCGCGGCACCCGCGTGGATCTGCTTGGTCTCGAAGGACCAGGCCGAGGTGTCGGGGCCCGCGGGTTCGTCCTCGGGCGTGTGACCGGCGGTGACGGAGTCGATGGGCTGGCTCATGGTGCTGCTCCTCGTGCAAAGGGGCATGCCGGCGTACGCGTGCGGACACGCGGGAGCACGGCAGCGGAAGGCGGGGGAAGGGCCGGAGGGGAGCGTCAGCTCACGGCACTACACGCAGTGGTGGTCACGCGCACGTAGTCGACGTGGCGCCGGGTCACGAGCACCGTCATACGACGAGCGAACCACGGATGATCGGCGCGGACCAGCGTCTCGTCGCGCGTGACACAGAGCCTTCATGAACCGGTACGGGGCTTTTGGTGATCCGGTGCGGCGGTGGGGCCCGGGGCCCGCAACGCAGCCGCCCCGGCCGGGAGAACCCGGCCGGGGCGGCGTACGAGATCAAGCGGGCGTCACAGGGACGCGAGCGCCTCGTTCCACGTGGTCGAGGGGCGCATGACCTTGGCCGCCTTGGCCGGGTCGGGCTGGTAGTAGCCGCCGATGTCGACCGGGGAGCCCTGGACGGCGAGCAGTTCGCCGACGATCTTCTCCTCGTTGGCGGCGAGCGTCTCGGCCAGCGGCGCGAAGGCCTTGGCCAGGTCGGCGTCGTCGGTCTGCGCGGCCAGCTCCTGCGCCCAGTACAGGGAGAGGAAGAAGTGGCTGCCGCGGTTGTCGATGCCGCCGACGCGACGGGTCGGGGACTTGTCCTCGTTGAGGAAGGTCGCCGTGGCGCGGTCGAGGGTGTCGGCGAGGACCTTGGCCCGCGCGTTGCCCGTGAACTCGGCGTACTGCTCGAGGGACGGGACCAGCGCGAAGAACTCGCCGAGCGAGTCCCAGCGCAGGTAGTCCTCCTTGACCAGCTGCTGGACGTGCTTGGGCGCGGAGCCGCCGGCGCCCGTCTCGAACAGGCCGCCGCCCGCCATCAGCGGGACCACCGACAGCATCTTCGCGCTGGTGCCCAGCTCCAGGATCGGGAAGAGGTCGGTCAGGTAGTCGCGCAGCACGTTGCCGGTGACGGAGATGGTGTCCTCGCCGCGGCGGATGCGCTCGACCGACAGCTTGGTCGCCTCGACCGGGTTGAGGATCCGGATGTCCAGGCCCTCGGTGTCGTGCTCCGTCAGGTAGGCGTTGACCTTGGCGATCAGGTTGGCGTCGTGCGCGCGGGTCTCGTCCAGCCAGAAGACGGCCGGGCTGCCGGTGGCGCGGGCACGGGTGACGGCCAGCTTCACCCAGTCCTTGATCGGCGCGTCCTTGGTCTGGCAGGCGCGGAAGATGTCGCCGGCCGAGACGGCCTGCTCGATCACCACGTTGCCCGCCTGGTCGACGAGGCGGACCGTGCCGGTGGCCGGGATCTCGAAGGTCTTGTCGTGGCTGCCGTACTCCTCGGCCTTCTGCGCCATGAGACCGACGTTCGGGACCGAACCCATCGTGGCCGGGTCGTAGGCGCCGTTGGCACGGCAGTCGTCGATCACGACCTGGTAGACGCCGGAGTACGAGGAGTCCGGCAGCACCGCGAGGGTGTCGGCCTCGGCGCCGTCCGGGCCCCACATGTGGCCCGAGGTGCGGATCATGGCCGGCATCGAGGCGTCGACGATCACGTCGGACGGCACGTGCAGGTTGGTGATGCCCTTGTCGGAGTCGACCATCGCGAGCGCCGGGCCCTCGGCGAGCTCGGCGTCGAAGGAGGCCTTGATCGCGGCGCCCTCGGGCAGCGCCTCCAGGCCCTTGTAGATACCGCCCAGACCGTCGTTCGGGGTCAGGCCGGCCGCGGCGAGCGTCTCGCCGTACGCGGCGAAGGTCTTCGGGAAGAAGGCGCGCACCACGTGACCGAAGATGATCGGGTCGGAGACCTTCATCATCGTGGCCTTGAGGTGCACGGAGAACAGCACGCCCTCGGCCTTGGCGCGGGCGATCTGCGCGGTGAGGAACTCGCGCAGCGGGGCCACGTGCAGCACGGACGCGTCGACGACCTCGTCCGCGAGGACCGGTACCGACTCGCGCAGCACCGTGGTGGAGCCGTCGTCGCCGACCAGCTCGATCCGCAGCGAGCCCGCCTGGGAGATCACCGCGGACTTCTCGGTGGAGCGGAAGTCGTCCACGCCCATCGTCGCCACGTTGGTCTTGGACTCGGGGGTCCAGGCGCCCATGCGGTGCGGGTGGGTCTTGGCGTAGTTCTTGACCGAGGCGGGGGCGCGCCGGTCGGAGTTGCCCTCGCGCAGCACCGGGTTCACGGCGGAGCCCTTGACCTTGTCGTAGCGGGACTGGACGTCCCGCTCCTCGTCGGTCTTGGGGTCGTCCGGGTAGTCCGGCAGCGCGTAGCCCTGGCTCTGCAGCTCGGCGACGGCGGCCTTGAGCTGCGGGATGGACGCCGAGATGTTCGGCAGCTTGATGATGTTGGCCTCGGGCGTCTTGGCCAGCTCGCCGAGCTCATGGAGGGCGTCCGGGATCCGCTGGTCCTCGGTCAGGTACTCCGGGAACAGGGCGATGATCCGCCCGGCCAGCGAGATGTCCCGCGTCTCCACGGCGACCCCCGCCTGCGAGGCGTACGCCTGGACCACCGGCAGGAAGGAATACGTTGCCAGGGCAGGGGCCTCGTCAGTGTGCGTATAGAAGATGGTCGAGTCAGTCACCGGGTGCTCCGCTCCACGTCTGCAACATTGCTCGACATCAAGATATCTCGTGACCGACGTCGGCTCGACAGCGGTCCGTCCGGACTTCCGGACAACATCCCGCTCCCGACGTCCGGACAACATCCTGCTCTCGCGATGCAACCTCCGCGCACGATCTTGGAGTCATAGAGGGGTGATCGCACTACTCGGGTGGATGACCCGGGTCGTGCGACGCCAGCGCACGACTCATCCGACGGCCGGACCGACCACCCGGCCGCCCGAGCGAAAGCGGATCATGAGATATCGCACCAGAGTGACCGCCCCGGCTGCCGCCCTGATCGGCACCGCCGCAGCCATGACCATCGGCACCCAGGCCTCGGCGGCCACCAGGGACGGGGGCACCACGGGCGGGGGGACGCCCGGGCCCGAGACGTTGGGGGACTCCGTCTACCCGAGCCTCGGCAACGCCGGCTACCGGGTCTCCGCCTACCACCTCGACCTCGCCTACGACGCGACCACCAAGCTGGTCGAGGGCAAGGCGACCCTGAAGATAACCACCACCCAGGCCCTCACCCGGCTCTCCCTGGACGCCCTGGGCCTGGACATACGCGCCGTCCGCGTCAGCGGCCGCGCCGCCACCTTCGAGCAGGTGGGCGAGAAGCTGCGGATCACCCCCGCCCGTCCGCTGCCCACGAAGGCCCGGACGACGATCTGCGTCGAGTACGGCGCCGACCCGGCCCGCGCCCTCGCGCACACCGCCTGGGTCGTCACCCCGGACGGCTTCGCGATCTGCCCGCAGCCCAACTCGGCGCACACCGTCTTCCCGTGCAACGACCACCCGTCGGACAAGGCGGACTTCACCTTCCGCGTCACCGCACCCGCGGGAACACGCGGTGTCGCCAACGGCCTGCTCACCGGCACCGAGGCGCTGGCCGACGGCCGCACGGCGTACTCGTACAAGTCCCGTGAGCCGATGGCCACCGAGCTGGCGCAGATCACCGTCGGCGACTACGTCATCAAGGACCGGCAGGGCCCGAACGGCCTGCCGCTGCGCGATGTCGTCCCGGCCGCCCGCGCCGCCGCCCTCGAACCGGCGCTCGCGCTCACCCCGAACCTGGTCCAGTGGCTGGAAGCGCGCCTGGGCGCCTTCCCGTTCGAGACGTACGGCCTGCTGCCGGCGAACACCGACAAGGCGGACGCCTTCGACTTCACCGGCCTGGAGACGCAGACCCTCACCCTGTACAAGCCGAACTTCCTGCTCCAGGCGGAGAAGGCCATCGGCTCGCACATGATGCACGAGCTGGTCCACTCCTGGTTCGGCAACCTCGTCAGCCCCGGCAACTGGGCCGACCTGTGGCTGAACGAGGGACACGCCGACTTCTACGGGCTGCTGTACCGCTACGAGCGCGGCTGGGCCGACTCCATCGGCCTGACCACGATGGAAGCCCGGATGAAGAACACCTACGCGCTCGGCGACCAGTGGCGCCGTGACTCGGGGCCGGTGGCCGCGCCCAACGAGGCCAACCTGTTCGACAACCAGCGCTACCTCGGCGGTGTGCTGGTGCTGTACGCCCTGCGCCAGCTGGTCGGCGAGAGCGTCTTCGCGAACATCGAGAGCACCTTCCTGAACCGCTTCCGCAACTCCTCGGCGACGACGGACGACTACATCGCCGTCGCCTCGGAGGTCTCCGGCCAGGACCTGTCGGGCTTCCTGCGCGACTGGCTCTACGGCACGAAGACCCCCCGGATGCCCGGTCACCCGGACTGGACGGTCACGCCCGCGAGCTCCACGCTCGCGCCGCGCAAGCGGACGAGCGGGCACCACGACAACTCGGCGACCCTGTAGGTCACCTGGCTCATTCGGGGTGGGCGGCAGTCATGTCGCCCACCTCCGCCGAGCTGCGCTGCTGCGGAATCGACAGCGATCCCTGCTGGAGCGCCACCGTCCGCGTGGGCGCCGGGATCCGGATGCCCTCGTCGCGGTAGCGCCGGTGCAACTGCTTGATGAACTCGTGCTTGATGCGGAACTGGTCGCTGAACTCGCCGACGCCCAGGATCACGGTGCAGCCGATCCGGGAGTCCCCGAACGTGTGGAAGCGGACCGCCGGTTCGTGCTCCGGAAGGGCGCCGCTGATCCCGGTCATCACGTCCGCGATGACCTCAAGGGTGACCCGCTCGACGTGCTCCAGGTCGCTGTCGTAGCCGACTCCGACCTGGACCAGGATCGTCAGGTCCTGCTCGGGACGCATGAAGTTGGTCATGTTCGTCTTCGCGAGCTGCCCGTTGGGGATCACGACCAGGTTGTTGGACAGCGCCCGGACCGTCGTCTGACGCCAGTTGATGTCCTCGACATAGCCCTCCTCGCCGCTGCTCAGCTTGATGTAGTCGCCGGGCTGCACGGTCTTGGAGGCGAGGATGTGGATACCCGCGAAGAGGTTCGCCAGGGTGTCCTGGAGGGCGAGCGCGACCGCCAGACCGCCCACGCCCAGGGCGGTGAGCATCGGGGCTATCGAGATGCCCAGCGTCTGGAGGACCACCAGGAAGCCGATGGCGAGGACCAGTACGCGGGTGATGTTCACGAAGATCGTGGCCGACCCGGCGACCCCGGAGCGGGACTGGGTGACCGCCCGCACCAGACCGGCGATCACCCGGGCCGACGCCAGCGTGACGACGAAGATGAGCACCACGGTGAGCGTCTGATTGACGTGGTGCTGCACCGACTTCGTCAACGGCAGCGCGGCGCCCGCCGACGCGACGCCGCCGAGGAACGCCGCCCACGGCACGACGGTGCGCAGCGCCTCCACGATGACGTCGTCGCCGCTCCAGCGGGTGCGGTCGGCGTGCCGACCGAGCCACCGCAGCAGCATGCGCAACAGGAACGCGGTCAACAGACCGGCGGCCAGGGCGATTCCGGCATGGACCCAGTCGTCCAGGGTGAGCCCTCGGGTCACCGGTCACCTCCGACCAGCTTGTGCGCGGCGCGAGTTGCCGCCGGGAACCGGATGTGAAGTGTCGTCACGTTGCCACCTGCTCGATACGGGAAGTGCGAGCGTTCATCGTGCCCTATCCCGCACGGCAGTTCGTACCTGACCAGCGCGGATCAGACAATACCCTCCGCGAGTTCGGCCTGCTCGTGGTCCGATCCGTACGCGGCCGTCCTGGGCGTTCCGTACGAACGGCGGGCGACATACCACCACACCGTGGCGAGGACGAGTACGACGGCGAGCGCGACGGACGCGTAGTTCATCGAGTCGACCGTCACCGGCGACGACTGCGGCAGGCAGAACAGCACCGTCACGCAGGCCACCCACACCACGGCGACCCAGCCGACCGGTTTGCTCCACCGGCCCAACTGCCAGGGCCCGGGCGTGAATCGGTCGCCCGCGCGCAGCCGCAGCAGGACGGGGATGGCGTACGCCGGGGTGATGCCGATGACGTTGATGGCGGTGACCGCGCCGTACGCCGTCGCCGAGTACAGGGACGGCAGCGCGAGCAGACCGGCCACCACCACGGCCAGCCAGACGGCCGCCACCGGGGTCTGGGTGCGGGTGCTGACCTTGCGCCACAGGCCGGAGCCGGGCAGGGCGCCGTCCCGGCTGAAGGCGAACACCATGCGGCTGGCGGCGGCCACCTCGGCGTTGCCGCAGAAGAGCTGGGCCACGATCACCACGAGCAGCAGCGCGCTCGCGCCGTCGGTGCCCAGACCGTCGAGCAGGATCTGCGCGGGCGGCACCCCGGTGTCGCTGGCCCTGGTGGCGGCGTAGTCCTGGATGGCGAAGGTGAGACCCGCGAGCAGCACGAAGCCCGCTATCCAGGACACCCAGATGGAGCGCACGATCCCCTTCGCCGCCGACACCGAGGCGTTGGAGGTCTCCTCGGAGAGATGGGCCGAGGCGTCGTAGCCGGAGAAGGTGTACTGGGCGAGGAGGAGGCCGATCGCCGCCACGTAGAGGGGGTTGGACCAGCCGGTGTCGTTCACGAACTCGGTGAACACGAAGGACGGCGACTGGTGGTGGTCGGGGACGATCGCCAACGCGCCGACGATGGCGGCGACTCCGGCCAGGTGCCACCACACGCTGATCGAGTTGAGCACGCTGACCAGCCGGACCCCGAACAGGTTCAGCACGCCGTGCAGCAGCAGGATCGCCACGAAGATCAGCATGGTCTTGCCCGGTGTCGGCTCGAACCCCCACTGGATGCTGGCGAACGCGCCCGTGAACAGGGCGGCCCCGTAGTCGATGCCGGCGATCGCGCCTAAGAGACCGAGCAGATTCAGCCACCCCGTGTACCAGCCCCAACGCCGGCCGCCGAGCCGGTCGGCCATGTAGTAGAGGGCGCCGGAGGTCGGGTACGCGCTGGTGACCTCGGCCAGCGCGAGCCCCACGCACAGCACGAACAGGCCTACGCCCGCCCAGCCCCACAGCATCACGGCGGGGCCGCCGGCGCCCATGCCGAAGCCGTACAGGGTCATGCAGCCGGACAGGATCGAGATCACCGAGAAGCTGATCGCGAAGTTGCCGAAGCCGCCCATCCGGCGGGCCAGCACCGGCCGGTAGCCGAGTTCGCGGAGGCGCTCTTCTTCGTCGTGCGGGTGGGGACTGCTCGTGCTCGACATGCGGAAACCTCCGGAGGGAAGGACGGTCAGGACTGCTTGCGCGCCGCCGAACTGCGCGTCCGGGCCTGGAGGAAGACCTCCAATGCCTGGGCACGGTCGCCGGGGTCGGCTGCGCGGTGGATCCAGGGGACGGGCGTCCAGTACGGGCCGAGCGCGTCGAACACCCGGGCCGCGTCAGGGAATTGGAGGGCGCCCCACAGAGCGTGGGCGAGATGGTTGAGGTCGAGCGGGGAGCGCTCGTCGCTGCGGGTGACCTCGAACCAGGAGTGCAGGGCCTGCCGGGTCTCACGGCCGGCGTCCTCGGCGACCCAGTGCAGATCGAGCGCGGCGTCCCGGGCGCCCGTGCGGCGATAGCGCTCGACGCGTACGTACAGCGGCAGGACGTGCAGGGCGGATCCCGGCGGTGCCGTGTCCGCGGCCCACTGGGCGAACCCGGTCGCCTCCGCGAGGCGTCCGGCGGGGCCGCGCGCGTACAGGAACTGCAGCATGCGGTGGTACGCCTCGCGGTTGTACGGGTCCCGCTTGCCGGCCTCCGCCAGCAGCCCCCACGGCCCCGGCGGCAGCATCGCCTCGGGCGGCGCCACCCGGTGCTCGGGCCGTAACTGCTCCCGGTCGAGCGGGGCGAGGGCCAGCAGACACACCCAGGGGACAGGGTCCTGCGGTGCTGCCCGGGCCGCCGCGTCGCACGACTGCCAGGCCTCCCGCCACAGTTCACGCGTGCGGCCGTGGTCCTCCCGGTGCGCCCGCAGCGCCCGCTCCACGGCGACCCGGGCGTGCATGACGAGGGCCGGGACGCTGTGCGGTTCCTCGTCGAGCCAGGTCCGCACGACGTCGGTGCCGGCCGCCGCGGTGGCGAGCACCTGGGTGCGCTGGGTCCACCGCCACCATGTGGTGGTGTCGGCGAGCAGGCCGCGCATGGACATCCAGCGTCCGGTGCGCAGGTCCTGGAGGGCGGCGCGCAGGGCCGGGTCGTGCCCGGCGGGGTCGTAGGTGGGACGTGCTCCTTCTCGGGCCATTCAGCCGCCCGCCCCGTGGTGGGGGCGGGGCCTGGCGGAGTGGAGTAACAAACAGCCCTCCTGCGGGCGACGATCGAGGGGTGTGCGATCGGACGGCGGCCACTGTAGGGGTGCGGGTCCCCTCGCTCCACCGGTTTCCCTGATGCTGGCGTATACCCGTGGGTCCAAAGGGAGTTGACCAGTCGTCAGCGTTGCTTGACGCGGTAGGCGGCGCGGCGGCAGTCTGGCGCGCAGTGATCGCCGGGAGAGCTGAGCCGAGAGCCGGGATGAGGGAACCGGGACGGGGGAGTCGAAGGGGTTCGGGATACCGGGCGTTCTGTCTTTTCGGGATGTGCAAGGGATTTCGTCGGGACAGGAGACTTCGTTGGCAGACGCAGCGATGACAGGTGCGGTACTCGCCGTCGACCAGGGCACGTCCGGCACCAAGGCACTCGTCCTGTGCCCCGAACGCGGCGTCATCGGCACCGGGTTCGCCGCCGTGCACCCCCGCCATCTGCCCGGCGGCCTAGTGGAGGTCGACCCGGAGGAGCTGTACCGCTCGGTGCTCGACGCCGGCTCCCGCGCCCTCGCCGAGGCCCGTGAACCCGTCGTCGCCCTGGGCCTGGCCAACCAGGGCGAGACCGTCCTGGCCTGGGACCCGGACACCGGCCGCCCGCTCACCGACGCCCTGGTCTGGCAGGACCGCCGCGCCGAGACCCTCAGCGCCGAACTAGCCCCGCACGCCGACGAGTTGCGCGCCCTGACCGGCCTGCCCCTGGACCCGTACTTCGCCGCCCCGAAGATGGCCTGGATCCGCCGCCACCTCACCCGAGAGGGCGTCGTCACCACCAGCGACACCTGGCTCGTGCACCGCCTCACCGGCGCCTTCGTCACCGACGCGGCCACCGCGGGGCGCACCCAACTCCTCGACCTCGACCGCGTACGGTGGTCGCCGCGCGCCCTGGACCTGTACGGGCTGTCGGACGAACGGCTCCCCGAGATCGTCGACAACGCTCAACCGGTCGGCATCACCCGCGAGTTGGGACCGGAGCTGCCCGTCACCGGCCTCGCTGTCGACCAGCAGGCCGCCCTGCTCGCCCAGCGCGTCACCGCCCCCGGCAGCGCCAAGTGCACCTACGGCACAGGCGCGTTCCTCCTCGCCCACACCGGCGACGCACCACGGCACGGCACCTCGGGACTGGTCAGCTGTGTCGCCTGGCGGGTGGCCGGCCGCACCGGCTACTGCCTCGACGGCCAGGTCTACACGGCCGCCTCCGCGGTGCGCTGGCTCACCGACCTCGGCGTGATCAAGGGAGCGGGCCACCTCGACACGGTCGGCGGTGCTGTTCCCGACAGTGGTGGCGTCACCTTCGTCCCGGCCCTCGCCGGGCTCGCCGCCCCCTGGTGGCGCGGCGACCTGCGCGGCTCGCTCACCGGACTCGGTCTCGACACCACCCCCGGGCACCTGGTGCGCGCCCTGTGCGAAGGACTCGCCGCCCAGGTCGTCGAACTCGCCGAGGCGGCCGCCACCGACCTCGGGGAACCCCTACGGGAACTGCGCGTCGACGGCGGCCTGACCCGCTCGGCCCTGCTCATGCAGACCCAGGCCGACCTGCTGCAACGCCCCGTCGAGGTGTCCGCCCTGCCCGACGCCACCGCGCTCGGCGTCGGCACCCTGGCCCGCATCGGTGCCCGGCCCGGGCTCACGGTCGCCGACGCACTGCCGGACTGGAAGCCGGCCGCCGTCTACGAGCCGCGCATCACCGCCGACGAGGCCGCCGAACGCCTGGCCGGCTTCCGCCGTGAGGTCGCCGCACTGCTGGACCGGGCCCCCGCGTGACGGTCACCGCGAGCGGGCTGCTGCCCCGGACCGTGTACGACGTCGCGATCGTCGGCGCCGGGGTCGTCGGCTGCGCGATCGCCCGCCGGCTGGCCCGCCACGCGGATCTCCGGATCGCCCTCGTCGAGGCCCAGGACGACGTCGGCCAGGGCACCTCGAAGGCCAACACCGCCATCCTGCACACCGGGTTCGACGCGGTCCCCGGCTCGCTGGAGGCGCGGCTGGTCCGGGAGGGGTCCCGCCAACTCGCGCTCTACGCAGCCGAGTCGGGCATCCCCGTCGAACCAGTCGGCGCGCTGCTGGTCGCCTGGGACGAGACCCAACTCGCCGCCCTGCCGGGCCTGGCCGAGAAGGCCGAGCGCAACGCCTACGCGGACGCACGCGAGCTCGGACCCGCCGAACTCTACGCACGAGAACCGCACTTGGGCCCCGGCGCCCTCGGTGCCCTGCACATCCCCGGCGAGAGCATCATCTGCCCCTGGACGACGACTCTGGCGTACGCCACCCAGGCGGTCCGGCACGGAGTGGACCTGCACCTCAACTCCCGGGTGGAAAAGGTCGGTCGGGAGGGCGGCGTCCACCGCCTCGGCACCACCCGCGGCCCGCTCCGCGCCCGCCGGCTCGTCAACGCGGCCGGGCTGCACGCCGACACCCTCGACCGACGGCTCGGCCACGACGACTTCGCGGTCACCCCTCGCCGCGGCCAACTCCTCGTCTTCGACAAGTTCGCCCGCGCCCTGGTCCACCACATCCTGCTGCCCGTTCCCACGGCACTCGGCAAAGGCGTCCTGGTCGCCCCCACCGTCTACGGCAACGTCCTGCTCGGCCCGACCGCCGAGAACCTGCGCGACAAGCACGCCACCGGCTCCACCGCCGACGCCCTGTCCCGCCTGCGCGAACAGGGCCGCCGCATCCTGCCGGACCTGCTCGACGAGGAGGTCACCGCCGTCTACGCCGGACTGCGCGCCGCCACCGAGCACGAGGACTACCGCATCCTCGCCCACCCCGAGCAGGCCACCGTCACCGTCGGCGGCATCCGCTCCACCGGCCTCACCGCCTCCCTCGCCATCGCGGACCACGTCACCGCCCTACTGGCCGACACCGGCTTGGAGTTGACCCCACCCCGTGACCTGACCCCGATCCACATGCCCAACCTCGGCGAGGCCTTCCCCCGCCCCTACCAACGCCCTGAACTCATCGCCCAGGACCCCGAGTACGGCACCCTCGTCTGCCACTGCGAACGCGTCTCCCGCGGCGAGATCCGCGACGCCCTCACCAGTACGATCGCGCCCCATACCGTCGACGGACTGCGCCGCCGCACCCGGGCCCGCTCCGGCCGCTGCCAGGGCTTCCACTGCGGTGCGGCCGTACGGGCGTTGTTCGAGGGGGCGCGGGGGTGAGGGCGGTGGAGGTGCTCATGGTGGATACCGGCCTGGCGGCCGCGGCTCGCCCGGCCGTGGCGGGCGCGGGTCGCGTCGACGTCCTGGACAGGGAGTCGCGGGCCGCGGAAGCGCGGAGGCATCGCGTGCCCGGCGGCCTCGGGGGTCGGCCGTGCCGGCTTCTCCGCCTCACCTGCGCCCGCCTGCTCACCGCCGCTTTCGAGGGGGCCCGCGCATGAGGGACGTCGATGTCCTCGTCGTGGGCGCCGGCCCGGCCGGCCTCGCGGTCGCCGCTCGCCTGGCCGTGGCCGGCGTGGGTCAAGTAGAGGTGCTGGACCGTGAGTTGCGGGCCGGGGGAGTGCCGCGGCACTGCGCCCACGGCGGCTTCGGTACGTGGCTGCATCCGCTCACCGGCCCCGGTTACGCCCGCCTGCTCACCACGGTGGCGGCACGCGCGGGCGCGGTCGTCCGCACGGGAGTGACCGCCCTCGACTGGGCGGGCCCACTGTCGCTCACCACCGTGAGTCCCGACGGCCCCGAGACCCTCCGCGCCCGCGCGATCGTCCTGGCCACCGGCGCCCGCGAACGCCCCCGCGCCGCCCGGCTGGTACCCGGCACCCGGCCCGCCGGCGTCCTCACCACCGGCGAACTCCAGCAGGCCGTCCACCTCCACGGACAGCGGATCGGCAGCCGCGCGGTGGTCGTCGGCGCGGAGGACGTCTCCTACGCCGCCGCCGACACGGTGGTGGCGGCCGGAGCCGATGTCGTCGCCATGGTCACGGAGTTGGCGTACTCCCAGTCCGTGCCGGTCCGCGCCCAGACCACCCGACTCCGCCACCGCGTCCCTCTCCTGACCGACACGACCGTCGTCGAACTCCTCGGCCACGGACGGCTGTCGGGCGTGCGGGTACGGCACCGGGCGGGCCGTACGGCCGTGCTGCCCTGCGACACCGTCGTGTTCACCGGCGACTTCGTCCCCGACCACGAACTCGCCCGGCGCGGCGGCATCGACCTGGACCCCGGCACCCGTGGCCCCGCCGTCGACGGTGCCCTGCGCACCTCCCGCATCGGCGTCTTCGCGGCCGGCAGTGTGCTGCACGCCGTGGAGAGCGCGGCCACGGCGGCCGAAGAGGGGACGCACACGGCCCGTGCTGTCCGGGAGTGGCTCACGGGTACGACCTGGCCGACCGGCGTCCCCCTCACCGTCGCCCCACCCCTGCGATGGATCGCCCCGAACCGTGTCACTCCGACTGACCGTCACCCGTACGTCCTGCGTACCGCCACCCTCCTCAACCGTCCCCTCCTGCACGTCACCCAGGACGGTCGCCTGCTGCACCGCCAGCGCGTTTGGACGGCCGTCCCGAACCGCACGGTGCGGCTGGCTGCCGGCTGGGCGGGCGGGGTCGATTCGGAGGGCGGTCCGGTCGAGGTGACGGTCGGCCGCCCGTGAACACTCCGGTCGAGGTGGGCGCCGGTCGTGCGTGAACGCCCCGGATCTCGCACAGTCCGCGCCGCCCCGTTGACCGTCCGTCCGTTGATCCACCCGCTGTGCGACGCTGAGGATCCCGTACCGATCCCTTACCGAGGGAGTGCCGATGGCAGTCGAGCGCACGGCCCCGCCGGTCGCCCTGGTGACCGGCGCCAACCGCGGCATCGGGTACGAGGTCGTACGGCAGCTCGCCGACCGAGGGCATCGGGTGCTGCTCGGCTCCCGTGACCTCGGCAAGGGCCGCGCCGCCGCGGCCCGTATCGACCCGCGGGGCGAGCGTGTGACCGCCGTCCAGCTCGACGTCTCCGACGCGGCGAGCGTGACCGCCATGGGCGAGTGGGTCACCCGGGAGGTGGGGCGCGTCGACGTCGTCGTGAACAACGCCGCGATCCTCTACGACACCTGGGCCCAGGCCCGGTCCGCGGATCTGGCCGAGGTCCAACGCGCCCTGGACACCAACCTGTTCGGTGCCTGGCGGGTCACCCAGGCACTGCTTCCGCTGCTCCGGCGCAGCCCGCATCCACGGGTGGTCATGGTCAGCAGCGAGGCCGCCTCCCTGCAGTCGATGAGCGGCGGCACCCCCGCCTACGGCGTCTCCAAGGCCGCGCTCAACGCCCTCACCTGCCTGCTGGCCGGCGAACTGCGCCGGCAGCGCGTCCTCGTCAACGCGATCTGCCCCGGCTGGGTCGCCACCGACATGGGCGGTGGCGGTGGCCGGCCCGTCGCCGACGGCGCCGCCGGGATCGTCTGGGCGGCCACCCTGCCCGACAACGGGCCCACCGGCGGCTTCTTCCGGGACGGCAAGCCCGTGCCCTGGTGACACCACCCGGTGTGACCGACCGGGCTCAGATCACCTTCAACCGCACCAGCGCACCCAGCGTCAACGCCCCCGGCAGCAACGGCAGCCACACCGTGATGATCCGGTACGCCAGCACCACCGCCGTCGCCACGGCCGCCGGGCCGCCCGCCGCCACCAACGCCACGATCAGCGCCGCTTCCACGGAGCCGATACCGCCCGGCGTCGGGACCAGCGCGACCGCGACCGTCGCCGCCAGATAGGCCACCGCCATGTGCGCGGGCGGCACCGAGAGGCCCAACGCCTGTCCGACCAGGACCAGTCCGGCCGCCTGGAGCGCGGGGAAGGCGAGCGAGCCGCCCCACAGGGCGAGGGCGCGGGAGGGCCGGGTGTGCACCGAGCGCAGTTCGCCCAGCGCGGTACGGAGGAAGGACAGCGCGGCCGCCCGCAGCCGTCGTACGAACGCGAACACCGTACCCGCCACGAGCAGTACGCCGCCGACGGCGATCAGCAGCGGGCCGATCGCGCCCTCGGGCAGCAGCTCGCCGAACCGCAGCGCATCCGGGAACACCAGCAGCAGGGCGACCAGCAGGCCCACCCTGGCGACGCACTCCGCCAGCAGATACAGGGCGAGCGCGGCCGATGAGCGGGCGAGCGGGATCCCGCAGACCGACATGAACCGCAGGTTGACGGCGCTCGCGCCGAGGCCGGTGGGCAGGAGGTGGTTGGCGGAGCCGGCCGCGAACTGCGTGGCGAGCAGCCGCCGTCGGGGCAGCCGGTCGACGACCGCGCCCTGCCGGGTGAAGGCGGCCGCCACCCAGGTCAGACAGGTGGCGCCGACCGCGGCCAGCAGCCAGGGCAACTGGGCCTCCCGGAGATGGCCGAAGCCCTCGGCCAGTACCGACCAGTGCTGCACGGCGACGGCGACGACCAGCAGGAGCGGAAGCAGACACAGGATCTGGCGGACCGGGACGCGTCGGGGGAATCGTCCTTCGGGGAGTGGTCCTTCGGGGAGCTGAACCGTGGTCACATCTGAAGAGGGTCTCCGCACCGCGCCAACGGCGGGTGGCTGAATCACGGCCAGAGGCTTACAGGCGGACAGCGGCTGGGGAGGGGCTGTCATGGGGTCCTTGGAGTCCTTGAGGGAATGGGGGGCGTGGGGGTTCCTGGGGAGCGGTGGCTTTGAAGGCGCCTTGACCTCAACGATGCTTGAGGTTCTACGTTCTCTCCCATGAGCATGGAGACCACGGCGTGGACACAGCTGCAGAGTGTCATGAACGCCCAACAGGAGAGCCGCCCCTTCGCCCGCGCCACCCTGCGCCGCATCGGCGCCTACGCCCGTCCGCACCGGGCGCGCATCGCCCGGTTCGTGGTGCTCGGGGTGGTGACCGCACTGCTCGCCGTCGCCACCCCCGTCCTGGCCGGACGCGTCGTGGACGCGATCGTGTCGGGCGGCGACGAGGGCACGGTCGTACGCCTCGCCCTGCTCATCGCCTTGATGGCGGTTCTGGAGGCGGCGCTCGGCATCCTCGGCCGAAGGCTCTCGGCGACCCTGGGGGAAGGGCTCATCCTCGATCTGCGGACGGCTGTGTTCGATCATGTGCAGCGCATGCCCGTCGCGTTCTTCACACGTACTCGTACGGGTGCGCTCGTCTCCCGTCTCAACAACGACGTCATCGGCGCCCAACGCGCGTTCAGCAACACCCTGTCCGGAGTGGTCAGCAACCTGGTCACGCTGCTGCTGACCCTCGCCGTCATGCTCACCCTGTCCTGGCAGATCACCCTCCTCGCGCTCGCGCTGCTCCCGGTGTTCGTGATCCCGGCCCGGCGCATGGGCAGCCGCATGGCCGGCATGCAGCGCGAGGCGGCCACGCTCAACGCGGCGATGGGCACCCGGATGACCGAGCGCTTCTCGGCCCCCGGCGCCACCCTCGTCAAGCTCTTCGGGCGCCCGGAGGAGGAGTCCGAGGAGTTCGCGGCCCGCGCCCGCCGGGTCCGTGACGTCGGCGTCCGCACCGCGACCGCCCAGTCGGCGTTCATCACCGCCCTCACCCTCGTCTCCTCCCTGGCGCTCGCCCTGGTCTACGGCCTGGGCGGCTGGTTCGCCCTGCGCGGCACCCTGGAGCCGGGCGCGGTCGTCTCCCTCGCCCTCCTTCTGACCCGTCTGTACGCACCGCTCACCTCGCTGGCCGGCGCCCGGGTCGAGGTGATGAGCGCACTGGTCAGCTTCGAGCGCGTCTTCGAAGTACTGGACCTGGAGCCCCTGATCACCGACAAACCGACCGCCCGCGAGGTGCCCGAGGGCCCGGTCGCCGTCGAGTTCGAGAACGTCCGCTTCGGCTACCCGTCCGCCGACAAGGTCTCGCTCGCCTCCCTGGAGGAGGTCGCCTCCCTCGACACCCGCGGCGGCGCCGAGGTCCTGCACGGCATCTCCTTCCGCGCCGAACCCGGCCGGACCGTGGCGCTCGTCGGCTCCTCCGGCGCGGGCAAGTCGACCATCGCCCAACTCCTGCCGCGCCTGTACGACGTCGACGAGGGCGCCGTACGCATCGGCGGCACCGACGTCCGCGACCTGACCGGCGCCTCCCTGCGCTCCACGCTCGGCATGGTCACCCAGGACGGCCACCTCTTCCACGACACCGTCCGCGCCAACCTCCAACTGGCCAGGCCCGGCGCGACCGAGGCGGACCTGTGGGACGCCCTGCGCCGTTCCCGCCTCGACGACCTCGTCCGGTCCCTGCCCGACGGCCTCGACACGGTGGTCGGCGAGCGCGGCTACCGGCTCTCCGGCGGCGAACGCCAACGCATGACCATCGCCCGGCTGCTGCTGGCCCGTCAGCGCGTGGTCATCCTCGACGAGGCCACCGCCCATCTCGACAACACCTCGGAGGCCGCCGTCCAGGAAGCCCTGGCCGAGGCACTGTCAGGCCGCACCGCGGTGGTCATCGCCCACCGCCTCTCCACCGTCCGCTCGGCCGACCAGATCCTGGTCGTCGAGTCGGGCCGGATCGTGGAACGCGGCACGCACGACGAGCTGCTGACGGCCGGCGGACGGTACGCCGAGCTGTACCGGACCCAGTTCGAGCGGCAGCCCGAGGACGCGGTCGCGGACACCTCTCGTGAGGCGGCCGCGTGAGGGGGCCCGTACCCTGACGGCCGAACGCGCGGGCGGTACGGAAGACGGTGTGCGTGGGCGAGAACCCGCAGGTAGGCGCTTTCTCGAAGGCACAAGGGGGCGGGGAGCCCGGCGCGCGGCCGGTTGCGGGGTGCCGACGGGGTTCTCACGGTGAGCCCTAGAGAGCTGCACCTGACAGCCCCCGAAAGGAATGTGCATGTCCCCCCTGGTTTCCCGTGGACTGCTCCTGCCGTCCCTCCTCTGCGCCGCGCTGGTCTTCGGCCCCGTCGTCGGCACCGCCTCCGCGCAGTCGTCCGTCCCCGGGGCGTCCACGGCCGCCGGGGCGCAGGACCTCGGCGTATGGCTCGACGACCTGCGGGAGGTCCGCGGTACCGCCGCGGCCGACCCCCTGCTCGGCGTGCTGAGCGACCTCACCGACCGCACCGGCCGACCGCTCGACGCGACGGAGGCCGCCGCGTACACCAAGGCCGTCGAGACCGCGTACGCCTCGCTCAGGCAGCGCGTGCAGGAGCGGCCCGCCGCCCCCGCCGGCGCGACGGCCCTGGCCGCCGACCCGATCTCCGACGCCGTGGCCCAGCTCCAGTCGGCGGTCGACAAGCTGGTCTCGGCGCTGTCCTCCCTCGACCTGGGCGCGGTACTGGGCGCGGTCACCGGCCTGTTGTCGCCGGTGCTCTCCCTGGTCACCGGCGTCCTGGGCAGCGCGGTGCCGCCGCTGCCGGCGCTCCCGCCCCTGCCCGCGCTTCCCGCACCGGGGAGCCCGGCTCAGTAGCGGGACCTCGGCGACGACGGCCGCCCGGCGGGACCCCTCGCCGGGCGGCCGTCGCCCATCGCGGATTCCTTGTGATCGAGTGATCATCGTCCGTTACGCTCGGGAGACCGACGCCGGCCGTACCGGCCTGATCCGCCGATTCCCAGGAGCGTGTTCATGAGCGACATCGAGATCCGCGACGACCGGACGGCGGGCCGCCTGGAGGCCTTCGGCGACGGCGGCGCGGACGGCGAAGTCGTCGGCCACATCCAGTACTTCGTCCTCGAGTCCCCCGAGCGCGCCCTGGTCCCGGTCCACACGATCGTGGAGCCGGCCCACGAGGGAAAGGGCATCGCGGGCCAGCTCGCACGCGAGGTGTACGCCATCGCCGAGCGCGAGCGAATCGTCGTCGCCCCGCTCTGCCCGTACGTCGTCAAATGGGCCGCCCGTCACCCCGAGGTCGCCCCGCAGTCCGACCCGGAGCTGCTGCGCGCGGCGAAGGAGTGGCTGGTGGCGCACCCCGGACGGTTCTGACCGCCCCTCGGCCCACTTGGTCCTCGTACCGTCACACGGGAGCGCGAGTGTGAAGGCGGGTGTCGGGTACGCGGGGGAGTAGTCCAGAGCAGACATCCACCCGCACGCACCGAGGAGGCCTCGATGACCGAGCCCTACCCCAGCCCCACACCCGGTCCGGCCCCCGTGCCGGACCCGTACCCTTCCCCGGGCCCCGAGCCGGCTCCTCCCGGCCCGGCCCCCACGCCGAACCCGCCGCCGCCGACCCCCACCCCGCCGCCTCCGGCACCGGCACCTCCGGGCCCGGCCCCGACCCCCGATCCGGTCCGCCCGGACCCGATGCCGGCCCCGGAACCGCTGCCGACCCCGGAGCCGGGCCCACCGCTGACCTGAGCGGACACGCACGAAAAGACGGTGGTGGGGCGCCCCGGGAGGGGGTGCGTCCACCCGCGCCGATTGTTTTACCCCTTGGCGCCGCGCGCGCGCGGGACGCGGTGACCACAGCGCGGTGGCCCCCCCCCAGCGGGGGGGAACCGCCGTCCATTTG